>NZ_JBEXFB010000002.1:0-643825 GCF_040606575.1 Streptomyces sp. NPDC005402
GCGCACGCCATACACCCCCCCCCCCCGGGCCGAAGCAGGCCGCCGCAGGCACCCCGGGGCGCGGGGAACTGCGCAACACGCCCGCCCCCACGCACCCCGCACCCCGCACCCCGCACCCCGCACCCACCCCACAACCGCCCCCCGCCCCACCGCAGGATCAGGCCCCGCCGGCGAAATGCCCGCCCACCAACCCCCGCACCACATCCAGGTCCCGTGCGATCAACGCGTCCAGCAACGCCGTGTGCTCCACCGCGTCCGCGATCAGGTCCGCCCGCCCCCGGGCAGCGGACCCGCCCACCAACGGCCACTGCGAGCGCCGGTGCAAGTCCTCCGAGATCTGCACCAGTTGCTCGTTCCCCGACAGCAACAGCACCGCGCGGTGAAACGTCCGATCGGCCTCCGCATAGGTCGCCGGGCACCCCGACGACGCGGCCCGCACAGTCGCCTCCGCCACCGGCCGCAACTCCGCCCACCGCTCCACCGGCACGCTCCGCGCGAGCCGCAACACCACCGGCACCTCGATCAGCGCCCGCACCTCGGCCAACTCCGCCAGCTCACGAGCCCCTCGTTCGACCACCCGGAACCCCCGGTTGGGAACGACCTCGACGGCCCCCTCCAGCGCGAGCTGCTGCATGGCCTCCCGCACGGGAGTCGCCGACACCCCGAACCGTTCCCCCAGTGCGGGCGCCGAGTACACCTCACCGGGCCGCAACTCCCCCGCGACGAGCGCCGTACGCAGAGCGTCGAGGATCTGCCCCCGCACCGAGGCCCGCTGCACGACGGGCCGGGGAATCGGCACCTCGCTGTGGGTGTGCTCGCCCCGGGCCCCGGAGGACGCCTCGACCGGGGAACGGGACGCACCGGACGCCCGCGTCTGCGGCGGCACCCGGGCCTCCGCCACGGCCTGGTCCACCTCCCGCGCCACACGTCCCGTCCCGGCGGAGCCCTGCGCACCCTGCTTCACGGGCCCCCTCCTCCGGACGTGTCAGTACTTCGGGCCATTAACGGCAGGTTGTTACTCACCCGTCAAGCACCTTAGGCGCAGAACGCTCCAGTTCAAATCCCGAACGGATTGGTAAGGTAAGGCTTACCTCCAGACGTCTGCGAATCGGTGGCCCCGCATGCACACACCGCCGCCCCTCCCCCGTTCGGCCCTCACGGCCGCTTATGCGCGCATGACGGAGGCCCTCCCGGTACTGACGGTCACGGAGCTGCCCGAGGACGTGCCCCTCCCGGCCACCGACGGCTGGGTCACCGCTGCGGCCCTCGCGGAGAACGCGGCCGCTCTGGACACCTTTCTCGCGTGGGACGACGAGCAGGTTTTCAGGGACAACGCCAGGAAGGGCCGCCCGGACGTGATCGCCGGCTTCGGTCTGCACCGCTACGCCTGGCCGGTCTGTCTCCTCTTCACCGCTCCGTGGTTCCTGCACCGCCGGGTCCCCCGCTACCCCGTCAGCCACGTCTCCTACGACCGCACCCGGGGCCCGATGGCACTCGCGGTCCACCGGGGCCCGTTCGCCTGCCTCCCGGACGACCCGGCGGCAGCGCTCCCCGGCGCCCGCACGGTCCCCGACGAGGAGTCCCTGCGCGCCGAGCTGCGGGACGCGATCGCCGAGCACATGGAGCCGCTGCTGACCGCCTTCGGCCCGCGCATGCGCCGCCGCGGCAGGGCCCTGTGGGGCATGGTGACCGACGAGATCGTCGAAGGGCTCTGGTACGTCGCCGAGCTCCTCGGCGAGCACGAGAAGCGCCGGGCCGAGCACGCCCTGGACCTCCTGCTGCCCGGGACGACGAAGCCGTACGCCGGCTCCCCGGCCTTCCGCGTGCTCGTCGGCCCGGACGGCAGGCCCCTGTCCACCCGGGACCGGGTGAGCTGCTGCATGTACTACACACTGGATCCGGACGACACCTGCGCGACCTGTCCGCGCACCTGCGACACGGACCGGATCGCCAAGCTCACGGCGGTCGCGGCGAGTTGAGGAACACTCAGGGGACCCCCCGCCACGGACGCCGTTCCCGCGTCCCGTAAGATCAACGCCGACTGGGACGCCCGTTCGGTTACAGGTAATTCACAACTTCCTCACTCGGCGCAGGAACTTTCCGAGGAACCACCCGTACGGGTACTCTTATTCGAACTCAACTCCCGCCCCTCACGCGGCAGTTCGAGCAGAAAGCCGCCCTGGGCAACCCCTTGCACTTCCTTGGCGGCCTCTTGCCCCGAAAACGCCTGAGGGCCGTTGGGATTGGGCCACTATGGCGGGCGTTACGCCCTATCCCAATGCAAGGGACCCCAGATGAGACTGACCGACATATCGCTGAACTGGTTGCTTCCGGGCGCCGTACTGCTCCTGGGCATGCTGGCGGCGGTGGCGGTGCTCGCGCGGAGCAAGCGGTCCGGCGGGGAGCACGCGAAAGACGACTCGTGGGAGCGCAGCGAGGAGCGCCGCAGGCGCAAGGAAGCCATATATGGCACCGCCTCCTATGTCCTTCTGTTCTGCTGTGCGGCGGTGGCAGCCGCCCTTTCCTTCCACGGTCTGGTGGGCTTCGGCCAGGAGAACCTCGGCCTCTCCAACGGCTGGGAGTACCTGGTTCCGTTCGGCCTGGACGGTGCGGCCATGTTCTGCTCCGTCCTCGCGGTCCGCGAGGCCAGCCACGGTGACGCGGCCCTCGGCTCCCGGATACTGGTGTGGACGTTCGCCGGCGCCGCGGCCTGGTTCAACTGGGTGCACGCGCCCAGGGGTTTCGGCCACGACGGCGCGCCCCAGTTCTTCTCCGGCATGTCCCTCTCGGCCGCCGTCCTCTTCGACCGCGCGCTGAAGCAGACCCGCCGGGCCGCGCTGCGCGAGCAGGGTCTGGTACCGCGTCCGCTGCCGCAGATCCGTATCGTCCGCTGGCTGAGGGCGCCGCGTGAGACGTACAGGGCCTGGTCGCTGATGCTGCTGGAGAACGTGCGCAGCCTTGACGAGGCGGTCGACGAGGTCCGCGAGGACAAGCGTCAGAAGGAGGCGGCCCGCCTCAGGCGCCGCGACAAGGAGCGCGTGGAGCGGGCGCAGCTCAAGGCGATCAGCCGGGGTCACCGCGGCTTCGTCGGCCGGGGCGGCGGGCGCCAGTTGGAGCAGCCGCAGGCCGCCGCCGCCCTTGAGCGAGCCTCCGCGGAGCCTGCGATATCCAGCCCGGAGCCGCTGCCCGTACGCCAGCGTCCCTCTCTCCAGCCCGTCCGCGGCGGCTCTGAGTCGCACTCGGTCGATCTCACCGCGGAGGACGACACAATGGCCCTGCCGCGTCTCGACTCGCTGGAGCGCAAACTCAAGGATCTTGAGCAGCAGTTCGGCTGAGGCCAAAGCCGAAGCCTGAAGGGCGCGGCCGAAAGGCCGAAGCACCATGGGAAGGGGGCGTGACCGACGCGGTCACGCCCCCTTCCCGTGGTTCACGCGGCTCCGGCGTCGAGTTCGAACCAGACGGCCTTGCCCACGCCGTGCGCCCGTACGCCCCAGGCGTCCGCGAGGGATTGCACCAGGGCCAGGCCCCTGCCGTGTGTCTGGTCGTCGGTGTCCGGTACACGCACCCGGGGTATGCGGGCGACGAAGTCCCGCACCTCCACCCTCAGGGCCCGCGGTCCGACCGTGGCCGTGACGACGGCGTCGCGGTCGGTGTGCACGAGTGCGTTGGTGACGAGTTCACTGGTGAGCAGTTCGGCTATCTCGGATCGTCCGGGCCTGCCCCAGTGCCGTAACAGCTCGCGCAGGGCCCTGCGTGTCTCCGGTACGGCTCCCAGGTCCGCCCGCTCCAGTCGGCGCCGGAGCTGAGGCGGCTGCGCCTGCTCCCGGGCGCTGTCGGCCTTCCCCTCCACGGTGTGTGCCGAGAAGGCCCCGACTGCCGTGGGACCGCCTCCTCGTGCCTGCCTCTTCATGACCCCCGCCTGCGTGCCGATGTCGGTTTCCCTCCTGCTCGAACACGTTCACGGGGATCCATGCCCCCGTAGTTCGCGCGGCAGTCATGTCGAATCGTCAACGACCAGGTGTTCGGCCACGTTTGCGGTGGCGACCACGGTCACGCCGACCCGGCGGATCAATCCCGGACCGCGCACCGCGGACAACCGCGCGCTCCGGCGCAGTTCCGATGGGACGGCACCTCGCGCCGGTCCGCACGGGCCGCACGCCACGCGCCGCCTGTGCCGCTGGTCCCCTCCGACCGGCATGTGCCCTGCGACCCGGTGTCCTCCTGCCGGAGGTCACGGGCGGCGCGCGAGCCCTTCACGAACGGGAAGGGGCAGAAAAGTACCTGGTAGGCGGGTGGTTCCGAGAGACGAAAGCAGTGGGCGGACCGGGACTGCCAGGCGAGGGCCGCCCCCGCACGCACACCTGCCCGGCCCGGCCGCCAGGCGCAGAGCCTGCCGTACGACGGCTCACGCGCCCCTGGAACGGCGTGCGCCCCCGCCGCCGGCACCCGAGGATCGGGGCCGGCGAGCGGGGGTGAGCCGGTGTGTCTGTTCCCTCGGCGGCCTTCGAGCCCGCGATGCCGTAGGCCTCCTGGCCCACCTGGCGCCGGGACACCGTGACCGGCCGGCATGCGCCGATCTGCCGACTCCGCGCTGCCGACCTCGCCGTACCCGGTGAAGAGCCGGGGCAGCCGGGAAACTGGCCGGAATCCGCCGCTACTTGGCCCCGGGGCCCTTGGTGCCGATGTGGAGGATCTTGTGGCTGCCGCGGGTCATGTCGACGACGAGGGTGCTGGTCTGGCCGGCGCTCCAGGTGAGGGTGACCACGGCCTCGGTGCGGGCGGCGGTGGTGCCGTTGTCGGTGACCTTCCAGGCGAGGGGCACGTTCTGGGCGCGCAGGACGCCGTCGGCGTGCTCCTTCTCCTCCCAGGCGTTCAGTTCCTTCTGGAAGGCGGGCGTGAGGTAGTGGGCACGGAGGGCGTCCCGGAGTTCGCCGCTGCCCTCGTCGGTCACCGCGTCGATGTAGGCGCCGTAGAAGTCGGCGATGCGGGTGATGTTGTCGGAGGGCTTGCCGCTGACGCTGCGCGGCGCTCCGGCGGAGGCCTGGGCGGTGACGCCGAGGCCGAGGGCCAGGGCGAGGCCGAGGGCCAGGGTGGTGCGGCGGGTCGCCTTGGTCGTGTTCATCTGTGTTCCCCGTTTTCCTTCTGGTTCCTGCTGCTGGTGATCGTGCGTCGGTTTGTGCGGGGCCGCCCGCCCGACCCCCGTGCGAGAGGGCGGCCCCGCCGCTCAGTGGAGCTTGTTCACCGCGGTGGCGGTCGTCTTCTTGAAGGCCTTCACCGGGGCGTCGGAGAAGTCGCCCATCTGGGACCACTCCACGACGGTGACGGTCCGGTCGTCCCGGCCGACGGACAGCAGGCGGATGTCGGTGGCACCGTACGAGTACTCCGTGTGCAGGCCGTGCACCCGGGCGCCCTCCTCGACCGCGACCTTGCCGTAGTCCTTGTACGTCGCCTCGAGTTCCGGGTCGCCCTGTTCGAGGCGGCCCGCGCAGGTGCGGATCTCCTTGTTCATGTCGGCGGCGAGGGCCGCGGCCTTGGCCTTGGTGCCGACCTCGATCGTCAGCTGGCGGGCGCTGGTGTCCAGGTCGGTGCGGAAGTCGCGGTACCGGGAGTCGTAGCCCGGCAGCGCGTCCTTCAGACAGAGCAGCAGTTCGTCCGGTACGCCGTCGGTCACCTTGCCCGCCGTCCAGGCGGACGAGGGGTGCGGCGGAAGGTCGCCGGCCGAGAGGAACCTGGGCGCGGCCGGCGCGGCCCCGGCCTGCACGGCGAGTGTGACGCCGAGCGCGAGGCCGGTGAGAGAGAGTACGGTGAGCGCGCCTGCTCGACTGCGCTTGGGCATGAGAGTCCCCCGTGAGATACCTGCATGAGTGTGGGATGCCACCACGACGCCGGATGGTCGGTCCGGCCCGGTCGGTGCGACACCAAGAGCATCAGCGGTCCCACGGGGTGGATGCAACACGGGACACGGAATCCGTCGGCATGGAACCATCCCAGGCCGTCTGACGTGCAGGTATACGGAGTGCCTGGGATGCGGGATCAAGGGGGAAATCGTTGTCGGCACCGGAACCACAGGACGATGTCCAGGAGTTCGCGGCCCTGCTGCGGCGGCTGAAGGAGCGCACGGACCGCAGCTACGGCTCGCTGGCCCGGCGGCTGAACATGAACACCTCGACCCTGCACCGGTACTGCGCGGGTGACGCCGTACCGGTCGACTTCGCACCGGTGGAGCGGTTCGCCGCGCTGTGCGGGGCATCGGCCGAGGAGCGGATGGAGCTGCACCGGCTGTGGCTCACGGCGGTGGCGGCGAGACAGCGACCGCGGACTGTGGAGTCGTCGGAGCCCGCGGAGTCCTCGGAGCCGGCGGAGTCGTCGCAGGCAACGGAGTCGTCAGCAGCTTTCCTCGTGCCGGCCGAGGCAGGGGGAGATCCGCGCGCGGAGGCAGCCGGTGGGCCGGGCTCGGAGAGCGAGGACGAGGGACCGGGCGACGGTGAGAGTGCGGGTGAGCCGGACACCGTGCACGTGACGGCGTCCGCTCCCCCGTCCCGCCCCTGGTACCGCCGCCGGCGTTTCCTCGTCGCCGCGGCCACCGTCGTGGTCGCTCTCGCCACCCTGGGCAGTCTTTCGGCGCTGCCGTCCGGCCGTTCCGCCTCGGACAACGTGGCCCAGGCTCCTGACCCGTCGTCCCGGACGACCGCCTCGGGCCTGCCCGGCCGTTCCGGATCGCCGTCACCGAGTCCCTCCGCCACGTCCGCCTCCCCCTCCACCGAGGCCACCGGAACGCGGCCCTCGGCTTCGGCGTCCCACGGCCGCGGCTCCTCGAAGGAGAGCGCAGGGGGGAGCGGGAGTGCCGGGCAGCAGGGGACCTCCGTCGGCACTCCCCTGACCTGGACCGCCAACTCCCAGATCTGGGAGGGGAGCTGCGGTCACGACTACGTCATCGACAAGCCGCCCTCCCAGGTTCCCCCGCCCCCGCTCGTGCAGGACGCCGGGATCTGGGCGGCGACGCAGGGCGCGATCCACGGGCGGGAGACGAAGGTGCAGATCTCCGTGCAGGGACGGTCGTCCACGGCCGTCGTCCTGGAGGCGCTCCGTGTCCGGATCACCGGCCGCGGCTCCCCGGCAGCCGGTACCGCGTACGCCATGGACCAGGGCTGCGGCGGCGGGATCACCCCGCGCGGCTTCGACGTGAACCTGGACATCGACCGCCCCGTCGCCCATGCGGTCGCCGGCAACGACACCGGACAGACCGTCCCCGCGGTGCAGTTCCCCTACCGGGTCTCCGCCACGGACCCGGAGGTGCTGCTGGTCTCCGCGACGACGCAGACGTACGACTGCAACTGGTACCTCGAACTCGACTGGTCCTCGCAGGGCCGCACCGGCACGGTCCGCATCGACGACCACGGCCGCCCGTTCCGCACGACCAGCATCAAGAGCCTGACGCGTCTCTGGTACGGCACGAACAGTGCCGGTGAGCGGGCGTGGGTGCCGTCCGGCACCTAGGCCTTCTGCCCGACCCGGGCGAGCGGGCCCGGGTGGACGACGACAGCTAGGAGCCGATCGGGGATCCCACGCGGTGGGCCGTGCCGTCGGGGTCCACGTAGGTGAACTCCCGTAGCCGGTAAGGCGTGTCGGCCGGCTCGACGAAGCGGCCCTCGACGCCGGACGCCGCCCACTCGGCGTGGACGGCGTCGGCGTCACTCACGTAGAGGTAGACGACGGCTCCGGTGCGCAGCGGGTCGTGCTCGGACCACTCGCTGAGGTGGATCGAGACCGACCCCCGCTCGACGAAGCCGTACCGCTGCGGACCGTCGTAGGCACGCGCGGCGAAGCCCAGCCGGCGGTATCGCTCCAGGGCCGCGGCGAGGTTCCGGACGGGGACGACGGGCGCGACTTCGGTGAAGGCGATGTCTGGCATGTGGCCAGTCTCGCAGCCACGGGGGTCCTCAGGGCCGGGGCACGTTGCGGAGGTTGGAGCGGGCCATCTGGAGCATGCGGCCGACTCCGCCGTCGAGGACGATCTTCGAGGCGGACAGGGCGAAGCCGGTGACCATCTCGGCGCTGATCTTCGGCGGGATGGAGAGGGCGTTGGGGTCGGTGACGATGTCGACGAGGGCGGGGCCCTTGTGCTTGAACGCCGACTTCAGGGCGCCGGGGAGGTCCTTGGGGTTCTCGACACGGACCCCGTGGGCACCGCAGGCCCGGGCCACGGCCGCGAAGTCGGGGTTCTTGTTGGTGGTGCCGTAGGAGGGGAGCCCGGCGACCAGCATCTCCAACTCGACCATGCCGAGCGAGGAGTTGTTGAAGAGGACGACCTTCACGGGCAGGTCGTACTGCACGAGCGTCAGGAAGTCGCCCATCAGCATGGAGAATCCGCCGTCCCCGGACATCGACACGACCTGTCGCTTCCGGTCGGTGAACTGCGCCCCGATCGCCATGGGCAACGCGTTCGCCATGGACCCGTGCGAGAACGAACCGATCACGCGGCGACGGCCGTTGGGCGTGATGTAGCGGGCGGCCCAGACATTGCACATGCCGGTGTCGACGGTGAACACCGCGTCGTCGTCGGCGAGTTCGTCCAGTACGGAGGCCACGTACTCGGGGTGGATCGGGACGTGCTTCTCGACCTTGCGGGTGTACGCCTTGACGACCCCTTCGAGCGCGTCGGCGTGCTTCTTGAGCATCTTGTCGAGGAAGCGCCGGTTCTTCTTCTCCTTGACCCGGGGTGTCAGACACCGCAGGGTCTCCTTCACATCGCCCCAGACGGCGAGGTCGAGCTTGGAGCGGCGGCCCAGGTGCTCGGGGCGCACGTCGACCTGGGCGATCTGGACGTCGTCGGGGAGGAAGGCGTTGTACGGGAAGTCGGTGCCGAGCAGGATCAGCAGGTCGCACTCGTGGGTCGCCTCGTAGGCGGCGCCGTAGCCGAGCAGGCCGCTCATGCCGACGTCGAAGGGGTTGTCGTACTGGATCCACTCCTTGCCCCTGAGGGCGTGCCCCACAGGGGACTTGACCTTCTCCGCGAACTCCATGACCTCGGCGTGCGCACCCGCCGTGCCGCTGCCGCAGAACAGGGTGATCTTGTCCGCCTTGTCGATCATCTCGACGAGCCTGTCGATCTCGGCGTCGCCGGGGCGGACGCTGGGCCGGGAGGTGACGAGGGCGGTCTCGGCGGCCTTCTCGGGGGCGGGCTCGTCGGCGATGTCGCCGGGGAGGGAGACGACGCTGACGCCGGAGCGGCCTACGGCGTTCTGGATGGCGGTCTGCAGCAGCCTCGGCATCTGCTTCGGGCTGGAGATCAGCTCGCTGTAGTGGCTGCACTCCTGGAAGAGGCGGTCGGGGTGGGTCTCCTGGAAGAAGCCGAGGCCGATCTCGCTGGAGGGGATGTGCGAGGCGAGGGCGAGGACCGGCGCCATGGAGCGGTGGGCGTCGTAGAGGCCGTTGATGAGGTGCAGGTTGCCCGGCCCGCAGGAGCCGGCACACGCGGCCAGCTTCCCGGTGATCTGTGCCTCGGCGCTCGCGGCGAAGGCGGCGGTCTCCTCGTGCCGTACGTGCACCCAGTCGATCGCGGCGTTGCGGCGGACCGCGTCCACGACCGGGTTGAGGCTGTCGCCGACGACGCCGTAGAGGCGTTTCACCCCGGCCTTGACGAGGATGTCCACGAACTGTTCGGCGACGTTCTGTTTGGCCATGGATCCATGCACCCCTTCGGTCTCCTTGGGTCCATCAATCCACAATGGCCGCGATCACGCCTCCCAAACAGCGGCGGCTGTACGGTCGTCGGCATATCCCTTGACCCGGACTTGGGAGTCGGCGAGGAACGCGGCGAGACCGGGCGGCGGTCCTGACCACCTTCCCGTGAGGTATTCGCACAGGTCGGGCTCGCCGCGCAGGGGGTCGGCGAGGCCACCGGTGCACATCAGGAGGGCGTCACCCGGGCGGGCGACGGAGGCGCGGAAACGGAAGGCTTCGCGGGGCGGCTCGGGGGCGGGTTCGTAGGGGCTGGGGGGTGTGGGGATGCCGAGGTCCATGGTGAGGCGGTCGCCGTCGGGGGTCTCGGGGGGCAGCGAGCCGAAGCCGACGACCGGTTCGCCGGTGACATCGGTGATGCGGGGTTCGATGTCGTGCCACTCGCCGTCGCGGAGGCGGAAGAGACCGCCCGCGCCGACACCGAAGAACACGCGGACACGGCAGTCCGGGTCGGCGGGCAGGAGCAGACAGCGCAGGGTGGCGGCGTACTCCTCCGGGTCGATGCCCTGTTCCACGGCGCTGGCGCGCAGCTTGCCCAGACTGCGGTCGGTGAGCCGGTGCAGCCCGGACTTGAGGTCGCCTCGGCGGGCGGCGCCGATGTCCTGCGCGAGCCGGGCGTGACTGCGCCCCACGGCCCGCCCGATCCAGTGACATGCCTCGGCGGCGGCGCGGTGGGCACCGGGGGTGGCGCGGGCGCCGGTGGCCATGGCGACGAGGATCAGCGCCTGGTCGCCGGTGCCGAACCGGGCGGTGAGCAGGGAGTCCCGCCGGGGCTCGCCCCGGAACCGGGCCGAGTCCCCGCGCACGGACACGGCCCGCAGCGTGCAGGCTCCGTACCTGGCCCCGTCCAGCACGGTGTCCGCCACCAGGTCGTCGAGTTCGTCGGGGTCGGCGGGTGGGAGGGCGGTGGGTTCGGCGTCGTAGGTGGGCGGGCCGGAGCCGACGAATCCGACGGGGGCGGGAGGGAGGGTGGGGAGGTCGACGCGGGTGGCGGTACGGGGTGCCTGCGGGACGGGAGCAGGTCCGTCCTGGCCGTGTCCGGAGGGCTCGGGTGTGGGGTTGGGCCGGGTGGAGCCGGGGCCGGTACGGGGTGGTGGTGCGACCGCAGGGGGCTCCTCGGCAGAGCCGGCGTCGGGACCGGGGTCGGGGTCGCGTCGACCAGCCCACCAGTCACTTCCGCCGCGCCGCGTACCGGCTCCACCTGGCTCCCAGGGCCCTGGAGGACTCTCGGCACGGCCAGGAGTAGGCACGTCCTCGGCGCGGCCGGCGAAGGCTGTGGTGGCGGAGACGGGGCCTTCCCCAGGGCCTCCCTCACCGGAGCCGGCACCGTCCGAGCCACGCTCGGCAGGGCCGCGCTCATCCGGGCCGCCTCCGCGGAAACCGGGCCCGCGGGCGTCGGCGCGGTCGGGTGAGACGGGCCGGTCGCCGCGCGCCCGACCCGGGTCGGCACCATCCCGTGACACCGGCCCTACCGGGTCACCGGCGCCGGGCGGGACGGCCCGTTCGGCATCCGGCGGTGGCAGCGGTGGAGCCGCGGGGCGAGGTGGGGCGGAGGGCGGCGGGGGTGCCGCCGTCGGGGGGCTCGGGGGCTCGGTCGGCATGCGTGAGGCCGGGAGGGTCGTGGCCGGAGGCGTCTCCGTGGACGCGGGCCCACCGGGTGACGAGGGTGGCCGGTCCTCGGGGGCGCGCTCGACGAAGCCCGGTGGCTTGGGGCCGGGTGGGAAGGCTGCGGGTGCGTCAGGGGGCGGTTCCCACGAAGCTCGGCTCTGGCCTGTTGCGGAAGCCGTCGCGTCGGAGACGCCCGTACGCTGCGCGGGGACTCCGGTAGCGGACCGAGGACTCCGCTCCTCGTCCACAGCACCCGCCCCGGGCTCGGCGCCCCCACCGGCGGGCTCCGCCCAGGCCCCGGCGACGCCACCGTCGGCCGCGCTCATCTCGCCCGTGGACCCGTCCCGCACCGCCCCCGCCGCCGAGGCGAAGCGGTCGTCCAGGGTGTCCGGGGCCCGGGTGGGGCCCGTGTCGTCGGCGGAGTCGTACAGCTGCCCCCACCAGTCGTCCTCGTGACCGGTGGGCCTTCCCCCCTGCTGGCTCATGCCCCCGATTGTCCACCGTGCGGGCCGTATGAAAACGGGGCATCCCGAAAATCAGGTGCCGCCACGCGCGTCGAAAGGCGTGTCGAGCGAACTGTCGAACTCGTGTCGCCAAAGAGTTCGCCGGACGGTTCAACCCCTGACGGGAGAGCCGTGCCGCCGGAGTGACGACCTGGCTGACCTGCGCCTCCGGCCGCCCGGGGGCACCCTGGACGCATGGGAGTGTGGGACCTCCTGCTGGTGGGCCTGGTCATGCTGTTCGGCCTGGTCGGGGTTCTGGTGCCCGGCGTGCCGGGGTCGTGGCTGGTGTGGGCCGCGGTCCTGTGGTGGGCGCTGAAGGATCCGCAGCCGGTCGCGTGGGGCGTGCTGGTGGGGGCCACGGTCGCCCTGTTCCTCTCCCAGGTGGTGCGCTGGTCGCTGCCGCCGCGCCGGCTGCGGGCGAGCGGGGCCACCCCGCGCATGGGGGTGTACGCCGGGGTGGGCGCGTTCCTCGGGTTCTTCCTGATCCCCGTGCTCGGCGCGATCCCCGGGTTCATGGGCGGCATCTACGTCTCGGAACGCCTCCGCCTCGGCCGTCACGGGGAGGCGAGGGCCGCCCTGCGCACGGCGATGCGCTCGGGCGGCTCCAGCGTGCTGGCGGAACTGTTCACCTGTCTGCTGATCATGGGCGCGTGGCTGGGGACGGTGCTGTGGGGATGACGTAGGACCACAGTCCTGGTCAGTCCTGGACCGGCCTAGGGCGAGATTCCGATGTGCGGGCCGGGCGCGCGTGTTTGGGTGGCTACCATGACCGAATTCAGCGAGGCCGAGCGCGCGTACCTGAAGTCCCAGCGGCTGGGGCGACTCGCCACCGTCGATCCGCAAGGACAGCCGCAGGCGAACCCGGTCGGCTTCTTCCCGCAGGACGACGGCACCATCCTGATCGGCGGCTCTGCGATGGGCCGCACCAAGAAGTGGCGCAACCTCCGGAAGAACCCGAAGGTCGCGCTGGTCGTCGACGACATCGTCAGCCTGAAGCCGTGGACGGTGCGCGGCATCGACATCCGCGGGGAGGCGGAACTCCTCACCGGACCGCACGAGTTGGGCCCGCACTTCAGCGAGGAGCTGATCCGCATCCATCCGCGCCGGATCCACAGCTGGGGACTGGAGCAGTCCTAGAGGGCTCCTTCGAGGGTGAGCAGGGCCGTCTTGCGCTCCAGGCCGCCCGCGTACCCGGTGAGCAGGCCGTTCGCGCCGATCACCCGGTGGCACGGGCGGACGATCAGCAGGGGGTTCGCGCCGATCGCACCGCCCACGGCCCGGACCGCGACACGGGAGGCCCCGACGCGGGCGGCGATCTCGCCGTACGTCACGGTCGCGCCGTACGGCACATCGTCGAGGGCGTCCCAGACGCGGGTCCGGAACTCGGTGCCGTCGGGGCGCAACTCCAGCTGGAACTCCTTGAGTTCACCGGCGAAGTAAGCGGCGAGCTGCTCCTCGGCGCCCCGGAAGAGGGCGGGGTCGTGGACCCAACCCTCCTGGACGGTACGGCCGTTCTTCTGGCCCGGGACGGACAGCGAGGTCAGCGCGCCGGTGTCGTCGGCGGTGAGGAGCAGGGTGCCGACGGGGCTGTCGAGGTGGGTCCAGTGGATGGCCATGATTACTCCAACTCTCCTGCAGCGCGCAGGTGTTGCCAGGCGTATGAGCGCCAGGGGCGCCAGGTGTCGGGAATGTCGGGGGTGTCGAGACCCGGTGGGGCGACGTCGGGGTCGCCGAGGGCGCGGGTGCGGATGGCGGCGACGGTACGGGCGTCCAGGCCGGGCAGGGCGAGGAGCGCGTGCTCTGCCTCGTCGCGGTCGGCGCCCGGATCGAGCCGTACGGCGCCGTCCGCGAGGGCGGTGGCGAGCGTGCCCAGAGAACCGGCCGCCTCGGAGAGGGACGCGGGCTCGGGGAAGAGATGGGTGAGGCTGCCGCAGGGCGCGTCCAGGGTCTTGCCGTACCGCTGGACGAGCCGTTCGGCTTCCGCACGGCCCACCAGTGCCCGTACGGCGAACTCCTCCGCGTCGGTGGCGCCGGGCGAACGCAGTCCGGGACGGGCGGCGACCAGAGGAGCGAGCCGGGTGTCCTCGCCGAGCCGCTCGTCGACGGCGTAGGGATCGGCGTCGAGGTCGAGGAGCCTGCGCAGCCGTCCGACGGCGGTGGTCAGGTCGCGGGGGTCGGTGAGGTGCAGCTGGGCGTCGAGCCAGCCGCCGGGGTGTGCGCCGGAAGGGGTCCTGGCCGTGCCGGTGCGTTCGTGGACGGCGACGATGCCGGTGCCGTGCGGGAGGCGCAGGGTACGGCGGTAGGTGCGGCGCCCGGGTGCGCCGCTCACCTCCTCGACGCCGGGCACGGCCTCGCTCTCCAGCAGGTCGAAGACGGCGCCGGACAGGTAGGGGCCGCGGTGGGCCAGTCGTAGCGGGATGCCCGCGGTGGGGGTGGCGGCGCGGCGGGTGGTCCGGGCGGCGGCCCGCAGGGCGCTCGGGGTGGCGGCGTAGATCTCGCGGACCGTGTCGTTGAACTGCCGCACGCTGGCGAAGCCCGACGCGAACGCGATCTCCGTGACCGGCAGGCCGGTGGTCTGGAGCAGGACGCGCGCGGTGTGGGCGCGCTGGGCGCGGGCCAGCGCGACGGGCCCTGCGCCGAGCTCGGCGGTGAGCTGGCGCTGCACCTGGCGGGCGCTGTAGCCGAGGCGGCCGGCGAGCCCGGCGACGCCTTCCCGGTCGACGACACCGTCGCCGATCAGGCGCATCGCCCGGCCCACCACGTCGGCCCGGACGTTCCAGTCCGCGGAGCCGGGCACCGCGTCCGGGCGGCACCGCCGGCAGGCCCGGAACCCGGAGCCCTGCGCGGCGGCGGCCGTCGCGTAGAAGCGGACATTGTGGCGCTTCGGGGTCACCGCGGGACAGCTGGGCCGACAGTAGATCCCGGTCGTCTCGACGGCGAAGAAGAACTCCCCGTCGAACCGGGCGTCCCGGCTGCGAACGGCTTCGTACCTGGTGTCTTCGTCCATCACGACATCCAGTCTCCGCTGTGCACGGGGGTGCCGCTGGCGGAAATCGGACATGACGGTACGTGGGACGGAGCGACAGGTCCGTGGGCCGGTGCGGGTCCGTCGTGGCCGGTCGCGCGGTTCCCCGCGCCCCTGAGTGGGTGCAGTCCAGCCACGCCCGGCTGCAACCCCGCCAGGGCGCGGGGAACCGCGCGACCGGCCCCCACAGGCCGCCGGACGACTACGCCCAGCGCCCCCTCTTCGCCTCCATCGCTGCCTTGCCCTGCGCCCCCCGCTTCTTCCACTCGTTCCGAATCTCCGAACGGAGCCTCGCATCTGTCTTCGCCACGATCCGCTGGTTCTCCCGGATCAGCTTCCGGTAGCTCTCCAGCCGCCGTTCGGGCAGCTCACCGGAGTCGATCGCGGCCAGCACCGCGCACCCCGGCTCGCTCTCGTGCGCGCAGTCGTGGAAGCGGCACCGCCGGGCCAGCTCCTCGATCTCGGAGAAGACCTGTCCGACACCGGTCTCGGCGTCCCACAGGCCGACTCCCCTGAGGCCGGGCGTGTCGATCAGCACACCCCCGCCGGGCAGGGCGAGAAGGTTGCGGGTCGTGGTCGTGTGGCGTCCCTTCCCGTCCGCGTCCCGCGCGGCCTGCACGGTCATGACGTCCTCGCCGACGAGCACGTTCGCCAGCGTCGACTTGCCCGCACCGGACTGCCCGAGCAGCACGGTCGTACCGCCGGAGACGACCGCGACGAGCACGTCGAGCCCCTCCCCGTCCAGCGCGCTGACGGTCAGTACCGGGACCCCCGGCGCCGCCGTCTCCACGTCCCGCACGAGATGCGAGAGCGTCACCTCGTCCGGTACGAGGTCGGCCTTGGTGAGCACGACGACCGGTTGGGCGCCGGACTCCCAGGCCAGGGCCAGGAACCGTTCGATGCGGCCGAGGTCGAGTTCGACGGCCAGCGACACGGCGACGATCGCGTGGTCGACGTTGGCCGCGAGGATCTGCCCCTCGGACCGTTTGGAGGAGGTGGAGCGCACGAAGGCGGTACGGCGCGGCAGATACGTCCGTACGTAACGCGGGTTGCCCGCGGGTTCGACGACGGCCCAGTCGCCGGTGCACAGGACCCGCATGGGGTCGTGCGGGGTGACGAAGGCGGTGTCGGCCCGCAGGATGCCGTCGGCGGTGACGATGTCGCACTGCCCGCGGTCGACCCGGACCACTCGTCCGGGCAGGAGCCCCTCGGGCTCGTAGGGGGCGAACGCGTCCGCCCATGCCTCGTCCCAGCCGTAGGGAGCGAGAGCGGAGAAAACTGAGGTGGAAGTCAAGGGAGACCCTTCACAGGGTGGCCCCGGCGCAAGGTGTCGGTGTCAGCCGGGGGCCACGGAGGTGGACTTGATGATCTGGTTGCGAGCAGCGCTCATCGCAAAGACAGCCATCGGTCGACACCTCCCTCGTTCCCTCGCTCGTGGGGCACGGCAGCCGTGAGCGGCCGTGCGAAGCGCTCTCACCTTAGAGGCGTCGGCGTCGGGGGCGCCACCGGTTTTCAGACCCGGGGCGAGCGCCTCCTCACTCGAACAGCCCGGTGCGCTGGTCGTACGGGTGGAGGGGTTGTGGCATGGAGAACGACCCCCACCTCCAGGAGACCTCGTGATGACCCACCGTCCGCCCCGCCCCTTCCGCGTGCTCGCCCCGGCCCTGGCCGCCGGGGTCCTGGAGACGACCGCCGCATGCTCGGCCGGTGACGACAGCGGGTCGGACCGCGCGGACACCGCGGAGATCTCCTCCTCGCCCCTCGCGCAGGAGTCCCCGGCCGCGCTCACGGCGGCCGGGGCGCGGGCCGCGCTGGTGACCGAGGCGGATCTGGAGGGCGACTGGAACCAGGTCAAGAACGCGGCCACCTGGCGCGACAGCCTCCTGATCGGCACGGTGGACGTCGCCGACTTCCTCACCGCCAAGACGAACGCCGCCGACTGCCAGAAACTCCTCGACCGGCTCTACGACGACGATCTCCTGGGCAAGCCGTCCGGGGCGTCCGCGCTCACCGGCTTCGAGGAGGGCGACTCCCGGCTGCTGTACCAGGTGGCCGCCTATGACAAGGCGGCGCTGGACACGTCCTTCGCCTGGCTGAAGAGCCTGCCGGTCAAGTGCGACCAGTTCACGGCGACGGACGGCTCCGGCGCCCGGCGCACGGTCCAGGTGACCGAGAGCTCCCTACCCAAGGTGGGCGACGCCCGTCAGGGGCTGAGGGTCACGGTGCAGGGCAGCTCGGGCGGCTCGCCCGCCACCCTCACCCTGGACGTCGCGGCTCTGCGGGTCGGCACGGACGCGATCACCCTCACTAACGGCGGCCTCGACGGAGCCGACGGTGACACCACCGAGCAGGCGGCGAAGCTGGGCACGGCACGTCTGAAGGAGGTCCACGCGGGTCGGACCCCGACCGCCGATCCGAACGAGGTCGGCTGACGGTCGTCGGGGCGTTCTGGGGATGAGAGCGGCGGGTTTCGACGCCTCCCACCTCACGTTGACCCGCTCCTTCCGCTTCGGCCCGCTCCTCGCCGAACAGGCCAACCGGCGGCTCGCACTGGCCGATGCGCCGATCCAGCTGACCGGTACCGATACCGTCCCAACGAAGGTCGGCTTGGTCTCGTGTCCTGACGCGGTGCTATGCCGCTCCAACATCGGCGCCATGACCGAAGTCATGGGACAGCTGGAAACCGGCCGCCGGGGCCCGAAGCCATCATGGCCGCCGTCGATGCGCTGACCGACGAAGAAAACGCCTAGGTCACGGTCTCCACCGCTCACAGGGCGAAAGGCCGGGAGTGGTTCGAGGTCAGAATCGCCGACGACTTTCCCCCGCCGCCGGACAGCGACCAACTGGATGACAGCGGCCGCCCGATCCCAGAACCCGTGAGCGAAACGGACGCCCGTCTCGCCTACGTCGCCGTCACCCGCGCCCGGCACCAACTGGACCTTGGAGGGCTCACATGGATAGCCCTCGACCGGCTCGGTCATCTGGCGAACCAAGACTCGAACGCGAAGGGTGAGAATCAGCCGGTACGCGGTGTACGGGTCGCATTCTTGCGCGCTCGGTACAAAGACGCTGCAACGGACGCAGTCCCGCGGCTCGGCCGCCGTTCACCGCTCGAGCACGACAGAGAGGCCCTGGCCAACGCCGATGCAGATGGCCACGACTGCGATGCCACCACCCCGGCGGGCGAGTTCGTGGGCCGCGCGGCCGATGATGCGTCCCCCGGATGCTCCGAGGGGGTGGCCCATCGCGATTGCACCTCCGTGCGCGTTCACCTTCTGCGGGTCGAGATCTGTCCACAGCCGCAGACAGGCGAGCGACTGTGCCGCGAAGGCTTCGTTCAGCTCGACCAGGTCGACGTCGGCCCAGGCACGTCCGGCGCGGGCGAGTGCACGGTTGGCCGCCTCGACAGGAGTGATTCCGAAGACGTCGGGGTCGTTGCCGAAGGCCGCGCGGCCGGCGATGCGGGCGAGGGGTTCGCGGTCTAGTACGCCCTCGCGTGCGACGAGCACGGCGGAGGCACCGTCATTGATGGGGGAAGAATTCCCGGCGGTCACCGTGCCGTTGGCCGCGAATGCCGGGCGCAAGCCGGCCAGCACCTCGACGGTGGACTCGTCGCGGATGCTTTCGTCGCGGACGAGGTGGTGGCCGTCGACCTGGACGATCTCGCGGTCGAAGACGCCGTCCGCCCATGCCCGGGCAGCCAGGCGATGACTGCGCGCCGCGAACGCGTCCTGCTCCTCACGGGAGATCCGGTGGATCCCGGCGAGCTTCTCGGCACTCTCGCCGTTGGAGATCGTCCATTCCTCCGGCAGGCGGGGGTTGACCATGCGCCATCCGATCGACGTGTTCCACATCGTCTGGTTGCCCGCGGGGAAAGGCCTGGTGCTCTTCTCGACGACGTACGGTGCGCGGCTCATCGACTCCACGCCGCCCGCGAGCACGATGTCGGCGTCTCCTGCCTCTACGGCTCGTGACGCCTGGATGACGGCCTCGACCGAGGACCCGCACAGGCGGTTGACCGTGACTCCCGTGACCGAGGTGGGGAATCCGGCCAGCAGCGCGCCGAAGCGTGCGACGTCGCGGTTGTCCTCGCCCGCCTGGTTCGCGTCGCCGAAGATCACGTCGTCGATGCGCGCGGGATCCAGGCCGGTGCGCTCAACGGTCGCTCGCATGACGATCGCGGCGAGGTCGTCGGGGCGCACGTCGGCGAGGGCCTTGCCGTACCGTCCGAAGGGGGTGCGGACGGCGTCGTAGACGAAGCTCGCGGGCATGTCAGTTACCTTCCAGGGGTGCCGCAGCGTCGGTGACGTGGGCGAGGTCGAGGCCGGTCAGGGCGGCCAGGGAGGCCACCGTGTTGTCGCCGAACGTCTCGCGCACGCGCAGTCCGTCGGGCGTGACCTCGAACACCGCGTGATCGGTGTAGACGCGGGTCACGCAGCGCACGCCGGTCAGCGGGTAGGTGCAGGCGGCGACGAGTTTCGGCGTGCCCCGCTTGGTGAGCAGGTCGGTCATCACGTAGACCGACGTGGCGCCGATCGCGAGATCCATCGCTCCGCCGACGGCGGGGATCGCGCCGGGCTCGCCGGTGGACCAGTTCGCGAGATCGCCGGTTTCCGATACCTGGAACGCGCCGAGCACACACACGTCCAGGTGGCCGCCGCGCATCATGGCGAAGGAGTCGGCGTGGTGGAAGTACGCCGAGCCCGGCAGTGCGGTGACGGGCTGCTTGCCGGCGTTGATCAGGTCTGGGTCGACCGTGCCGGGCTCGGGCGCGGGGCCCATGCCGAGCATTCCGTTCTCGGTGTGCAGAACGACCTCCGTGTCGTGGGGTAGGTAGTTGGCCACGAGGGTGGGGGCTCCGATGCCGAGGTTCACGACCGACCCCTCGGGGATGTCGGCCGCGATGCGACGAGCGAGGTCGGTGCGGCTGATGCGGGTGCTCATCGGCTCTCCTCCTGTGCCAGCGGGTTCCCCTCGACGTCGACTCCGCCGATGAACGCGCCTTCGTCGAGCCAGTGGCGTTCTCCCACCGCGACGACGTGGTCGATGAAGATGCCGGGGGTCACGACGGTCTCGGGGTCGATGTCCCCGAGCGGCACGATCCGGTCGACCTGCGCGATGGTGGTGGCCGCAGCGGCCGCCATGATCGGGCCGAAGTTGCGGGCGGTCTCGCGGTAGACGAGGTTGCCCCAGCGGTCGGCCCGCAGGGCGCTGATCAAGGCGACGTCGGCTCGGATCGGGTGTTCGAGCACATAGTCGCGGCCGTCGATCGTGCGCACCTCCTTGCCCTCCGCGAGCTGGGTGCCGACGCCCGTGGGCGAGAAGAACGCGCCGATACCCGCGCCCGCGGCGCGGATGCGTTCGGCGAGATTCCCCTGGGGCACGAGTTCCAGCTCGATCTCTCCCGCGCGGTAGAGACCGTCGAACACCCACGAGTCGCTCTGTCTCGGGAACGAGCAGATGATCTTCCGCACTCTTCGGGCCGCAAGGAGCGCGGCAAGTCCCGTGTCGCCGTTGCCTGCGTTGTTGTTGACGACGGTCAGGTCGCGCGCTCCGTGGGCGATGAGCGCGTCGATCAGCTCCACCGGCTGGCCCGCGCGGCCGAATCCACCGATCATCACGGTGGCGCCGTCGCGGATTCCTGAGACGGCGACTTCGGTGTCCTCGACGGTCTTGTCGATCATTGTTCCTCCACGTGTTCGGGCATCGCGCGACCTCTCAAGCGATTGCGAATGGCCGGCCCGCGTGGTGACAGTGCACAACGATCGACACCATCTGACGTAGGCATAGCCTCTATGCTTATGTCATACCACGACGTCAGCGTCTCGGGCAGGGTCGATGAGCGTGAGGTGCGGCGCCCCCGCCCTACGGTCACCGCGCTCTGCCCCACAGCCCCAGAAGCGCCGAATGCACAGCATCGCCGTTAGGGTCTTCTCGGCGGCGATCCCGCTCTCCTCGCCAATGAAGACTGGAGCTAATAAGCTATGCCTATGTCTGAACTCGCGAGCGAACGCTACACCGACCGCATCGCCACCGGACCGCTCATCCTCGTCCAGGAGGTCTTGAACACCCGCCCTGCCGGCAAGCCCGCGCTCGAGGACCTGCTCTCGACGCCGGAATCCGCCACGTCGTGGCTCTCCGGCGCGCTGGCCGAGTGGAGTCGGCATACCGGAACGGAGGCGCCGGCCATCGAGGTCGACGAACCGGGGATGGCGCGGCTTCAGCAGCTACGCGCGTCGCTGCAGATGACGGTGTCGGGTGCGGTGCGCGACGCTCCGGCCCGATCCGCGCCGAAGGGGGTGGGCGGCGCGCTCGAGGTGCGGATCGACGCCGATGGCGTCTTCTCGGTGGCGCCGCGCGGCAAGGACGCCGAGTGGGTCGTCGCGGCCGTGCTCAACGAGATCACGAACGCCCAACTGACGGGTACGTGGCGTCGTTTGAAGATGTGCCGCAACCGGGTTTGCTCGGTCGCGTTCTATGACGGCACGAACCCAAACAACGGCGTCTGGCACGACGTGCGCATCTGCGGTAACGCCGTGAACCTTCGGGCCTCGCGGCAGCGCCGGGCGGCCGCGCGCGCGTAGCGCAGCACGGGCCGCCCGATTGACGCGCCCCCCTGCTCAGCCCTTCGCTGCCCGGCAGGAGCCCCACAGCGCACCGGGATTGATGCGCGACGGGTGACGCTCCAGCATGTACTCGTAGAGCTCGAGGGTGCTGCCGGTGCGACGCACCCCGGCGTTGAAATCGAGGATGTAGCGGCGGGTCTCCTCGATGTGACGGGGATCGTCGTCGGCGGCCGGATCCTTGTGCCCCGCGACGATCGCGGTCGGCGCCAGCGCCTCGACCGTGTCGAGAGCCCTCAGCCACTCGTCCCGCCCGTCAGCGTCCGAAGCCGCGAGCATGAGGTGCACGTTGTTGTAGATCACGTCGCCCGCGACGACCAGCCCCAGGTCGGGAACGTGCAGGCAGGTGGTGTTGTCGCTGTCGGTGTGCCCCAGACGGACCGGGCGGACCTCCGTCCCGCCCACCGTCAGGACGTCACCCTCCAGCGGTTCGGCGAGCACCAGTCGCTCGGGGATCTGCTCGGGGAACCATGCGCGCCAGACCGCCTTGAGGACCTCAGGCGAGGACTGGTAAGCCATGTCCTCGACGACCTCGGGCAGCGCAAAGGCGCGCGCTGCGGGGTACTGCTCCAGAACGGCTCCGAGACCGAACCAGTGGTCCCCGTGGCCGTGCGTGACGTACACACTCGTCACCGGAGCACCGCGCTCGCCGAGCCACCGCAGCAGGCCCTCCGACTGCGCGATCGTGAACAGCGGATCCACCAGCAGCGCCTCTCCCTCGTTCGAGATGAGGATGCTCGACGTCGGCGACCAGGAGCGCTCGCTCTGATCGGGCGGCACGTCCGCGTTGGTGGTCGGCATGCCGTCCGCGATGTGAACGGCGTAGGTCAAGGCGTTCGACGTCATTGGTGGACTCCTCGGATTCTCTGATGGTCGCTCCCACTCCGGCCGGAACGCGGAGGGCGCCGACGGGGGCCGGACCTCGTTCCGTCGATCACAGAGCGATGACGTTGACGCAAGCATAGACGCTATGCTTACGTCATAGGGCTCGCGTCGACCGAGAAATCCCGAGGGCCACTGGCTCCGATTCGTCGCCGCAACAGAGCGATCGTCAAAGGAGACACGAGATGAACAGCCCAGCGACGCAGACGCCGACCGCGGTGCTCGTCCACGGATACCTGGACGACGGCGCCATCTGGAACAGCATCCGAGCCGTCCTCGACGAGCGGTCGATCCCCTCGATCGCGTTCGAGCTCGCCGGCATGGGTGCGCGCGCCTCGGATCAAGGGCCGTTCACGCTCGCCCGCTGGGCCGACGACCTCGAGACCGTCGTGCGCGCGACGGAGGGCCCCGTCGTGCTCGTCGGCCACAGCATGGGAAGCCAGATTGCCGAGCTCGTCGCCGCCCGCCTGAACGATCAGGTGCGTTCGCTCGTCCTGGTCAACCCGATTCCGCTTGCGGGCACCCACCTGCCTCCGAAGCAGCTCGCTCCCTTCCAGACACCGGATCTCGGACTCGACGCGCAGCGCGCCTTCCGCGGCGCGCTCGCCACCGCGTTCCCGGCCGAGGAGAACGACCGGCTCGCCCAAGTGGCCCTGCACGTCGACCCGTCGACCATCTCCGACACGGCGACGGCATGGAACAACGGCCACCCGGACGGACAGCGGCCCAGCAAGTTCCCCGGGAGCGTCACCGTCCTGCGCGGCGAGAACGACCCCTTCGTCACAGAAGAGATCGTCTCCGCGTACGTCGCGCCCCGCTTCCCCGGCGCCGCCACGCAGACGATCGCTGGGGCAGGCCACTGGGCGCACGCCGAGAACCCGGCGGCGGTCGCCGCCGTCATCACGGCGGCCGTCGAGGAGACCGTGTCGAACCCCGACGACGACCGCCCGGCCAAGGCCTGGACGAGTGCGTTCGAGCAGCGCACCCAGGAGTCCTTCGCGGCGGCGCTCTCGCCGAACGTGCGGATGGAGGCGAGCGCGCTCGCCAAGCCGGTCGAGCGCAAGGAGCACGTCGAGGCCCTCATGACCGCGGTGAGCTCCGTGTACGAACGGCTCGAGTTCGTCCGGACGGCGCAGGACGGCCCGCGGACGTATCTGGAGTGGGAGGCCGCCGCGTTCGGGGGCTTCCAGATGAAGGGGATCACGATCCTCACGCGTGATGACGAGGGGCTCATCACGGAGATCGCCATTCACCACCGGCCCATCGGCGCCGTGGTGCAGATCAACGCGAAGGTCGGGGGCCCCCTCGTCGAGGCCGGCCTCGTCCCCGCCGAGTACTTCGACTTCACGGAAGGCAAGTGACCATGACAGAACGCATCGACGTGGAGTTCACGGCGGACGGGGGCGTGACCCTGCGCGGCTGGCTCTACCTGCCGGACACCGAGGGCCCGCGCCCCGCGATCACGATGGCGCACGGATTCGGCGCCAACCGCGAGATGGGCCTCGACCCGTACGCGCGCAAGTTCGCCGACGCCGGCTTCGTGGTGCTCGTCCACGATCACCGCACGTTCGGCGCCAGCGACGGCGAGCCCCGCAACGACGTCGACCCGTGGCGTCAGATCGCGGACTGGCGCCGCGCGATCAGCTTCCTGGAGGCCCGGCCAGAGGTCGACGCGGACCGCATCGGGGTATGGGGCACAAGCTTCGCGGGCGGTCACGCGATCGTGCTCGGGGCGACCGACGTACGGATCAAGACCGTGGTGTCGCAGGTGCCTACCATCAGCGGATTCGAGCAGTGGCAGCGCAAGGTCCCCCCGGAGCGCATCGCCGCCTTCGAGCTCGCCCAGGCCGACGCCGAACGCGCCCTGGCCGCCGGCGGTGAACTGCCGTACCAGACCTCCATCGGCGACGATCCGGCCGACCCGGCCCTGTACAACAGCCCTGACGCAGTGCGCTTCTACCACGACCTGGTTCCGCCGGGCCGAGAGAACAACACGGTGACACTGCGCTCCAGCCGGGCCGCGCGGCTGTACGAGCCGGGCAACTGGATTGCCCGGATCTCACCCAAGCCGCTCATGATGATCGTCGAGACCAGCGAGACGGTGATCCCGACCGACATCCAACTGGCCGCCTTCGAGCGGGCGTTGGCCCCGAAGGAGCTGGTCCTGGTGCCCGGCGGGCACTTCGACGCCTACAAGGTCCACTTCGAGGAAACCAGCGGCGCCGCGCTGTCGTGGTTCCGCACCCACCTCGACCCGGACGCGGCCTCGATCGGCTCGTGAAATGGAGGCGGTTCCGGCTGCTGCTGGCACCGCCTCCCCAGGCAGGTGACCGCGTCCTGTCACAGTCGGTTACACCACCGAGTGCCGGTGCCCGCCGTCGACCGGGTCGTCGGAGAGCACGTGGCCGTCGTACAGGGGAACCGGTTTCCGGTCGAGGCGATCTCCCACCGCGTAGGGCGTACCACCGCATCCCGCTCGGCCTCCGCCAGGTCGAGGGCTCATGCTCGAGCGCATGTGGACGAGGACGTCATCTAGACGAACGGCGAACACTGGTACCGGTGTTGCGGGCCTTGCAAATGGCCGCGCACGCTTACCGAGCCAGGAGGACCGTCCGCATCGCTGTCCCGGAGCAGATCACCGGTGTCTCCGGTGGCCACGCCTGAGCGCAGGCCTGGAGCCGGGCTTCACCGCGTTCGCACGCACGCCCCCCCCCCACGTCCACCCTCGTGTCGGCGAGCACGACGCGACAGCCTGGCTCCCCGGCTCTCAGTTGACATGACTATTCGTGACACGCGGAGAGCGTCGGCAGGATCACGAGGGACACCGAGCCGGCGTCGTGGTGGATGGTGTGCGTGCACGGCCGCAACTCGCTTCCGGTGCCGGGCAGTTCACCGGCGCCCTCGTTGCGTGCGTACCGCGGGTGGGAGCCACCGGCTATCAGCAGACGGACCCGGTGGCCGGCCTTGACCTGGTGCGCGCACGAGTCCAGCCGCACCCGCACGGTCTGCACCTGGTCGAGGGGCAAGGTGGGGTCCAGCCGGAGGAATCCTTCGGTGAAGTTGCGGGACACGCCCCTGGAGTCGACGTCGCAGAGTCGTACGAAGACGTCGGCATGCGGGTTGCTCCTGGTGTGCGCCAGCTCGACGATCGGTGTTCCCATGATCTCGAGCGGCGCGGTCAGCGGGTCGGTGGTGAAGGTGAGTACATCGGAGCGGCTCTCCAGTTTCGCGTTGTCCTTGCTGCCGCCGTCGAGGGTGAGCAGCGGGCCGCCGAGGGTCGGGGTGGGGTTCGCCGGGTCGTAGACGTACGTGGACAGCGCACCGCCGCCGCTCGGTTCGTCGGCCAGGAGCTTGCCGTCCGGTTGCAGGTAACGCACGGTTTGACCGCCCGCCGGTGGCCATTCGGCCAGGTGTCTCCAGGCGTCCTGCCCGGTGACGTACACCTCGACGGCAGGTTCGGCGGGAGCTTCGTCGGCAAGGCGTGTCTCCAGCCATTCCAGATTGCCGCGGAGCAGGTGCCCCATGCCCTTCAGGGCCAGTTCGTTGTGGGTCCAGGGGCCGACGGTGAGCGAGACATCGACTCCGCGGGTACGCAGCGACTGGTACTGGTGCAAGGTCTGGTTGAGGAAGAGGTCCTGCCAGCCTGCGGTGAGCCGCACCGGAACGTTCGCCCGCTGAAGAGCGTCATCGAGCCTGAGCTGATCCCATACCGGGTCGTTGGAGTCGGGGGTCGTCAGCCATTCCGTAAGCCACGGCGCGCGGTGCTCGGTCGCCGTGTCGGCCGCGTCGGCCAACGGGAGGGCGTTGAAGACCGGGGCCAGCCGTCGTTTCATCGTCAGCGCCCGGGCCAAAGCCCGCAGTCCGGTGAATCGCTCCTGGTTGATCAACATCGCGGCCCAGTGCAGGAAGTCGCCCACGTGGAACGCTCCGCCTCCGTGGACCGCCTCGTACATGTTGTGCGGGGCGACGGCGATCATGCATGTGCGCAGTTCAGGGGGCGGATCCATCAGCAGCGCCCACTGGGTCCAGCCCACGTAGGAGCCCCCGGAGGTCGCGAGCCGCCCGTCGAACCAGGGCTGGGTCCGCAGCCAGGCAATGGCGTCCTGGGCGTCGTCGGCCTCGTTCGCCATCGGGTAGAAGTCTCCTGTGGAGCCGAACGTGCCACGGCAGCTCTGGACCACGACGTGATACCCGCGGCCCGCGTAGACCCTCGCCTCAATGTCGCCGGGAAAGCCGCGCTCGTATGGAGTGCGCACGAGGACCGTGCCCTTCGGCCGGTCGGTGACGGGGGCGTAGTGGTCCGTCACCAGAATGGCGCTGTCGCGCATGGGCGTCGGAAGGTTCCGCTCGACCCGGTAGTCGTATTGCGCGCCCGGCAACGCCAGTAGGCGAGCCATGACCCGGTCGGTCACGCGAGCGGCCAGGCTCGGCGGTGCTGAAGCGGTTTGAGGCGGAAGCGCGGTGGTCATTGCCTGATTTCCGGTTCTTTCGGGGGACGGGTGGGTGACGTGACTCGTCGGCACGATAGGCACGGGTGATTCACGGGCGGCCCGCAGCGTGCCGAGAACCCGTCGGCGCGCCGTGCTCGACGATCGCCGGCGCCGTGAGGGCGTCCGCTTCGAATCGGCTGCGCGTTGGCCGTCGGCAGCGGATCCCGGCTTTCCGGTCGCTGCCCTCAGGCCATCGATCCTCACCGTGGCGAAGCCGGCTCAGAGGGCATCGCGGAGCGCGTCGAGGATGTCCAGGGTGCGGGTTTCCGCTGCCCCCTGCACGTCGTTGGTGACGAAGCCGAAACCGACTCCATGGGTCGGGTCGGCGAAGGCGAGTTGGCCGCCGGTGCCATCGTGGCCGAAGGACGACGAGGTCAGGAACGGGCGGTCGGGGCTGTGGACCATGAAGCCCGTTCCCCAGCTGGGCTGGGGGATGCCCTGGAGGCCCAGGATCTGTGGTCCGGAGGACTGGACGCGCACCATGTCGGTCAGCACGCCCTCGGGGAGAGGCTGGGTCGCGCTCGTGGGCAGGATCGCCGAGGACCAGATCTCGGCGAGTGCCCGTGCGGTCGCGACTGCCCCGCCGCCGGGGACTTCGGCGGCCTGGATGGCCGGATCGCTCAGGCCAGTGCCGTTCCCGGCGACAGTGCTGGGGAAAGCATCGCCGAGCGTGAAGGCCCTTCTCACGGGGTCGAACTCCGGTGTGAACGGCAACAAGTCGAGGTTGATCTCGGGGGCCATCGCGAGAACCGCCACCGACGCAAGCTCCTCCTGCGGCACGCCGAACCACGCACGGGCGCCGAGCGGCCCGGTGACCAGTTCTGTGCACGCCTCCCCCACGCTCTGTCCGGTGACGCGGCGGACCACCTCGCCGACCAGCCAGCCGTAGGTGAGGGCGTGGTAGCCGTGACCGGTGCCGGGCTCCCACAGCGGCGCCTGGGCGGCGAGCTTGTCCACGACGGGATGCCAGGCGAGGACGTCGTCCCTCGTGATGTCCTCGGTCGGGTAGGACAGGCCGGCCTGGTGCGAGAGCAGCCACCGTACGGGGATGGTCTCCTTGCCGGCCTGACCGAACTCGGGCCAGTAGGTGCTGGTCGGCAGGTCGAGGTCGATCTTTCCTGCTGCCACGAGCCGGGCGACGAGGAGGGCGAGGAGCCCTTTGCTGCAGGAGAACGTCACGGTGGGGGTGTCCGGGCCCCAGGCGCGGCCGTTGTCGGCGTCAGCCGCTCCGCCCCACAGATCGACCACCTTCTCACCGTCGACCATGACCGTCAGCGCCGCGCCGCCGCGTGAGCTGCGGGTCAGCTCCGCGGTGAAGGCGTCGGCGACCTTGCCGTAACCCGGGGCGACGAGACCGTCGTGATCAGCGTGCATGTTGTCCCTCTCAGGGGTTCTCGGTCAGCACCCCGCAGGCAGGATGCACAGTGGTGAATGGATTTAGCAAGAGCTCAGGATTCGGAACTCACCACTCGTCCGACGACGCCGAGGCCTCCCTCGGGTGTGTAGCGAACAGGGATCGGGTCGGACAGCTCACCCGCGAACAGCCCGTCGCGCTCTTCGACGAAGCCCATGAGGTTCCAGCCCCCGGTCGCGTCCTGCACCAGGCGTGGTGCGTAGAGGTTGTCCACCAGAACGGGCCGCGCCTGTGCCATGTCCCATGGGCCGGTGAGGGACGGGCCGGGCACCACCCAGATCTGATGGGTCAGGGGGCGTTCGGCGTAGTTACTGCAGAACAGCAGGAGTGGCTGGCCGTCGACGACGGCCACCTGCGGGACCTCCAGGTGGCCGAAGCCGGCCGGTCTCGTCAGCGGCGGCCGTACCTGCCAGGTGAGCAGGTCCGGCGACCAGGCATGTCCGATCACTCCACCGCCGTGGGCGGGGCGCTGCTTGGCGTAGGCGGTGATGAGCATGTGCCAGCCGTCGCCGGACGGGTCGGCGAAAACGAAGGGGTCGCGCCACGCCTCACCCGGCCACGCGGAGGGGTCGCACTCCTCGTACCAGGTCGGGTCGGGCTCCACCAGGGCCTTGTCGCCGTGGCGCTGCCAGACGTTCAGGTCGTCCGACACGGCCAGGCCTATGCGCTGCACGTGGCGGTCGGCTGCCTGGGTGAGGCCGGTGTAGAAGAGGTACCACCGCCGGTCCGGGCCGCGGACCACGCTGCCGGTCCAGGTGGCGAGGTCGTCCCAGGCCGGCGCGTCGGCGGGCACGAGGGCATCGGTGCCGAGTTCCCAGCTGTGCAGGTCGGTGGAGACGGCGTGCCCGATCGACGCCCTTCGGTGACGGCGTTCGGGATCGTGCAGGGCGCGGGAGGCGCGGAGGAAGAAGGCGTGGTGCCGGCCTTCGTCGTCCCGCGCGTACCAGCTGTCCCAGACCCAGTGGTCGGTAAGACGCAGCATGCTTCGGACTCCTATGCTCAATCGATTTAGCATCATGGGCTGCTGTACGGCTCCCGCGCAAGGGTCAGTTCGTCGCGCTGTTTCGGACCGGTGATGTTGGTCAGCGCGAGGGGGCGCCGATGGAACCGCGCTCCTGCAGGGGCATCGGCACCCACCGCACTCCCGGACCGGGATCCTCGTCGAGCAGCAGCTGGACGGCGAGCCGCCCCATGTCCTCGTGGGGCAGGGCGGCGGTGGTGAGCCCGGGGCGGAGCCAGGTGGCGATGGGGTCGTCGTCGAAGGAGACGACCGAGATGTCGTCCGGGATGCTCAACCCCACCTCGGCCACGGCCTGGTAGGCGCCGAGGGCCAGCCGGTCGTTCATGCAGATGACCCCCGAGGGCGGGTTGGCCCGCCCCAGCAGCACGGTCATGGCCTCATATCCGTCCGAGGGTTCCCACTCGGCGGTGGACTCGGCACCGACGAGCCGGAGACGGCGATCGGCGAGGGCCCGCCGTATGCCCCGCAGCCGTGGGCCGACGGCCAGGGACTTCCACGGGTCGCGCTCCTTCTCCTCCGTCCGCCCGATCACGGCGATCCGTCGGTGCCCGTGGTCGAGGAGTGCGGTGGCCACGGCGTGTCCCGCCTGCTCGTCGGCCGGCAGTACGGAGGGCACCGGGTCGTCCGAGGTGGCGTTGAGCAGGACCGTGGGCCGGCCCAAAATCTCCTGCGGAACGACGAGCCTACGACTGTACATGGCGGCGTAGACGATGCCGTCGACCTGGCGGTCCAGCATCGCCTCGATCGCCTCCCGCTCGAGATCGGCGTTGCCCTGGGTCTCGGCGATGAGCAGCACATGGCCCTGTTCCCGTGCCGCGTCGAGAGCGCCCCGGATCATGTCACCGGCGAAACGTGTGGTGGCGACCGTGTCCGACACGAAGGCGATCGTGGCGCTCTTGCGGGTACGGAGACTGCGGGCCGCGGCGTTGGGGCGGTAGCCCAGTTCCTCGGCGGCTGCGAGGACGCGTTGCTGCGCGTCCTCGGACAGCCGGGTCCCCGGCCGTTTGTTCAACACCAGCGAGGCCGCGGTCGTGGACAGTCCCGCACGCCGGGCCACGTCGGCCAGTGTCACCCGCCGCTGGGGCATGGGCTCCTCCATCTGTGGCTCGCGCCGTCCGGTGCCTGGGCTCGGGAAGCATAGAACGGGGTCTTGACGAGGGGCCCGGTCGGGCGCATCCTGCTAAAACCTTTGAGCAAGGTACACCGAGATCTCGCCACCGCGGGATACCCGAAGTTCGTGGAGCCGCGAACGGGCCTACTGCACCATCAGGCGGCCTTGCCCCGATCACCTTGACGCCACTCACACGCACCCCGCACACCGCGTTGCCGATTTCGTGCTTGCTAAATCGATAAACTCCCTCAGAGCCGCCGGAGATGAACGTGTCCATTCGCCTGTCCCACCGCAGATTCCAGGCCCCCCGACCGCGCAGCAGCGCGGCGGTCGCCCTGGTCGCCGCCACCGCCCTCGCCCTCACCGCCTGCTCGGGGACCGCGTCCTCGAAGGGCGCTGCCGGGAGCGTGGGAGACGACCTCACCTTCGGTGCTCCGCTGTCGCCGCCGAGCCTGAACCCGGCGGTCGGTGACCCCGCCTACGGCTCCTTCTACCAGTGGGCGTACGACCCGCTGATGGTCATGCGGCCCGACGGCACGTTCGGACCCGGCCTCGCGGTCAAGTGGGGCTACGTCGGGAAGGGCAACCGCGCCTACGAGCTGACCCTGCGCAAGGGCGTCAAGTTCAGCGACGGCACGGCGCTCGACGCCCAGGCGGTGAAGACGTACCTGGACTACGAGAGGGCCCAGAAGACCGGCAGTGTGCCCGGCATGCTGGGCAACGTGGCGTCCGTCAAGGCCACTGGCCCGCTGACCGTGCGGCTGACGCTGCGCGCGTCCGACCCCAACTTGACATTTGCGTTCGCCCAGGCGTTCGGCGTGGGGAACATCGCCAGCCCGAAGGCGGTGGCCAAGCCCGCGTCGCTGGACAACGGCACGGCCGGAGCAGGGCCGTACATGCTGGACGCGAGTCGGACGGTCGCCTCGGACCACTACACCTTCGTCCCCAATCCGAACTACTGGAACAAGGACCGGCAGCACTTCAAGCAGGTGACGATCCGCGTCATCCCCAACTCGTCGTCGATGATCCAGGCGATGCGGGCAGGTCAGGTCCAGGCGGCGATGGGCGACGCCACCACGCTCCAGGCGGCTGCGGGCGCCGGACTCACCGTACTGGCCCCGCCGCAGGCGATGACGGGCCTCAACCTCGCGGACCGGCAGGGCAAGCTGAGCAAGCCGCTGAGTGACGTACGGGTGCGGCAGGCACTGAACTACGCGGTCGACCGCAAGGCCATCGCCAAGGCGCTGTACGGCGACGAGAAGCTGGCACTCAGCCAGTACGCCCTCCCAGGACAGGCCGGGTACGAAGCCTCTCTCGACGCCACCTATCCCTACGACCCGGCGCGGGCCAAGAGCCTCCTCGCCGCGGCCGGATACCCGGACGGGTTCACGCTCTCCGTGCTCGACACCACTCTCGTCGGGCTCGACAAGATGACGCAGGCGGTCGCCGGTCAGCTCTCGAAGGTCGGCGTCAAGCTCCAGATCACCACGAAGCCGAGCGTGAGCGACTACTTCGTCGCGATGACCTCCGGGAAGTATCCGGCCCCCGTCATCGGGTACGGCCTGGCCAACATGGCCACGCTGCACGTCGGCTTCGTCAATCCGAAGGGGCCGTTCAACCCGTTCCACGTGTCCGACCCGCACCTCGACGCGCTGTACAAGCAGTACTTCGCGGCGGACGAGAAGGACAGTGCCGCGCTGCAGAAGCAGATCAACGCCTACCTCACGAGGCAGGCGTGGGCCCTTCCCGTCGTCGGCTCACCGCTGAGCTACTACCTCGCCAAGGGGCTCACCGGTCTGGAGGCCACGACGGCCAACGCCGGGGTTCCCACGTTCGCCGATCTGCGCCCGGAGAACTGATGGGCACGCCCGTGAGCAGAGGTGACCAATGCTGAGGCTCGTCCTGCGCCGACTGGCCTGGGCCGTCCCGCTCGCGCTCGTGGCCTCTGCGGTCTCCTTCGTCCTCGTGGCGCTCCTGCCGGGCGATGCCGCCCGCTCCCTGCTGGGGCAGAACGCCACCGAGGCCCAACTGGACACCGCACGCCACGAACTCGGCCTGGACCAACCCCTGTGGGTCCAGTACTGGCGGTGGCTGTCCAAGGCGCTGCACGGTGACTTCGGCACCTCGCTGATCAACCGGCAGCCGGTGACCGCCCAACTCGACGACCGGCTCTGGCCGTCGCTGTCGCTGATCATCGGCGCCACCCTCCTCGCCGCCGTCGTCGGAATCCTGCTCGGAGTCCGCGGCGCGCAGCGAGGCGTACTGGGCCAGGCGGTCAAGTCGGGATCCGTCATCGGCCTCGCCATACCCGACTTCTGGCTGGGGCTCGTCCTCGTCGTCCTCTTCGCCGTGCAGCTGCCCCTCTTCCCGCCCACGGGCTACGTACCACTGCCCGAGGACCCGGCCGCCTGGTTCGACTCCCTGGTCCTGCCCGTCGTCACCCTGGCGGTGCCGGCCACCGCCGTGATCGCCAAGCAGAGCCGCGACGCCGTGGCGACCGCGCTCGACCAGCCCTTCGTCCGCACCCTGCGGGCGGCCGGGGTGCCGGAACGGTCCGTGGTCTACCGGCACGCCCTGAAGAACGCTGCGGTCCCGGTCCTCACCGTGATCGGCACGGTGTTCGTCGGCGCCCTCGGCGGGGCCGTGGCCGTGGAGTTCATCTTCGCCATCCCCGGGCTGGGAAGCACCGCCGTCCAGGCAACCGCCTCCCACGACCTGCCACTGATCGAAGGAGTCGTCGTGTACTTCACGATGATCGTCATCGCGGTGAACCTCCTCGTCGATGTGGCATACCACGTCGTCAACCCGAGGGTGCGCACGGCATGACGACGACGAAGTCCATGAACAGAGAGGTCTCGCAGGCCTCCTCGCAGCCGGCGAAGCCGTCCCCGGGACCGCATCGGCTGCGCCGCCTCCTCGGTCGGCACCCGCTGGGCGCTGTGGCCACGGCCTACCTGGCTCTGCTGGTACTGGCCGGCCTGTTCGCCCCCGCCATCGCCCCCTACTCACCCAATGAGCAGGACCTGAGCACCGTGCTCAGCGGCCCATCGGGCGCGCACTGGCTGGGCGCCGACACGGTCGGTCGCGACGTACTCAGCCGCCTGCTGTACGGAATCAACCCGGCGCTCGTGAACACGTTGACCGCGCTGGCGGTGTTCCTCCTGCTGGGTGTGCCGCTCGGCATCCTCGCCGGCTACCGGGGTGGCTGGCTCGACACCGCGATCAGCCGGACGGCCGAACTGGTTCTCGGCGTCCCCGCGATCATCATCGTCCTGGTGGTGCTCGGTGTCTTCTCCTCCAGCTCCACCGCGGCCATGATCACCCTGGGCCTGCTCGGCGCACCGGGACTCGTCCGGCTGGTGCGGGGCGCCACGCTCGTGGTCCGCGAGGAACTGTTCGTCACCGCCGCCCGGGTCTCCGGTGTAAGCCCTTGGCGGATCATGAGCGGCCATGTGCTGCGCCGGGTACTCGGCCCGATCCTGGCCCAGGCGTCGGTGTTCGCGGGCATCGGCCTCGGCTTCCAGGCCGCGCTCGCCTTCCTCGGCGTCATGTCCGCGGGCGACCGGCCGAGCTGGGGCGAGATGATCAGCCAGGCCTCCACCGTCGTCACCTCGGACGGGTGGCTGCTCGTTCCCCCCGGTGTGACGATCGCCCTCACCGTGCTGGCGTTCGGTGTGCTCGGCGATGCCATCGGCGAGCAGACGGCGTTCGATCGCAGGACAGCCGCACCGCGCGGGCGGCGTTCGTCCCGCGGCCGCGGGACGAACGCGGCACAGCGGCCGATGGTGGTGACACCGTCGGCCGATCCGGAGGACGGCCTGCTCCGCGTGCGGGGCCTCACCGTGACGGCGAGCACCTCCGGCGAGAACACCACCCTGGTCAGCGACGTGACGTTCAGCATCGGCGCCGGAGAGACCGTCGCCGTCGTCGGAGAATCCGGCTGCGGCAAGAGCATGACCGCCCTCGCGCTGCTGGGGCTGCTGCCGGACGGTGTCGACGTCACCGGCGGCGGGGTCTTCTACCGCGGTACGGACCTCGTGGCCGGCGGCCCCAGGGCCTACCGTGCCGTCCGCGGTTCCGGCATCGCGTACGTCGCCCAGGACGCACTCGGCAGCCTCGACCCCACGCACACGGTCGGCAGCCACCTCAAGGAGGTCGTCCGCCGTCACGAACGGCTCTCCGGACCCGCGACGCGCGCACGAGCCGCCGAACTGCTCCACCAGGTCAAGCTGCACAACGTCGACCGGGTGCTCGCCTCGTACCCGCACGAGATCTCCGGCGGCATGGCCCAGCGCGTCAACATCGCCCTCGCGCTCGCCGGCCGGCCCAAACTCGTGATCGCCGACGAACCCACGACCGCGCTGGACGTCACCGTGCAGGCGGAGATCCTCGCTCTGCTGCGCGAGCTGCAGCAGAGCACCGGAATGGCGATCCTGCTGATCACCCATGACTGGGGCGTCGTCGCGGACGTCGCCGACCGGGCCGTCGTCATGTACGCCGGGGAAGTGGTCGAACAGGCCCCCGCCCAGCGTCTGTTCCACGCGCCCCGCTTCCCCTACACCGCGGCGCTGCTGGCCGCCGATCCGAGCACCGCGCAGGAGGGGGCACGTCTGCCCACGCTGCCCGGCCGGGTGCCGCCCCCCGGGGACTGGCCCACCGGATGCCGCTTCGCCGGCCGGTGCGTCCACGCGCGCGAGGACTGCACCAGTGGGCCTATCCCCCTACTGCCGATCGGCCAGGACGCGGCCGCGCGCTGCATCCGCAGCGAGGATCTCGTCCGCGAAGGAGTACTACCGCTATGACCGAGGAGCAGTCTCCCGCCCTGGACGTCCGCAACGTCAGCGTGGGATTCAGACGCCGACGCCGAGAACCCCTGTTCCAGGCACTCGACGACGTCAGCCTGACGATCCCGCGCGGTACGACCATGGGGCTCGTCGGAGAGTCCGGATCGGGCAAGTCCACGCTCGCCAAAGCGGTGCTGGGCCTCGCGCCCACCCAGTCCGGCAGCGTGCGTCTGCTCGGCCAGGACACGACCCACCTGAAGCCCGCGGAAAGAAGGAAGCTCGGCAGCTCCCTGCAAGCCGTCTTCCAGGACCCGAACAGCTCCCTCAACCCCTCCTGCACCGTGGGCCGCAGCCTGGCGGAGCCCATGCTGGCCCAGGGCATCCGGTCCCGGGAGACCATCGCGCGCCGCACGGCGAAAATGCTCGAGGACGTGGGACTGGACCCGGCCGCCGCCGCGAAGTACCCGCGCGACTTCTCGGGAGGACAACGCCAGCGCATCTCCATCGCCCGTGCCCTGATGACCGAGCCCCAACTGGTGATCTGCGACGAGTCGGTCAGCGCGCTGGACCTCTCGGTCAAGGCCCAGATCCTCAATCTCCTGGCGGACCTCCAGGACGAGCACGGGGTCGGCTACCTGTTCATCTCGCACGACATGTCCGTCGTACGGCACATCTGCCACGACGTCACCGTCCTGTACCGAGGGCAGGTGATGGAGGCCGGACCGACCCGGCTGGTCACGCAGGACCCCGCACACCCGTACACCCGCGCACTCCTGCTGGCCGCCCCGGTCGCCGACCCCGCCGTCCAACGCAAGCGCCGCGCGATCGCCGCGGCCGGTGAACTCGCGAACGGCGACCCGCAGCCGGGGAGCGGATGTCCCTTCGCCGCCCGATGCCCAGTCGCTCAGGAACGCTGCCGACAGACCCGACCGGAGGCCCGGACGATGGCCGACGGCCGGACGGTCGCCTGCCATCGCTACCCCGAGTGGCAGAGCGAGATCACCACCGACATCGCACGATGACCCCCCGCCGGGCGCAAGACACTTCACCTTTCCGCCCGCACCAGTGGAAGGAGGTCTTCGTGTCTGCGCTGATCACTCAATGGAGAGTCGAGGATGACGAGAACCTTTTTGAGCGCACCATCCATCAGTCGCGGTGTAGCCGCCCTGGCTGCGGTCACCGGCCTCATCGCGGTCGCCGGTGTCGCCGTTCCAGCCAGTGCGGACACTGCTCCGCTGGAGTACGTCGCGATGGGTGATTCGTACAGTGCCGGAGCAGGAGATCTGCCGCTGGACCTGACCGCACCGCCGACGTGCGTCCGCTCCACCGCGAACTACGCCAACGACATCACGCGCGCGACCGGCGCCAGCCTGACCGATGTCACCTGCAGTGGTGCGACCACCGCGAACTTCACGACGTCGCAAGGAATCGGGATCGCGCCCCAGCTCGACGCCGCGACCTCGGCAGCACAGCTGGTGACGATGACGATCGGCGGCAATGACAGCAACGTCTTCGCGAACGTGATGGACGGTTGCGCCGCCGCTTCAGCCACCACCCTCGGACAAGGCAACCCCTGCGAGCAGCAGTACGGTTCCAGCTTCGCCGACACGATCAACAGCACCACCTATCCGGCGATCGTCCAGGCGCTCAAGGCCGTGAAGGCCAAAGCACCGCACGCCCGCGTCGCCATCCTCGGCTACCCCTGGATCGCCCCTGCGGTCGGCGGTTGCTACCCCACGCTTCCGATCGCGGTCGGCGACATCCCCTACGTCCACGGGATCCAGGCCACCCTGAACGACGCCGTCCGTCGGGCGGCTGGTGCCGCAGGAGCCATCTACGTGGACATGAGCGACCCGTCCAACGGACACGACGCCTGCGAAGCACCCGGCGTCCGCTGGGTCGAACCGGTCGTGACGACCAACTCCCTCTCCGTCGGACACCCGAACGCACTCGGCGAATCCGAGATGGCCGCCCAGGTCCGCAGCGTCCTGCACCTGCCGTAAGCCGGTGGTGCGGGCGAGCTGCCAAGGGCGTTCGCCTGCACTGCCTTCCAACCGCCCAAGCCGGCGACGACGACACGCGCGGAGATCCTCTCGGCTGCACTGCTTTCCTGCCCGTGACCTTCCTCGCGCACCCCGAACAGGAGTCTCCATGCCCATCGATCCCGCACTCGTGTCGTTCCTGCCCTTCCCCTCGTTGCCCGAGGACATCGACTTCCCCGCCTGGCGCGCCCAAGAAGAAGCGAATGGAGAAGCGCTCGTCAGCCAGATCGCCGAGCCCGGTCCCGACGTCGCTGAACACCGCGTCGAGACCATCCCCGTCGAAGACGGCACCATCGAACTGGCGATCTTCCGCCCCGCCTCGGACGGAGTACTCCCGCTGCACATGTACGTGCACGGCGGCGGATGGGTCGCCGGATCGGGCCTCAGCCTCAGTACCGCGATCATCGGGCGCGAACGCGCCGTGGGCGCGCGGTGCGTCGTGATCACCGTGAACTACCGCAAGGCACCCGAGCATCAGTTCCCCGTCCCGCTCCAGGACTGCCAGGCAGCGTTGGAATGGGCGGTCCAGCATGCCGAGCAACTCGGTATCGACAGGAACACGATCACCCTCGGCGGAGGATCCGCCGGCGCCAACCTCGCCGCCGCTCTCACTCTGAAGCTGCGCGACGAACACGGTCCCGCCATCGCACTGCAACTCCTCGAAGTGCCCGCACTCGACCTCACCGGCAGCCTCCCCTCGCACTCCGACCCGGAGCTAGGCACGAAGTACGCACTGCACCGACAGGACGTGGACCGCCTCATCCCCCTCTACCTCGGCGAAGACGGCGACCCCACGCACCCCTACGCGTCGCCCCTGCTCGCCGACAGCCTCGCCGGCCTGCCACCGGCGTACATCATGTCCGCGGAGTTCGACCTGCTCCGCGACGACGGCCAGGCGTACGCCGACAAGCTCAACGAAGCAGGAGTGCCCGCCCAGTTCTCCCTCCAGCACGGTCACATCCACCCCTCGCCCGCGTTCACGAAGGTCTTGCCCGCCGCACGAGCGTGGCGCGAGGAGGCACTCGAGGTCCTCCGTGCGGCGCACGCCGGCACCCTCCGCCTTCCGCTGCACTCCGAAGCCGCTGGCGAAACCCGCTGACAGCTCACGGTGTACGACCGGGCAGCGGGGGCGATCGGCCTGCAAGTCACCCCCCGCTGCCCAGTCGTGGAGCCCGGGTCGGGCTCGTGGCCATCCCTGCGCGTATGACTCGTTGCCCCTGCCCCCTTGATGATCCGGGGGCGCTGTCACCGGTCCTGGCGGGAGCGGAGGCGAGGAGATCACGTCTCCCGCATTCGTTGTGCGCGAAGGAACGGAGGCGGCGGCCACTGCGGGATACCGGCACTGGTGGACCGGCTCGCCTTCGGCGCCAACAGCGACTGCGCATACCTGCGCTGACCGCTCGGCAGTGGCGAGGCCGTCAGTCGGCCCGCCAGACTGCTTCAGCAACAGTGGCGCACAGCGCTCACTGCAGGTCCTGCCCGGCTGGCAATGCGGGAAGTCACGATGTTCCCTCCCTGTGACTTGGGCGCTTTGCTGGAAGGTCGGAACAGACTTCAGTTCTTGGGGCCGAACATGTAGGCGTTGGCGACGTCGATGAGGGCTGCGCCCTGGTAGGTGGGGTAGCGCTCGGTGATGGCCTTCTTGTAGGCGTCGCCGTCGTCGCCCAGCAGTTCCCGGCCGGCGTTGACGTAGTCGGTGAGTTCGGCCCAGACGGCGGGGGTGGTCGGCTCGCCGTGGCCGGGCAGGATGGTGTCGTACTCGGTCTCGGCCGCGAAGCGGTCGATATTGGCCTGCCAGCCGTCGAAGTCCTTGTCCAGGAACCAGAGGTGGGTGTGGTTGTAGACGACGTCCTGAGCAACCAGGACACCCTGCTCGGGCAGCTTGATCACGAGGGTGGTGTGGATCTCGCCGCCGGTGACCTTCTCGAACACGAACGGGATGCCGTCGATGACCTCGGTGCCCGGGGTGATCTCCACGGTCGGAGTCATGTCGGCGAGCGGGATCTCGGCGCTGGTGGGCAGGTCCGTCTTGGCACCCATGGCGACGATCTCCGCAGTGGTCTCGGGCAGCGCGTGCACGGGGACGCCGAAGCGGGCCGCGCCCTGGTAGTGGTCCGGATGCGCGTGGCTGATGACGAGGCGGTCGAGCGGCTTGCCCAGGCTCTTGGCGTAGGCGACGACCTCGTCGGCGTAGGCCAGGACGAACTGCGCGTCGACGGCGATGATCCGCGACGGCGTCTCGATCAGCTGGGTGGTGACGCCCAGGCCGTCCTCGGGCGAGACGTAGCTGTGGATGCGGACCTGGCCCTTGTCGATGACCGTGAGGGTGCCGTGCATGACTGTGCTCCTGTCGGAATGCGGATGAGCGGTGATGAGGGGACGCGGGGAGGGGCGGATCGCTGATGGCCAGCTAACGACCCACCATCGGCCGCAACGGACACGGCCGGCTTTCCGTCCTCATGGGCCCGCACCCCTGGAACAACTCCATACTGGGACGGAACCGGAGGTCCCGCGAGGTACGCTGCGGTCTCGTGATGGTCCACAGGCGACAAGCGCGGCAGAAGCCCGGTCGGCGGGAGACGGGCCTGCCGAAGGTGGCTTTCCAGCCTCCGGCCGGTAGCCCGGCGGGCATGGAGGTCATGACCCTGGCCGACTTCCGCGACCGCACCCGTGACTGGCCCTGGCACATCGCCACCCCGCACCGGCAGGACTTCCACGCCCTGATGCTGGTCACCGCCGGTACCCTGCGCCACCGCGTCGACTTCACCGGGTACGTAGTGGCACCCGGTTCCTGGCTGTGGATCAGGCCGGGCCAGGTGCACCAGTGGCAGAACCCTGACCAGGCCGAGGCCATCCTGATCTTCTTCCAGGAGGACTTCGTCGCGCCCGAGACCGCGGAACTGGCCGGACTGGGCACCGGCACTGCCCCGATGCCCTTGTACAGCCCCGATACTTCGGAGCCCCCCGTGCTGGCAGCCGCGGCCGAGCAACTGGCCGCCGAGTTCTCCCAGGCGGACCGCCATCCGCTGCCCGTGCACACCGCCCTGCTGCACCGCCTGCTCGACGTCGTACTCCTGCGTCTGCCCCACCTGCGGCAGCACGGCCAGACCGCGGAACCCGCCCCCGAGCCCTTCCTGCGCTTCCGCGACGCTGTCGAACGAGGCTTCTCCCGCACCCACCGCATCGACGACTACGCCCGCGAACTCGGCTACTCCACCCGGACCCTCACCCGCGCCACCCAGACCGCGGCGGGCCTCAGCGCCAAGGACTACCTCGACCAGCGCCTCGTCCTGGAGGCCAAGCGACTCCTTGCCCACGGCACCGAACCCGCCTCCACCATCGCAGCCCACCTCGGTTTCACCAGCGCCACCCACTTCGGCAAGTTCTTCCAACGCCACACCGGCCAGACCCCCCTGGCCTTCCGCGCCTCCCAACGTGCGTCGCTGCCTGCGTAGCCGCCCATGCCGCCTGACTTCGTGAACGAGTTCGGCGAGGGCTGCTTCGGGCGCCGGCCCGTTGGAGTCCCGATCAACGGATTCCATCCCTTGGGCCCAAAGCCTGAGTGGGCCGATCGCGCCGGCTCGAAAGGGGGCATCGAACCCGGTCGCAGCAGTTCGACCTTCCAAGGCGGGCACTTCCGGCTCAGCCTCCGAACACCTCCGGCGGCACTCCGAGCTCCTTGGGTCCGACGAGCCCGAACGAAGGGCCTCGGGTGAGCCAGAGCAGCATGGGCAGGGCACGGTCGGGGTGTCGGCGGCTCATTTCGCGGGCGATGTCGGCGACGGGTACCCGTGGCTTGCCCACCTCCTGGTAGTCCTCCAGCCAGGCACGGGTGTCGTCGAACACCTCTTGTCCGCCCACCGGGCCATGGCCCGGGACCACGATCCGGTGTTCTCCCAGCGCCTGGACCTGATGCAGGGCGGTGAGCCAGGACGCGGGGTTGTTGGTGTCCGCCATGTAGCAGTGCGAGTGGTGGTTGAGCAGGTCCCCGGCGATCACGGCTTGCGCGTCGGGCACGTGGAAGGCGGTCGCGTGGACCGTCTCGGCCACCGGGAGGTCCACGAAGACCACTGTGTGCCCCTCCAGGGAATAGCTGTCCCCGGTCAGTGGCTCGGGCACCGGCATCTCGTCCGGGATCTGGTCGCCGTAGGCTTCCTGCCAGTGCAGGCGCTTGGCCGGCCACTCCAGGATCCCGTCGATGACGCCCTGCCGGGCCAGGATCTGTGCGTCGGGGAAGGCGGAGGCGATCTCACCCATGCCGCCGTAGTGGTCCGGGTGCGCGTGCGTGATGAAGGCCGCCTTGAGCTTTTTACCGCTGTCACGGACTCGGTCGGCGAGTTCGCGCGCCTCGTCGATGACGAACTGCACGTCGATCAGGCTCGCGTCGTGCTCACCGCTGATGAGGACGCAGTTCGGCGACAGAGCCGCTTCGGAACCCGCGAACACATCGAAACGAAGCCCGTTCCGCTGCTCCGAGAAGATATTGGTGATCATGGGTCACTCCTCTCTGACCGACCCTTTTCGGGCCACTCGATGCGTGGCATCCTCTGAGCCGTGCGGTAACGCTAAGGAAACCTGGGAATCCATGACATGACTGGGAGCGCGCCGTTTCTGGCACCACAGCGCAGCCATGACGCCGAAAGGCGTTTCACCACGCTCGGCCTGGACCATGACCCGTGGGACTACTGGAGCGAGGTGACCCGTACGGCGTTCGTCGCCATGCGTGCGGCCGCTCTGCCCGACACGGTCCCCGTCCCAGGCAGGCACGGCTTCGCCGCGTCCGCTGTCGCGCAGGTGACGGGCGGGCTGCTGGTCAGCACCATGCGGGCGGATCCGCATGAGGCCGCCCGTACGCCTGACCTGGTCAGGAGGGCGGCAGGAGAGGACTTCTTCCTGACACTGCTCACCGAGGGATCGGCCAGGCTCCGGCAAGGCGACCACGCCGCCGAGATGGGTCCCGGCGACTTCGCTCTCGTCGACAGCGCCCACCCCTACGTGTTCCGCTTCGATCGCCCGTTCCGCTCGGTGGTCCTTCAGATACCCCGCGCGATGCTCACCTCCCGCTCCGCCGTCGCCGAGCACGTCACCGCCGTACCGTTCCGGGCCGCGCGTGGCACGGGCGCCTTCGTCAGTCCCGTCCTGCGGGCCCTGGCCGAACAAGGTCATGACCTTGGCGAGGCGACCGCCGCGTCCTTCATGAGGAACCTTCTCGATCTCCTGGCCACCGCGTGCGACGCTCTCGACTCGGACGCCTCCGGGAAAGCGAGTGCGGCAGTTCACCGACGTGATCTTCGCCGGGCCAAAGCCCACCTCGCCGACCGGCTCCACGACCCCGGCCTGACCCTGCTGGCCGCCAGCCACGACCTGGGCTTTTCACTGCGTTATCTGCATGAACTGTTCCGCGAGGCCGACACCACACCACGCGCATGGCTCTACGCCCTCAGGCTCGACCGCGCCCGCGCGATGCTGTCGGGTGCCGGATACGACGCTCAGAGCATCAGCGGCATCGCGCTGCGCGTCGGGTTCAAGGATGCTTCCCACTTCTCTCGGGCGTTCAAGTCCCGCTTCGGGACCAGCCCCGCCACCTACCGCAGGACGCATCACACGTCGAAGGGCAATCCCGTCCGCTGACACGCCTGGGAGCAGGCGCCCTCTCCATCTGGAGGTGGCGCTGTGACGTACGCCTCGCGATGGTGGCCGCAGAGCCGTCGTGGGAAGCCCTGGCTCCCAGGCGGACCGCGCCTACCATGCCGCTACGAGAAGGGCACCCCCTGAGCGGTTACAGCAAGCACGATGCGGTGCGTCAGGCGCGAGGACGTTCTGTCCGACTTGCTCGAGACCCCCAGCAGCGATCGCGGATCGAGGGACGGTGCGTCCGCTCGTCGCCTACTTCGCGTCCGGCGATGAGGAAGAGATGGCCGTGCGGGTCAGAAGTGGCCGGGCGGGGCCGGCTCAAATGTCTGTTCCGCCCAGATGGTCTTGCCCTGGGTGCTCTGGCGGGTGCCCCAGCGCTGGGTCAGCTGGGCGACGAGGAGCAGGCCGCGGCCGCCCTCGTCGTACGTGCGGGCGCGGCGGAGGTGGGGAGCGGTGTTACTGGCGTCGGAGACCTCGCAGATGAGGGTGTTGTCGTGGATCAGGCGGAGTTGGATCGGAGGTTCCGCATGCCGGATGGCATTGGTGACGAGTTCGCTGACGACCAGCTCGGTGACGAAGGCGGCGTCGTCCAGCCCCCAGGCCTCGACCTGTGCCACCGCGGCCTTGCGGACCCGGGCGACAACGGAAGGGTCGGCCGGGATCTCCCACGTGGCGACCTGGGAGGCGTCGAGTGCGTGGGAGCGGGCGAGGAGCAACGCGACGTCGTCGGCCGGGCGCTGGGGCAGGAGACCGGCGAGCACCGTGCCGCACAGGGCGTCCAGCGAGGGAGCCGGGCGGGCGAGCAGGTGGCAGAGCTGGTCGAGGCCGTCGTCGAAGTCGCGGTCCCGGGACTCGATCAGGCCGTCGGTGTAGAGGGCGAGCAGGCTGCCCTCCGGCAGCTCGATCTCGGCCGCCTCGAAGGGCAGGCCGCCCAGCCCCAACAGGGGGCCGGCCGGAAGGTCGACGAGTTCGGCGGTGCCTTCGAGGCTCACCACGACCGGCCGCGGATGTCCGGCCCCAGGCGAGTGAGCAGCGCCGGGAGATCGGGTCGTAGACGGCGTACAGGCAGGTCGCACCGACCTCGCCGCCCGGCTCCGGGTACCCGTCGGCGGGCTGGGCGCTCTCCTGCTCGGTGGACAGGCGAGCGACCAGGTCGTCGAGGTGGGTGAGCAGTTCGTCGGGGGGCAGGTCGATGTCGGCGAGGGTGCGGACGGCCGTACGCAGACGGCCCATGGTCGCGGAGGCGTGGATGCCGTGGCCGACGACGTCGCCGACGACCAGGGCCACCCGCGCCCCGGACAGCGGGATCACGTCGAACCAGTCGCCCCCCACACCGGCGTGCCCGCCGGCCGGGATGTAGCGGGAGGCGACCTCCACCGCCGCCTGCTCGGGCAGCCGCTGCGGCAACAGGCTGCGCTGCAGGGTCACGGCCGTACTGCGTTCTCGGGTGTAGCGGAGGGCGTTGTCGATGCAGATGGCGGCTCTGGCCACCAGCTCCTCGGCCAGCACCAGGTCGTCCTGCTGGAAGGTCTCGGGGTGCTGGTAGCGGATGAAGACGGCGACGCCCAGAGTGGTACCGCGTGCCGTCAGGGGCACGGTCATCACCGAGTGGACGCCGAGTCCGTAGACGCGGGACATGCGGGCAGGGGCACGGGCGATCCACTCAGCGATCGCGGCATCGGTCATCTCGTGCCGCGAGGCCCGTCCGGACCGGAGGCTCTCGACCGGTGCGGAGCCATCCGGATACCCGTCCACATCACCCGGGTCGACGACCGCCTCCGGGATGCCCGGAGTCACGGACTGGTGGGCGACGCGCCGCAGCACAAGATGGCCGGTCGCCAACACGCCTGCCGGGGGCGGCTCGTGCAGGCCGTCCAGGGAGGTCAGCAGGTCGACGCTGACGAAGTCGGCGAGTTCCGGGACCACGACGTCCGCCAGCTCCTGCGCCGTCCGCATCACATCGAGGGTGGTGCCGATGCGCCGGCCCGCCTCGGCGATCAGCTGGAGCCGCTTGCGTGCCCAGTACTGCTCCGTGATGTCGCGCGCGGTGTGGCAGACGCCGCGCAGTTCGCCCGCCCGGTCCCGCAGCGGCGACAGAACGGTCGACCAGGCGTGCTCGCGCCTCTCACCGGGGGCGCGCAGAAAGTGCTCCCGGTACTGCGGCTCGCCGGTCTCCAGCACACGAACCAGGCCCTGTGCCAGCTGATCAGCGTCCGGGCTGTCCCATATCTCGTCGAGGTGCAGTCCGCGCACGTCGTCCTCGGTGAGGCCCATGATCTGTTCCGTGCCCTCGTTGACCCGCCGCACCAGGAGACTGGTGTCGTACAGCGCCAACGCACAGGACGGGGCCTGGGCGAAGCTCCAGCTCACGAGGGCGTCGTCGGAAGGATGGGGCTGCTGCGCGGCCAGGGCGGACACCAGGAACCACTCGCTGGCACCGGTCTCCTGTGTCCTGTGGTGCGCGAGGACCTTGATCTCCAGCCGCCGGCCGTCACGGTGCCGGACGGAGAGCTTCCCGTGCCATCTCGGCAGCTCCGCGAGGGATCGCAGGTCCTGCGCGGGGATCGGCTCAGCCAGCTGATCGGCCGCTGATCGCCCCACGGTCTGAGCAGCCGAGTACCCCAGCAACTGCTCGGCCCCCGCGTTCCACCCGGTCACAGTGGCGTGCTCATCGACGGTGACGCACGCCGTGAGCGCCTCGCGATCCGCCCCTGCGAGCGGCCGCATCGACGGGTCAGCGGCGATGCGCTCGTCCATGATCGCTCATCTCGCTCTCACGGAGATCCACTGTCTGCGATCCGCGGTCCGCGCATACCGCGGGCAGCGGATCGTTGAACGTAAGCCATTATCCTCCTGTCCTGCGGCTCGATCCAAGAGTGCCCCAGCGGGACAACAGATGGCCGCTGGGAAGCGGCCTACGACGGCGCGAAGGCCGCCACGTTGCCGGACGGCCTCACGACGGCCCTGACCGCCGACCCGGCCGCGGCGGAGTGCTTCGAGACACTGGACCGGCGGAACCGCTAGGCGATCCTGCACCGGATCCAGGACTCCACGAAGGCCGAGACCCGGGCACGCCGGATCGAAAAGTACGTAGGGATGCTGGCGAAGGGCGAGAAGCTGCACCCACTCCCAGCGCGGCTGCGGCCCCGGCAGCAGTCACCACCACTGCCCGGGACGGCGCCCCGGTACTCGTCGCACCGGGGTCACCGTTGCACGCGGTCAAACGCGGCCACTTACAGGTAGTACCAGGTCACGTTCACGTCCTGACCACCGAGGCCGTACGACTCGATGGCCACTGTCATGACCGGGTTGCCCTTGGTCTTGCCGCCGACGTAGAAGCACTTGACGTACTGGAAGCCGTCCTTGGGCGGGCAGGACTGGTCCGAGCGGTAAGCGACCTTCTTGCCTTCGATCGTGTGTACCGAGGCGGCCGCGAGATGAAAGCCGTCCCAGTACGAGTCGGAACCCGCGGCGTTGCAGTCGGTGATGGCGCTGGCCACCCTGCTGTTGTTGTACCAGGCGGTCGCGGCGCAGTTGTGATGCCGAGGAGATCGCTGGACGACAACGGGCCGTCAGCTTCCAGGGGGCGCAAGAAGGCGCCAGGCCACAGGCCTGGCGCCTTGTGCAGGACGTAGGTCGACGCTCGCGCGCCAAGCGACCGATTCCTGCGGGAGAAATTGGGATTACAGGTAGTACCAGTCCACTGCCACGTCCTCGCCGCCGTATCCGGAATCGATGATGGACACGGTGATGACCGGGTTGCCCTTGGTCTTGCCGCCGACGTACCAGCACTTGATGTACTGGGAGCCGCGCTGCTTCGGGCAACTCTGGTTCGAGCGGTAGCCGACCTTTTTGCCGTTGATGTTCTGGGTGTCGGCGCCCAGGAGATGCGAGCCGTCCCAATAGGAGTCGGATCCGGCGCCGTCGCAGGCGGTGAGCTTGGACCCCGTCGAGTCGTCGCCCGTCGAACCCGCAGCAGGCTGAGTGCCGTTGTAGTAATGGGTGGAGGCGCAGTTCGCCAACCGCTTCACCTGCGTCGCACGCCAGCTGAAGTCGCCGCTCCACTTCACCTGCGGGTCCGCCAGGGCCGTTCCGGCGGTGATGCCGAGCACGAGCGTCACGCCGGTCACCACCGTGCCGATGCGGGCCGCGAGCTGAGTTGCGGGTGAGCGCCCCGAAGTCGCTGTTGCCATAGTCCTGCTCTTTCCTGCGGGGGAACCGATAGCTGAGAGAGAGGGTGTCTGGCCTGGTGAGCGCCCGCATGACGTGATGGTGATTCACCCATTACGAGTTGATCTTTTTCCGGCCGGCCCAGGCGTGAGGCCCCGTTGCCCAGACCTTTAACCTCGCTCCCTCAGCGGGCGTGAGCGCATGTGTCGGCGAGCGCCGGTCGCCGACCTTGGGCGGGCGGTTACTCCGTCAGCGCGCCCACGGCCCGGTCGAGCAGGGCAGCGAGGGAATGGGGCCGCCGTGCGGTGGCCAAACTGCTTGATCAGGAGTCGTGCGCCACGGCGGCGGTCGGGCAGTGTGTCACCGACATCGATGAGGCGCGGTCCCTGGGCACGGATCTGTACCACGCGCATGATCTCGATGTCCTCGGCGACCGGACCCGCTTCGCTCTGCGACTCGCGGCGGTCCGTGTCGGGGCGCTCTCGGGGGGTGGCTGTCGTACGACACCGAGGTCCGGGTCGAGGCGGCCGCGCCGGAGTCCGCCTACCAGGTCAACGTGGCCTGCACCGGCAGCGTGCTGACCTGGTCGGGCGAGGACCGGGTGGTCTGGCTGCGGTAGTCGATCTTGTTCATGGCAGTCGGGGACACGGCGCCCTCGCGGGCTCATCGCTGATCCGGCTCACGTGAGGCGTCGCAGGATGCGGTCCTTGCCGCGGGTGTAGGGCGGGGTGGCCACGCCCAGCGTGTCCGGCTTGAGCGGCTTGTCGAGGACAGACTTGATGTGACTGAAGGTGTCCAGGGAGTACGAGCCGTGGTAGCGGCCCATGCCGCTCTCACCGACGCCGCCGAAGGGCAGGTCGAGCACGCTGAGCTGGAGGAGCGAGAGGCCGAAGACCAGGCCGCCGGAGGACGTCTCCGCGGTCAGGCGCCGCTTGGAGCGCTTGGACGCGGTGAAGGCGTACAGGGCCAGCGGCTTGTCCCGACCGGTGATGAAAGCGATCGCGGCGTCCAGGTCCGGGACCTGGACGATGGGCAGGATGGGGCCGAAGATCTCGTCGCGCATCACCGCGGAGTCGGGGTCGACGTCGGCCAGCACGGTCGGGGCGATGTAGCGGTCGTCGCGGTCGTGGTCGCCGCCCACGACGGTCCGGCCGTCCTCCAGCAGGCCGGCCAGCCGGTCGAAGTGGCGCTCGTTGACGATGCGGCCGTAGTCGTTGCTGCGAGCCGGATCGGTGCCGTACATCTCGCGGATCGCCTGCGTCAGGTGGGCCTCTATCTCGGCTCCCGCCTCACCTATCGCCAGCACGTAGTCGGGTGCGACGCAGGTCTGGCCCGCGTTCATGAACTTGCCCAGGGCGATGCGGCGGGCGGCCGTCGCGAGGTCGGTGCCGGGTTCGACGACGGCGGGGCTCTTGCCGCCCAGCTCCAGGGTGACCGGGGTGAGATGGCGGGCCGCGGCGGTCATGACGATGCGCCCCACCGCGCCGTTGCCGGTGTAGAAGATGTGGTCGAAGCGCTGCTCAAGCAGGGCGGTCGTCTCCGGCACGCCTCCCTCGACGACGGCCACGGCCTGCGGGTCCAGGACCCGGGGCAGCCAGTGGGCGAGCACGGCCGAGGTCGCGGGGGCGACCTCGCTGGGCTTGAGGACGACGGCGTTGCCTGCGGCCAGGGCACCGATGACCGGCGCGAGCGCCAGATTGACCGGGTAGTTCCAGGGGGCGATGACCAGCACGACACCCAGCGGCTCACGCACGGTCCAGGCCCGGGACGGCATCAGCGACAGGGGCACGGAGACCCTCTTCGGACGCAGCCACCGGTCGAGATGACTCAGGGTGTGGTCGATCTCCCTGACCAGGAAGCCGATCTCCGCCATGTGGGACTCGGTCGCGCTCTTGCCGAGGTCGGTCTGCAGTGCCTGCGCGAATACCTCCTCGTGCTCCGTCAGCAGACGCCTCAACGCCTGCAGCTGCTGCTTGCGCCAGGCGACGGGCTTGGTGCGGCCGGTGTTGAACGTGGCCCGCAGTCGCGCGACGGTCTCCGCGGCAGGGGCCGCCGTAACGGTGATGTCCGGCTGACCGCCGGTGGGTGCGTTGGTCGTCATGCCCAGGAGCATATACGAAACGAAAGCCTTTCGTTTCGTTTGCTTGTATCATTGGTCGTGTGACCTACCCCACCGTTACTGAACGTTCCGTGCGGCAGCCCGACCAGACAGTCCGCTCGGCCGTCCATGCATCCCGCCGGATCTCTTCGGGAGCAGCCCGATGACCGGTACGCAGGCACGTCGGGGGCGTCCCCGCGATGCCTCTCGCGACCGCGCGCTGCTGGACGCGACTCTCGCCGTTCTCACCGAGAGTGGTTACGGCGGGCTCACCACCGCCGCCGTCGCGACCCGCGCCGGAGTGTCCACCGCCACCCTCTACCGGCGCTGGCCGTCCAAAGAGGTCATGGTCGTCGACGCCGCCGCCGCGTACGCCAAGGAACTGACGTCGCAGCCGGACACCGGCACACTCGAAGGTGACCTGGGTGCCCTGCTCCGGGACAAGGCGGCCTCCCTGACCGGCAACGAGGGAGGGGTACTGCGCACTCTGATCGGCGAGGCCGCGTACAGCCCCTCCCTGGCCGAGGCCCTCACCAACGCCTTCATGCTGCCCGTGCGCCAACGCATGGAGGAGATAACGCAACGTGCCGTGGACCGGGGCGAGATCCCGCCGGTGGAGCACGCCGACCTGCTCGGCGACCTGGTGATCGGTCCCATGATGAGCAGGTTCTTCCTCACTCCCCTGCCGCCGAACCAGGTCGACCCCGCCATCGCCGCGGAGACCGCCGACTCCATGGTGTTCTTTCTTTTGCGCGCCTTCGGACACCAGAGGCAAGGCACGGTGGCGAGCGATAAGTAGCTGACCGGCTGGCAGCTCTTCGAGGAGGACCACGAGCGGGCCGACAGGAAGACGCATGGGACGGGTGACGCGCACGGCTCGCCGGGTCAGCGGCCTCGAAGGCGGCTGGAGCCGGCGGGCGCGGTCCGTCAGCCGGGCGTGCTCGTCGGTCAGTTCCTGGGCGGCGTAGGCGGTGCTCGCCTAGACCCCGTGGCGGCGCGTGTCGACTGGGCGCGGACGTCCGTGAGGCAGCGGCCTTCATCACCCACGGGAAGCGTTCCAGCCCGTCGTCTACGACGCCGTAACGTCCGTCGGCGACCATCCGCGTCAGAGTCTTCAGGTGCGCTGCCGCATGCGGATTCCCGGCCAGGTCCGTGCCCTTCGGGTTGTGCGGCGCCGGTCCACCAGGAACTTCACGCACACCTCCGCCGCACACCTCCGCCACGTCGCGGCCGACTGCGGTCACCTTCTCGAAGATCATGTACGTCTGCTCGTACGCGGAGAGGCTGACGAAGACCTCCAGACCGCCCTGGACCCGCCGCCGCGGCCATCCGGCTGACGGCGGCTTCGGGGGCAGGGTGATGAGTCAGTTGTCCAGGAAGCTCAGAATGTGATCAGCGACCTGCTTGGGCTGTTCGAGGTGCAGGAAGTGTCCGGCACGGGGTACGACGACGCGTTCAAGGCCGTTCTTGAACACGGCGTCCATGCCGTCGCTCACCTCCACGGAAAAGCAGTTGTCGTCGGCCCCGTGGAGGTACAGCGACGGGACGGTGATGGCACCGCTCGCCCGGACCTCCAGCGCTCGCGCCGCCTCGTCGAGGGGAGGTGAGAACAACTGACGGTAGTAGCCCAGGATCTCGGTCAGGACTCCTGGCGCACGGAGGGTTTCCTTGAGCGCGGCACGTTCCGCATCCGCCAGCTCGTAGCCGGGCGACCACTCCCGCCAGAGCCGGTCGATGAAGGCGAAGTCGTCGAATTCGACGGCCGACTCCGCAAGGGCCGTCTGGAAGAAGAACATGTACCAGCTGCGTCGCTGCTGGTCACCGTCCGTGAGCCAGGCGGTTCGCAGTTGCGGCCCGTACGGAACCGCCATGCCGACAAGCTTGCGGACGCGTGTCGCGTCCAGGCTCGCCGCCGCGTACGCCGCCCGGGCGCCGAGATCGTGACCGATGAGATCCGCCCGATCACGCCCGAGCGCTTCGATCAGGTCCAGGACATCCTGCCCGGTCGCTGACGCGCGATAGGAGCCGTCGGGCGCCGCGCCATCCGGCCAGTATCCGCGCTGTGCGGGAGCGACCGCCCAGTAGCCGCCCTGGGCGAGGCGGTCGAGCATCCCTGCCCAGGAGTCTGCATGGTCGGGAAAACCGTGGAGGCACAGGACGAGCGGGCCGCTGCCGGCCTCCAGGATCGGAACCTCCAGACCGCCTGCCTGAATCGTCCGGCGACGGATACCGTCACCGGCGGAGAACCCACCTGTCGTCGGGTCCTCGCCGGACGAATGCGTCGGCGGTCGCTGTGTCTCGGATGCCATGCGTTCAACCTCTCCAGGCCGCTGTCGCGGCGTCACGGGCCGCCAGGCCCGGACCGAGTGATGGGTCCTGACGTCATCGAGCGGGGTCACGACGACGTCATGCGGGTCAGGCTTTCGCCGGAGCCGTCCCGGGAGGCAACAACCGTATGACGTTCGCTTATTTCAGCACAAGCGAAAGCCGTGCCCGCCATCGCAAGGAGCAGACCCACCGCGCCGAGTTCCGCTGGAGAACCCCACCGGGCGACCGACTTGGGCGACTTTTACAACCCGCTGGTACGGACACGCTGACGCGCCCGGTGGGCACGCAGGTTCTCAGGGTTGCCGCAGGTCTTGGTGGAGTGCCATACACCGCTGTTATTGCGGGAGCGGTCGAAGAACGCCGTCGTGCAGCGCGTATTACGGCAGATCTTGAGTCGGCGCCAGGTGTCCGCCTGCTGAGCCTGGAACACCTCGAGGAGCACCAGGGCGGCCACATACCGCCAGCCCTGACCGCGAGGCTCCAGGACGGCCCGGCCGGTGCGGTCCACCCGCACCGCCGCGGCCGCGACATGAACGGCCGGCGCTACGGTCTGGTCGTCGGTGTCCATGCCGTCTTCGTCTCGTGAGGCGAGAAGCCGCCGCAACTCTGCACGCAGGCCGCGCAACTCCTCGAGATCACTCTCGGCGAGAGATACCTGTGCGGCGACCTGCCCCCTCTCGCGCGCCCAGCATTCCAGCGCCTGATCGACCCACGCCTGCGCGTCGGAGAGGCCGTCCAGGAGATCCGCCGCACGGGGTCGGCCGGCGGAAATGGTGTTGAGCAGGTCGTGCACGAGCGCCAGCCCGACCGGCGCCGGCTCGACCTCGTACCGCGTGGACGCGGACCACACCATGACCACGCCTCCCTCTCGCTGACCGTCCGGCTCTACCGACATGACCGTGACCGTTTGGCCACTGGCTCAGGGTACGACATCTCGTCCCCTTGAAGTGAAAGGAGCTAAAGGCGTAAGGTTCTTTCATCTTGATTGGTGACGCAGCCACAGGAAGGGTGTCGCTCATGAGCTCGTCCGACCCCCGGAGCGCCCAGGAGGCTCCCCTGCCACCGCGGGACCGGGCGGCAGGACAGGCCGAGGTCTGCCCCTGCGGGGTCTGCCGTACATCCCGCAGGCCGCCGCACCGCACCCGGCCATCACCACGACCCGCGGCTACGGCGGAGTGGTCCGCGGAGCCCGCGTTCTGCTGTTCGCCGACCTCTTCGCCGAGTCGGCTACGCCGATCGCCGCAACGTGCCGCGTGCCAGGCACCCACCCCGCACGCAGGCCGCGGTCGACTGCTGCCCTCATGATCGTCGGCCACGGCGATCACCTCATCGCCACCGACCTCGCGCTGACGGCCCACGAACGAGCCCTGGAACCCGAGCGGCTGACGTTCATCGGCGGTGGCCACTTCGCCCCGTGCAGCACGCAGTCCCCCATAGCCGCGCAGTCCGCCTCGGACTGGTCCGGCAAGCACCTCACCTGACCGACGGCGACCCCGTCCGCACTGTCCCGAGCCAAGGAAGTCCCATGTCCGTTCTCACCCACTCCCTCGACGGCGACGTCGCCACGATCGTCCTCGACAACCCCCCGCAGAACCGCTTGGCACCCGAGTTCACCCAGGAACTCAGCGAAGCCGTCGACGCCATCACCCGCAGCCCGGCCCGCGCCGTCCTACTGCGGGCCGAGGGACCCGACTTCAGCTACGGCGGCGACTTCCGGCCCTGGCTCGACGCCGACCGCACCAGCCTTCGAGCCGACTTCGACCAGATCATGAGCGTGATCAACCGGTTCGAACAGCTCCGGCTCCCGGTCGTGGCCGCGGTCCAGGGGCTGTGCTTCGGCGGCGGCTTCGAACTCGCCCTGCGCGCCGACATCATCCTCGCCGGCGAGAGCGCCCGCTTCGGCCATCCCGAGCAGTCGCTCGGCATCGTCACCCTCCTCGGCGGAATCCATCGTGTGGCCGAACGGGCCGGCCGGGCCCGCGCCTACGAATGGGCACTGACCTCCGAGCAGGTACCCGCCACGGTCATGGCCGAGGCCGGCGTCATCAACCGCGTCGTCCCCGACGCCGAACTGCGCTCCGAAGCCGAGGCCTTCACCCGGAAGATCGCCCAGGGCCCCACTCGGGCCCACGTCGTGCACAAGGCGTTGCTGCGCGCCTGGGCCACCGGCGGCATCCCGTCCGCCGACCAGCAGCTGTTCGACCTCGCCGTCCCCCTCTACGAGACCGAGGACGTCAAGGACGGCCTGGCCTCCGCCGCCAAGGCCCTCAAGGAGGGCCTCCCCCGCCCCGTACTGCCCTTCAAGGGCCGCTGACCCCCAGCTCTCCCCCCACACTCACCACCAAGGGACACCACATGATCATCGACTCGGCCGATCTGGACGCGAAGTCCGCCTACAAGCTGCTCATCGGCAGTGTCATTCCTCGCCCCATCGCCTGGGTGAGCACCCTGTCCACCGAAGGCGTGGGCAACCTGGCCCCCATCTCCTTCTTCACGGTCGTCGGGCGCAAGCCGCCCCGGATCTCGCTGTCGATCCAGCCGCGCTCGGACGGCGTCACGCTCAAGGACAGCTTCGTCAACATCCGGGACACCGGCGAGTTCGTCACCAACATGGCCACCCTGCCGCAGATCAACGGGCTCAACCGCAGCGCCTTCGAGTTCGAGCCCGATGTCGACGAGTTCGATGCGGTCGGGCTGGAGAAGGTGCCGTCCGAAGCCGTTCGTCCGCCGCGTATCAAGGGCGCGCCCGTCGCGTTCGAGTGCACCGTCGAGCACATCTTCTCGTCGCCCGACGGGCTCAACAACGTCGTCTGGGGCAACGTGGTGCGCTTCTACGTCCGTGATGACCTCTATGTGGGCGGCCGGATCGACTTCGGTGCCATCGCTCCGGTGGGACGACTCGCCGCCGAATACACCGTCGTGGACAACGCGTTCGAGACGCCGCTCGACGCGGAAGTGGTCCAGGAGCGCGCCAGTCGCCGAATGCTGCGTCTGGACCGCAAGGACGCGCACTACTCACCGATCGACACGCCCGCCTGGTCGCCGTCCGGCTCCACCACGACACTCGACTAGACCGCCAGGACGTGACGAGGTGACACCCCTCAGGGGTCCGGCAGCCCGCCTGTCCAGCACCCCGCGTCCGGTGCGGACCGCGCCGACCCGCCGGTGTGTCACCTCGCCCCCGTCCGCTCAATTGCTTCTGACGTCATAAGCGGCTGGTTCAGCAAGCCCGTCACTGCCTGCTTCACCCGCCCGACCGCGCAGCCGCCCACCAGAACGGCTCCGAGTCACCCGTTCTCGGCGAGGAGAGCACGTGTCACGGAAGAACTCTTCCACGAAGCCAGACGAACCCAGAGACGACTCCGCGTACGACTACGACGTAATCGTCGTCGGCTCCGGCTTCGGCGGATCCGTAACCGCCCTCCGGCTCACCGAAAAGGGCTATCGCGTAGGCGTGTTGGAAGCGGGCCGCAGGTTCACCGCTGACTCACTGCCCAAGAACTCCTGGGACGTCAGGAACTACCTCTGGGCACCCAGGCTCGGCCTGTACGGCATCCAGCGCATCCACCCGCTGGGCAACGTGGTGGTGCTGGCCGGGGCCGGGGTCGGGGGCGGTTCCCTCAACTACGCCAACACCTTGTACGAACCGCCGAAGCAGTTCTTCGACGACCCGCAGTGGAAGGACATCACCGACTGGGAAGGAGAGTTGAAGCCGTACTACGACCAGGCCCGGCGCATGCTCGGGGTGCGGCTCAACCCGACGACGACCTCGGCCGACGTTCACCTGCACGCGGTCGCCGAACGGATGGGCGTGGGCGACACCTTCCACATGGCCCCCGTGGGGGTCTTCTTCGGCGACGGCCAGGACGCCGACGGGACGGCGAAGGCCAAACCGGGCGAGGAGGTGGCCGACCCGTACTTCGGTGGCGTCGGCCCGGCCCGCAAGGCCTGTGTCGAGTGCGGTGAGTGCATGACGGGCTGCCGCCGCGGCGGGAAGAACAGCCTCAACGAGAACTACCTCTATCTCGCCGAGCAGGCGGGCGCCGTCGTCCACCCCATGACGACCGTCGTCTCGATCACGGACGATTCGCCGGACGGGTACACGGTCAGGACCCGGCCGACGGACCGGAAACGCAAAAGCGCCGGCCGTACTTTCCGGGCGCGGAACGTCGTCATCGCGGCCGGCACGTACGGTACGCAGACGTTGCTGCACCGGATGAGGACGGGCGGCCAACTTCCGCACATATCCGAGCGACTGGGTGATCTGACCCGCACCAACTCGGAAGCCCTGGTGAGCGCGCACGCAGACGTCCGGCGCCACCACAAGGTCGGCGGAGGGCAGAGCGCCGACTTCACGCGCGGTGTGGCGATCACGTCTTCGATCCACCCCGACGAGAACACCCACATCGAGCCCGTCCGCTATGGCAAGGGATCGAACGCGATGGGTGCCGGGTTCGTCCTGCAAGTCCCGTACGCCGAGGGCTCGTCGAGGTTCCTGGGCTGGCTGGTCAACGTGGCGAAGCACCCGGTGCTCATGGCCCGCTCGCTCTCCAACCGCCGTTGGTCCGAGCGGACGATCATCGGTCTGGTCATGCAGTCGCTGGACAACTCGCTCACGACCCATCTGAAGCCGAAGGGCGTGGGGAAAGGACTGCTGCTGGCTTGTCAGGGTCATGGGGCGCCCAACCCCAAACAGATCAAGGCGGCTTCGGAAGCCGCCTCGGTCATCGCCGCCGAGGTCGACGGCTTCGCGGGCAGTAACGTGGGCGAGCTGATGGGCATGCCGGTCACCGCGCACTTCCTGGGCGGCTGCCCCATCGGGGACAGTCCTGAGACCGGCGTGATCGACCCGTACCACCGGCTCTACGGACACCCTGGCATCTCGATCGTCGATGGAGCGGCCATCTCCGCCAACCTCGGAGTCAACCCGTCCCTCACGATCACGGCCCAGGCCGAGCGCGCGATGTCGGCCTGGCCCAACAAGGGCGAGGAGGACCCGCGCCCAGCGCAGGGAGAGGCCTACAACCGCCTGACTCCTGTGCCGCCCCAAAGCCCGGCAGTCCCGTCCGATGCATTCGGCGCCCTGAAGTTGCCCTTCCTGGGGATGCCGACAGTTCCGCCGAAGAGGTAGCCACCGCGCCGCGCCTCCTGAGCAGGGGCTCGGACGGACACGGGATGCCGTGGGCGTTGACCAGGCCCACAGCGGGCTCGCGGGCGCTTGTTGCAGGCCGGCCGCTGCGGCAGCTACGAAGAAATCCTGTGCGATCAAGCATGCGGGAAGCGCAGCCGGCGGGGCCTCGCAGGTAAACCCGGCATCGCCTGGGCCGACGCCGAAGTCACCAGCTCGGCATCGGGCAACCGCGGCGGGCGCCACCGCGATGTCTCCACACGGTCATCTACATGCACGTGAAGCGCCGTCAAGAGTGGGCCGGATCAGTCGCGAGGTGCGTCGACGCACGCCTGCACTGTCGAGCAGGACTCCCACGGTGGGCCCGATGAGCCCAGCCAGATTCTCGGCCCTGGTGCTCGCGCGGGCTACGGCGCCGTCGAAGGTGAGGCTGAGCTGCCTGGCCAACAGGTCGGGATCGCTCGCCCCACCCCGTTTGGCCTCGGTACGGAAGAAGGCCGTCATATTCCCCTTGGCCCGGCGGACCACCTGGCTTGCGGGATGACCCTCATCCTTGAGTTCGATCTGTACGGCAAGGTAGCGGCAGCCTCGGAATTCCGGAGCGCCCGCCTGGGACTCCACTTGCTCGAACACGTGCAGGATCCGTTCACGCGGCGGGCGACCATCGTCCGCCGCGGGCAGGAGTCGCGCCGCGAAGGCGGTGATGCGTTCCTCCAGGCTCGCCGTCAGGAGTTCGTCCTTGCTTTCGAAGAGCTGGTACATGGAACGCTTCGACACCCCTGCGGCCTTGCACAGCACGTCGACGCCGACGCCGACGCCTTCTTGGTAGGTGAGCGTGGCGGCTGCCTCCAACAGGCGCTCGCGGGGAGTCGCCTTCGCCTGAGTTGTCATTGTTAGAGGTCAACTCCATTCCGACGAAAGGAAATCCGATCGGTTTCCAGGGTGGAGCTCGGATGATGGCCGGGGCCAGGCTTCATGGCCGTAGGGCATCTGGGTCCGAACGGAGGGCTCGGCGGCGGCTGCGTGAGTACCGCCGCCGAGCCCTTGGGGTGTGCACGCCTCCCGTCCCCACGAAGCGACGCGCACTGAGGGCCACTCCGCACAATGGCCCCGTCTTGGTGTACGTGAGTACGGTCCGCTACGCCTTGACGGCAGGCTCCTCGGGCTTCGCCTCCGCGGCGGCGGTGCGGTGCAGCCCCTTGCGGTCGTACCAGTTCGTCGTACCGAAGCCGAACAGTGCGGCTGCCGCGAGGCCGACGGCCATCATGACCCAGCCCCGGGTCAGGCCCGCGTCGCCCTGGGCGTCGTAGTAGAGGATCGAGCGCACGCCGCCGGTGATCTGCCGCAGCGGCTCGAACTCCGCGAGGAAGCGGTAGAAGCCGGGCAGCGACTCGATCGGGGTGGTGGCGCCGGCCGTCGGTACGGCCATCGCGATGAAGACCAGAGTGACCACCAGCATGCCGGGCGTACCGAAGACGGCGAGCAGCGTGAGGGCGCCGATGCCGGAGACGGCGATGGCGGCCACCGAGTACAGCCACAGCAGCGGCAGGTGGGAGGCGTCCATGCCCATGATGCCGATCGCGCCCACCATGACCAGGGTGCCCATCAGCAGGGACAGGGCAGCCATGAGGGTGCTGCTCATGGTGAGGCTTTGCACCCGGGTGGCCCGGATCAGCGGACGGTGGATGCGCAGCGGGCCCATGTCGTTGTGGGTGTAGCCGAGGGCGTGGTCCACCTGTCCGCTGATCACGTTGGCAGCGAGCATGCCGCAGACCACGAGGACGAGCGCGTAGTAGAACGCCGACAGGCCCAGGCCGCTGTGTGAGTCGAGTTGATGCCCGTCCTTGACGGTCACCGCGGCCGGATCGGCCAGCAGGACGCGGGCCGCGGTCGACAGCTCGGCCTGCTGGGCGCCGACCTGCGCGGTCAGCTGCTTGCCCACCTGGAGCGAGGCACCCTCGGCCGCCGTGGTCGTCGCCTGCCGGGCCATGCTCGAACCCACGCTGCCGGCGGACTGGTTGGTCAGCACCGTCAGCTGCGGGCGCACCGGATTCCCGGTTGCCGAGGGTCCGGTCAGCGCGGTGACGGAGGAGGTGAAGTCGGCGGGGACGACGAGCGCACCGTACAGCTTGCCCTTGCCGAGTTCCTCCTTCACCTCCTTCTCATCCATCACCTTCCAGTCGATCTTGCCGCCGCCCGCGGTGGACGTCTTGATCGACCCGGCGATCTGCGCCCCGAGGTTGAGCTGCTTGCCTCCGACGGCGGCCCCCTTGTCGGAGTCGACCAGGCCGACCGGCAGATTCTTGGTATGGCCGGCCGGGTCGACGTTGGGGCCGACATAGAAGATGCCGAACAGGATCGCGAGGACGCCTGTGATGACGCCGCTTGCTATCCAGAGGGGCCTGGCGCGCAGCACGCGGAGGGGGTGGATTCCATTCATGACTTACTCCGGTCTGGACAGCACATATACATAGGGAGGAGACCGGACGGCGCCATTGCGGGCCGGGAGCCTCTGGGGGGTTCAACCCTCGGCTTGCACAACCGCAGGGGAACACGGTGACCGCTCGGCAACTCACTGGATCACGGTCGTGACGCCCCTGTGGGAAACCAGGGATCGGCGTCGCCTGTGGGCAGGTCGAGGTCTCGCCGGCGCAGCAGAAGTCGGGGACCTCCGTTTGACAGTGGTCTGGAGAGTGTCAGTGGCCGGACCGGCTCGACCCCATCTGCCACTGGGTCATCGCGCCGAAGGCCAGAACGTTGGCTCGGCGGGTGGTGAAGCGTGAGGTCAGGGTCATCACCCAGTTGAAGGTGCCGGAGACGACGCTGGGCGGCGGGTTGCGCCGGTCCAGCGTGCGCAGTGCTGTGCTGACCACCTGGGCCGGGGTCTGCAGCCGGACACCGCGGGCCATGCTGTCGGAGCCGGCCGTGTCGAAGAACTCGGTGCGGGTGGGGCCCGGGGAGAGGGCGAGAACGCGCAGGCCGGTTCCTCGCGATTCCTGCCACAGTGCCTCGGTGAAGTTCAGTACGAAGGCCTTGGTCGCCCCGTAGACGGCGGCGTTGGGCCACGGCTGGTACCCGAGTGAGCTGGCGGTGTTGACCAGGACTCCGGTCAGCTGGCCGATGAAGGCCCTGGTGACGTCGACCAGGCTGGCCACGTTCAGGTTGATCTCCTGCTGGACGCGCGCCGGGTCCTCTTGGCGGAAGGGGCTGTGGGTGCCGAAGCCGGCGTTGTTGACGAGGCTGGTGACGGTGATCCCGCGCCGGGCCACCTCCTTGGCCAGCGCTTCGCCCGCGGCCGGCACGGTGAGGTCGAACGGCACGACCGTGACGGTGACCTGGTGCTTCGCGGACAGCTCGTCGGCCAAGGCCTGCAGCCGGTCCGCACGGCGGGCCACCAGCACGAGATTCGAGCCACGCGCGGCGAACTGGCGGGCGAACTCCGCGCCGAGGCCGGCACTCGCCCCGGTGATCAAGGTGGTCTGGGTACGGTAGTCGATCTTCTTCATGGCGGTCAGGGACACGGTGCCCTTACGGGCACCACCTCCCCTACTCCTTTCAATCCTTGCGACGGTCTGTGACCGTCATCGAGTGCTCATCTGTTGCCGAGGCGGGCTCGGAGCCCGACTGGGCGATGGTCGTGACGTTTGAGGTGTCCCCGGTGACGAGAACGAGGTCGTGATCAGCCCTCGGGGGCCTCCTTGCGGAGGTGTGCGCCTCGGGCCCTGGCCCTACGGGGGCGGTAGTGCGTCCTGGTGCTGGACACCGCCGCTGGAGGGGGACCACCACTTCCGCCGATCCGCCGATCGATTTCGCCGAACGGGCGGCCGCACTTGTGTGTGAGGGGCGCTCCGGGTCGACGGGCGCAGGGAACGGCTCCGTTACCGGAGCAGGAAGTTGAGGAGGGTCTCGGTGCGCTTGTTGAAGGGGGCGCGCAGCAGGCGGGTGGCGTTCCAGCGTCCCTGTACGTAGATGCCCTTGGGGTGGCTGAGCGTGCGGAATCCCTCGATGCCGTGGTACTTGCCCATCCCGCTGGCGCCGACGCCGCCGAAGGGGAGGTCGTCCTGCGCGACGTGCATGATGGTGCCGTTGACGGTGACGTTGCCGGAGGTCGTGCGGTCAAGGACCTTGCGCCGCTCGGGGCCGTTGTCGCCGAAGTAGTAGAGGGCGAGCGGTCGCGGGCGTGCGTTGACGTAGTCGATGGCGTCGTCGATGTCGCGGTAACCGAAGATCGGCAGGATGGGGCCGAATATCTCCTCGTGGGCGATGCGCATGTCGTCCGTGACGCCGAGCACGACGGTCGGTGCGAGGGTGTGCGGACGGCGGGCCGCGTCGTCCGGCCGGTGCCCGACCTCGATGATCCGCGCTCCGTGAGCGCGGGCGTCCTCTATCAGGTCGGTGAGGATCCTGTACTGCTTGTCGTCGATGATCGAGGTGTAGTCGTCGCCGGTGGGGCCGTCGGGGTAGGCGGCCTTGACCAGTCGATCGTAGGCGGCGATGAAGGTGTCGATGTCGGATTCGTGGACTAGGGCGTAGTCGGGGGCGATGCAGGTCTGCCCGCCGCTGAGCAGCTTGCCGAAGACGATGTCGGACACGACCTGGTTTCGGATGTGTCCCTTGGCCACGATCGTCGGGGACTTGCCGCCGAGTTCCAGCGTGACGGGGACGAGGTGTTCGCCGGCCGCCTTCATCACGGCTCGCCCGACCTCGGTGCTGCCGGTGAAGACGAGATGGTCGAACGGCAGGGAGGAGAACGCGGAGCCGTCGCCGCTGACCATCGTGACCTGCTCCGGCGGGAAGAGCTCGCTGAGCATCGACGCGAGCACCGCGTTGGTCGCCGGGGTCAGCTTGGAGGGCTTGAGCATGACGCGGTTGCCGGCGGCGATCGCGGTGACGACGGGCATCAGCGACAGGTTGACCGGATAGTTCCACGGCGAGATGACGCCGACCACGCCCAGCGGCTGGTACTCGATGCGGTTGCTGCCGTTGCGCAGCAACAGCTCGATGTGGCGGTGGGTCGGGCGCATGAACCGGCGAAGGTTGCGATGCAGATAGTCGATGCCCTGCACGACCCCCACGACTTCCATCAGCGCGCTCTCGTGCCGCGAGCGATGTCCGAAGTCAGCGTCGATCGCCTCCTCGATGTCGCCACGCCGGGCGATCAGCGCCGCCTTGAACCGAATCAGATCGCTGCGCCGCGCCTCCAGGGACGGCGCTCCGTCGCGGAGGTAGGCGGCGCGCTGGGTCTGGAGGATGTGCTGGAAGCGCTCCGCGTCGGTGGACTGAGTGGCGACGTCGGTGATGGTCATGATCGTGCTCCTTAGCTGTTGATGAGGGCGGCGGGGACGGAGTCGACGTCGCTCATGGCATTCACTCTACGCACACCTTTGCACTGAGTGCAAGTAACTGCATGGCATGAGACGAAGTACCATCGGTGCATGACTCAGAAACCAGCCCCCATCCGGGAACAGACCCGCTCCGTGGTCCGATCACTGCTGGCCCGGACCGCCATCGAGCTGTTCGCCGCCAAGGGCTTCGACAACACGACCCTCGATGAGGTCGCCGCCGCCGTGGGCGTTTCCCGGCGGACCCTGTTCAACTACTTCCGCAACAAGGAAGACCTCGCGCTCAGCGGCCTGGACGAACAGGGCGAGCTGATCGCCGCGCGCCTCGCCGAGCGCCCGGCCGACGAGGATGCCTGGACGGCGCTGCGCGCGGCGTTCCAGGTGCTCGAGGAGATCGACATAACAGCCGAAGGGCGCCTGGAGTTCATCACGCTGCTGTTCGGCAACGACTCCCTGCGCGCCGGACACACCGAGAAGCAAGCCCGCTGGCAGGACCTGTTCGCACCGCACATCGAGCCGCGACTGCCCGACTCCGACCACCGCACCCTGCAAGCCCGCGCGATCGCAGCCGCAGCGATCGTCTGCATGCAGGCAGCCAACGAGGAATGGGTACGCCTGGGCGGACAGGCCGACATGTTCGACCTCTACGACACCGCCGTACAGGCCATCCGCCGCCCCACCTGAAACCCGCCGCATCCGACTCCACCACGCTCGTCGGCGTGGGAAACAGGGACCGGACCGAAGCGCCTTACCGCACCCGGCAAGACCGCCCGATCCGGCCGCCGTGAGCCGCCTGGCCATTCGACGCGGTCGAGCTGGAGAAGGAGCCGTCCGAAGGGGCAACGTGGTGCGCTTCTACATCCGAGACGACCTCCACGTGGGCGGCCGGATCGACTTCTGTGCCATCGCCCCGATGGGACGCACAGCCACCTGCCGAGCAACGCTTGTTGCCGGCCGACAGGGGCGGGTGCGGCGGTTCGCCCAACGGCCTGGGCGATTGCCCGGACCGGTGCACCGGGACCGACTCCCACGTGATCGCATCCGACAAGGCGCCCTTCTCGCCCAGGGAGCCGTCGAGTTCGTTCCTGACCGAGACGGCCCCTTCGCCGGCCGGACCCGATCATGAATGCCGGACCTCCTATAAGTCCTTCAGGTACAGACGGGAGCAGGACCGGCACACTGGACAGCAAGTCCTATCGCGGACACGATCGCGTTCATGACACCCGAGGATGCCATTGTCGCCACTGCCGACCGGATCGCGGAGCTGCTGCAGGCGGGAGCCGACCCTCAGACGCCACTGCGGGGCGCAGAGTGGACGGTGGGGGAGGCGGCGGCGCACCTCGCGCTGGCAGGGAAGCTGATGGTGGCCATCGGGACGGGCGAGGAACGCCCCTACGGCGATGGGACGCCCAGCGGCCTCGCGGCAGCCAACCGGGCGGCTCTGGCCGCCTTCCCGCAGCGGGATCCGGAAGTCCTCGGCGCGGAGATCGCGGACACGGCCCGGGCCTTCGTCGCGGCCGCGGCCGGCCGCAGTCCGCGGGAGGCGGCGCTGACGCCGATGGGGCCGATGTCCACGGCCACCCTGGGCTCGTACCTGCTCACGCATCTGCTCGGGCACGGATACGACATCGCGGTCGCGCTGCGCGGGCCTCACATGGTCAACCGGGACGTGGTCGCGTTCACGCTGCCCTTCATGCGACTGGCCATGCCGCGTGCAGTGAACGCCGGCGCGGCCGACCACTGTGCGTGTTATCTGTTGCGGATCGGCCGCGACCGCTTCGCCGTCACCTTCTCGGACGGCGTGCCCACGGTCACCGACGCCCCGCCCCGCCGGCCCGACTGCACGATAGCCATCGACCCCGTCGCCTTCCTCCTCCTCGCCCTGGGCCGCTGGACCGCCCCCACCGCCATGGCCCGCGCCAAGGTCGTCGTCTGGGGCCGCAAACCGTGGCTGGGCCTGCGCTTCCCGCTGCTCTTCACAGCGCCATAGACGAGCGAGCAGACTGCAGATGCAGGGATACGCCTTCGTGGCGGCCGCCGGGATGCAGGGCGACAACCTGATCAGGAGACCGGCCTGGGCCGGATGAAGACATGGGAACACTTGGCGCTGGATACCGATGCCGACCAAACCGCACGTTTCTTTGCTGCGGCATGCTCGGTAACACTTTCGCCGCCAGCGGACTCCCCCGGTGCGGGAAAGGAGCCAGGAGACCAGCAAGCCTTCCGGAAGAACGAGGCGTCAGCGCACGCCTGCCGCATCCAGCAGGGTGACCACCGTGGGGCCGATGAGTCCCGTCATGGTGTCGGCTCCGATCCCGGCGCGGGCGCCGGCGCCATCGAAGACCAGGGTCAGCTGCCGGGCCAGCAGATCGGGGTCACTCGCACCACCGCGCTCGGCCTCGCCACGGAAGAAGGCGGTCAGTTTCGCCTTGATCCGGTGCGCCACCTGGCTCGCAGGGTGATTCTGGTCCTTGAGCTCGATCTGCACAGTCAGGTACCGGCAGCCTCGGAAGGCGGGCGCGCCCGCCAGCGACTCCAGTTGCTCGAAGACGTGCAGGATCCGCTCGCGGGGGCAGCGGCCGTCGTCCGCCGGAGGCAGGAGAGTGGCCACGAGGGGGGCAGTGCGCTCCTGCAGGCTTGCCGCCAGCAGGTCGTCCTTGCTGTGGAACAGCTGGTACATGGAGCGCTTCGACACTCCCGCCGCCTTGCACAGCGCGTCGACGCCGATATTGACGCCGTCCTGGTAGGTGAGCGTGGCCGCCGCCTCCAGCAGGCGCTCTCTGGAAGTTGATGTCACTTCGGTGGTCCTGTCGTGAGGTCGACTCGCATCGGACGCAGTGGAAACCGATCAGTCTTCAGGGGTGTCGGGAACCGACGGCGCCTTCCGGGGCGCTGAAGTCCGCTCAGGGCTCGGCGACGGTCTCGGGGGAGAAGGCCCGTCGCCGAGCCCTGATGGTGTGCACGCCCCTCGTCCCCACGGGGGCGGCACACGGGGCCACTCCGCTCAACGGCCCCGTCCTGGGGGATGCGGAAGGAGTTCCGCTACACCTGGGTGGCGTTCTTCTCGGGCTCGGTCTCGACCGGGATGCGGTGCAGCCCCTTGCGGTCGTACCACCCCAGCACGCCGAAGCCGAACAGGGCGGCTGCCACAAGACCGACGGCCATCATGACCCAGCCCCGGGTCAGGCCCGCGTCGCCCTGTGCGTCGTAGTAGAGGATCGCGCGGATGCCGCCGGCGATCTGCCGCAGGGGCTCAAACACCGCCAGGAAGCGGTAGAAGCCGGGCAGCGCCTGGATCGGCGTGGTGGCGTTGGCCGTCGGCACCGCCATCCCGATGAAGACCAGTGTGGCCACCAGCATGCCGGGGGTGCCGAACACGGCGAGAAGGGTGAGCGCGCCGATACCGGAGACCGCGACGGCGCAGACCGAGTACAGCCACAGCAGCACCAGGTGCGAGGCGTCCATGCCCATGACGCCGACCGCCCCGACCATGACCAGGGTGCCCATCAGGAGGGACAGGGCCGCCATGAGAGTGCTGCTGATGGCGAGGGTCTGCACGCGGGTGGCCCGGATCAGCGGGCGGTGCAGGCGCAGCGGGCCCAGGTCGTTGTGGGTGTAGCCGAGGGTGTGGTCGACCTGGCCGCTGATGACGTTGGCGGAGAGCATGCCGACGACCACGAGGGCGAGGGCGTAATAGAACGCGGTGAGGCCCAGGCCGCTGTGCGAGTCGAGGGGATGGCCGTCCTTCACCGTGACAGCGGCCGGATCGGCGAGCAGGACGCGTGCCGCGGCGGGCAGCTTCTCCTGCGCGGGTCCGATCTGCGCGGTCAGTTCCTTGCCGATGTGGAGCGAGGCGTTCTCGGCGGCCTGCGTCGTCGCGACCCGCGCCAGGCTGGAGCCGAGGCTGCCGGCGGACTGGTTCGTCAGCACCGTCAGCGCTGGGCGGACCGGGGTCTGGGCGGCCGTGGTGCCGGTCAGGGCGGCGACCGAGGACGTGAAGTCGGCGGGCACGACGAGCGCGCCGTACAGCTTGCCCTCGCCGAGTTCCTCCTTCACCTCCCGCTCGTCCATCACCTTCCAGTCGATCTTGTCCCCTCCCGCGGTGGACTTACTGATCGACTCGGTGATCTGGGCGCCCAGGTTGACCTGCTTCCCGCCGACGGCGGCTCCCTTGTCGGCGTTGACCAGGCCGACGGGCAGGTTCTTCATGTGGCCGACTGGATCGATGTTGGCGCCGACGTACAGCACGGCGAACAGCAGCGCGAGAACACCCGTGATCACGCCGCTGGCGATCCACAGAGCTCTGGCGCGCAGCACGCGGAAGGGGTGAATTCCATTCATGGCTTACTCCGGCCTGGACAACACAGTTACATCGGGAGAAGACCGGACGGCACCATCGCCGGACCGGGAACCTGCAGACTCAAAACCCTTCAGCACGCGAAGGCAACCGTGGATCACGGCCTCGGCCGCCCCCTGAAGGGAAACCGACCGGTTTCCCGTAAATAGTAAACCGATCGTTTTCGTTATTCAAATCGGCCACGGCCGTCCCCCAAGGCCCCCTCTTGATCACGGGCTGTCGGCATCGAGGTGGCCACGCCGACCCGGACCGGGCTCAGGGTGTTCTGGTGCTCCCGACGGTCGGCTCGCGGTCGTGTCACACGGTCACTCGCGCTGATCACCCCCAGTCGACGCGCTTCGGTGTCGTGGTGGATCGGCGTGTGTGAGTCGCTCAGGGGCAGCCCTGTTCCGCCGTGGCGGGCGGCGACGATCTCAGCCGCGATGGACAGAGCCGTCTCCTCGGGCGTGCGGGCGCCGAGATCGAGGCCGATGGGTGAGCGCAGCCGGGTCAGTTCGGCTTCGGTAAGGCCGGTTTCTCGGAGTCTGCGGTCGCGGTCCTCGTGGGTACGGCGGGAGCCCATCGCACCGATGTAGGCGGCCGGCCGCCGCAGGGCCGTCTCCAGGAGGGGTATGTCGAACTTGGCGTCGTGGGTGAGGACACACACCACCGTGCGCTCGTCGGTCCGGGTGCGTTGCAGGTAGCGGTGCGGCCAGTCGACCACGATGTCGTCGGCCTCGGGAAAGCGTGTCCGGGTGGCGAAGACGGGCCGGGCGTCGCACACGGCGACGTGGTAGCCGAGGAACTTGCCCACGCGCACCAGGGCAGCGGCGAAGTCGATGGCGCCGAAGACGAGCATGCGCGGCGGCGGCACGCTCGACTCGACGAACACGGTCAAGTCCGGCTCGCAGCGGGATCCTCCCCCAGACTCCGTCCGGGGGGACCCCCATCTCGCTCCGCTCGGCGCGATGTCGAAGGCGCCCGTGCGGCCGATGTCAAGCAGGGAGCGGGTTTCGTCGACGGCGGCGCGGTCCAGGTCCGGGCGTCCGCCGAGTCCGCCTTCGTAGGAGCCGTCGTGACGGACCGCCAGCGCCCGTCCGAGGAACTGGGGAGGGCCGCAGACCACGCGGGCAAGTGCCACCGCCTCGCCCCGGGCGGCAGCCGACAGCGCCGTCTGGAGCGTCTTCCTGCCGGGTCCGTCGGCGGGCACCGGGGTGACCAGGATGTCGAGGACACCGCCGCAGGTCAGCCCTACGGCGAAGGCGTCCTCGTCGCTGTAGCCGAACCGCTCGCGCACTGCCTTGCCGTCGGTGAGCGCCTGGGTGCACAGGTCGTAGACCGCGCCTTCGACACAGCCGCCGGAGACCGACCCGATGGCGGTGCCGTCGGCGTCGACGGCGAGCGCGGCGCCCGGCCCGCGCGGTGCGCTGCCGCTGACGGCCACGACGGTGGCCACGGCGAAGTCCCGCCCTTCCTCAAGCCATCGGTTCAGCTCGTCCGCGATGTCCAGCATGGGAGTTGCTTTCTCGTCGTGTCGTGTTGCGCAGACCGGGCCGTCGTCAGAGCAGCTTGTCCAGCGTGATCGGCAGGTCCCGGATCCGCTTGCCGGTCGCGTGATACACGGCGTTCGCGATCGCGGCCGCCACGCCGGTCGTGCCGACCTCGCCCAGCCCGATGATTCCCAGGGGCATGGTCTTGTCCGGTTCGTCGAGCCAGGCAACATCGATCGGGGGGATGTCGGCGTGCACCGGCACGTAGTAGGAGTCGAGGCCGGCGCTCATCGTGCGCCCGTTGCGCGGGTCGACCAGGCTCTGCTCCGACAGCGCCATGCCGATGCCCATGACCACGGCCCCGCGGAGCTGGCTGGCCGTGGTCTTGGGGTTGATGATGCGGCCGACGTCGAACATGCCGAGCCAGCGCGAGATCCGCAGTTCGCCGGTGTCGGCGTTCACCCGCACCTCACAGAACTGAGCGCCGCGGGCGGCCTTGGACCAGCGCTGGTCCTTCAGGAAGTTGGTGAGGAACCGGCCCTGACTGCCCAGCAGACCCCGCCGGGTGTCCGACCCGACCGAGGCCTCGAGGAACGGTCGCCCCGCTGCGCGCAGGGCGGCCGCCGGTTCCTGGCCGGTCGTGCCCGTTCGCCGGGCCAGAGCGGTCACCTTCCGGGTCAACTCGGCGCATGCGGCGAGGAGGCTGGTGGCCACCGTCGCCGTCTGGTTGGAGTTGCCGGCCATCGGGCCCGTCGGCAGGGCCGTATCGCCGTACTCGACGCGGACCTTCTCGTACGCGATGCCGAGCGCGTCGGCAGCGATCTGTGCCTGTACGGTCGCGGCGCCCATGCCCATCTCGTGGAAACCGCACTGCACGAGCGCGCTGCCGTCGTCGCTCAGACGCACCTTGACGTCGGCGACCAGGCGCAGGACCGGGTGGTAGGCGGTGGCCGTGCCCATCCCGACGAGCCACTCGCCGTCACGCATGGAGCGGGGTTCGGGGTCGCGGTCCGCCCAGCCGAAGCGTTCGGCGCCCCTCTCGAAGGCTTCACGCTGCATCCGCTGGGAGAACTTCTTACCCCCCGTCGGGTCCTTGGTGGGCTCGTTGCGCAGCCGCAACGCGATCGGGTCCACGGACAGCTCGTAGGCGAGTTCGTCCATCGCCGATTCCAGCACGAAGCTGCCGATCGCCTCGCCAGGGGCGCGCAGCCAGGTGTTGGGCATCAGATCCATCGCGACGAGGTTCTGCCGGGTCAGCATGTTCTCGGCGCCGTAGAGGTGCCGGGCCGGCGAGCTGGTCGCCTCGAGCAGGCCGCCGGCCGAGCCGGTGCGGGTGACACTGTCCTGGATCAGCGAGGTGAGCCGGCCGTCGCGGGTCGCTCCGAGCGCGATCCGGTTGGTCGAGGCGGTACGCCCACCGGTGGCGCGGTTGACGGCCGTGCGGCTCAGCGCCAGGCGCACGGGCCGCCCGACCGCCTTGGCCGCCATCGCCGCGATGACCGTGCCGGGCCAGACGGCGAACTTACCCCCGAAGCCGCCGCCCAGGAACTCGGCACGGACGCGGACGTGGGACGCCGGAACACCGAACCGCCAGGCCAGATAGCGGCGGCTCTGGTCCGTCGCCTGGGTGGTGTCGTGCACGGTGAGGTGGTCACCGTCCCAGACGGCGACCGTCGCGTGCGGCTCGATCGCGTTGTGCTGCAGGCCGGGCGTGGTGTAGCGCAGGTCGACCGAGACCTCCGCGGCGGCCAGCGCCGCCTCGGCGTCGCCCTTCTTCGTGTGGCCGGCGAAGGTGAGGTCGCCCTTCGCCGGGGTGGCGTTCTTCTGCTCGGCGCCGAAGTCCACCCGGGCGGGCAGCGGGTCGTACGTCGCTTCGACGAGCGGAGCGGCCTCGTTCGCCGCGGCCGAGGTATTGGCGACCACGACGGCGATCGGCTGGCCGTCCCAGTGGACCTGATCGGTGTTGAGGTAGTCGAGGCTGGTGCCCGACACGCTCGGTCCCAGGTCCCGCACGATGTTGTGGTTGCGTACCGAGCGGATCCTCGGCGCGTTGAGGTGGGTGAGGATTGCAACGACGCCGGGCACCGCAGCCGCCGCGGTCGTGTCGATGCCGGTGATCGTGCCCCGGGCGACGGTGGCATGCACGAGCGTCGCGTACGTGAGGTTGGGGTAGTGGTGCTCGGCGGTGAACCGGACGGCCCCGGTCACCTTCGCGTGGCCGTCCCGGCGGTCCACCGGCCGTCCGACCGCTCCCCCGACGGGCACAGAAGCGCCTGTGCCGGGCTCGGAGCCTGTCCAGGTGCGTGTGGTCACGATGCGCTCCGCTCGGCGTTGAGTTTCCGCAGCACGGCCACGACCGTCCGCTGGGCCAGGTCGATCTTGAAGGCGTTGTCGGGCAGGGGCAGGGCGGAGGCGAGTTCGGCGGCGGCAGCCATGGCGAAACTTTCGTCCGTGGCTTCGGCGCCGAGCAGCAGCTCTTCCGCGATGCGTGCCCGCCACGGCTTGGTCGCAACGCCGCCGAGTGCGAGGCGGACCTCGGCAATGCGGCCGTCGGCGCCGACCTTGAGCGCGGCAGCGACGGAGACGAGGGCGAAGGCGTAGGACGCACGGTCGCGGACCTTGCGGTAGAGCGAGTGCGCCGCGACCGGCACCGGGGGCAGCTCGATCGCCGTGATCAGCTCGTCGGCGGCCAGCACCGTCTCGATGTGGGGGGTGTCGCCGGGCAGCGTGTGGAAGTCGGCGACCGGAATACGGCGCACGCCGCGCACGCTTTCGACCTCGACGACCGCGTCGAGCAGCACCAGCGCCACCGCCATGTCCGAGGGATGCGTCGCCACGCAGTGCTCGCTGGCCCCCAGCACCGCGCTGCCGCGGGAGAACCCGCCGACCGCGTCACAACCACTGCCGGGCACACGCTTGTTGCAGGCGGAGGCCTCGTCGTAGAAGTACATGCAACGGGTGCGCTGCAGCAGGTTCCCTCCCACGGTCGCCATGTTCCGCAGCTGGGCGGAGGCCCCCAGCAGGATCGCCTTGGCCAGCACCGGATAGCGGGTCCTGATCAGGGGGTTGGCGGCGAGCTGGCTGTTGCTGACCAGGGCGCCGACGCGGAGGGTGCCGTCGGGCAGTTCCTCGATCCCGGTCAGCGGCAGGCGGGTGATGTCCACGACCGTCGCCGGGTGCTCGATGCCCTCGCGCATGAGGTCGACAAGGTTCGTCCCGCCCGCGAGGAACTTCACGTCACCGCTGTCCGCGATCGTGCGCAGCGCCGTGCCCACGTCCGGGGCGCTGAGGTAGGAGAACGACTTCACTTCGCGACCTCCTTGATCGCCGAGACGATGCCGTTGTAGGCGCCGCAGCGGCACAGGTTGCCGCTCATCCGCTCCCGGATCTCCGCCTCGTCCAGCTCCCCGCCACTGTCGGCGAGATGCTCGGTCGCCGCGCTGGGCGCGCCTTCCTTGTGCTCGGCGAGCATCCCGATCGCCGAGCAGATCTGGCCCGGCGTGCAGTAGCCGCACTGGAATCCGTCCGTGCGGACGAACGCCTGCTGCAACGGGTGGTCGACCCCTTCGATGGTCGTGATCTCACGGCCCTGGTACTGCACCGCCAGCGCGAGGCACGCGTTGATCCGCCGGCCGTCCACGAGTACCGTGCAGGCACCGCACGCGCCCTGGTCGCAGCCCTTCTTGGTACCGGTCAGACCCAGGTACTCGCGCAATGCGTCGAGCAGGCTCACCTGTGGCGCGACGTCCAGCCTCTGGGCGGACCCGTTGATCCGCAGCTCGATCTCCACCGTGACATTCCTCCGGTTCGCCCGTGGGCTCGTTCTCATGGGGGCATCAGGCACATAGGCCAGGACCAGAGGGACTCCGCTCCGCGGACTGTGCAACCGCCGACCGAGGAACCGAATCATGAGAGTGGGTCCATGATCTAAAACAGGAACGTAGCAGTTCGACCAATTAAACGCATCACACTTGTCGTGATTTTACATTCCCACGCAACAGCAATGATGCAAATCAGTACAAATCCACAGGTCAGGCGTATGGTCTTCGGTGCATCACGAATCAAAACGGGAGTGGATAAGTCATGGGCCGACCCCTGCGGGCAGATGCCGCGCGCAGTGTGCGCGCGATTCTGGAGGCGGCCGAGCAGGTCCTCGCCCAAGACCCCGGGGCCTCCATGGAGCAGATAGCCGAGCAGGCGGGCGTAGCCAGAACGACCGTGCACCGGCGGTTCGCCAACCGCCAGGCCCTCATCGAAGCCCTCGCCGCCTCGGCGAAGCGGCAGCTCTTGGAGGCCGTAGAGGACGCCCACATGGACACCGCCCCACCGCTCGTGGCACTGCACCGCGGCACGGCGAACGTACTGCGGACCAAGAGCGTCTGGCGGTTCACCCTCGGCCACCCCCTCGCCGACACCCCCCTCACCGAGGCGATCTGGTCCGAGATCAACGCCGGCGTCCTGGAGTTCTTCGCCCGCGCCCAGCGCGAAGGGCTCCTCGCCCCGGACACGGACCTCCTGTGGGCGCGGCGGGCCTACTACGCCCTCGTCGACGAGGCCCAGCACGGAGGCGGCGCGGATCGCGACCCGGAGCAGGTCCGGCAGAACGCGGACGCACTGGCCACGCTCGTCGTCGACACGTTTCTACGCGGCATGGGGCCCCACGGCTGAACCGCCCGGCTGGTAGCTCCCGTCCCGTCTTGCCCTCCGCCACCGACCTTACGATCGTGGACAGTGCCCAGACACAAGGCAGATTGGCCACGTGCGCCATGCCTCGCACCCGACGGGCAGCCCGGCCGACGCGCACGGCCGCTGGACAGGGCCCACCCCGTCGAGTCCGTGACCATCGCGATGCCGGACGGGGACACACGCAGCGAGTCGCCTGCCACACTTTCCACGTTCGGCCGTATCGCCAGCCGCCCTGCGCTGTCGGACACCCCAAGCGCCGATGCCCCGATAGACGGGACGACAAACTATTGCGGTCCCGTTCAGACTTCAGCGATTCCCAGGGTGCCGTGGCGAGAAGGCTTCGGCGACGCGACGGGGCACGGAGCCGCTCCTGTCTGGTGTGGTGGCGCGATCGACATGCTTGGAGCACAGAACCAACGGCCCGTCCTTCGTCTGTGCTACGACTCCTTGCCCAGGCGGTACCCAGACCAGGCAGGCGACGGCACGGCACGGCACGTAAGACGGTCTGGCGGACCGCATCATCACACTGCACTCCGAACACAGGCGGCCGGGTACTCGCATAAGCCCCCCGAAGGCGCAGCCCCATCAGGTCAGCGACCTGAGCCGGCGGACATCGGTTCACGCGAGCCATCCGATCCACCCACGAGGCGAACGTCTCATCCGTTTGCGGAGCTGTGACCAGGGCTAATCTCCGTGGCAGCATGCACCCACCTCCCGAGAGTGACCTACGTCACTATCATTCTGAGGTATTCACTCTCATTTTCAGGTGCCGCGCTCATCGGCTGACGGGCCGGTGAAGCTGTTCCCGCACAGAGCGACATGTGACATAGTACTGGCGTGAGCAAGCGTCTGACCTGCGATGTCGTGGTTGTCGGAGCCGGGATGGTGGGTGCAGCCTGTGCCCTGTACGCCGCCCGGGCGGGCCTCGACGTGATCGTCGTCGACCGCGGACCGGTGGCCGGCGGCACGACCGGCGCCGGAGAGGGCAACCTCCTGGTCTCCGACAAGGAGCCGGGTCCGGAACTCGAACTCGCCCTGCTGTCGGGCCGGTTGTGGGCCGACCTGGCGGAGGAGGTCGGCGACGCGATCGAGTACGAAGCCAAGGGCGGCGTGGTCGTCGCCGCCGGCCCGGACGGCCTCGAAGCGCTGGAGAGGTTCGCGACCGGGCAACGCGCCGCAGGTGTCGAGGCGGTGCGGGTGGAGGCGGGACGACTGCGGGACCTGGAACCCCACTTGGCACCCGGACTCGCGGGCGGCGTGCTGTATCCCCAGGACGCGCAGGTCATGCCGACGCTGGCCGCCGCCCATCTCGTACGGGCCTCCGGCGCCCGCCTGTTCACCGGCGCGACGGTGACCGAGGTGCTGCGCGGTACCGGCGGTGCCGTACGCGGGGTGCGCACCGACCGGGGTGAGATCCACGCGCCGCATGTCGTCAACGCGGCCGGAACCTGGGGCGGTGAGCTGGCCGCGCTGGCGGGAGTGGACCTCCCCGTGCTCCCCCGGCGCGGCTTCGTCCTCGTCACCGAGCCAGTCCCCCGTCTGGTCCGCCACAAGGTGTACGCCGCCGACTACGTGGCCGACGTGGCCAGCGACTCGGCGGACCTGCAGACCTCGCCGGTCGTGGAGGGGACGGCTGCCGGGCCCGTCCTGATCGGCGCGACCCGTGAACGGGTGGGCTTCGACCGCTCGTTGTCGCTGCCCGCCCTGCGGGCGCTGGCGGCGGGCGCGACCCGGCTGTTCCCCTTCCTGGAGCGGGTGCGCGCGATGCGGACGTACCTCGGGTTCCGGCCGTACATGCCCGATCACCTGCCCGCGATCGGCCCCGACCCGCGGGCACCCGGCCTGTTCCACGCATGCGGGCACGAGGGCGCGGGCATCGGACTGTCCGCCGGGACAGGGCAGTTGATCGCCCAGGTGCTGGCCGGGCACACTCCCGACCTGGATCTCGCACCCTTCCGGCCCGACCGTTTCCTTGCCTCCGGCTCCTCACCCGCTCCCTCGTCCGACTCCCGGGAGGCGTCGTGAATCCGCTGGAGTTGGTGCGCGCCGAGCCCGGTCCCGCCTTCACCGTCACCCTCGACGGGCGCGAGATCGAGGCCCTGCCGGGAGAGACCGTCGCCGCCGCGCTGTGGACGGCGGGGGTCACCTCCTGGCGCACCACCCGGGGCGAGGGCCGCCCGCGTGGGATCTTCTGCGGCATCGGCGTCTGCTTCGACTGCCTGGTGACCGTCAACGGCCGCCCGAATCAACGGGCTTGCCTGGTGCCGCTACGACCGGGGGACGCGATCCGCACACAGGAGGGGACGGGCCACGATGAGTGATGCGGGTCTGGCGGTCATCGGCGCGGGCCCGGCCGGGCTCGCGGCCACCCTCGCGGCGGCCGCCCGCGGCCTCCGCGTCACGCTGATCGACTCGGCGACGGAGGCGGGCGGGCAGTTCTACCGGCAGCCCGCGCCGGGGCTCGGGGCCCGACGCCCGCAGGCGCTGCACCATCAGTGGCGGACCTGGGAGCGGCTTCGGGACGGGCTGCGCACGCAGGTACGGGCAGGAACCGTACGACACTTGACGGACCATCACGTCTGGCTCGTGGAGCGCCGGGGCACCGCCGGGTTCACCGTGCACGCCCTCATCGGCCCCGAGCAGGAGGAACCGGCCGAGGTGTACGCCGGCGCGGTCCTCCTCGCCACCGGCGGCTACGAGAAGGTGCTGCCCTTCCCCGGCTGGACCCTGCCCGGTGTCGTCACCGCCGGTGGGGCGCAGGCCATGCTCAAGGGCGGGCTCGTACTGCCCGGCCGTACCGCCGTCGTCGCCGGGACCGGCCCCCTGCTGTTGCCCGTCGCCACCGGACTCGCCGCGGCGGGCGCGACGGTCGCCGCGCTGGTGGACTCGGCCGACCCGGCGTCGTTCGTACGGCGGTCCCGGGTGCTGGCGGGCCGGCCGGACAAGATGGCCGAAGGCGCCGCGTACGCGGGCCGGCTGCTCCGGCACCGGGTGCGTACGCTCCTCCACCACACCGTCGTGGCGGCGCACGGCGCCGAACGGCTGGAGGCGGTGACGATCGCGGCCCTCGACCGGGACGGACGGGTGCGTCCGGACACCCGGCGGCGCCTGGTCTGCGACACCCTCGCCGTGGGCCACGGCATGCTGCCGCACACCGACCTCGCCGACGCGCTGGGCTGCCGGGTCGACGGGACGGACGTGCACGTCGACGACGAGCAGCGCACCGACGTGCCGGGCGTGTGGGCGGCGGGCGAGACCACCGGCATCGGCGGCTCCGCGCTGTCGCTGGCCGAGGGGCACATCGCGGGGCGGTCGATCGCGGCACGGCTGGCCGGGCGGGCGCCAGATCCGGGTGAGTGGGCGGCCGCGGCGCGTACCCGGGCGAAGCTGCGGGCCTTCTTCACGGCCGTCGACTCCGTGTACGCGCCGCCCGCGCACTGGGCCGAGCAGGTCACCGACGACACGGTGGTCTGCCGCTGCGAGGAGGTGTCGGCCGGTGCGGTGCGGGAGGCGGTGCGTGAGCTGGGGGCCGGCGATCTGCGGACCGTGAAGCTGCTGACGCGGGCCGGGATGGGCTGGTGCCAGGGCCGGGTGTGCGGGCCCGGGGTGGCCGGAGTCGCCGGGTGCGCGGAGACACCGGGTCGCAGGCCGTTCGCGCGGCCGGTGCCGCTGGGCGTGCTGGCGCGGGCCGGGGAGTCCGGGGAGTCCGGGGAGTCCGGGGAGTCCGGGGAGTCCGGGGAGTCCGGGGAGTCCGGGGAGTCCGGGGAGTCCGGGGAACAGATCTAATGCAATGTCACACTCTATTGAGGGGATCCATATGACCACCACCGACCTCCGCCCCTGGCGCGGTGTCCTCGTCGCCACCGCCCTCCCGCTGAACGACGACCTGTCCGTGAACTACGACAAGTACGCCGAGCACTGCGCCTGGCTGGTCGAGAACGGCTGCGACGGTGTCGTACCGAACGGCTCGCTCGGCGAGTACCAGGTGCTCACGCCCGAGGAGCGGGCCAGGGTCGTGGAGACGGCCGTGGCGGCGATCGGCGGTGAGCGGGTGATGCCGGGGGTCGCCGCGTACGGCTCGGCGGAGTCCCGTCGATGGGCCGAGCAGGCGCGCGACGCGGGCTGTGCGTCCGTGATGCTGCTGCCGCCCAACGCCTACCGCGCCGACGAGCGGTCGGTGCTCGCGCACTACGCCGAGGTCGCGAAGGCGGGCCTGCCGATCGTGGCGTACAACAACCCCATCGACACCAAGGTCGACCTGGTGCCCGAGCTGTTGGCCAAGCTGCACGCGGAGGGGTTCGTCCGCGCGGTCAAGGAGTTCTCCGGTGACGTCCGGCGCGCCTATCAGCTGGCCGAACTCGCCCCGGAACTGGACCTGTTGATCGGCGCCGACGACGTCCTGCTGGAGCTGGCGCTCGCGGGCGCGAAGGGCTGGGTGGCCGGTTATCCGAACGCCCTTCCCAGGTCGAGCGTCAAGCTGTACCGGGCCGCCGTGCGCGGCGACCTCGCCACCGCGAAGACTCTGTACGAGCAGTTGCACCCGCTGCTGCGCTGGGACTCCAAGGTCGAGTTCGTGCAGGCGATCAAGTGGTCGATGGACATCGTGGGCCGCCACGGCGGGAGGTGCCGTCCGCCGCGCGTCCCGCTCCTGCCCGAGCAGGAGGCCGTCGTGCGGGCCGCCACCGAGAAGGCGGTCGCGGCCGGACTCGCGTAGGCCCCCGAAGTCGTCCCCCGAGCACAGGAGCGTCATGCGCAGCAAACTCGTCCTGCACGCCGTCGACTCGCACACCGAGGGCATGCCCACCCGCGTGATCACCGGCGGGATCGGCACGATCCCGGGCGCGACCATGAACGAGCGGCGGCTGTACTTCCGCGAGCACCGCGACGACATCAAGCAGCTCCTGATGAACGAGCCGCGCGGGCACTCGGCGATGAGCGGCGCGATCCTCCAGCCGCCGACCCGCCCGGACTGCGACTGGGGTGTCGTCTACATCGAGGTCTCGGGCTATCTGCCGATGTGCGGGCACGGCACGATCGGGGTGGCGACCGTGCTGGTGGAGACCGGGATGGTCGAGGTCGTCGAGCCGGTCACCACGATCCGGCTCGACACCCCGGCCGGCCTGGTCGTGGCGGAGGTCGCGGTGGAGGACGGCAGGGCGAAGCACGTCACGCTCCAGAACGTGCCGTCCTTCTCCGTCGCCCTGGACCGCGAGATCGCACTGGCCGACGGGCGGACGGTGACATATGACCTGGCGTACGGCGGCAACTTCTACGCCATCCTGCCGCTGGAGGAGTTCGGGCTGCCCTTCGACCGGGCCCGTAAGGACGACATCCTGAAGGCGGGGCTGTCCCTCATGGCGGCGATCAACGCCGAGGAGGAGCCCGTCCACCCGGAGGATCCGTCCATCCGCGGCTGTCACCACGTCCATCTGATCGCGCCCGGTGCCACCGCCCGGCACTCCCGGCACGCGATGGCCATCCACCCCGGCTGGTTCGACCGCTCCCCCTGCGGCACCGGCACCAGTGCGCGCATGGCCCAGTTGCACGCGCGCGGCGAACTCCCGCTGCACACCGAGTTCGTGAACGAGTCCTTCATCGGGACGCGGTTCACGGGCCGGCTCCTCGGCACCACCGAGGTGGCGGGCCGTCCTGCCGTGCTGCCCAGCTTCACCGGGCGCGCGTGGATCACCGGCACGGCCCAGTATCTGCTCGACCCGACCGATCCGTTCCCGGCGGGTTTCGTCCTGTGAACCCCGCCCCGCGCCCGGCGGGGATAATGCCGGGTACCGCGTGACATTGCATCATTAGGAGATGCCTCTCATGGCCGCCCAGCGACTCAGCACCCCCGCTCTGCCCGTTCTCGGCGGCAAGAAGAGCAGCTACCGGGAGCGGGTCGCCGACGCCTTGCGGGCCGCGCTGATCGCGGGCGAACTGCTCCCGGGACAGGTGTACTCGGCGCCCGCGCTCGCCGCCCGCTTCGGCGTGTCGGCCACCCCCGTGCGCGAGGCCATGCTCGACCTCGCCAAGGAGGGTCTGGTCGACACCGTCCCCAACAAGGGGTTCCGGGTCACCGCGGTGTCCGAGAGGCAGCTCGACGAGTACACCCACATCCGCTCGCTCATCGAGATCCCCACCGTCGTGGAGCTGACCTCGACCGCCGACCCGGTGTCCCTGGAGGCGCTGCGTCCGGCCGCCCGGGAGATCGTCCAGGCGGCGGTGTCCGGTGACCTCATCGCGTACGTCGAGGCCGACACCCGCTTCCACCTCGGCCTGCTGGCCCTCGCGGGCAACGCGCACCTGGTCGAGGTGGTCGGCGACCTCCGCAAGCGGTCACGGCTCTACGGCCTCACCCCGCTGGTGAAGTCCGGACGCCTGCTGGCCTCCGCCGAGGAGCACCTCGAACTCCTCGACGCGTTGGTCGCCCGCGACGAGGGGGCGGTGCGGGAGGTGATGACTCGGCACATCGGTCATGTGCGGGGATTGTGGGCAGGGCAGTAGGGGCACCCCGTCCCTACTGCCCCGCGGTGGACCTCAGGACTTGGCGCACTCCTGTCCGTTGAGGGAGAAGTCGTACGCCGGGGCGTTCTTGCTCTGCCAGGAGGCGAGGAAGCCGAGGGAGAGCGAACCGTCCGCGGGGACCGACTTGTTGTAGTCGGCGGCGGTCGCGGTGACCTTCGCGCCGCTCTGGGTGAAGTTCGCGTCCCACATCTGCGTCACGTGCTGGCCGTCCTTGAAGGACCAGGTGACCCGCCAGTCGCTGAGGGGCTCGGCGGTGGTGACGGTGACGGCGGCCTGGAAGCCGTCGGGCCACTGGTTGACGAGGGAGTACTCGACCCGGCAGCTGGGCGTGCCGCTCTCGCTGGGCTCCGGTTCCTCGACGCCCGCTGAGGAGGTGCCCTGGGGTTCCGGGTCGGAGTTCTTGGCGCCCGTGGACTCGGACGGGTTCCCCGTGGGCGAGCCGGAGGTCTTCGCCGAGCCGGGTGCCCGCGAGGTCACGGTGGGGAAGGACGAGGTGGGGTTGGCCACCGGCTGGCCCTCGGCGGAGGTGCCGGGCTGGGCGGCGCCGTTCTCCGTGTCGTCGCCCGGCATCATCGAGACGGCCAGGGCGAGCAGGGAGACGAGGACAGCTGCGACCAGCAGCCCGTTACGCACGACCTTCGCCTTGTGCGCGCCGGGGGTCGGGGGCCCGCTCTCCAGGGCCGGCGGGCGCCCGGCACCGAGGCGCACCTCCGCGGCCCGGCGACGGCGCTCCAGATAGGCGAGCCCGCCCCAGCCGATCACTCCGCCCGCGAGGGCCGCGGGCAGCCCGCCGCCGTGCAGTCGAAGGCAGCCGGCGGCCTCCGCGCACTGCCGGCACCGCGCGAGGTGACGGGAGAGGTCGCCGGGGGTCTCACCGGAGGTGGAGCGGGTGACGGCGTCCAGCAGCCGGGCGTAACTACGGCACTGCGCGTCCATCGGCATGTCGAGGTGGTTGCGGTGGCTGCGATCCCGGAACAGGCCCCGCACCTGGGCGAGTTCGTCGCCCACAGCGGCCGGGTCGAGGCCGAGCCGACGGGCCACCGTGGGCAGCGGCAGCGCCTCCACCTCGGCCAGCCACAGCAGTTCGGCGTCCGCCGCCTGCAGATCGCGCAGTCCGCGCAGGGCGATGGGGCGTTGCAGCGGGGGGCCGGTGTAGCGCGCGGCCTTGTCGGAGTTGAGCCACAGCCGCAGATCGGGGTCGAGGCGGTGGCCGAGGCCCTGCGTCTCCCAGTCGGCCGCGGTGGTGCGAACGGCCGTGAGCAGCAGGGGTATCCGGGGCAGCCGGGCGGGACGGCGGCCGGCGCCACGGACGGCGGCCTCCGCGTCCCGGGCCTCGCGCATGCCGAGGGAGAATGCCTCCGTGGCCAGTTCGGTGGCGGCGGTGGAGCCGGCCGTGCACAGATCGGCGTACGACAGCACGGCATCCCAGCACTCGGAGAACAGCGCGGCCTCGGCGGCGTCCTGGGGGGTCGGCAGGTCGGGCATGGGTCTCCTGCATCCAAAGCGAGGTCAACTCGCCATACTGGCAAAGGAGTTGGGGGGAACCTCGCGGCAGGACAGGAGCCTTTCACGTCTCCCACACAACTGACAAGCAGGCTATTCAAATCGGTTACCGAGGGTTCGGTCCACTCCCCCACGGCACAGTGCTGCGCGGAGTCACGTCTTCTTGTACGGACCGGAAGCCGGAACGTATCAATCCCGCCACACAGGAACCAGCCGTAACGGAGAATCAGTTCCGGGCGAAAGCGGGTCATCGGGGACCCGACGCGTGGGCAGAGCTCGTACGTGGTGCTCACATGGGAGGGGGCGGAGCATCACGAACGCGCGGTGCTCGAGGCACGTTCCGTAGTGCCGTGGTCCAGGGTCGTGGGCCTGAGCCGAAGGCGGCCACCGCACAGGCGGCGCACCTCCTGGGTGACCCGGAGTGGCCGGCCGTGGTGGTCACCGACCCGGCCGGCGCCGACCTCGAAGTGGAGCCCCCTCCCGGGCCGCCGGGTCACCGAACTCCTCGCGACGCCCGGCGTCACCTGAGGCCCCCTGCCACCGCTCCAGGCAACCGCAGGAACCGACCCTCCGCGCGAGAGGGACCCCGCCCCCCCCGCCCGGCCTCGAAGCCTCAGACCTCGACCGACTCCGGCGCCGCCGGAAGGCTGTCCATGAAGGAGCTCACCGAGAAGACGGCACGGCCGGGTCCGGGCGGGCCGTACCCGGGGGGCGAGGAGAGACCGAAGTCGTCCATGGTCTGGCGGTAGGCCTGGAGCAGCCGGATGTGGTACTCCAGCGGCGCGCCCTGCGGGTTGGCCTTGCCGAGCGGGGTCGTCGGCTCGGGGCACCAGGTGGTGAAACGGGGCGTGATGCCGTGCGACATGAAGAACCGCAGACCCTCGGTGGTGGACGCGATCGCCTCGTCGACCGTCTTGAAGCCGAAGGGCTCCGCCATCTCCACGCCGGCGACGAAGTTGGGGATGACGTTGCGCGGACCGAACACCTCCGCCGAGTCCAGGATCCGCTTGTGCCACACGTCCCGCCCGACGTACCGCTCCTTGCCCGGGCAGTACATCTTGAAGAGGTACTCGTCCCACACCTCGTAGTTGGGGTGGTAGATCTGCACGCCGTAGTCCTTGAAGCGCTGCACGTCGTCGCGCGGCAGCGCCTGCGCCACGACCTTGCCGATCCACCGGCCCGGGAAGTGCTCCTCGATGGCCTTGGCGTAGAGGCCGTAGAAGTCGGCCTCGTCGCGGCCCTGGAGCTTCGAGGTGATCGCGCCGCCGGTGAGCGTGTAGGCGGTGGACGTCTTCGCGGTGTCGTACCGGTCGATGATCTCCAGGGCCTCGAGGACCTCGTCGACGTCCTTGACCCCGGTGTACGGCCGCCCGGCCGCCTTGTGCTGACGCCAGTTGTGGTTGATGTCGCAGTACTGGCACTCCTCCTTGGCGCCGAAGTACTGACACACCCGGAAGACGGTCAGATAGATCAGGTAGCCCCACTGGATGGTCGGGGCGACCTCCATGACGGACTTCCCGCTGGAGAGCTTGTGCCGGTAATACTCCGGCATCGGCGGCACGCCCACGTCGGCGATCCGCTTGCCGTCGAGGTAGAGCCCGAGCATGCCGGAGTCGTCGGCTGCCACGCGGTACGGCGAGGCGGGGTTCACCCGCACCGACACCACGGTCCGCCTGAGGTCGTACGGCCCGCCGGTGAGGATGATCTCCTCCGGCGGTCGGCGCAGCGCGGCCTCGCCCAGCTCCGGCAAGGTCCCGTGGTCGAAGGAGAAGATGAAGTACGACTTCGGCTTCACCTCACCGGACTCGTTGTCGCTGAGGGCGGACGGGTCGAAGGCCACGCCACCTCGCAGCAGGTCCTCCTTGAAGACGGCTTCCCGCGGTACTTGCGGAAACCGCTCCATCAGATCCTCGACCAGCGCGGTACGGCTGCCCATCCCGTGTCTCCTCCCGGCTCAGACGTACGACCGACTCCTCACGGTATGCCCTCGCACCGACATCACCCGTGCCGGGTCCCCTCACGGCGTGCGATATGGGACGGTACGGGCGTTTCCGGGGGCAGTGCCGGGTCGGAAACGGGCGCGCCCCACACCGAGATGAGAGGAAGCACACCCGCCCAGAGACCCAGCTCGGCGTCGGGCCCGTCCCCGTCGTCGGGCGCGCCGGTGCGGATCTTGACGGAGGCCTCGTCGAGGTGGAGGGCGAGCAGGGTGGTGGCCGCGAGTTCCTTCCGGCTGGGCTGCCGGGCGTACGACCACTGTCCGGGCGTCGCGTGTTCGGTCAGCCGGCGCAGGCCGGTCAACTTCTCCTGCGGGTCGGTCACCTTGCGGGCCTCGCCGTGGATCATGGCGCTGCGGTAGTTGACGCCGTGCTCGAAGACGGACCGCGCGAGGACCAGCCCGTCGACGTGCGTGACCGTCACACAGACCGGCGTACCGCCCGCGAGACTGCGGCTGGCCACCGACCCGTGCAGATAGAGCTGCCGCTCGTCCCGCCCGTACACCGTGGGCACGACCAGCGGCCGCCCCTCGACGACCACGCCCAGATGACAGACGAAACCGGCGTCGAGGATCGCCTCCAGGTCGGCCCGGTCCAGGCTGCCCTGGTCGCGCAGGCGCCGGTGGCGGGTGAGGTCTGTCTCAGGGAGCTGATCAGGGAGCATGAACCAGGATGCTACTGATTCAGTTGGTAAGGGACCAGCCCCCTGCCGGACTTGGCCTTGAAGTAGTCCGAGAACAACGAAATCCGTAGCTCAGGCCGTTCGCTCCAGCTCTGCGTAGTGCACCGGACACGCGAGCCCCGCCCCGGAGACAACCCGCTCCGCCTCCGCCGCCACAGCCAGGCCCAGCCGCGCGAGCTCGTTGCCCTGCGACCCCGCCAGATGCGGGGTGACGAAGGCGCCCGGCAGCTCATGGAGGGGCGAGTCGGCGGGGAGCGGCTCCGGGTCGGTGACGTCGAGGACCGCGGACAGGCGGCCGGTACGCAGCTCGTCCACGAGGGCGTCCGTGTCGACCAGGCTCCCGCGCGCGGTGTTGATCAGTACCGCCCCGTCCGGCATAAGGGCCAGTTCACGACGGCCGATGAGGTGTCGGGTCTCAGGGGTCTCCGGGGCGTGGACGGTGACGATCTCGGAGGTGCGCAGGAGCTCGTCCAGCGGCAGCAGGGAGACGCCCAGCTCCGCGGCCCCCACCTCGTCCACGTACGGGTCGGTCAGGCGCACCGTGAGGTCGAACGGGCGCAGCAGCTCGATCACCTTCCGCCCGATCCGCGACGCCCCGATCACCCCGACCCGCCGCCCGTGGTTGCCGATGCCGGGCACGACGCCCCAGCCGGGAGACACCCGCTCGGCGCGCAGTCGCTCGCGGCGGACGAAGACGTCCTTCCCCGCCAGCAGGATCGCGGCGAGCGTGTACTCGGCGACAGGCACCGCGTTCGCCTCGGCCGCAGAGGAGACGGCGATCCCGCGTCGCCAGATCTCGGGAGTGGCGAAGCCCTTGACCGAGCCGGCCGAGTGCAAAACGGCCCGCAGTTTCGGGGCCGCGTCGAGGACGGTCGCGTCAAGGCGGGGGCACCCCCAGCCGGTCACGAGGATCTCGGTGCGGGCCAGGACGTCCGCGAGAGCGGGGTCGGTGAGGTCCTCGGCCACCAGCGCGGGATCGATGTCCACGCACTGCCGCAGCCGCGCCAGCACCTCGGGCGGGAAGACGAGCGGCACGTTCTCGGCGGTCATGGCGAACAGCGCCTGGGGTCGCTCGGGCAAGGTGGTGATCCTCCAGACCGACGGAAAGCTTGTAGAAAACGCTCTCTACGGTAGAGCCCGACAAATGAGAGGGTCAACGCATACACACTTCCGGGAGGAACGACGGACATGTCGGAGACGATCACCAACTGGGCGGGGAACATCACCTACTCCGCCAAGGAACTGCACCGGCCCCACTCGCTCGACGCGATCGCCACCCTGGTCGCGGACAGCGCGCGGGTGCGGGTGCTGGGCAGCGGGCACTCCTTCAACGAGATCGCCGAGCCGGGCCCGGAGGGCGTCCTGCTGTCCATCGCCGACCTGCCGCCGGTGATCGACGTGGACACCCAGGCCCGTACGGTACGGGTCTCGGGCGGCGTCCGGTACGCCGAACTGGCCCGCGCGGTGAACGCCCACGGCCTCGCGCTGGCCAACATGGCTTCGCTGCCGCACATTTCGGTGGCCGGCTCGGTGGCGACCGGCACCCACGGCTCGGGCGTCGGCAACGGTCCGCTCTCGTCGGCCGTGCGTGAGGTGGAGCTGGTCACGGCGGACGGCTCCCTGCTGACCATCGGCCGGGGCGACCCGCGCTTCGGCGGCGCGGTCACCTCGCTGGGCGCGCTCGGTGTGGTCACCGCGCTCACCCTGGACGTCGTGCCGTCCTTCGACGTGGAGCAGTACGTCTTCACCGAACTCCCCCTCGCCGGGCTGGACCAGGCGGCCTTCGAGACGGTCATGTCGACGGCATACAGCGTCAGCCTCTTCACCGACTGGCGTGCTCCGGGCTTCCGGCAGATCTGGGTCAAGCGGCGGACGGACCAGCCGCTCGCCGACTTCCCGTGGGCCGCGCCCGCCACCGAGAAGATGCACCCGGTGCCGGGGATGCCCGCGGTCAACTGCACCGAGCAGTTCGGGGTGCCGGGGCCCTGGCACGACCGGCTGCCGCACTTCCGGGCCGAGTTCACGCCGAGCAGCGGTGCGGAGCTCCAGTCGGAGTACCTGTTGCCGCGCGAGGACGCCGTCGAGGCGCTGCAGGCGGTGGACGGCATCCGGGAGACGGTGTCCGGGGTGCTCCAGATCTGCGAGGTGCGGACCGTGGCCGCCGACGAGCAGTGGCTGAGCCCCTCCTACGGCCGGGACACCGTGGCCCTGCACTTCACCTGGATCGAGGACACCGAGGCCGCCCTTCCGGCGGTGCGCCGGCTGGAGGAGGCACTGGAGCCCTTCGACGCGCGGCCGCACTGGGGCAAGGTGTTCACCACGCCCGCCGAGATCCTGCGCCAGCGCTACCCGGGGCTCGGCGACTTCCGGAAGCTGGCGCGTGAGCTGGACCCCGAGGCAAAATTCGCCAACGCCTTCGTCCGGTCCGTACTCGCCGACTGACTTTATAAAGCCCCTTTCCTAACCCCTTGTACAAAGTCCCTCGCAGCCCATAGCCTTGCGCCGCGCCGGTGCCACTGTCGTCCCGGCATGAGCGAAGGGATGGGGGCCGGCCCCGATGAAGCGCACATCACGTGACATCCGCACCGCGAACCGCTACGAGGTGTTGCGCCAGATCATCGCCGAGTCGCCCACCTCCCGACAGGAGCTGGCGGCGGCCACCGGGCTGAGCCTGGCCACCGTCGCCACGCTCGTGGGCGAGCTGCTCGACCTCCGGATGATCACGGAGGTCGGGTTCGAGGAATCGGCCGGCGGGCGTCCGAGGGGGCTCGTGGCCGTCAACGCGTCGGGGGGCGCGTTGATCGGCGTGGACATCGCGGAGACCTACGTCCACGTCGAGCTGTTCGACCTGGCGCTGAACGTCCTGGCCCGCGCCGAGGAGGACGTCCGCCCCGGCGAGAGCCTCCCCGAGCAGGTGGTCGGCCATGTCGCCGCCGCCGTGGGCTCGGTGGTCACACAGGCCGGGATCGAGGGCGCCCGGGTGCTGGGCGTCGGCGTGAGCGTGCCGGGGCAGGTGGACCGCGCCACCGGCATCTCGGAGTACGCCCCCAACTGGGACTGGCACGACGTGCCGCTGCTCGACCTGCTCTCCGAGTACATCGCCTACCCGCTCTACCTGGACAATCCGCTGCGTGCCGTCGCCGTGGCCGAGCTGTGGTTCGGAGCGGCGCGCGGGCGCGGGAACGCCGTGGTGGTCACCCTCGGGACCGGCGTGGGCGCCGGGCTCGTCCTGGGCGGCGCACTGCACCGCGGTGTCTCCAACAGCGCGGGCGAGTGGGGTCACAACACGATCGTCCTGGACGGACGCCTGTGCCGCTGCGGCAACCACGGCTGTGTGGAGACGTATGTGGGCGCGCCCGGGATCATGCTGAACCTGCGGGAGCTGAGCCCCGACAGCGAGCTGCTGCACCCGGGCGACCAGACGGCGACGATCGACGCGCTGGCCCAGGGGATGCGCACCGAGGACCCGGCGGCGGTCCAGGTCGTCCGGCACACCGCCCGCTATCTGGGCGCCTCCATCGCGCACCTGGTCAACCTGTTCAACCCCGAGGTGGTCGTGCTCAGCAGCTGGGTCGCAGCCGCCCTCGGCGAGCCTCTGGCCGCGGAGGTGCGCGAGGCCGTCGCCCGGCACGCGCTGCCCCGGCCGATGGCCGCCACCGAGATCGTCCTCTCCCCCATCCCGACGGACCCGGCGTGCCTGGGCGCGGCGACGTTCGCGCTCGAAGGGGCACTCCAGTCGGTCGGGCAGAGGTCTGCAACAAAGCGCACCACCCCCGCGAGAGCCAAGACGCACAACCCTCGCTAGGAGCCGTACCGCACCACCTTCATGACGACGGAAGGGATGCACGTGTCTCACCCCCACCCCAAGAGATCGGCCCTGCTGACAGCCGCAGCCGCGTTCGCTGTCGCGGGACCGCTGATATCCGCTCCGCCCGCGTCGGCCGCCACCCCCACGGTGGCCGAAGTGTCCCCGCACGCCGCCCAGACCATCGACAACATCGGTGCCTCGGGCGCCTGGTGGGTCAACGACCTGAAGAACTTCGACCCGAAGGTCCAGGCCCGGGTGTCGAAGCTGCTGTTCTCCAAGGACGGCCTGGCACTGAGCAGTTACCGCTACAACATCGGCGGTGGCGGCACCGCCGTCACCTACGCGCCGCGCGCTCCCGAGACCTTCGTGAGGGACGACGGGTCCTACGACTGGAGCAAGGACAAGGCGGGCCGTACGTTCCTGTACGCGGCCGCCAAGTACGGCGTGAAGGACCTGATCGCCTTCGTCAACAGCGCGCCCGCGCAGTGGAAGACCAACGCCAAGAGCTGCGGCGGCTACCTGAAGGCGGAGAACACCCAGGACTACGCGAAGTACGTCGCGGACGTCACCGCCCACTTCGCCCGGCAGGGCGTGAAGTTCGACTACATCAGCCCCTTCAACGAGCCGACGAACAGCTTCGACGACTGCGGCCAGGAGGGCATGCTGGTACCGGTCGACCAACGCGACGACATCGTGCGGGCGTTGGGCGCCGAGCAGCAGGCCCGGCACCAGAGGACGGGCATCATCGCGGACGAGTCCAGCAGCACGGTGAGCTTCAACACCGAGGTCCCGCAGTGGATCTCGCAGCCGGACACCGCCCAGTACGTCGACAAGCTCGCCCACCACACGTACAACAACCCGGGCGACGACCAGCGGGCGAAGATCTACGAGACGTCCAGGTCGGTCGGCAAGCAGTCCTGGTCCACGGAGATCTGCTGCTTCGGCAACGGCGGCACGGGCTGGGCGCAGGAGTACGACCCCACGATCGACGGCGGTCTGAACCTCTCCCGGATCATCTACAAGGACTTCGCGACCGCGCACGACTCGGCGTTCCAGTGGTGGGTCGCCCTGTCGGAGATGATCGGCTCCGACCCCCTCGCGAAGAACGGCGAGGGCTGGAACGACGGCCTGATCTACTACGACCCCAACTACGCCACCAACGGCAACCAGACCCTGTACTACACCAAGCGCTACTACGCGCTCGGCCAGTACAGCAAGTTCGTCCGGCCGGGCTCGGTCGCCCACAACGTGACCGGTGTCCCGGACGGCGTCGAGGTGTCGACGTACGACGACCACGGCAAGTGGGTCGCCGTGGTCAACAACCACAACACCACCGACACCGCGGTGAAGCTGCACTTCAACAGCAAGGCGCCGGTGCGCGCGAGCAAGGCCGTGCGCACGTCGGCGACCGAGAGCTGGGCGAACGTGGCCAAGCCGTCGGTCAAGGGCGGCACGGCCTCGGCGACTCTGCCGGCGCGGTCCATCACGACATACGTCCTCGACCAGAAGGGTCACGGCACGTCGGCGGTCACGGGCGCGCTCCAGGGCAAGCAGTCCGGCAAGTGCCTGACCGCGGACGCCTCGGGTGCGGTGATCACGAGCTGCACGGGCGGGTCCGAGCAGGTGTGGTCGTACGACGCGAAGGGCCGCCTGAAGGGCGCGAACGGCTATCTGACCGCGGGGAGTTCGGGGCTCACGACGAGCCCTGTGGCGACCCGTGACGGCAGTCAGCAATGGCTGCTGAACTCCAACGGCCAAGTCGTCAGCGAGGCGTCGGGCACCTGCCTGGACGTCGGCGGACAGGCGACGGCCGAGGGCAGCAAGGTCGGTCTGTGGTCCTGCAACGGCGGGACCAACCAGGCCTGGTTCAAGCAGTAACACCACCCCTCTGCAAGGGGGTTGCGGGCCGCTGGTGCGGCGGCCCGCGGCCCCGAGGCGTCCGGTATCCCGAACGCCGCACAACGCTTCGAGCAGACTTCGTCCAACCCCTTGCCGAAGGCTTAGTCGAAGGTTAACGTCCCGCACCGCAGGTCCATTTGAGCCACCTGGCGCTGAGCCGCAGAGACCTGGCACAGAGCCGCAGCCGTATTCGAGACAAGGACGTCAGCATGTCGGCATTGAGCAACAACCACTGGAACCGTCGAAGCGTTCTGCAGGCCGGCATGGGTCTTGCCGCCGCCGGCGGACTGGCCGCGTGCGGCGGCAACACCGGGCGGAGCAGCGGGTCGGGCGACGGCCTCACCCAGTACTTCCACGCCTACGGCGAGGCGGGCACGGAGCAGGCCATCAAGCGTTACGCGGCGGCCTACAAGAAGGCCGACGTGAAGACCAACTGGATCACGGGAGCCAACTTCGAGTCCGCGCTCTTCGCGGCCCTGCTCACCAAGAAGGCGCCCGACGTCTTCGAGTTCCACCCGCAGATCCAGCTGGTCAAGAGCGGTCAGGTGGCGGACCTGACCGACATCATCGCCCCGGTCAAGGACGACTTCAACCAGGCCGACATCAAGTCGCACACGGTGGACGGGAAGATATACGGCGTCCGCATGATCGACGACCCGCAGTTCTTCTTCTACCGCAAGTCGATGCTGGAGAAGGCCAAGGTCGACGTGCCGACCACCCTCGACGAGCTGCTCGAGGCCGCGGAGAAGCTCACCACCAACAAGGTCAAGGGCGTCTTCCTCGGCAACGACCTCACCCCGGCCATCAACCCGCTCCTCTGGTCGGCCGGCGCGGACACCCTCACCGCCGACAACAAGCCCGCCTTCCACACGGACGCGGTGGTCGCCGGCATGAAGCAGCTGCGCCAGCTGTTCACCAGCGGCAACCTGCTGCTCGACGCCCCGGCCGACTACTGGGACCCGTCCGCGATCAACCAGGGCCTGTGCGCCATCCAGTTCTGCGGTATGTGGGCGATGCCCGCCATGCAGAAGGCGCTCGGCGACGACCTCGGCATCTTCCCCTTCCCCAAGGTCGGCGACAACGGCAAGCAGTCCGTCTACAACGGCGGCTGGTCGATGTTCGTCAACGCCAAGGGCAAGAACGTCGACGCGGCCAAGGAGTACGTGAAGTGGCTGTGGATCGACCAGAAGGAGTACCAGGAGGACTGGGCCACCTCGTACGGCTTCCACATCCCACCGCGCACCTCCATCGCGCAGTCCGCCACCAAGCTCAAGTCGGGTCTGCCGGCCGAGGGCGTCAAGCTCTTCAACGAGTTCGGGCACTTCGACAACATCGGCTGGACCCAGGCCATGATCACCGCCCTGACCGACGCGTTCGCCAACAGCGTCCGTAAGAACGGCGACCCGAACGCCGCGCTCGCCACCGCGGAGAAGAAGGTCAACGCCGAGCTCAAGAAGCTCTTCGGATAGGTCGACGGAGAAACCACGACATGTCGACCACCACCACGCGCGGGGTCGCCCAGCCCGCCCCGGCCAAGGCCTCACCGGCCCGGCCGCGGCGGGGCCTACGGGGCAACCCGACCTTCAACTTCTGGCTCTTCACCGGGCCGTTCCTCATCGGCCTGGTGATCTTCGTCTTCGTGCCGATCGTCTGGAGCATCTGGCTCAGCTTCTTCGACGCACGCTTCACCGTCACGCCGAGCAAGTTCATCGGCTTCGACAACTACAAGAGCATGCTGACGAACTCCAACTTCACCGGTTCCCTGGTGACGTTCACGGTGTTCGCCGCGCTCATCGTGCCGCTGACCTGGGCCCTGTCCCTGGGCCTGGCCATGCTGGTGCACCGGCTGCGGTTCATGCGGGCGTTCTTCCGGTCGGTGTTCTTCCTGCCGACCGCCGTGTCCTACGTCGCCGCCGCGCTGATCTGGAAGATGTCCATCTTCACCGGTGTCCGCTTCGGCCTGATGAACACGGTGCTCGGCTGGTTCGGCGTCGACAACATCGCCTATCTGTCCGACCCGAACCCGCCCTGGTACTGGCTGGTCATCGTGACCGTACGCCTGTGGCTGCAGGCCGGCTTCTACATGATCCTGTTCCTGGCCGCGCTCCAGAACATCCCGGCGGAGCTGTACGAAGCCGCCGCGATCGACGGCGCCAAGCCGGGCTGGCAGACCTTCCGGTACATCACGCTGCCCCAGCTGCGCGCCACCTCCACCGCGGTGATCCTGCTCCTGCTCGTCGCCGCCTACCAGGCGTTCGACGAGTTCTACAACATCGTCACGACCAAGGCGACCTGGGGCCAGACCCCGCTCATGGTCCTGTACAAGACCGCCCTCGGTGAGAACCAGGACTACGGCGCCGGCAGCGCGGGAGCCGTCATCCTCACGCTGCTGATCTGCGCCGTCACGCTCCTCCAGGGCAAGTTCATGGGCTTCGGAAGGGGGGAGGACTCCAAGTGACCACCACCGCACCTCAGGTGGGCAAGGAACCCCGCAAGAAGCGCGGAGGCGTCCTCGGCAACACGGGCCTGTACATCGCCGTCAGCGTCGCCGCCCTGCTCTTCCTGCTCCCCTTCTACCTGATCCTCCGCAACTCCCTCTCCACGGACCCGGAGATCACCGGCGAGAACTGGAAGCTGCTCCCCTCCTTCCAGTGGGGCAACATCAGCGAGCTGTTCGACGACCCGACGGTCGACTTCGCCAGGTCCATGTGGAACTCGACGGTGATCGCCGTCTCCATGACCGTCGGCACCCTGCTGATCTGCTCCCTGGCCGGCTACGGCCTCGCCCGTATCCCCTACAAGCACGCCAACAAGGTCTTCTACATGGTCCTCGCGACCCTGATGGTCCCCACCGCCGTCACCTTCGTGCCCAGCTTCGTGCTGGTCTCGTCGCTCGGCTGGATCGACACCTACCGCGGTCTGATCATCCCGGGGCTTTTCAGTGGTTTCACCTGCTTCCTGTTCCGGCAGTACTTCCTCGGGTTCCCCAAGGAGCTGGAGGAGGCGGCACGCGTGGACGGGCTAGGTTATTGGGGCGCATACTGGCGCATTGTCGTACCCAACTCGCTGAACTTCTTCGCGGCGATGGCCACGATCACGTTCATCAGCGGCTGGAACGCCTTCCTGTGGCCGTTGGTCATCGGCCAGGACCCGAGCTCCTGGACCGTCCAGGTCGCACTGTCCTCCTTCACGACCAACCAGACCGTCAACTTCCACCTGATCTTCATGGCCACCGCCATTTCCATCCTGCCCCTGGTGTTCGTGTTCCTCTTCCTCCAGCGCTGGCTGGTGCAGGGAATCGCGCAGACCGGCATCAAGGGCTGACACCTCTCTCTCAGGACCTGGAGACCGATGTCTTTCCGCACCACCAGCGCTTTCGACTACGTCGAGGACGTATCACCGGGCAGCGGGGCCCTCCCGCCCCGCGCCTGGTACGCGTCCTCCGACGCGAAGGCCCTGCCCCTCGACGGCGCCTGGCGCTTCCGGCTCTCGGCGACCGTCGACGCCGAGGACGACTCCTTCGCCGAGGAGGGATACGACGCCGGCGGCTGGGCCGAGGTCACGGTCCCCGGGCACTGGGTCCTCCAGGGGGACGGGGCCTTCGGGCTGCCCATCTACACCAACCACCTCTACCCCTTCCCGGTGGACCCGCCGCACGTCCCCACCGAGAACCCGACCGGCGACCACCTGCGCGTCTTCGACCTGCCGGAGGACTGGCCCGCCGATGGCGGCGCGGTCATCCGCTTCGACGGCGTCGAGTCCTGCGCCCGGGTCTGGCTGAACGGCACGGACATCGGCGAGTTCAAGGGCTCCCGGCTCGCGCACGAGTTCGCCGTGGGCCACCTCCTGAAGCCGAAGGCCAACGTCCTCGCGGTCCGGGTGCACCAGTGGTCGGCCGGCTCCTACCTGGAGGACCAGGACCAGTGGTGGCTGCCGGGCATCTTCCGGGAGGTCACCCTGCTGCACCGCCCCGCGGGCGGCGTCCTGGACTTCTTCGTGCACGCCTCCTACGACCACCTCACCGGCGAGGGCACCCTGCGTGTCGACTCCGACGTCGACGGGCGGGTGCTCGTGCCCGCCCTCGACATCGATGTCGCGACCGGCGAGTCCGCGACGGCCCCGGTGGCCCCGTGGAGCGCCGAGAGCCCCCGGCTCTACGACGGCGAGCTGGTCACCGAGGGCGAGCGGGTCCCGCTGCGCATCGGCTTCCGTACGGTCGCCCTCGAAGACGGTCTGATCAAGGTCAACGGCAAGGCCGTCCTGTTCAAGGGCGTCAACCGGCACGAGTGGCACCCGGGCAAGGGCCGCACCCTCGACCTTGCGACCATGCGCGAGGACGTGCTGCTGATGAAGCGGCACAACATCAACGCCGTGCGCACCTCGCACTACCCGCCGCACCCGGCCTTCCTGGACCTGTGCGACGAGTACGGCCTGTGGGTCATCGACGAGTGCGACCTGGAGACCCACGGCTTCACCGAGCAGGACTGGCGGGACAACCCCGTCGACGACGACCGCTGGACCCCGGCCCTCCTGGACCGCGCGGCCCGCATGGTCGAGCGGGACAAGAACCACCCCTCGATCGTCTTCTGGTCGCTGGGCAACGAGGCCGGCACCGGCCGCGGCCTCACCGCCATGGCCGAGTGGATCCACGGCCGCGACTCCTCCCGCCTGGTGCACTACGAGGGCGACTGGAACTGCCGGGACACCGACGTGTACTCGCGCATGTACGCCTTCCACGGCGAGGTCGAGCAGATCGGGAAGCGGCTGGACGGTGGCACGCTGGGGCGCCGCGAGCTGCCGTTCATCCAGTGCGAGTACGGCCACGCCATGGGCAACGGCCCCGGTGGCCTGGCCGACTACCAGGAGCTCTTCGAGAAGTACGACCGTCTCCAGGGCGGCTTCATCTGGGAGTGGATCGACCACGGCGTCAAGCACGCCGAGCTGGGCTACGCCTACGGCGGCGACTTCGGCGAGGAGCTGCACGACGGCAACTTCGTCTGCGACGGCCTGATCTTCCCGGACCGCACGCCCTCCCCCGGCCTGATCGAGTACAAGAAGGTCATCGAGCCGGTCCGCATCGACGGCGCCGACGGCACCGTACGCGTCACCAACAAGTACGACTTCGCGGACCTGTCCCAGCTCGCCTTCGAGTGGTCGTACCAGGTGGACGGCGAGACGGTCGAGGCGGGCACGCTCGCGGTGCCGGCACTGGGACCGGGCGAGTCGGCGGACCTGAAGCTGCCGGAGCCGCCCGCGCACGAGAGTGCGGAGGCGCAGTGGACCGTACGGGCGCTCCTGGCGTCCGACACGGCCTGGGCAGCCAAGGGCCATGTCGTCGCGTGGGGCCAGCTCCCGGCTTCTTCGCCGGTACGGCCCTCCGTCGCGGCCACTGACCGGCCGGTGCGCGGCGAGCAGCTGATCACCCTGGGCCCGGCGTCCTTCGACGGCCGTACCGGCGCCCTCAAGGCGATCGGCGGGGTCGCCGTCGAGAGCCCGCGCCTGGACGTGTGGCGGGCGACGACCGACAACGACGAGGGCACGGAGTGGAACTCCGGCATCCGCTACAGCACGCTGTGGCGGACCCTGGGCCTGCACCGCATGCAGCACCGGCTCGATGCGGTGGAACTCGGCGAGGACGCGCTGACGGTCCGCACCCGGGTGGCGCCCGCGGCCCGTGAGGTGGGCCTGGGTGTGGTCTACCGCTGGACCTCGGACGGCTCACGGCTTCGCCTGACGGTGTCCGTCGGCCCCGAGGGCGAGTGGACGCAGCCGCTGCCCCGGCTCGGCATCCGGCTCGGACTCCCCGAGGCCGATCAGGTGAAGTGGTTCGGCGGCGGCCCCGGCGAGGCCTACCCGGACACCACGAAGGCGTCCATGGTCGGGCGCTGGCAGGCGAGCGTGGACGAGCTGCAGACGCCGTATCTGCGCCCGCAGGAGAACGGCGCCCGTGCCGACGTGCGCTGGGTGGAACTCGGCGGGCTGCGGATCGAGGGCGACCCGGAGTTCTCCTTCACCGCCCGGCGCTGGACGACCGAGCAGCTGGACGCGGCGACGCATCTGACGGATCTGCGGGCCGGTGACACGGTGTGGGTCAACCTCGACCACGGCCACCACGGTGTCGGTTCGCAGTCCTGCGGTCCTGGCCCGCTGCCGCAGTACCACCTGCGGGCCGAGCCGGCGGAGTTCTCGTTCGTCTTCTCGGTACTCCCCCGGTGAGCTCCCGGTGAGCTCCCGGTGATCGATTAGTCCAATTCACAGGTGGATTAATCCATTGCCAGTGTGATCGGGATTCTGCGACGGTCATGGTGTGCCCGCGGCCGGTCGGCTTCTCAGCCGACCGGCCGCAACTCGTGTTCGGAGCTAGGGAGTTCACACCGTGAGGGGAAGTATCGAGGTGCGCGGTCTCTCGCGCACCTTCCACACCACCGTCCGCCGCCCCGGCCTCGCCGGCACCCTGCGCTCCCTGGTCAACCCGGAGCGGGTCGCCAAGCACGCCGTCTCGGACATCACCTTCGAGGTGGCGCCCGGCGAACTCCTCGCCCTGCTCGGCCCGAACGGCGCCGGCAAGTCCACCACCATCAAGATGCTCACCGGCATCCTCACGCCCACCGCGGGCGAGGCCCGGGTGGCGGGCGTGGTGCCGTACGAGGATCGCGAACGCAACGCCCGTAACATCGGCGCGGTGTTCGGGCAGCGCACCCAGCTGTGGTGGGACCTGCCGGTGCGCGAGTCGTTCTCGATCCTCAGGGACATCTACGAGGTGCCGAAGGCCGAACACGCCGCGCGCCTCGCGGAGTTCGACGACATCCTGGAACTGTCCACGTTCTGGGACACCCGGGTCCGCCATCTCTCCCTCGGCCAACGGGTGCGCTGCGACCTCGCGGCCGCGCTGCTGCACGACCCGCCCGTCGTCTTCCTCGACGAGCCGACCATCGGCATGGACGTGGTGGTCAAGGAGCAGGTGCGGGAGTTCCTGCGCCACCAGGTGGAGGAGCGCGGCCGCACGGTCCTGCTGACCACCCACGACATGACCGAGGTCGAGCGGCTCGCCGAGCGGGTCGTCCTGATCAACCACGGCCGGCTCGTCCTGGACGGTTCGCTCGACGAGATCCGCCGCAAGTTCGGCTCCACCTGGCAGGTCCGCGCGACCCTCGCCGACGCGCACACGGACGTCGTACCGCTGCCGGGGATCGCGGTGCTGCGCAAGGAGGGCCCGCAGGTCGTGTTCGGCCCCGAGGGACCCGACTCCCCGACCGTGCACCAGGCCCTGAAGGCGGTCATCGAACGGTACGAGGTGACGGGCGTCGCCATCGACGAGGCCGACCTCGAAGACGTGATGCGGGCGGCCTACGTCCACGCGGAGCCCGCGACCGGGGCGGTCTGACATGGCCGTCCTGCACGCCTGGCGCGCCGCCCGGGTCACCCCGCTCGGCGAACTGCACGCACCGCCCCGGATGACGGCCGTCCTGGTCCGCCTCGCCGTCCAGGTGGTCCTGGTGGCCTCCCTGTGGCACGGCCTGTACTCCCACACCGGCACCACCGCGGGCCTCGCCGAGGGGCAGGCCGTCACCTACGCCGTGCTGGCCGTACTCGCCTCCCGCCTCCGGGAGTTGGACCAGTACGCGGGCCGCGACACCGTCATGCAGCACATGCACTTCGGCACGATCGTCTACTGGTATCTGCGCCCGTTGCCGCCCCAGCGCTACCACGCCCTGCGGGCCCTCGGCGAGCAGCTGTACGGCTTCGCGTGGGCGCTCGGCGGTTATCTGGTCTGTCTGGCGGCCGGGGTGGTGGATCCGCCCAGGTCGGCGGCTGTGGCAGGGGTGTTCGCGCTGAGCCTGCTCCTGGGCCAGTTCGTGCTGTACCACGTGATGCTGATCCTGGACCAGTTGTGCTTCTGGACGGTCCGCAACAACGCGGCGATGCTGATCCTGATCTTCGCGCAGAACCTGCTGTCCGGCGTGTACGCACCGCTGTGGTTCTTCCCGGACTGGTTCATCACGCTGAGCGGATTCCTGCCCTTCCAGGCCACGTTGAGCGTGCCCCTGTCCCTGTACATCGGCCGCATTCCCCTGTCGGACGCCTTCGAGCAGCTGGCGATCCAGGCGTTCTGGGCCGTGGCGCTCACCCTGTTCACCCGTTTCCTGTGGCGGCGGGCCGCCCGTCGCGTCATCTCCCAAGGAGGCTGAGGCCTGTGAACGGCATGCGGATCGCGTGGCGCGTCACGCGTCTCAACTTCCGTGCGCAGCTGGAGTACCGCACGGAGTTCCTGCTGATGATCGCGATCGGTGCGATCTGGCAGGTGTCGGTGATCGTGTTCGCCACCGTGCTGCTGACCCGGTTCACCGGAATGGGCGGCTGGGACAGCTCGGAGGTCCTGCTGATCCCGGCGACGAGGATGCTCGCCCACGGACTGTTCGTCCTGTTGCTGGGACGGGTGCACGGAGCCGGCCGGCAGATCCAGGAGGGCAGGATCGACATCTACCTGACCCGCCCGATGCCGGTGTACCGCCAGCTCCAGCTGGCCTTCTTCCCCACCAACGCGATCGGCGACCTCACGGTGGCGGTGGGCCTGATGGTCGGCGCCCTGAGCCGCAGCCAGCTGGACTGGACACCGGGCCGGATCTCCTACCTGATCGCGGCCGTGATCGGCGGCATGTTCCTGGAGGCGGCCCTCTTCACCGCGATCACCTGCGCGGGCCTGCGCTTCCCGGCCGCGGACTACTGGAGCCGCTGGCTGGAGGAACTCCTCGGCACCTTCGGCAGCTACCCCCTCAACGTCCTCCCCAAGGCGGTCGGCGGCCTCCTCACCTACGGCCTCCCCCTCGCCTTCGTCGCGTACTTCCCGGCAGCGGTCCTGACGGGCCACGGCCACGACACGGGCGTCCCCTACTGGCTGGCGGCGGTGTCGCCGCTGCTGGGCGTGGTGGCGTATCTGGGGTCGCGGATGCTGTGGGGGTGGAGTCTTCGGCATTATGCGGGGGTGAACGGGTGAGCTCCCTGGCCGTGAGAGGCGGAGTCTGCCGAGCGACTCGTCAGGTCAGGTGCGCCGGATCGGCGTGAACAGGGCGGCGCATGCGACGAGTACGCACGTGGCGCCCGCCGTCAGGCCCACCGGCGCCGTGCCCTGGTGGTCCGCTGCCCAGGTCAGGACGGCCGCTCCGATCGGGGCCGCCGAGTAGTGGAGGGTCCAGAAGGCGGAGGTGACGCGGCCCAGGAGGGGTTCCGGAGTCACCTCCTGGCGCAGGGACATGGAGCAGGTGCCCGCCATGCCGCCGCAGGCGAGGAAGAGCGCGCACAGGGCCGCGACGGCCGGGACGTCGTGGGCCCAGCCGATGCCGGCGAAGGCGAGGCCGCACAGCGCGACCGAGCCGGTCCAGACCGTGCCGAAACCGAACCGTCGGCGTACCCGGGCCACCAGCAGCGCCCCGGTGATGGTGCCGAGCGCGCCGACGGCCATGACGGTGCCGACCGTGCCGTCGTCGTGGCCGAGGTCGTGCTTGAGATGGTAGATGACCAGGTCGTTCAGGCCGAGGGTGAGGAAGCTGAAGACGAACAGGAGCACGGTGAGCCAGCGCAGCACAGGATGCCCGCGCAGGAAGGCCACGCCGGTGCGCAGGTCCCGCCACAGGCCGGTGCGTTCGGGCGCCTCGGCGGGGCGGGAGCGGAACCGCACGAACCACGTGCACAGCGCCGAGACCCCGAAGCTCGCCGCGTCCACGCCGACCGCCGTGGCGGCGCCGGTCCAGGCCGCGACCACTCCCGCGCCCACCGGTCCCAGCACCCCGGCCGCGGCGGCGGTCGCGTTCAACCGCCCGTTGGCCTCCGTGAGTTGACCGGTTCCGACGAGACCCCGTACGACGGTGACGTATCCGACGGCGAACAGCATGCCGACCGCCTCGCAGACCGGCAGCACGGCGTACAGCAGCCAGACCTTCGGCCCTGCCAGCCACACCAGCGGGATCACGCCGTACAGCACCATGCGCACGAGGTCGCAGCCGATGAGCAGCCGGCGCCGGTCGACCCGGTCCACCACCACGCCCGCGAACACGGCGGCGACAACCGAGGCGGCGCCGCCGACCGCCGTCAGCAGTCCCATCCGGGCGAGGGAGCCGGTGGTCTCGAACACCAGCAGGGGCAGGGCGATCAGGGCGAAGGAGTCACCGAGGACGGAGAGGGTCTGCGCGGCCCAGAAGACGGCGAAGTCCCGTTGCCGCCAGAGCGGGCGCGGCTTGTCGTCGGACGACGGGGAAGCCGTGCGGCCATCGGACTTTCCGTCCGGCCGCGCCTCGTACGCCATGCCCCTCCCAGGTCCCGGACGACCTGGGCAACCTTAGGGCCGCCGTCACCGGCACGGAAACATCTTTTGACGCCCGCCCGGGGTGGCCGGGCGGGCCCGACTCCCGTGTGGGAGAGGGCACTTCGTACGTTCCGTGCCACGGTCCTGTCTCCAGGGAGCGTATCCCTGGTGTGCGCTGTTCAGCGCCCGGTACGCGGCGGCTGCACGCGGGCCGCCAACCTGCGGCCCAAGGCCTGGCCGGGTGCTTCGACGCAACGGTGGGTCAGCAGGCACAGGGGCAGCAGCGCCGCGAAGAAGATCATTTCGAGCACGGGACTGTCCTGCCACCGTCGGCCGATCGTGCCGTCGATCACCGCCAGCAGGACCGGATGCACCAGATAGACCGAGTAGCTGATCGTTCCCAGCCCGGTCAGCATCGGCGGTACGCGTCGACCGCGCGACGCCAGTCCGACGGCGAAGGTGAGCACAGCCAGCAGGAACGCGACGATCCAGCCGCGCCGTGCGAAGTGGTCGTCGGCGGCGGACCAGTACGCACTCCCCACGGCACAGACGACCACCAGGACAGCGGCGCCGGCCGCACGGCGCCAGGTGCACTGACCGTTCTCGGCACGGTGGACGGCGGTGCCGAGGAACATCACGGCGAGGATCACCAGGCCCTCCCACAGCGGGACCGTGCCGTTGAACGGGACCAGGACGAGCGCCTGCACCCCGCCCAACACACCCCCGAAAACCCGGAGTACGGGTGAACCGGCGCTCGCGCAGCAGATGGCGAGCCCCATGACGATCGAAGCGCACACGATCAGCAGGCCGGTGCCGACCAGGCCGGACAGGGCGGAGGTGGGCAGTACCGCGCCCGCCGACACGCTCGCGGCGGAGAGCACTGCCAAGGTGACCGCGACCGCCGCGGACTGCCGGTGCAGGCGAACCGTGAACAGGGCGACGACCAGCAGGTAAAAGGACATCTCGTAGGAGAGCGTCCACAGGACGAGCAGGACATTGGGTGTTCCCAGTAACTCCTGGAGCATCGTGGCGTGGGCGACCACCGCGGTGACAGCGCTCTGCCCGCCGAAGTCGTGAAGCTCCGCGACACCCAAGAGGTGGGCGGCGAGGAGCACCACGACGACCACTGCCCAGAGCGGGTACACACGGAAGATCCGCCCGATCCAGAACGTCCGGACGCAGCCCCGGCGCTCCAGCGACGCGGGGATGATGTAGCCGCTCACCAGGAAGAACACCATGATGCCGTAACGGCTGGTGTTGAACTGCGGCATCAACTCCCGCCGGAAGTCCGGCATGAAGGTGTACGAGGAGTGGTCGAACACCACGACGAGTGCGGCGATGCCGCGCGACGCGTCCAGCCATCCCAGCTTCGCCGGAGGGGGGACGAGGGGTGGGGATTCCATGCGTGAGCAGAGTCCTCTTCGATCAGGCAGGCCCCGGTCGGGGTGCGCTGATCACCGAGTTCACCGGGCGGCGCATTGTTCGGCAGTACCGTTCTGGCGGCCGAACATTGAACGGGGTGAAGGTGTGGCGGGGCGTCGTGAGGTGCCGTTGGATCCGGCGGCGGGTCCGGTGCAGCGGTTCGCGTTCGAGTTACGCAAGCTGAGGCAGGAGGCGGACGGGATCACCTACCGGTCGCTGGCGCGGCGGGCGGGCTATTCGGTGACCACGCTGTCGCAGGCCGCGGCGGGTGAGCAGTTGCCGACGCTCCCGGTGGTGCTGGCCTATGCGGGGGCGTGCGGTGCGGACCCGGCGGAATGGGAGGCCCGCTGGAAGGCGGCGGTGGAGGAGTCCGCCGATGAGGGCTCGGGGGACGACGACGGATCGCTCGCGCCGTATCGAGGTCTCGCACGGTTCGAGACCGGGGACAGCGACCTGTTCTTCGGCAGGGAACAACTCACCGCCGACCTGGTCGACCTGTTGCGCCGCCGACGGTTCGCCGCGATCTTCGGCCCCTCCGGCAGCGGCAAGTCCTCCCTGCTGCGGGCCGGCCTGATACCCGTCCTCCGGCACGCTCAGGAGCCGGGCATGCGCCCGTCCGCGATCCGGATCCTGACACCGGGCGAACGCCCCGCAAGCAGCCACGCACCGCTCCTCACGCCCGCGATTCCCCGAGACGGCGACGCCGGGGCGGACACCGTCGTGATCGTCGACCAGTTCGAGGAGGTCTTCACCCTCTGCCACGACGCGGCCGAGCGCGCTCGCTTCATCGATCTGCTGCTCACGGCCCGCCGGCCCGAGAGCCGCCTCCGAGTGCTGCTGGCGGTGCGCGGCGACTTCTACGGCCGCTGCGCCGAGCACCGTGAACTGACCGACGCACTGCGCGACGCCAACCTCCTGACCGGAGCGATGAACCGCACGGAACTGCGCGACGCCGTGGTCAAGCCGGCCACGGCCGCCGGACTGACCGTGGAGCGCGCCCTCACCACCCGTCTGGTCGAGGAGATCGCCGACGAGCCCGGCGGGCTGCCGCTGCTGTCCCACGCGCTGCTGGAGACCTGGCGCCGCCGCCGCGGCAAAACACTGACCATGGCGGGATACGAGGCGGCCGGATGCCTGGACGGCGCCATCGCGAAGACCGCCGAGGAGGTCTACGGCCGTTTCACCGAGGACCAGGCGGCCGCTGCCCGCCGGGTGTTGTTGCGCATGGTCGCCCCCGGTGACGGCACGCCCGACACGCGCCGTCCCGTCGAACGCGAGGAACTCGGCGGCACCGACCGGGACGACACCGCCCAGGTGGTGGAGGCGCTCGCCGGGGCGCGCCTGCTCACCCTGGACGGCGACACGGTCGAGATCGCCCACGAGACACTGCTCACGGCCTGGCCCCGGCTGCGCGGGTGGATCGAGGAGGACCGCGAACGCCTGCGCGTGCACCGGAACCTGACCGAAGCGGCCCGGGCCTGGCAGGAACTCGGCCGTGAGGAGGGCGCTTTGTACCGGGGAATCCGGCTCGCCGCCGCCCAGGAACACTTCGGCGGCACCCGGCGCGAGGACCTGACCGACCTGGAGCACGCCTACCTCGACGCCGGCCGTGACCACGAGCAGAAGGGCCGTCGCCGGTCCCGGCTGGTGCTCACCGCGGTCACCGCCACCCTGTGCCTCGCCCTCGTCGCCGCCGGCCTCGCCGTGGGGCAGTGGCGGAGCGCGGTCACCGCGCAGCACCTGGCTCAGTCCCGGCAACTGGCCGCCGAGTCCGGTGCGTTGCTGGACTCCGACCCCGACCTCGCCGCACTGCTGGCCGTGCACGCCTACCGGACCAGCCCCACCCGCGAGGCCACCGCCGCCCTGTACGCCGCCGCGGCGCTACCGCTGCGCAAGCGCCTGACCGGTGGCACCGAACCGGTGGATTCCCTCGCCCTCAGCCCGGACGGGCACACCGTGGCCGACCAGACCCGGGACGGCAAGGTACGGGTCTGGGATCTGCCAGGAGGCCGGCTCCGACACACGTTCACCGGCCCCGCCGACAGCGGCGAAGTCGCGGCGTTCAGCCCCGACGGACGCACCCTCGCCGTAGCCACCGGTGGCGTCATCCGCAGGTGGGATCCGGTCACCGGCAGGCAACTCGGACCCCTCACCCTCCCCGGCGGTTCGGTACGCGGGATCGCCTTCAGCCCTGACAGTCGTACCGTGGCCGCCGCCTCCTCGACGACCGTACGGGTGTGGGACGTGGCCACCGGCCGCAAGCGGCGCGGCTTCACCGGGCACCCCTACCCGGAGGCGGTCGCCTTCGGCCCTGACGGACGGACCGTCGCCGCGGTGGGCCTCGACGGACTCGTGCGGGTGTGGGACGTGGCCACCGGCCGTACCCGCACCCTCGGCGGCGGCCGAATCGACGGCAGGGCGGTGGCTTTCAGCCCGGACGGACGGACCTACGCGGTCCGCGTCGACGGTTCGGTGCAACTGCGGGAGGTGGCCACCGGGATCATCCGGCACACCTTCAAGGACGTGCCCGTCGGGCAGAACGAGTTCGCCTTCGCCCCCGACGGGCGGACACTCGCCATCCCGAGCCTCGGCGACACGGTGCGAACCTGGGACACCGCCTCCGGCACGGCGCGGGCCACCGTGACCACCGGTCACCACGGTCGAGGAGTCATGAAAGTGGCCCTCGGTGCGGACGGCCGAACTCTGGTCACCAGCAGCAACGGGGACCCCGACGTCCGTGTCCACCGCCTGCCCGCCGACCTCCCGCGGACCACTCTGCCCGGCTCCGCCGACACCTCCATCGACGACATGGTCTTCAGCCCGGACGGACACGCGGTGGCCACGGTCCGTCAAGGGCCGCCCGGGATGGGGGCGGTACAGCTCCGGGATGCCGGCACCGGCGATCGTGAAGCCTCACTGCCGCTCGACACGGACTCGGCCCCCGGAGGAAAGCGGCCGTCCGTCCCGGTTCGCCTCCTCGCGGCCGTGGGGTTCGACCCGACCGGCCGTGCCCTGGCTGCCAGGTCCGTCAAGAAGGGGGTGATCGAGGTCCGGGACGTCGCCACGGGCCGACTTCGCCTGAGCCGTGCCCTGGGCGCCGGCGGCACGGCGGTCTTCAGTCCCGACGGGACGCGGCTCACCCTCGTCGACTGGCAGGGCACGGTACACCTCTGGAACCTCACCACCGGCGCACGGCACACCGCGGCTCGGCCTGGCCACGGCGGCCCCGTCAGGAGGGTGGCGTTCGCCCCGGACGGACGCACACTCGCCGTCGTGGACATCGAGGCGGACGGTGATCAGGTCAGGCTGCTCGACACCGCGACGGGACGTACCCGGCGCACCCTCAAGCCGAGCGCCCACATCCTGTCGTCCTTCGCGTTCAGCCCGGACGGACGCACCCTCGCCACCGTGGGCGGCAGTCGCGGATCGGTGACGATCTGGGACGCGCGCACCGGCCGGCTCCAGGACAGCTTCCGTGTCGGCGGTGAAGTGGCGGCGCTGGCTTTCAGCCCCGATGCGCGCACCCTGGCCGCGAGCGGCGCGAGAGGCGTTCAGTTGTGGGACCTCGCCACCAGCCAGAACAGACTCACCCTGCCGACGCGCTCACCCGAAGCGGTGGCGTTCAGCCCCGACGGACGCACCCTGGCCATCGGCGCGGAGGGCTCCGTCGGCCTGTGGAGCGTCGACCTACCCGACCCGGCCCGCGCGATCCACGACATCTGCGCGGCCGTCGACTCCACCCTCACCCCTGTGGAAGAGTCCCGTTACCTGCACGACCGGTCCACGGAAACCGGCTGTCGACGTGCCGCGCCGTAGAAGGAGTCAGTCGGCGCACGACCTCACTCGGAGCTCCGCCCAGACGGTCTTGTACACCCCGCCCGGTGGGAGTTCGGCGCCCCACTTCTCCGCAGGTGCCTCGACCAGCGACAGTCCCCGCCCTCCTTCATCCGCGTACGACCCCGGCAACTCCCGTTCCTCCCGCCACGGTTGGGGGGTGTACGCAGAGACCGATCTCCAACCTCCCGTCGCCGTCGGCATGGGCCAGGCACGAAACGTGGGGTCCCCACGGAGGCCGTCGGCGATCAGCTCCGCAGCTGCTGCGCCACCGACATCGCCCGCTTCCGCCGCACCGGCACTCTCATCCCGACGTCACATTGCTCGTGATCAACCGGAGCAGCTGCTTGACCACGGCATCCTGCTCAGGCGTCAGCCCCATGGCGTCCCCCATGGCGGGCGGCACCGCCCGGGCCTTCTCCCGCAGGGTCGCCCCCTGGTCCGTGAGCCGGATGGCCACCGAGCGCTCGTCGTCCGGGCGGCGTTCGCGGCGTAGCAGCCCGGCCGTCTCCAGGCGCTTGAGCAGCGGTGACAGCGTGCTGGACTCCAGTTGCAGGGCCGTACCCAGATCCCGCACGGAGATCGAGTCCTGCTCCCAGAGCACGAGCATCACCAGGTACTGGGGGTAGGTCAGCCCGAGCGCGTCGAGAAGTGGGCGATAGCGCGCGGTGACCGCTCTCGACGCCGCGTAGAGGGCGAAGCACAGCTGGTCGTCGAGGAGCAGGGACTGCTCGGCCCGACTGTCTGCGGTGGTGCTCACGGAAACGGCTCCCTTCGGTGGGCCATCGTCCCTCCACCGTACGCGTTCGGGTCTCCTCGATTCTATCGACCACTAATTAGTTGTGCGCGACTGAATAGCGCGCTACTCTTCTCGGCATGCCGCCGCTGGCCCGAGCCACGGACCGAGCGCGCCCGCGGCACCCGATCCGAGGAGATCGTCATGACCGACAGCACCCCCCGCCCCGTACTGGAGCCCGCCGCCCAGGCCTTCGTCGAGGCCACCGCGAACCCGCCGTACCTCTTCGACCTCGGCCCCGTCGAGGGCCGCAAGGCGGTCGACGAGGTGCAGTCGGGAGAGATCGCCAAGCCCGCCGTCGACGAGGAGTGGGTGACCGTCCAGGGCGGTCCGACCGGAAGCGTCCGGGCGCGGATCGTGAAGCCCGCGGGCGCCGGCGGCACCCTCCCCGTGGTGATCTACATCCACGGCGCGGGATGGGTCTTCGGCAACGCCCACACGCACGACCGGCTGGTCCGGGAACTCGCCGTCGGCGCCGGCGCGGCGGTCGTCTTCCCGGAGTACGACCTCTCCCCCGAGGCCCGCTACCCGGTCGCCATCGAGCAGAACTACGCCGTCGCCCAGTGGGTCGTGGAGCAGGGCGCCGCCAAGGGACTCGACACCACGCGCATCGCCGTGGCCGGGGACTCCGTCGGCGGCAACATGAGCGCCGCGCTGACCTTGATGGCCAAGGAGCGCGGGGATGTTCCGCTGGTCCAGCAGGTCCTCTTCTACCCGGTCACCGACGCGAGCTTCGACACCGGTTCCTACCAGCAATTCGCCGAGGGGTACTTCCTGCGCCGCGACGGCATGCAGTGGTTCTGGGACCAGTACACGACCGACGAGCAGCAGCGTGCCGAGATCACCGCGTCCCCGCTGCGCGCCACCACCGAGCAGCTCACGGGCCTGCCCCCGGCGCTGGTCATCACCGGCGAGGCCGACGTCCTGCGCGACGAGGGCGAGGCGTACGCCAACAAGCTGCGCGAGGCCGGTGTCCCGGTGACCGCGGTCCGCTACCAGGGCATCATCCACGACTTCGTGATGCTCAACGCCCTGCGCGGGACCCACGCGGCCGGGGCCGCCATCGCCCAGGCGGTCGGCACGCTCCGCGCGGCTTTCACGGCTTCCTGATCTGCCGACCCCCGTCCACCGAGGCCCCGGACTGCAAAAGTCCGGGGCCTCTTCCTATGGGTTCCAGTAGTGTACCTAGGAGCCCTAGGTTTATGGAGTCACGCATGGTCCCCCGCGCAGGCCTCACCGCCGACCGCCTCACCGAGTCCGCCGCCGACCTCGCCGACGAGATCGGCTTCGAGAACATCACCCTGGCCGCCCTCGCCAAACGCTTCGGCGTGAAGGACGCGAGCCTCTACTCGCATGTCAGAAACCTCCAGGACCTGCGCACCCGGGTCGCCCTGCTGGCGGGCGGCGAGATGATCGACCGGATCGCCGTCGCGGTGGCGGGCCGGGCCGGGAAGGAAGCGCTGGCCGCATTCGCCGGCGCCTACCGGACGTACGCGCTGGAACGGCCGGGTCGGTACGCGGCCACACAGATCCGGATCGACCAGTCGCTGATCGCCGGCACCCCCGCGCTCCGACGCACCGCCGAGATCACCTACGGCATGCTCCGCGCCTACGGACTCGCCGAACCCGATCTCACCGACGCCGTACGGCTGTTGCGCGCCACCTTCCACGGTTTCTGTGCCCTGGAGTCGGCGGGCGGCTTCGGCGCGCCCCGTGACGTACAGAAGTCCTGGGACAGGGCGGTCGACGCCCTGCACGTGGCACTCGAGAACTGGCCCCAAGAGGAGAGCACCGATGACTGACCCGCACTACGACATCACCGGCCACGGCCCCGTCCTGCTGCTCATCCCCGGGGGCGCGGGCCACCCCATGGGCCTCGACCCGGTGACGGACGCGCTCTCCGCACACTTCACCGTCGTCACGTACGACCCCCTCGGACTCGCCCACGGCCGCCTCGGCGAACCCGTCGAGGACCAGCGGGTCCGGGACTGGAGCGACGGAGCGCGGCGCGTGCTGGACGCGACGCTTCCGGAGGGTGAGTCGGCGTACGTCTTCGGCACCAGCGCCGGCGCCATCGCCGCCCTCGATCTGCTCACCCGGCACGCGGAGCGCCTGCGGCACGTCGTCGCACACGAGCCGCCGTGCGTGGGGGTGTTGCCGGACGGAACACGGCAGCAGGCGGCGTTCCGGGAGGTCTGCGAGGTCTACCGGACCAAGGGGCTCGCGGCGGGAGGCGCCCGGATGACCGCCGTACTGGAGGAACGGGAGGCGGGGGAGCTTCCGGAGGGCCAACCCCTCAGCCGCGAGGAGGAGTTGGCGAGCCCGATGGCGCTCTCCCTCGCGCATGTCATCGGCCCCTTCACGTCGTACGTCCCGGAGGCGGGCCCGTCGCGGGCCCGGCTCACCGTCGCCGCGGGGACCGACTCGCGCGGTCACCTCCTGTATCGCACCGCCGAGTGCCTCGCGAAGACGCAGCAGGCGGACTTCGTCGAGTTTCCCGGCGGTCATCTCGGCATCCTTCAGCACTCGGCGGCCTACGCCCACCTGCTCACGCGGACGTTCCTCGGGACCGACTCGCGGTCATGACAGGTCGCCGAGCGCATCGGCGTAGTACGTGGATCCCTTGAGGTGCAGGGCGAGTTCACGGAAGGTCCAGCCCTCGCCGGGCGAGTGGTCGAGCTCGTACTCGGTGAGGGCGCCGAGGCGGTTGACCCAGATGCGGGCGAGCCGGGTGAGACGGCTGCGGGCCTCGTCCAGGTCTTCCCGGGTGAAGGGGGCGAGGTCGGCCGCGGTGGTCGTGGCGGACGCGTGCCAGTGGTCGGGTTGCGGTCTCTCGCCCGCGAGCCGCGCCTCCAACTCGGCGAGGTGGTCGATCAGATGGTCGGCGACCCGGCGGATCGCCTTGTGCGGGGTGTAGACACGGTCGTCGACCTGGGCCGCCTTGCCGTCCCAGCCGGTCCAGGTCGCGGCCAGGCCGAGCACGTGATCGACCATGCCGGCCACGGCCTGCGCGGGCGTCTCCTGCGGGTGTTCACTCATGCCCGCAGGCTAGAAGCGGGTTGCTTCGGTATCGGCCGAAGTGTGCTGGGCGAGCGTCGTCGGACGCGGGACGCGGGTTGCGGGTTGCGGGTTGCGGGTTGCGGGTTGCGGGTTGCGGGACGCTTGGGGCATCCGGGTCAACCTGGTCGCACCGGGAGCGATCGACACCCCCGGGGTCGACATCGCCGTCGGCGATGAGAACGCGGCCGCCGTCAAGGCGGAGCTCGCGGCGGGAGTGCCGGTCGGCCGGAGGGGTCGCCCGGAGGAGGTGGCCGCCGCCGTGGCCTTCCTCGCCTCCGCGGACAGCAGCTTCATGCTCGGCACCACCCTGCACGTCAACGGCGGCGAGAACCAGTTCCGACCCCGACAGACGGCCCCGACCCGTCGCCACCCGCCACCGCTCACGGCGTCCCGCCCGACCGACTGGGCCGGGCCCCTGTGCGGGGCCCGATCTCAGCTCTCCCGTTCGGCCGCGCTCCGCTCCACACAGAACTCGTTGCCCTCGGGGTCGGCGAGGACCACCCAGCCCATGCCGTCGCCCGTGCGCTGGTCGTCGAGGAGTGTCGCGCCCAGGGTGAGGAGGCGGGCGACCTCCTCGTCGCGGGTGCGGTCCTGGGGCTGGAGGTCGAAGTGCAGGCGGTTCTTGCCGCTCTTGGCCTCCTGGACGGTGACGAAGAGCAGGCCCGCGCCCTCGATCTGCGCCTCCTCGTCACCCGGCCGGTCCTCCTCGTTCAGCGGTTGGCCGAGGACCTGGGACCAGAAGTCGGCGAGCGCGTAGGCGTCGGCGCAGTCGATCGTCATGTGGCGGATGGCGGAGGTCATGGGGGGATTCTCAAGGACACCGTCGGGCGCGGCAAGGCCTGAAGCCACGGCCGCCCGCGCCACGGCAACCTTCGCGGCCCCCGCGGCGACCTGGGGGTATGACTTCCGCAAGACGCACATCGCGCGACGGCGACACCCCGAGCAACACGGTTCGCGACACCCCCCGCGCCGGCCACCGCCGGGTCCGCGCGGCACGTAGGCCCGTCATCGCCGGTCTCGCCGCGACCGCCGCGCTGGCCGGTGCCTGGTACGCCACGGCCGGCGCGGCCACCCCTCCCACGCTCGCCCCCACCACCACGGCCGTGAGTCTGCCCGCCAAGTTCCCTTATCTGTCCGCCGGTTACAACAACACGCGCGAGTGGACCCGGACGGCGACCGCCGTGGCGCCGAACGGCACCCTGCGCGTGGCCTGGCCCGCCTCGGACGGCATCCATGTCACCCCGCTGACGTCCGCCGGGAAGCGCTCGGGCACGGACACCGTCGTCAAGGGGGCGAAGGAGGTCGGCGGGCTGGTCGCGCACAACGACGGTTTCGCCCTGCTCACCCGGGTCGCCGACACCAACAAGTGGAAGGAGACGGCGGCCGCGATCGTCCGGTACACGAACGGCAAGCAGACGTTCCGCACCAAGCTCACCGGCACCGCCTCCCACGACACCTCCCCCACCCTCGACGGCCAACTCGCCTGGAACGGGAAGAAGTACGGCGCCTACTTCGTCGTGCACGGCGCGGGCGGCTTCGCGGACGGCCACTTCGGCGACAAGTTGTCGTACGTCGGTGCCAAGGGCGCGAAGCTGGGCGGAGGTTGGGGCTGGGGGTGCAGCCACAACGAGGGCATCGCCCTGCGCGCCGAGACCACCGGTGACTTCACCTCCCTGTGCTTCGACGACTGGCGTTCGGGGCTGTTCGTGTCGACGGGCATCGGCGCCCCGGACGTGGCTCCGGTGGTGCAGCGCGAGCAATGCTGGGCGGGCTACTGCGGTGGCACCTTCGCGGGCCGCACCGGCGACCTGGTGAAGTCCTCCACCGGCCGCTACGCGACCGCCTTCGCCTCGCGCGGTGCCGCGTCCGCGAAGAAGAACCCGGACGACGCGAGCGGCCGCGGCTGGACGGTCAAGCCGGTGACCAGCACGCACCAAGTGGCGGTGGCCTTTCTGAAGAACCGCAGCTCCGGTCCCGGCAAGGCGATCTACCTGACCGGCGCCAAGACCGTCGAGCACGTCAACGTACGGGTGGCGCCGTACGGCAGCAACCGCCTCCTCGTCTCCTGGGAGTTCCTGAAGAACGCCAAGTGCGCGAGCGGCACCTGCACCGGCACCTTCACGGGCACGCACTTCCGGCTCATCGACTGGAACGGCACGTTCCAGAGCGCGGACAAGGTGGTGCCGACGCGGATCACGGGTGACATCGCGGTCCAGAAGGACGGCACGCTGACCTGGGCGTACGTCCCGGTCACGCCAACGTACGCGAAGCCTTCGACGGGTGCGTCCCCGACGTCGACGAGTCTGCGGATCGCGCGGCTCAAGCCCTGAGGCCGGTACCCGGGAGCGACGCCGCCGAACGCCGCGGACTCGGCCTCTCCCCCCTGCACCCTGATCGCCGCCGTCTGCCCGGGCATGGTCGACACCGCCACGTCCGGCCCCTGGTTCAGCGAGTACAGCCACGCCCGGTCGCCGGGGCCGTCCTGGACTGGACTGATCCTCCCCGAGCGCGCCTGCCTTGGTGTCAGCGCCCCGCTCGGCGACTCCGCAAGGCTGAGGCGATCGCCTGCCCCGTCTCGCGCGCGGTGAGATACGGCCGGACGTCATGGGCTTTGGCTCCGTTGTGTACGAGGACATCGGTGACCCGGCCTCCGAACACCGACGACAACTCCTTGGCCAGAGCCACGGCGTCGCCCCGGTCCGCGATATTGGTCCAGCGCCGCACGGGGGCGGGCCAGCGCCCCCGCCCGTCTTGGGGCGCCGGGACGAGCCGGTCAAGGACGAGTCCGCGCACACCGAGCGGCGAACCGAGCGTGACCAACGTCAGATCCGGTACCTCCGGGTGAGCACAAAGGGCCTCATAAGCCACGACCGAGCCCAGGGAGTGCGCGACGACCACCTCGGTCCGGTCGGTGAGCGCGGCGAGAAACCGGGCCTGGACCGCCGTGCGCAGGTCGGCTTCGGTGAAGTAGCGCCTGACCTGGCGGGCGTCGGAGATCAGCATCCGGTCACCGATGCCTGCGAAGAAGGCGGAGTGGCTGAGGGCGTCCAGGGCGCGCTGCACCAGGTACGGCGTACGGCCTCGCGCCGCCACGTCAGGTCCCGGCACCTGGCTCTCCGCCCGGGCCGCCGCCTCCCACCATGCCAGCAGGAGGTCCCGTTCGAGGCCCTCCTCGACGTCGGAGGCGTCCAGTTCGGGCTCGCCCAGACCGCGGTGGCCGGCGGGCCGAAACAGGTCGCCGTAGAACGCCATGGTCACGTCCCGCTTTTCCAGTTCCGCGTCGGCGAGGCTGACGCCGTCGGCGAGGCCCGGGTACCAGTCGCCGAGCAGAGTGTGCGGGCCCTTGTGCTGCTGGGCTATGCCGTGGAGGAGTACGAGCCGGGTCATAGGGGGTCTCCTCGGTTCTCCGGAGCGTCGGCGATGTTGATGCCGAGGACGACTGCGCCCGTGGCGGTGGCAACGCAGACGTGACCGGTGTCGGAAACAGCCAGTCCGTTGATGCCGCCCCCGACGTCGAGTTCGGCGGTCCAGCCGGCTGCGCGCGTGTCCCAGATCCGCAGGAGGCCGTATCCGTCCCCCGCGACGAGAACCGGGACGCCGTTGATGTCGGCCACCCCGAGCTGCATGACCGCGGAAGGAAACGGCTCGAGGTCCGGCCCCGTGGGCGTTCCGCTCGTGAGGTCCCAGAAGCACAGACGGCCGTCGGTGACGCCTGAGACGACCAGATCCCGGCCGAGGCGGATGAAATTGACGCTGTACGCGGTCGTGGACCGGCCTGTGAGCGGATCCAGGGCGAGGCGGCCGGTGCGCAGATCCCACAGCCTCACAGTGCCGTCCAGAGAGGCGCTGGCCAGGAGATGGGGGGCGCCGAGTCCGTCGGCGCTGCGGAGCCCCGTAACCGTCGACGTATGGCCCCTCATCGGCGGAAACAGCGGGGCCTGGTTCCGCAGGTCCCAGGCGTGCAGGGCGTAGTCGTCCGCCACCGAGACGGCGAAGGTCCGGCCTTCCACGGCGTGCAAGGACGCCGTCCATGTCATACCGAGCCGCTTCCCCAGACGCTCACGCGGGTCGAGCGCCCAGATGTCCGCGCCCCACCAACTGCTCGTCACGACCACGGTCCGTCCGTCCAGGCGGGCACTCGCAAGGTCGTAGAGCGAGTAGTGGATCGAGGTGACGTGCGGCGCGACCTGGTGTCCGTCGGCGAGATCGTGGAAACGTACGCCACTTGTTCCACTGCCGGTGACCACCACGGCCCTGCCGTCCGGGGTCGGCAGGATGCTTGCCGCGACCAGGTGACGGTCCGCGCCGCACAACGGTTCACCGAGGGGAGACGTCGTGATGAGGTCCCAGACCCGGACCTCGTGACAGAAGGCCGTCACCACGACCGGTGTGCCGTCGACCGCCCCCATCGCGGGCGCCGGGCACAGGCGTACGCCCGAAAGCCGCGTCTGGCCCTCCATCGGAGATCCCACGGCTTCGGCCGTTTCGAGGTTCCACACCCGGGCCGTGTCGTCATAGGACGTGCTGGCCACCCGTGCCACGCCGCTGACGAAGGAGAGCGCGGCAGCCATGACCCGGCTGGTGTGGCCGAGAAGCGGGCCGCCGACCTGGGCGCGCGTCAGGATGTCGTGTACATACACCCCGTTGCCTTCGCGTGTCGACAGCGCGACCGGTCGATCGCCGTGAAAGGCCACACCCAGCGCCTCGGTGTACGGGGTGACGTCTTCGAGGTTGAAGTGGGCTTCCGGCGCCTGCGGTTCCCGGTCGCCCACCCTCCAGAGATACGCGTGATCACGTGTGGTCGCGAGGGCGATCACCAGCTCGCGGCCGACGCCGCGCACCGCCAGGTACTCGACCCCACCGATGTGCCCGGAGAGGGGCGGCACCATGAGCTCACCGGTGCGCTGGTCCCAGACCCGAACCGTGCCGTCCTCACTGCCACTGACGAGGACCGTTGTACCGTTCGCCTCACCGATCGCGACACAGCTCACGGCGTTGGTGTGGCCAGTGAGCGGCGGGCCTGACGGCTCGCCCGAGAAGGGATCCCAACACCTCACCCAGGTGTCCTCCCCACCGCTCACAGCGATGGCCCGGCCCCCGGCGCTGCCCAACGCGACGGCCAGCACTGCGCCCAGGTGTCCGGCCATCGGCCGCCCGATCTGGGCGCGGGTGCGCATGTCCCACAGCCTGGCGGTACCGTCGGCACCGCCCGTCACGGCCAGGGGCCGGCCCACCACCTCCTGTATGTCGACGCAGTGCACCTGACCACTGTGTGCCTCAGCCGGCTGGTCGGCGGTCAGATCCCATATCCGTGCCGTGCGGTCGCGGCTGACGGTCACGGCCAAGGACGCGTCCCCACGGCTGGTGAGGGCTGCGGCCCGGATTTCGTCGACGTGACCTCGCAGCGGCGGGCCCAGCTGGCGCAGGCTCGGCAGATCCCAGAGGCGGGTTTCCTCCCATCCGCAGGTCAGGGCCACGGTGCGGCCGCGGAACCGACCGATCTCGGCCGAGAAGACGCCTCTGCGGCCGAAGTGGCGGTGAGCGACGGCGGGCTCGCCGATCTGGCGTCGCGCGGCCAGATCCCACAGGCTGAGCATGCCGGTCTTGTCTCCGACGAGCAGGATGGTGCGCCCGTCCAGCTGCCCCGTGCACAGGGCGGTGACCGCTTCGGCCGGCCCGATCAGCGGGCTGCCGTCGACATGCGCGTCACCGCCGTCCGCCACATCGGTGAGGTCCCAGACACGGATCGCCTTGTCGTCTCCCCCGGTGACCGCCACCGGGCGCCCGTCGAGTTCGGTCAGGGCCGCGTCCCGCACCGTGCGCCGGTGCCCGGACAGATCGGCGCCGAGCTGTCTGCGCTCGGCCAGGTCCCAGATCCGCGCGGTGCCGTCGCCGCTCGCCGTCAGCACCACCGGACGCTCTCCGAGCACGCCGATCCTGATGGCCTCGATGCCGTTGGTGTGGCCGGTCAGGGGATTGCCGTACTCCTGGCCCGCCGAGAGGTCCCAGACTCGGACCGTGCCGTCCACACCGCCGGCCAATGCCACGGTGTAGTCGCCGAGTTCACCGATGACGACCGCACTCACGGCGACGCCCATGGCCAGCGGCTCACCGATCTGCCGCTGTGTGGTGAGGTCCCACACCCGGACGGTCGCGTCGACGCTTCCGGTCACGGCAATGGGCCGTTCGTCCAGATCGCCCACGGCGACGCAGTCGACCAGCTTGGTGTGACCGCTCAACAGCCGGTGCGCGCCGCTCGCCGACCACCAGGCCCAGCGTGCCGTCCACGGCAGTGAGACGCCCAACCGCTCGATCCGGTCGGCCAGTTCGTCGGCTTCGCAGCGTCGGGCCGACAGTTGCAGGTCGGCCGCACGGGCGCCCAGCGCGCGGTCGGGCGTCAGCCGGTGCGCCACCTGCTCGTAGGCGGTACGGATGCGGCGCGCGGCCTCACCGTCGACCGACGCCAACGCCCGCAGCAGCCCGAGGGTCTCACAGGCCAGGAGGAACCCGGGATCCTCGATGAGCTCCGCGAGCCGACCCGCCGCCGCGGCGTGCGTGGCCAGATGCTGTCGTACATAGGGCGGCGCGCCGAACCAGTCCCACCTGCCGTCGGCCAGAGCGGGTACGACGGAGACGAGCGCCTCGACGACGGCGCTCTGGATGTCGGCGATCACCCGGCCCTCGGTCTTGCGCAGATGCTCCGCCAAGGCCTTGTGGTAGAGCCGGTAGACCGAGCGCCGGTCGTCGTCGACCACCTCCGCCACATACGCCCCGGCGACGTCGAGCGCCCATGAGACATCGGCCTCGGTGCACTTCGCACCGGAGAGCACGGTACTGAGCGTCGTCCAGATCCGGCCACGCGGCAGCCCAGTGCCTTCGGAGAAGGCGAGGGCCAGCAGCATGCGGCGTACCCGGGGTTCGTCGGGGCCGAAGCGCGCCAGGTAGTCGTCGAAGGCCTCCCCGATCTCGCTGGGCAGGTCATCAGCCCAGCCCGGGCGGCTGATGTCGACCGCGCTGCGGTCCGAGCGCAGGGTGCGAGCGGTGGTCCTGGCGTAGAGGTAGACCCCGGCGGCCCTGGCCGCGACACCGACCGCGACCGCAGTGGCGAGCCCGGGCCGGCCGCGGTACGGGCTGGGAACTTCCGGCTCCTCCGCGGCGAGCAGCATCTTGGTGACGTATCCGGTGACGTCGTCCTGCTCGGCCCGGTAGCCGGGGCGGTCGAGGTCGATGCAGCGGAAGGTGGGCCCCAGCGGAGTGACCAGTTCGTGGCGGGTTCCCACCAGGAGCCGTACGCCCTGGATCTCGGACATGGGGCGTAGCAACTCTCGTGTGATACGCCGCGGTTCTCCATGGCCGCCCGCGTCCGCCGCCGTGTCGGAGCCGGCCTCGTCCACCGCGTCGACCACGATGACCACCGGCGGCCCTTTGCGGCCCCGCCGGGTCAGCTCCTGGAGCAGGGCCGCCGAGCCGTCGACGGCCACGCCGAGGTGGTCCGCGATGCGCTCGACGATCTCGTCGAGGCGCTTGTGCCGGGCGTGGACCGCGGCCTTCACGCACCCTTCGGGAACCACCGTCGTCTGATCGAGGCCCTCCAGGTCGAACCTCGTCCGGTATCCGGGATCCGACAGGGCCACGACCCTCCCCAGGACTGCCGACTTGCCGCATCCCGGACTGCCCGTGACGACCCTCCCTCGGCCGTCGCCCTCCGGTGCGGTGAGCCACTGGGTGAGTTCGCTCAGAACCCTGGTGCGGCCACTGAAGTACAGACCGTGTTCCGATTCGAACTCCACACCACGCGAGCGCGGGCCGAAGTGGTCGACGAGGTCCTGTGCAGCGACCCGGCGTTGTACCTCCAGGTCGGTGCCGATGGGCGGCAGCGACTCCCGGTAGCCGGAGTTGGGCAGGAAGGGGGCCAGGCCGGTCACCAAGCCGCTGGCCAGTTCCGCCCGTTGCCCGAGGCCGTCCGCCTCAAAGCGCTCGTTGACGGCTTTCACCAGTTCCGTCAGGTCGAGGTACTGCTGTCGCTGACCGGTACGCTCGGTCGTGACGTCCACCGCCGCGCGCAGTGTGCCGACGAAGCGCCCCTCCTCGGCGATGTCCCTACGCCGTGCGGAGGCCAGGAACCACAGCCCCGTGCCGGCGCCGGCGTGGCGGTAGGCGATCGACTGCAGGGCGAGTGCGGCGGCCTCCGCGCTTCCGGCGCCCGCGGCGCAGGTGTCCAGGACGAGGAGCAGATGACGCAGCTCTCCCCGGCACAGGATGCGTACGAGGTCCTCGGTGGCCAGTGCGGTGGCCGCGACGTCCTCGTCGGCATGGGAGTCCCAGCACAGGAGGTAGTGCCGGTCCCGGTCCCGCGCGAAGCCGTGTCCCGCGAAGTACACGACCACCACGTCGTCGCCGGTGAGTGAGACGTCCGTGGACCAGTGGCGGAGCTTCTGGCGGATCTGCTCGGCGGTGTCGTACTCACCGAGGCCGGGCAGCACCGTCCGGTATCCGAGGCCGTCGAACAGTTCCCGCACGGCCCGGACGTCCGAGGGAACCTGTGCGAGTTGTTCGTCCGCCGAGAGGTGACGGTAGCGGCCGACGCCCAACGCCACGAAGAATCGCCGACCCACCCGCAGCCCCATCGCCCGCCCCCGCAGCGTTTCCGACCAATGCAGCGGGGCGATCACTCTTAGGTCCCGCGTAGGGAAAGTGCCCAACGGCTCCGCTGCCGAAGCGTGTTCGTCAGGAAACGGCGATCTGCTCCGCGTCCATCCGCACGCGGGTCACCTCGCCCTCGGCCCACCTGACCTGGAACCCGTCGCCGCTGGTGATCTCGACGGAGACCGTCTCCGCCAGGTCGCCGGGATTCCGTACGGCGGTGAGACGGGCGAGCGCGACGAAGAGCGACGGCCCGGCGCCGACGGTCCCGGCCAGCTCAGCGCCGGAAGGCTCCAGGCCGGACACGGGAAGCAGTTCGGAGGACACCCCGTCCCGCGCGGACCACCCGGTCAGCCTCACCTCCGCCCCCTCCGCAGCCCCGTCGACACGGAACGCCCGCACCTCCACGGCGCCCCGCGCGAGCACGACACTGGAAACCCGCGCACCCCCGGCCGCCGTGTGCCGGGAGGCCACCCATCCCGCACCGACCCCCAGCGGCTCGATCTCCGTACGGCTCGGATCGCCGCCCACGAGCACGCTGTTGTCGTACGACGAGGAGGGCTCCGTCACCGTCGAGTACGCGAGGCGGGTGTAGTACGGGTCGTAGCGGACGTCCTCGCTGCCGTGGTTGTGGAGGCGGACCACGCCGTCGGAACTCGTGGACTGGAGCAGCCAGTTGGGGGCGGCGATCGAGGTGACCGCGTCGGAGCGCTCGGCTGGGCCGGGCTCCTCCACCGCCGTCCACACCTCGTGGTCGGCCGGGAGCAGCAGGCCGAGGAAGCCCTTGCTCGCCCAGTACGGGGAGGCCGGGCCCGAATAGCCTTGCAGGACAGCCGGGTTGGGGCCGTGCCAGCCGAGGGTGAGAAGGCCGCGGGAGTCCACCGCGCCCCGGTCCAGGAAGTACTTGAGGGCCCCGGAGGCCAGCCGCCGGGTCTCCCCCGGGGGCAGCGGGGTGTGGCCCGTCAGCGCGCCCAGCCACAGGGGGACGGTGGTCGCGAAGCGGTACGTCAGTGAGCGGCCCTGGTGCATCGGGGCGCCGTCGGCGCCGAACAGGCGGGCGTAGTCGTCGAGATGGCGGGAGAGGCGACCGCCGTACAGGTCCAGCAACCGGTCGTCCTGCGCCAGCCAGGCGTGCAGCACCGGGTAGAGGTGCATGGCCCAGCCGTTGTAGTAGTCGAACTTGCGACCGTCGCCGTCGGTGTACCAGCCGTCGCCGACGTACCACTGCTCGATGCGCTCCAGGCCGCGGTCGACCGCCTTGCGGGAGGCCTCCTGCTCATACCCGGCCGACGCCAGGAAGCCCGCGACCGTGACCGGGAAGAGCTCCCAGTTGCAGGGCCAGGCCTCCGCGGTGAGCGCGTCGCCGAGCCAGGCCGCGGCGCGCTGCCGTACGGCGTCGTCGAGGCGGTCCCAGAGCAGCGGCTTGGTGATCCGCAGAGCGAACGCGATGGAAGCCGCCTCCACCAACGGCTGGCTGCGGTCCTCGATGCGGGGCCAGATCCCCGAGACACCGGCGGCGAGTCCGTCGGCGTACCGTTCCAGCGCGGTCGCGTCCTGGCGGAAGGCCGCCAGCAGGAGGGTACGGGCGTAGCCCTCAAGGCCGTCGGAGAGGCGGCCGGACCAGCTCTGGCGGTCACCGGGGAGGTGGTAGAGGGCGCGGTCCTCGGTCGCGTACGGCTCCACCGCGGCGAGCAGGGCGTCGGCGGCGGCCTCCCAGTGGGCGCGCGTGTAGCCGGTGCGGGGACTGAGGGTGCGGTCCTCGGGGGGCAGCTGCATCGGTTCTCTCTTTTTCGTACTCGCAGGCTCGCAGGCTCGCATGACAAGACCTGGGGCGCCCCGGTTCCGGTCGGGACGCCCCAGGCGTCTATCCCACCCTCACAGCCCCTTTGGGCACCAGTCCCTGTGCGACCAGTTCGTCGCGGACCAGGCCCGCGTACACGGTGGCGCCGTGCACGGAGGTGTGGGTGTTGTCCTTCTTCTCGTTGTAGAGGTAGATCGCCTTGGAGCCCTCCACTCCCAGGGACTCAACGAGCGTCTTCGTCTTCGCCGTCAGGTCGATCAGCGGGACGTCCTCGTCCGCGGCCACCGAGCGGATCACCGCGGGATGGTCCACCCCGAGTCCGTTGACCAGCAGGGCCGTCCCGTTGTTCAGCGTGCCGTCCGAGTTGAACCAGCGTCGCACGATGGGCGTCACGAGGACAGGGTTCCCGCCTTTCTCCCTCACACCCGCGACCAGAGTCTCCAGGTTCGCCCGGTACGTCGCCTCGTCCGTCGTCTTGTCGTTGTGGGCGAGCTGGACGAGGACGAGGTCGCCGGGGCGGATCAGCGGCTGGACCGTGGCCCACAGGCGTGGCTCGGCCAGATAGGTCACCGTGCTCTCGCCGGAGTCGGCGTAGTTGGCCACGGACACGCCCTTGCGCAGGTACTGGGGCAGTTGCTGGCCCCAGCCGGAGTAGGGGTCGGCGGGCTGGTCGCAGACCGTGGAGTCGCCGACCAGGAAGATCTGGCGGGCGTGCCGCGCGCGGGTGACCTCGATGTCGGCGAGGGCGGGGGCCGAGCCGCCCAGCGCGAGGTCCAGGCCCGGCGTGCCGTCGGGGCCGGTGGGCTCGCCCTCCGGGGTGCGGACGTTCACGGTGAAGCTGCGGAAGGCCCGTTCGCCGGCGGCGACCGCCGTCTCCGGCAGCAGTGAACGCCGGGTCTCGCCGCTGATCGCGGTGCTCGACGCGGCATCGCCGCCGAGGCGGACCTTCACGTCGTACGTGCCCGGCGGGACGTCGAAGTGGCAGCCGGCGGTGGTGCAGTTCTCGATGCCGAGGGGGCGGCCGGTGTGCGCCTGCGCCGGTACGGCGGTCAGGCCCGCGCTGAGCGTGACCGCTGCCAGCACGGCGAGGTTGAAACGTCTCATTCGAGGCTCCTCAGACGGACGACAAGGCCTGGCGGCTGGACCGTACCCCCTTCGGCAAGCGCTTTCTAGCCCCCGGGCCGATTTCACAAGATTGCCAACCTCCAGCACGCGAAAGCCCTTTCGCGAAATCGATTCAACTGTCACTCTCCAAAGTGCCTGCCCCACCCCCACACCTCTCGAAGGAGGCACCCCCATGTCCGAATCCGCCGTGAACAGACCGGTCGGACGCCGTACCTTCGTCCTCGGCACCGCCGCCGCCGCGGGCACCGCCGCCCTCGCCGGGCCGCTCGCCGGGAGCGCGTCCGCCGCGAGCTTCGGCTACTCCGACGACGGCTCGAACTACGTCGTCGACACCGGCGCCAACCTCGTCTTCAAGGTCAGCAAGACGAACGGCGACCTGACCTCGTTGGTCTACAAGGGCACGCAGTACCAGGGCTACGGCGGCAAGAACTCGCACATCGAGTCCGGCCTCGGCACCTCCACCGTCACGATCAAGCAGTCCGGTACGACGATCCTGATCTCGGTCGCGTACGGCACGCTGAAGCACTACTACGCGGCCCGCAGCGGCGAGAACAACGTCTACCTGTGGACCAACAAGGCCGACGACTCGGTCTCGGCGACCCGCTACATCCTGCGCGTCAACGCGGGCAAGTTCCTCAACGACGAGCCCGACTCGTACACCTACGCGCCCACCACCATCGAGGCCTCCGACGTCTTCGCGAAGTCCGACGGCCAGACCCGCTCCAAGCACTACGCGAAGGCGCGGGTCATCGACTACAACTACGTCGGCTGGACCACCGGCAGCGTCGGCCTGTACATCGTGCGCTCCAACCACGAGAAGGCCTCCGGCGGCCCGTTCTACCGCTCCCTCCTGCGCCACCAGAGCGCGGACGGTGGCGGCCTGTACGAGATCCTGTACTACGGCGAGAACCAGACGGAGGCCCAGCGCTTCGGCCTCCAGGGCCCCTACGTCATCGCCTTCACCGACGGCGGCGCCCCCTCCTCCTCGCTGTACCCGGGGACCCTCACCACCTCGTGGGCGGACTCGCTCGGCATCTCCGGGTACGTCCCCGCGAGCGGCCGGGGCAAGGTCGCCGGCGTAGGCATCACCGGCCGGAACACGGCGTACGCCTACACCGTCGGACTCGCCAACTCCGCCGCCCAGTACTGGGGTTCGGCGCGGTCCTCGGACGGCTACTTCTCCATCGGGGGTGTGCTGCCGGGGACGTACACCCTGACCGTCTTCAAGGGTGAACTCGCTGTCTACACCGGCTCGGTGAGCGTCAGCGCGGGTGGCACGACCACCCTGAACAGCATCGCGATCCCGTCCTCGAACGATCCGAGCAACGCGAGCGCGATCTGGCGCATCAACAACTGGGACGGCACGCCGGGCGGCTTCAAGAATGCCGACCTGATGACGTACGCCCACCCGTCCGACGTACGCGCCTCCTCCTGGACCGGCAACGTCGTCATCGGCAGCGGCACCGAGACCTCGGCCTTTCCCTGCTATCTGTGGAAAGACGTCAACAGCGGAATCATCGTCTACTTCAAGCTGACGGCCGCCCAGGCAGCGGCGGCGCACACCCTGCGCATCGGGGTGACGACGGCCTACGCCAACGGCCGCCCGCAGGTGGTCGTCAACGACACCTGGACCTCCGCCGTCCCCTCCCCGCCCACCCAGCCGAGCACCCGGTCGCTGACCGTGGGCTCGTACCGGGGCAACAACTACACGTTCACCTACAGCGTGCCGGCGTCCGCCTGGCTGACGGACACCAGCGCCTACAACACGCTGAAGATCTACGTGGCGAGCGGTTCGGGTTCGACGTCCTTCCTCAGCGCGGGCACATCGATCGACGCGATCGACCTGCTCACCTGATCCAACGTCAGGTGCCGCGCGTCCACTGCTGGTTGGCCGCTCCATTGCACGTGTACGTGATGATCGCGGCGGAGTTGGCGGTGGACGCGCCGTTCACGTCCAGGCACTCACCACTGGCTCGGGCCTTGATGTTCACGTACGAGCCCGAAGTGACCACCGACCACTGCTGGCTGGTCGCGCTGCCGCAGTTCTCCTGGGTGACGGCGGTGGCGTTCTCCTGGAGGCACAGCGAGCTGCCGCGGCCGACCAGCTGGTAGTAGCCGGTGCCGAGGTTCTTGAACCACCACTTCTGGTTGGCGCCGCTGTTGCAGGTGTACTGGCTGATCGCGACGCCCTGCCACAGCGACTGGTTGGCCACGTCCGCGCACTTGCCGCTGTTGCGGGAGACCAGCGTGTTGTACGTGGCACCGGTGCCGGAGATCGTCCCGGCCGCCGCGTCGATCGTGACCTCGGGGTACCAGGACATCGACATGGTGGTGGAGCTGGGGAAGGTCAACGGCAGCCACACGTAACGGGAGTCGTTGACGGTCCCGCCGAAGGAGTTGCCCCAGCGGTCGCCCATGTAGAGGTACGAGGTGCCCGAAGTCCCCTGGACCGGAAGGACGTACGCGGTCTGCGAGTTGTAGGTCGTGGAGTCGCCGACGTTCGCCATCGAGGTCCATGGACCGGCGAGGGAGGTCGCGGTGGCGTACTGCTGCTGGTTGGCGCTCCAGCCGGTGGCGCCCGACGTCAGCATGAAGTAGACGCCGTTGCGTTTGAACAGGGCCGGGGCCTCGCGGTGGCCGCCCACCCACGGGTTGGCGACGAGGCTCGCGACGCCGGTGTAGTCGGCGGTGAGCTTGTAGATGTGCAGGTCGTAGTTCTCGTTGGCCGCCGAGACCATGTAGCCGGTGCCGTCGGTGTCGACGAACGTCGTGATGTCACGGGACATGTTGTCGCCGAGCGGGCGGAAGCTGCCCTGGTAGGTGTAGTTGCCGTCGACCGTGGACGACACGGCGACGGCGGCGCGGGCCTCGCTGTAATCGGTGCCGTTCTCCTTGTGCATCCACATCACGAACTTGCCGGTGGTCGCGTTGTAGATGACCTTGGGCCGCTCGATGTAGGCGGTGGAGAGCTCGGAGGCGCTGGACTGGGTCAGGACGTGGTTCCTGAACTCCCAGTTCTTCAGGTCGGTGGAGCGGTAGGCGTCCACGTACCGGAAGGTGTTGTCGGCGTTGCGGTCCTCGCCGAACCAGTAGTAGTAGGAGCCGACCTTGATGACGCCGCCGCCGTGGGCGTGCAGGGCGCCTCCCGAAGTGTCCGTGAACTGGACGCCGTTGGGAATCGTCAGCGGGGCGGCCTGGGCCGGTCCGGCGGTCACCAGGGCGCCGGCCAGGGCCAGGCAGAGGGCGAGCAGTACCGCGTGAGCACGTCTCATGACGCAACCTCCGTGTCCGGGGCGGTGTCCGCCACCGGTATGCCGAAGTTCGGGGTGCCGTCCGTGTGCCAGCCGAGCTTCTGGACGCGGGTGTGGCGGTTGGGGTCGTTCAGCGGGTCGCCGACGATCTCCTTGTACTGGCGGGCGTGGTAGACGAGGACGTCACTGCGGCCGTCCTCGGCGACCGTGAAGCAGTTGTGGCCGGGGCCGTACTGCCTGGTGGTGTCGTTGCTGGTGAAGACGGGGGTCGGTGACTTGGACCAGCTCGCCGGGTTCATGAGGTCGGCGTCCGCGTCGGCCGTGAGCAGGCCCATGCAGTAGTGCCAGTCGGTGGCGCTGGCCGAGTAGGACATGAACAGGCGGCCGTGGCGGGCGATGACCGAGGGTCCTTCGTTGACCTTGTAGCCGACGCACTCCCAGTCGTACTCCGGGGTGGAGAGCCTGATCTGAGGACCCGTCAGGGTCCATGGGTTCGCCATCCTCGACAGGAAGATGCCGGTGTTGTTGTCCAGGCCGGGCTCGTGCTGGGCCCAGGCGAGGTAGCGCTTGCCCCGGTGGCTGAAGGTGGTGGCGTCCAGGGAGAAGGTCTCCCAGGCCGTTCTGACCTGCCCCTTCTCCACCCAAGTGCCCTTGAAGGGATTGGGGTTGGCGTTCTCCAGGACCCAGATGCGGATGTCCCACACGCTCTCGGCGGGCGCGGAGGCGAAGTAGATGTACCACTTGCCGCCCACGCGGTGGATCTCCGGCGCCCAGATGTGGGCGCCCATGACACCGGTCGGGTGCTTGGTCCAGATGACGGACTCGTCGGCGCTCGCGAGGCCGTTGATGGTGCGGGAGCGGCGCAGGATGATGCGGTCGTACTCGGGGGCGGTGGCGGTGAAGTAGTAGTAGCCGTCGGTGTGACGGTGGATGTACGGGTCCGCGCGGTTGCGGACGAGCGGGTTCACGAAGGGCGCGGCCTTCTTCGGGCGCGGGGCGGCTTCGGCAACGGTGGGGGTCGCGGCCAGGGCGCCCGCGGCCAGGGCACCTTTCAGCAGCAGTCGTCGGTGGGGGACGTCGGGGGCGCGGCTCATACGGACTGCCTCTCCGGTGGGGGTGTCCTGAGAGCGATGTTCGGTATTGAGAACATCTGTTGTTATTGCGAACAGCCGAAAGGTACGGCTGGGGAACCAGGAGGTCAACGGGTCGGACGCGACTAAAAGAAGGCGCTTTCTGTTCTCGGTTTTCTGTTATCGGCTCCCACGTCGCCCGTCTCCGATCATGTGCGCAGCCATTTCCACAGAACAGCAGCGGCCGCCGGTGCCCTGGCCGCGGTCGCCCTCATGGTCACCGCTCCCCAGGCGCTGGCCGCCGGCCCCCGTGATGTCACGGCCGACGTCCTCGCGGACCGGGACGTCACGCTGAGCGGCGACACGGTCGTCACCGTGCCCGCGGGGACGACGACGTACGACGGGGTGTTCCGCGGCGAGGGCACGCTGACCGTGCGCGGCGGCGGGACGCTGATCCTCACGAAGGACAGCGACTTCACGCTGCCCGAGTCCCGGCAACGGCAGTCCGTACGGACGCCGGGCGGCAACCACCCGTACGTCACCACGACCCGCCCGGACCCGCCCGCGATCACGGTCGAGCGCGGGGCGACCCTGCAGTACGGCAACGGCGGGACGACCGGCCTGATCGGCCACTTCCCTTACAACACCCCGGCGTTCCGGCTGAACCAGGACAACATCCGGGTCGACGGCACCCTGCGGCTGTCCCTGAAGAGCGCCTACAACCTGGGCACCGTCAGCGGCTCCGGCCTGGTCACCCAGCCACGCTTCCTCTGGGGCACCTGGGACCTGACGTCCGGCCCGTTCTCCGGGGTCGTCGACAACGGCACACAGGCCAACGCGGGGCGGCCCGAGTACGCGACCGCACTGCCCAACATGCGCAAGGTGCTCAACCAGGGCACCTGGACCGTGGACACGCCGCTGGGCCAGACCGTCACCCAGCGGATGGACTTCTACCAGCGTGAGTACGGCAGCGACATCAACGTCCAGTCCCGGCCGGGCGGCAAGGTGGTCCTCACGGGCCAGTACAGCTGGTCGAACCAGGGCGGCGACACCGACCCCTCGCTCAGCGACCCCGCCCTGAACTGGACGCCGGCCGCCAAGAACGTCAACAAGCGCGGCACCAACATCAAGGGCGCCAACGTCCAGTGGGGCGACGGGACGACCAGCAGGATCTTCATGCCGGGCACGGCGGAGACGGTGTACATCAACCTCCTCGCCGCGCGCTCGCGTTCACGGCTGACCTTCGACTACAACGGTCCGGTGACCCTGGGCGCCCCCATCGGCGGCGGCCGTTTCCACGACACCCTGTCCGCGCCCGGCGCGGGTGACATCGTCATCAAGGGGACCAGGGGCAACGACGTCACCTTCGCGGCCGTCCAGTACTACGACGGCTCCACGACGGTCGAGAAGGGCGCCGTGCTCCGCCTCGGCAGTGGCAAGCCGGGGGGCGACGGCGGGCTCTACACCGGGGGCGGCCTCTACAAGGTCGTGAACAACGGCTCGCTGGTCCTCGACAACACGGCCAAGCCCCTGACCCTGCCCCGGATCAGCGGCAGCGGCTCCCTCACCCAGGCGGGCAGGGCGACGACGACACTGACCGGCGGCGCGGTGACGTACACGGGGACGACGACCGTCCGCAAGGGCACGCTCGCCCTGCGCGGCGGAGCAACTCTCGCCCACAGCAGGGGGATCCGGCTCACCTCGTCGGCCGCACGGCTCGACCCGGGCACGGCCGGGCTGAGGATCGTGTCCTCGCTGACCGGAAAGGGCACGGTGAAGGGCGCGGTCACCAACGACGGGGTGGTCGCGGGCGGGCTCACCGTCTTGGGTGGCTACACGCAGAGCGCGAAGGGTGAACTGGTCCTGGGAGCTGCTCCGTTGAAGGTGACGGGCCCGGTACGGCTTGCCGGCGTCCTCGACTTCTCTGCCGTCGGCACCGCCCCCGCCCGCCGGATCACCCTGCTGAACAACAAGGGCACGTCGAAGATCAAGGGCGCCTTCAAGGGCCTGAAGGAGGGCACGCGACTCAAGCTCGCCGACACGACGTACCGGATCACCTACCGCGGCGGGGACGGCAACGACGTCGTACTGACCGCCGTCTCGGCCACCGCATCCCCGGGTGTCCGTTCCGCTGCGACGCCGAAAGCAGCGGCCGCGGCGCCCCACGCCGCGGGTGAGGTGGCCGAGGGGCTGGGCTGGTGGCCGTACATCCTGGCGCTGGGTCTGCTGGGCGGTCTGGTGGTCCCGCCGACGGTGCGGAGGCGAAGCAGGCGCCCCAGGGGCGGGCGCCACGCGGCGCACTGAACCACAGCCGTCACAGCGAAGCGCTCGGCGCCTCGGGAAAGCCCAGCCGAGGCGCCAGCTCACGCGCCTCCTCCGCCCACTCGGCGAGAAAGGTCAGCGCCAGCCCCCGCTCCCGGTACCGGCGCTGCGCGGAAACCTCCCGCCCTCCCCCGTAGTCCAACTGCCGTTCCTCCCCCGCCCGAGCCAGCATCAGCGCGGTGAGCCAGTCGTACTTCACGGCCGACGCACACACCCCGAGCCGCACGAGCCGATCGTCCCCCCGCCACCCGCCGGCCCGGAGCCCCTCCAGATAGGCGTGATACGCGGCCGCCGCGTACCGGGGCAACCGGGCGGCAGGCAGGAACAGGTCGAAGACCGAGTCGGGAAGGTAGTTGCCGAGGTCCTCCCCGAGCGCACCGTCACCCGCGAACGCCCAGTCGAGCAGCACACTGCCCCGCCCGTCCGCCCGGACGTTCGCGGGCCACTGGTCGAGATGGCTGAAGGCGCGCGGCAGGGACTCCATGATCTGGAGGAACCACTCGCGGTCGTGATGGAGGCGGACCATGTCCCGGCGCAGCTCCGCGGGGAAGTGGTCGCGCACCAGAGGCTGTCGCCAGGCCTCGTCATCGTCGAGAAGCTCCAGCCCTACGGTCTTGCCGCCGATGTACTCGCGCAGGAACCGACGGGACAGCCAGGGTTCGTCGAGCGCGCCGACGGCCCCCTGGGCCGCCCCCAGACGGTGGGCGTGCCGTACATGCGCGTCGATCGACCAGCGCTCGGCAGGCTTGCCCTCCACCCGCTCCAGCCACAACGCCACATCTCCGTCCGCCCGCTCGACACAGGCGATCAGACGGGGCGCGCGGATGCCGTACGGCTGCCAGGCCCGGGCGAGTCCCGAGGTGTAGACGTCCGCCTCGCGCCGCCAGTAGTTCCAGTGCCGCGGGTCGTCGGAAGCCGCCCACGGTCCGGTGACGTCCTTGGTGCGGGTGAGGACCTTCAGCACCGCCCTGCGCTCTCCGGACGTGATGCTCCAGACGCCGCCGGTGACGCCGTTTCCCGGGTTGTGGGTGAGGGAGGAGGCGAAGGCCAGGCCCGTGCCGGGGCCGAGGACCTCCACCACTTCGGCGGCCACGACGTCGATGTCCAGTTCGGTCATGCGCGAGAGCGTAGGGCCATGTACCGGTCCCGGTGTTCGCGTACCGGACGGCCGCAGCCGTTTCCCTGCCCTTCGGCTAGCGTCGGGGTATGACCAGCGAGACCCCCGAAGTCCCCGATGTTCCCGCCCGCCCCTTCGCCGAGGCCCTCGCGGCCGGTCCGGTCGTGCTCGACGGCGGTATGTCCAACCAGTTGGAGTCCGCCGGACACGACCTGAGCGACGAGCTGTGGTCGGCGCGGCTGCTCGCGGAGCGGCCCGAGGCGATCACCGAGGCTCATCTCGCCTACTACGAGTCGGGCGCGGACGTGGCGATCACGTCCAGCTACCAGGCCACCTTCGAGGGGTTCGCCAAGCGCGGGATCGAGCGCGAGCGGGCGGCCGAACTGCTCGGCCTGAGCGTCGGGTTGGCGCGCGAGGCGGCGCGGCAGGCGCAGGCGAAGGGGGTCCGGCGGCCGCTGTACGTGGCGGCCTCGGTCGGGCCGTACGGCGCGATGCTCGCGGACGGCTCGGAGTACCGGGGGCGCTACGGCCTGAGCGTGGCCGAGCTGGAGGCGTTCCACCGGCCCCGGCTCGAGGTGCTGGCGGCGGCCGGACCCGACGTCTTCGCCCTGGAGACGATCCCGGACAGCGACGAGGCCGAGGCGCTGCTGCGGGCGATCCGCGGCCTCGGTGTCCCGGCCTGGCTCTCCTACTCCGTCGCGGGCGACCGTACCCGGGCCGGTCAGCCCCTTGAGGAGGCGTTCGCCCTGGCCGCCGACGCGGACGAGGTCGTCGCGGTCGGCGTCAACTGCTGCGTCCCGGAGGACGTGAACGGCGCGGTCGAGACCGCCGCGCGGGTCACCGGCAAGCCGGTCGTCGTCTATCCCAACAGCGGGGAAGTCTGGAACGCGGGCACGCGCGCGTGGGAGGGCGACTCGTCCTTCGCCCCGGAGCAGGTACGCGACTGGCAGGGGGCCGGGGCGCGACTGATCGGGGGGTGCTGCCGGGTGGGACCGGAGGCGATCTCGGGGATCGCGGGGGCGCTGCGCTGACTTCCGCGGTGCGCCTTCTCGCCGTAATCTCCCGGCGTCTCACGGCTGCGGGTTCGTCGTGGTTGCTCGCGCAGTTCCCCGCACCCCTGCGGGGCGTGCTGTGCGCCCCCCGGATTTCCCCCGCTCCCGCCCCTTAGCCTCGCCCCCCTCCCCCTGCTAGCCTCCCGCTCGGGAACCGGTTTCCATCGGTGTTGCCGCTGTTCCGAAGGGGGAGGCGGAAGAATGACCAGGAAAAGCGAGGACGCGAGCCGGAGCACGATCCGGGACGTGGCGGCACGGGCCGGGGTGTCCGCGTCGACCGTGTCACGGGTGCTCGGCGGGGTGTATCCGGTGAGCGCGGCCACCCGCACGCGCGTGATGCGTGCCGTACGCGAGATGGACTACGTCGCCGACGCGCGCGCGAAGGCGATCGCGGGCGTCGGCACGCCCACGCTGGCCTTCGTCCTCGAGGACATCACCGGGCCCTCGTTCGCCCTGATGGCGCACGGCGTGGAGCGCGAGGCGACCCGGCTGGGCCATCTGTGTCTGGTGTGCAGCACGGAGGGCGACGTCGAGCACGAACTGGAGTTCGTGGAGATGATGCGGGCCCAGCGCGCCGCCGCCGTGATCCTGGTGGGCGGCGCCGCCGACACCGTCGAGTACCGCGAGCGCACCCGGCGTATGGCCGACTCGCTGGCCTCGGCGGGATCGCGGCTCGTGCTGTGCGGCAGACCCCCGCTCGGCCCCGGGGCGCCCGTCACGGTCATCGAGTACGACAACGAGGGCGGCGCCTACGCGCTCGTCGCCCACGTCCTGTCCCAGGGCCACCGGCGGGTGCTGTTCCTCGGCGGCAGGGCCGACCACACCACCGCGCAGGGCCGTGAACGCGGGTATCTCGCCGCGCACCGCGCCCGCGGCCTGGACCCCGACCCCGCGCTGGTCCTGAACGGCGACTTCACCCGCGACTCCGGTCACCGCCTGATGCGCCGGGCCCTGAAGGAGGGCCCGAACTTCACGGCCGTGGTCGCCGCCACGGACATGGTCGCGGCGGGCGCCCTGACCGCCCTGCACGAGGCCGGACTCGAAGTTCCCGGTGACGTCTCCCTGGCCGGCTACGACGACATCCCCTTCGCCCGCGACCTGCACCCGGCGCTCACCACCGTCCACGTGCCCTACGCGGAACTGGGCCGTCTCGCCGTCCGCACCGCGCTGGGCCGCACGGCGGAGGACCCCGCCGAGCATCTCCTGGTGGGCACCCATGTGGTGGTCAGGGACTCGGTCGGGGCGACCGGCACCTGAGACCCGGCGGGGGCGGCCCTCAGTGCCGCCGCGCGAGCCCCGAGCGCCGCAGCCGTCGTACGACCGACCGCAGTTCCGCGGTCCGGGCCGGCCAGCCCTCCACCGGCTCCGACACGGGCGCCGTCTCCTCGGTGGTCGGGTCGGCCGTCCACACCGCGAAATCGGCGTCCCGAGGGCCGGACGCGAGGTAGGGGTCGCCCTTGCCGAAGATCTGCACGGGGTGGGTGGCGTCCCAGGGCCGCCAGCCGGGGTCGCCGTCGACGGCGAAGCGCACCCACGCCCCGTGCATGGCGTCGGCGAGCTCGGTCGGGGCGCCCTCACCCGCGAGCTTGGCCGACTCGGGGGTGTTTCCGGTGTCGAAGACGAAGCCCAGCTCCAGGGCGTGGCAGGCGCCGAGGTCCGGGCGGTCGGAGGGCCAGGCGAACTCGTAGACGTACGACGCACCGGGGCGGGCCTCGGCCAGGCGGTGCAGGGGGATGCGGAGGACGTGGTCGGTGACCATCTGGCCGACGATCTCGGCGGTGCCGGCGTCGGGGTGCAGGGCACGGTAGCCGCGGACCACCTCGGAACCGCAGTGGCAGCGGGCCATGGCACCGGCGAGGGCGACCGGGCCGAGCCGGTCGACCCGCTCCAGGAGTCCGCCGGGGACGAGCCAGAGGCGGTACTCGTCGCTGGTCCAGCCCAGCATCAGGTCGACGTCCTTCGCGATGCCGGGACCCGGCTCGGTGAGGGCCTCCAGGGGGTCGCGCGGCACGAGGTCGCCGTCGACCACGATCCCGAACGCGGGGCCGCCGAGGACCGGGCTGCTGAGCCGGCCCACCTCGGCCTGGGTGCGCAGCAGCAGGTCACGGTCCACGTCGGCGAAGGCCACAGCGGTGGCGGGGACCTTCAGCCGGGTGGCCATCCGGCGCACCATCCGCCGTACCTTGTCCCGGTCGCTCGCCTCCGGCGGCCCGCTCTGGAGGACCGCGCGCCGGAACAGGCCCTGGGCCTGCGGGGCGGCCAGCAGGGCTCCGGTACTGATCGCGCCGGCCGACTGCCCGGCCAACGTCACCCGCCCGGGGTCGCCGCCGAAGGCACGGATCGACTCGTGGACCCACGTGAGCGCGGCGAGCTGGTCGCGCAGGCCGGGGTTGGCGGGGGCGTCCGGGAAGAGGCCGTAGCCCTCCACGCCGAGCCGATAGTTCACCGAGACGCACACGACGCCGTCCCGGGCGAAGGCATGCCCGTCGTACACCGGCACCGCGGAGGATCCCCTGGTCAGCGCGCCGCCGTGCAGCCACACCAGGACCGGGAGCCGGGCCCCGGGGCCGGGCGCGGGCGTCCACACGTTGAGATTGAGGCAGTCGTCGCCGGGCACGAACGGGTCGGAGAGGTACTGCGCGAAGGCCTCGGAGTACGGCGGTTTCGGCGCCGTCGGCCCGAAGTCGACCGTGTCCCGCACGCCGTCCCAGGGCTCGGGCGGCTCCGGCGGCCGGAAGCGGCGGGGGCCGAAGGGCGGGGCCGCGTAGGGGATGCCCCGGAACACCGCGACGCCGCTCTCGTACCGGCCGCGTACGGCCCCGTACGGCGTGCCGACCACGGGATCCGCCTGGACTGCTGTCATCCGCCGGCCTCCTCACCGCGCTACTGCACCGTGAACAACAGAGCACCACATTTCGGCTCGGTATTCCGGTGCAGAGCGCGGTTCGGCGGCTACTTGGCGTACATCAGGGTGCCGAAGCCCAGCTGGTCGAAGCCGCCGCTGGTGGTGCCGTAGTCGCCGCCTCCTCCCTCGGGGGCGACGAGGTCGTAGTACATCTGCGAGATGTACTTGTCGTCGAGGCCCAGGCGCCGGTTGTAGTGGAAGTGGAGCATCGCCCAGACGGGCCGGATCTGGCCCCGGGAGGCGGCGGAGACCACGGTCTGGGACGAGGCGGCGCAGTTCTGCCCGGTGCCCCAGTTGTAGGTGGTGAAGGGGACGTCCTGGCCGAGGTTGTACTTCGCGACGTACTGGGCGGCCTTCATGAAGCGGCGGCTGTCGTACGAGTAGAGGTCGTCGCCCTGGTTCCAGGCCATCTCGCAGAGGGCGCCCATCTGGCCCATGCCCATGACGGTGTGCCCCTGGTCCCGGCCGGACTCCTGCCACTGTCCGAGCGCGTACCCGGCGGAGTCGGTGTACAGGTAGGGCACCGCGTGGGCGATCGAGCCGTTGCCCGCGCCGGACTTGAAGTAGGTCACGGCCTGGTCGTACTTGGCGCTGTCCTCGTTGAGGATGCCGATGGCCAGGACCGAGGCCATGTTGCACAGGTCCCAGTTGGCCCAGTAATTGGTGATGCAGGCGTCGTTGTGGTTGGTCAGGAAGCTGTTGTTGAGCGGGTAGAAGACCTTGGCCAGCATCTCCTGGGCGGCGGCGAGGTCGAATCCGCTGTAGCCGCGCATGAGTTCGCAGGCGTTGGCGAACTGCCAGCCGTAGATCCCGGCCGCGAGGAAGCGGTCGGCGTTGCCGGTGACCGAGGTCAGCGTCGTCGACCAGGCGTTGAGGATCTTCGCGGCGCACGCGGCGTTGGCCTCGGTGCCGCCGACCTGCCAGCGCAGGGCGTTCTGGTAGGCGGCGGCGATGTCGTTGAAGAGCAGGGAGTAGTTCTCGCCGGTGCCGCCGCGGATGATCGTGGCCGTGGCCCGGTTGGTCCAGGTGGACTGGGAGTGGGAGTTGGCGACCAGCTTGTTCCAGCCGGAGAGCCAGGGGTCGGTGCCCGCGGCGACCCTGACCTTGGCCCGGTTGATGTCGCCGGCGTTGTGCAGCATGCCGGGGTGGGTCCAGGTCGCGGGCGCCGCGTCCGCCGTGGTGGCGGCGAAGGCGCCGCTTCCCAGGGCGAGCGCGGCACCGAGACCACCGGCGGTCCTGAGCAGACCGCGGCGGCTCAACTCGGCTTGCCGGAGAGGCTCGTGGGGGGATGTGCGGCTCATGCTGTGCATCTCCATTCCGTGGGGGGAATCAGATGTGGATCACATGGGGGTGATGCTCACCTCGTCGAACTCGGAGGTGACGAGGGCCAGTGGGCTGCGGGAGCAGGCCACCAGGCCGACGTGGAAGGGGGCGTCACCGAAGCCGGGGATCTCGCCGGAGGCGAGGTCGGTCCAGGTGGCGCCGTCGTCGCCGGAGACGGACGCGGTGAAGAAGGTCCCAGTGCGCTTCAGCCGCAGCAGGGCGGGGAGTTGGACGGTGCCGTTGCCGGAGAAGGCGGAGGCACCCGCGACGGTCTTGCGCAGCATGAGCTGCGCTGTGGTGCCGCCGGTGACGATCACCCCGGCCGCCTGGTCGAACGGCGACAGCGACTTGGCCATCAGCAGCCCGACCCGGTCGGCGGTCGCCCCGGTGCGGGAGACCAGCCGGGCGGTGACCTGGCAGTCCCCGGTGACGGGCCGCCGTACGAACTGGCCTGTCATTCCCTGGTTGTTGACGCTCAGATCCACGCCCGCGCCCCGCACCACGAAGGTCCCGTCCTCGTGGGCGGTGCTGCCGGGGGTGAGGACGGCGGCCACGCCGAGCGTCCCGAAGTCACGGTCGTCGAGGACCACGTCACCGAGGTCGCCGTACGTCCACGGGGACGGCGGGGGTGTGCCGACCGTGAGGGTGAGGCCGCCGGTGCCGTCGCCGGCCGCGTTCCCGGCGGTGGTGGTGACGGTGAACTGGCCTGCCTCGCGGGGCGTTCCGTGGATCAGTCCGGTGCGCCTGTCGACGCGGAGGCCGTCGGGCAGGCCGGTGGCGGTGAACCGTACGGGCTCGTGGGAGGCCCGCAGAACGTGCCGGAACTCCACCCCCTTGTTCGTGAACGCCGTTGCCGCAGAGGTCAGTCGCGGAACCGAAGGGCTCGGCATCACCGCGGCCGCCGGCTCCGAACGCGGGCCGCGCCCGGCCGCGTTGGTCTTCGCGACGGCGTAGTGGTACGTGGTCCCGGGGGTGCCGGTGGCGTCCGCGTACTGGATGCGGGTGCCGGACCCGACCGGGCCGATGCCACTCGCGAGGGTGCGGTAGGGGCCGTCGGGGTCCGGCGCGCGCAGGACCTTGTAGCGGGCGGAGAGATCCGGGTCGGTCCAGGCCAGTTCGACGGCGTCGGAGCCCGCGCTCGCCCTCAGGTCCCCGGCCGTGCGGGCGGGTTTGGGCACGGACCAGATCTCGCCCCCGGACGCGGAGGTCACGGTGACGTTGTCGAAGGCACCGGTGCCGGTCTCGGCGTAGTCCGCGTCGACTCCGAGGCAGGAGGTGAGAAGCAGGCCCGCGTACGCGGTGCGCCCCAACGCGACCTCGGTGGAGCCGACTTCGGTCCAGTGGACGCCGTCCGGGGAGATGGCGCCGGTGCAGCGGCGGCCCGTGCGGGTCACACGGACCCAGTAGGGCATGCGCAACCGGTAGCCGTCGCCCGCTCCCTCGACGTACGGCGCCTCCAGCGGGGTCGCCGACTCGGGCAGGGTGCCGAGGCCGGAGATCGGGAAGGCCGCGCTCGTGGTGATCGCCGTCTGCTGCGAGGACGGCACCGGTGTGCTGCCGGTCGCGGAGACGGTGGCCCCCTTCGACGGCCGCACGGTCCACACCCCGCTCCAGGTGTGCAACGGCAGCCCCTGGATGACCATGGCGGCGTGGGCCGCGTCCGCGTCGAGGGAGTCCCTCAGGCTCACGCCGATCTTGGAGTACTGCGAGCTCAGCGGCCACACGATCCGTGCGGTGATCGTGCCGTCGCCGCGCAGGGGCAGGTGGACGAGCCGGTGGGTGTCGGCGGTGCCGCTCGCCTCCAGGACGAACCGCTCACCGTCGAAGACGGCCGAACCGGGGATCCTCACGTCCCCGATGTCCTGCGTCGACCAGGGCTCCGGGAGACCCGCGCTGGCCGAGGCGGGCGCTGAATCGCCGCTGCTACCGAGGGAGTTGGCGGCGATGACGGTGTAGTGGTACGTCCGTCCCGGGTGCACCCGGTCGTCCGTGCAGGTCGGCTTGTCGAGGCCGGTGGCGATCTTCACGTACGGCCCCTGGGGGCGCGTGGCGCGCAGGACGGTGTAGCTCGTGGCCCACGTCGAGGGCAGCCAGCTCACCGTGATCCCGGCCCGCTCCCCCACCGCCGTGACCCCCGCAGGGGCGGTCGGCGCGCTGGGGGCAGGTGCCGTGGCCCCTGCGTACGTGAACGTCCCCCAGCTCGGCAGGTCGTCGTTGCTGCCCTCGACGATCCGGGCGCCGCCGCTGCCCCGGAAGACGGCCGCCTTGGTGTACGGGGTGTCGAGGCCGCGGACGCCGGCGTAGTGGGCGTAGGCCATCTCGTAGATCGGGGGCAGGGTGCCGCGGCCGGTCGCGGAGACGGTCTGCTTGATGTACTTGCCGGTGCGGTCGAGGTCGGGCGTGAAGGGGACGTCGTTGCCGAGGTTGTAGCGGGCCGCGTACTCGAAGTTGGCGAGGACGCGGTTGTCGTCGTAGCCCCACAGGTCGACGCCCTGGTTCCAGGCGACCTGGGCGATGTCACCGGTCAGACCGACCGCGAGCTGTTCGTGGCCCTGGTCGCGGCCGGCCTCCTGGCCCTGGCCGGCCTCGGTGACGACGCGGTGCGCGATGCTGCCGTTGCCGGCACCGGCGGCCGCGAAGCGCAGCGCGTCCTCGAAGAGGGTGGGCTCCTCGCAGAACACGCCGATGGCCAGGATGGTCTGCAGGGCCGTCAGGTCCCAGTTGCCGTTGGCGTAGAGCATGTAGCCGGAGACGGCCGGATACCAGACGTCCAGGAAGGACCGTTCGCAGCGGGCGATGTCCGCGTCCGCCCAGCCGTCGTAGCCGGTGTGGCGCAGCAGTTCGGCCGCGTTGACGAACTTGAAGGCCTGGAGTCCGGCGCCGAGCGGGCCGTCGGCGCCCGTGATCATGGTGAGGGACGCCGACCATGCGTTGAGGAGGTCGCGGGCCTTGTCGGCGTTGGCGCGGTCGCCCGTGACGGCCCACATGAGGGCGTTCTGGTAGGCGGCGGCGGAGTCGGCGACGGCCTGGTTCTGGAAGTTGGTGGGGCCGCGGCCCCAGGAGGTGATCTGGCCGGTGTTCTGGATGGTGTACGTCGACTTCGAGCGCGCGTGGGCGGCGAACGCCAGGTAGCCGTCGTAGACCGGGGACTGCTTGGCGGCGACGGCGGCCTTCATGCGGGCGAGGTCGTCGGCGGTGTGCAGGAGGCCGGGGTGCGTGAACGCGCGGGAGTCGTCGGTGCGTTCGGCGGCCCGGGCGGTGGCGGGTGCGAGCAGTCCGTTCGCACCCGCCACCAGCAGCAGGGCGGCCGTGCCGCCGAGGAAGCCCCGGCGGCTCGGGGGGAGGTCGGTTCCGGGACGGCTGGTGCTCATGACGCGGCGGCCGCCTCGGCCTCGGCGGTGGTGAGGAACTTCAGGTTCGTCACGTGCTCGTTGGAGAACCACTGGATCGTGTCCGTGGTGTAGTACCAGCTCGGCTTCTTCATCGAGTCGGCGACGACCAGCCCGTTGATCACCAGGTTCTCGAAGGTGACGTCCTTGATGGCGTGCTTGGCGTCATAGCCGAGGAAGAGCGAGGGCTTGGCGTTCGTGCCCGTGTAGCTGAGGTTCTTCACGTAGACGTTCTCGATGCCGCGGCCGACCGAGGTGTTGTACTTCGTGTTGTACATGACCTTCATGTAGATGACCTGGCCCCAGCGGAAGTCCTCGATCCGGATGTCCTCGATGCGGACGTTCTTGATCAGGTTGGAGTCACCGGGGTTGAGGGCGATGCAGCCCTGGTAGTTCATCTGCGGTTCGCGGTGGTCGAGGATGTCGATGTTCTTGAAGCGGAGGTTCTTCAGCACCTCGGGGTTGTCGGTGTTGCCGTGCGTGCCGACGTTGACGGGGTGGGCGACGTCCGCCCAGAGGGTGGAATTGCGGACGGTGATGTCCGTGGTGTCGCCGTAGTAGTCCCAGCGGTGGGTGTAGATGGCGATGCAGTCGTCGGAGTTGCGCATGAAGACGCCGTCGATGACGACGTTGCTGGAGCAGAAGACGTCGATGCCGTCGCCCCAGCCCTTGTTGCTGAAGGAGCCGAGCCCCTTGATCGTGACGCCGGTGGCCTCGCCCAGCTGGACGGCGTAACCGTTCGGGTTGAGCACGGTGACGGCGCCGATGGAGATGTTCCGCGAACTCTCCACCAGGGCCCCGCCGCCCGCGGTCCCGGCGAGCACGCCCCGGCCGGCGATCCCGGCGTGCTCCACGTTCCGGAAGATCACGGTCGCCTTGAGGACGGCGCCGCCGTCGAGGTACACGGTCTTGCCGGACGGGACGAGCAGGGTGCCGTCCGCGGTGGTGTGGACGCCGGGGCCGTAGTAGAGGACGTCGGGGTCGTCCTGCGCGGGCTTCTTCTTCTCGACGGCACGGGCGAACAGGTGGAGGCAGTCGAAGATGTCGTCGTTGATCTGGACGACGACGTTGCGCGGCTGGTCGAGCGTGAAGCGCAGGGTGTCACCGAGCACCTCGGGCTTGATGCCGTAGGAGTCCGGTCTCACGCGGACCTTGGTGGTGCCGCCCTTGAGGTAGGTGACCTCCACCTCGACGGAGCCCTGGAAGTCGAAGTACGCCAGCGAGGAGTTGTAGGTCTTGCTGGAGCCGGTGGTGGGGTTGATCTCGCCCAGCTGGGGCCGCCAGATGTCGAGGGTCTGCCACTCGCCGTCGGGGGCGGTACGGACCCGCACCTTGAAGCTGGTGTTCGTCGGCATCGCGGACGGGCGGGGGTAGGTCACCAGCTTCGGCGTGACGGCGGCGGTGTCGTCGGCCCGGGCCGCCGTGGCCGTCAGGTTGGTGAGGCCGGCGGCGAGCACGGTGGCACCGGCCGCCTGGAGGGCCGTACGGCGGGACAACGGCGTGTTCATTCGGAACTCCTTGCGAACAGGGGTACGGGGACGGCTACTTGAGGCCGGTCGTCGACATGCCGGCAACGAAACCGCGCTGGGCGACGAGGAAGATCAGCAGGATCGGGACGACGTACATCACCGAGGCCGCGGCCTGGAGGTTGGTGACCGGGGTGCCGGCCGAGGTGACGTAGGTGGACATGACGGCGACCGCGAGGGTGGTGCGGTCCGTGGACAGCAGGAGCTGCGGGGCGATGTAGTCGCCCCAGGCCCAGGTGAAGGCGATCACGAAGCTCGCGGAGAGCACCGGCCAGGACTGCGGGAGGAAGATCCGCCAGAAGATCGCCGCGTAGCCGCAGCCGTCGACGATCGCCGCCTCCTCCAGCTCGCGGGGCAGGCCCGCGAAGAACTGCCGGAAGAGGAAGACCAGATAGGGGGCGGAGGACAATCCCCACAGCACCCAGGGCCAGTAGGTGTCGACCATGCCGAGCTTGGCGAAGATCAGGTAGGTCGGCAGCAGGGTGATCATCTGGGGCAGCATCATCGAGCCGAGCAGGATCCCGAACAGGGTCTTCTTGCCGGGGGCTTCGAGGCGGGCGAAGCCGAACCCGACCCAGGCGGAGCTCAGGGTGACGAGGGTGGCGTAGATGAGCGCGATGATCAGGGAGTTGCGGGCGTAGCCGAGGAAGTCGATGAGGTTGAAGGCGTCGGCGATGTTGTGCCACTGGACATGGTCGGGCAGCCAGTGCACGGGTGAGGCCGCCAGCTCGGCCGGGGTCTTGAGGCCGGAGATCACCAGCCAGCCGAAGGGGCCGAGGAACAGGCCGGTGATCGCGACGAGAACTGTGTAGAGGACGAGGCGGTTGACGCGGAGGCGGGGGCCGCGCTTCGGGGTGAGGCTGGTGGCGGTGGTAGCGGTGGTGGCGGTCACTTCTTCGCCTCCGGGTCGACGTTGTAGAACACCACGCCGGACGTGGCCTTGAAGATCACTCCGGTCGCGACGAGGATCAGGACGAAGAGCACCCACAGCAGCGCGGAGGCGTAGCCGTAGCGGCCGAACGCGAAGTACTCCGCGAACACGTGCATCATGTAGAGGTAGTTGGACTGCGGGAGCGCGGTGATGCCGGCCGGGGTCGGGTCGGGGGCCAGCAGCAGCGGCATGATGGTCTGCACCGAGGCGATGACCCCGGTCACGGTCTGGAAGAGCAGCACCGGCGACAGCAGCGGCACCGTGATGCTGCGGAAGCTCCGCCAGGCGCTCGCGCCGTCGATCCGGGCCGCTTCGAGGAGCTCACGGGGGATGTCCTGGAGCCCCGCCAGCGAGATGATCATGATGTTTCCGGCCGTCCAGAGGACCGTCATGATCAGTACGTAGCGGGCGTAGGGGTCGGCGAGCCAGCCGAGGGCGTCGATGCCGAAGAGGTTCAACGCCCCGTTGGCGGCACCGGAGTTCTGGTCGAAGAGCTGCTTGAACGCGATACCCGCGCCCACCGGGGGCACCACCGCCGGCAGATACAGCAGGGTGCGGAACAGCCCGCGCGCCCTGAGCGGCCGGTTCACCAGGACGGCGAGCCCGAGCCCGGCGATGATCGACAGCGGCACCGAGGTGATCGCGAACAGGCCCGTACGGCCCAGCGACTGCCAGGTCTGCGAGTCGGAGAACAGTTCGCGGTAGTTGCCGAACCCGACGTAGTGCCAGTGCGGCGAGATGCCGTCGAAGGTGGTGAAGCTCAGCCACAGCGCGTACGCCATCGGCGCGATGGTCAGCAGCGCGAAGCCGATGATCCAGGGTGAGGCGAACATGTAGAACGCCCGGTGCCTGCGGGTGGCGATGGAGGTGGTCGGCCGGGAAGCGGCCGGACCCGCCGCCGGGGCGGGGCCGTGTCGCTCGGCGACTTCGGAGATCTGATCGACCGTCATCCGACCTGCTCCTTACCGCGCTTGAGCTGCTCGTTCATGGCCGAGTTCAGGCGTCCTGCGAGCGTGTCGACGGACATGCCGCCCGTCATGGCGGCCGGGGCGATCTGGTTGAAGAGGGCGAGCAGCGAGTCGGCACTGGCGTACGGCGTGAAGGCGATCACCGAGTAGCGCTTCAGCTCGGCCTCCTGCACCGTGAGCACCCGCTTCTGGTAGTCCTCCTGGTCGGGCATCAGCGGTCGCAGCGACTTCAGGGTCGGGATGCCCCAGCCGCCGGAGGCGCGCGCCTTGGCCGGCGCCTCGCCGAAGAACCACTCGAAGACCCGCCAGGCGGCGTCCTTGTGGTGCGACTTGCTCGGGATCCAGAAGCCGGTGCCGGCCTGGCAGGGGCTGACCCGTCGGCCGCCCTCGAAGTACGGGGCGGGGGCGAGCCGGGACAGCGGCGCCAGCTTCTTGTCCGCGTTGATCAGACCGCCGAGCCAGTACCCCGAGTTCGACATGGCGAGCCGGTTCGCCTGGAAGGTGGGCCCGTCCCAGGTGTTGGGGTCGGGCTGGATGATGCTGGGGCCGACCTTGGTCCGGCAGTAGTCGACGTACCAGCCGAGCGCCTTGCGGGCCTCTGGGGTGGTGAAGTCGACCCGGGAGTAGTCGTCGGTGAAGAGGTTCCCGCCGGCGGCCACGGTGAGGCTCGCCAGGAGGTTGGGGGTGAGCACGCCGTTGTAGCTGCCGCCGAACACGGTCGTCTGGCCGTTCCTGCGGCGGGTGAGCCGCTTGGCCTTGTCCAGCCACTCCTCGTAGGTGACCGGGTCCAGCTCGGGCGGGTAATCGACGTCGGCCTGGTCGAACAGGGCGGTGTTGTACCAGAACATCGAGTCCTGGGAGAAGTCCTTCGCCATGCCGTAGCGCGGGCCCTTGCCCTGGGTACGGCCGTCGTAGCGCCACAGGTCGTTCACCGGGTCCAGGTCGTCCGGCCGGAGAACGCTGCTCTTCGCGAAGTACGGGTCCAGGTCCTCCATCACGCCCCGGGCCGCGTAGTACGGGGCGTCCACGGCACCCACCCCGCGCACCAGGTCCGGCGGGTTGCCGTTGGTCATCATCGCGATCAGCTTGCTGGTGCTGTACAGCACCGTGTTGATCCTGACGCCGATGTCCTTCTGGGCCTGCTTGATCAGCTCCGGCGAGAGGTCGTCGGCCTTGGCCATCACCGTGACGGTCTCGCCGGAGCCACCGACCGCGCTCGACACCTGCATCGCGCAGCCGCTCAGCGCCGCCGCCCCCGCCGCGGCACCACCTGCGGAAAGGGAAAGAAAACGGCGGCGGCTCAGCGCGGCACCGGCATGTGGGCGCACGACGCCCCACCTCCTGCTCTGTCCGTTCATGGGCACGCGGCGAACCGGTAGACAACCGGTTGCTGCGTGTGGCAGAGCTTCGGCCCTGTCCGGAAACGGCGTCAAGAGGCTTGACGAACTTTCGAAAAGACTGTGTAACCTCGCCGACACCACACGGACAGAGAAACCGGTTGTCATCCAGGGCTCTTCAGCGATTGACCACCGCTCGATGCCAGACCTACGGTAGATCTGCCGTAGAAGACGTTTTCAGAAACTGTTTCCACTCAGTGTGTCAGGAGTGACATGCCCAGCCCTCAGCCACCCAGGGCCGTGTTCGCGATGGATCCCGTACACCTCCCCCTGCTCTTCCCCCCACCCCTGATGACCCGGCTGAGCGAGGCCGCCGACCTCGACCCCGCGCTCGTCGTCCAGGACTTCACCGACCCGCGTGCGGCGGACGCCCTGACCAGGGCCGACGTACTGATCACCGGCTGGGGCTGCCCCCACCTCGACACCGGTGTCCTCACCGCGGCGCCCCGGCTGCGGACCGTCCTGCACGCCGCCGGCTCGGTCCGCTCACTCGTCGGCGACGCCGTGTGGGAACGCGGCGTCGCCGTCTCCAGCGCGGTCACCGGCAACGCCCTGCCGGTCGCGGAGTACACCCTCGCGATGATCCTGCTGTGGGGGAAGGACGCGTTCGACCACCGCGAACGGTTCCGGATCACCCACGCGTATCCGCCGCCCGCGGAGACCGCGGCCACCGGCAACGTCGGGCGGCGGGTCGGGGTCATCGGGGCGTCCCGGGTGGGGCGGCGGCTGCTGGAGCTGCTACGGCCCTTCGACTTCACGGTGCTCTTGCACGACCCGTACGTCAGTCCCGCGGAGGCCGGCGCGCTCGGGGCCGAACTCGTGTCGCTGGAGGACCTGTTGCGGCGCAGCGACATCGTCTCGCTGCACGCGCCCGACATCCCTGAGACGTACCGGATGCTGGACGGGGACCGGCTCGGACTGATCCGCGACGGGGGCGTGCTCATCAACACGTCCCGCGGAGCGCTGGTCGATCCCGACGCGCTGGCCGATGAGCTGGTCTCCGGGCGGCTGCGGGCGGTGCTCGACGTCACCGAACCCGAACCGCTGCCCGCGGAGTCGCCGCTGTACCGGCTGCCCAACGTGTTCCTCACACCGCACATCGCGGGGTCGCTCGGGAACGAACTGGAGCGGCTGGGGCGGATCGTGGTGGAGGAACTGGAGCGGGTGGCGGCGGGGGCGGGGTTGATGCATGAGGTGCGGTACGCGGACATGGGGCGGGTGGCTTGAGCTTCACCTGGCCCGGGGGCTACTTCACCTGGCCCGGGGGCTACTTCACGTGCTCGCACTACCTCGGTTCGGTCGCCTCCGGGGGCGCCCCCACGGCCGGTGTCCGGGGTGCAGTTCTTGTCGGTGGGCACTTGCCGCCCGTTGGCACTACGCCGTCGGACCAGTGCTGGAGTAACAATGGGATACGGTTTCCGGACCCTGGGTCCTGGGTGGCCGGGTCACTATCGCTAAGGAGCCGCAAGGGTGAGTCAGCGCAAGGCGTCCGGGGACGTCGGTCGGGCCACCATCCGGGACGTGGCCGAGCGGGCCGGGGTGTCCGTGGCCAGCGTTTCGCGCGTGCTGTCCGGGAACTATCCGGTCTCCGAGGACCTCCGGCGCAGGGTGATGAAGGTCGTGCGCGATCTGGACTACGTCACCAACGCGCACGCCCGGTCGCTCGCCGGGGGCGGCACACCCACCGTGGCCATCCTCATCAACAACATCACCGGCGCCGCGTTCGCCCACGTGGCCAAGGGAGTTGAGGGAGCCGCCACCCTGCGGGGGTGGTTGTCCCTGGTGGGGACCACCGGGGACGACCCCGAGCGTGAGCTCGCCCTCGTCAACCTCATGCGCCAGCAGGGGGTCGCGGCCGTGGTGCTGCTCGGCGGGGCCTACGACTACGACGAGTACCAGCTGCGCATGGCCCGGTTCGCCCGTTCCCTGGACGCCGCCGGGTCTCATCTCGTGCTCGTGGGACGGCCGCCGCTGGAAGGTGACGTGCCGGCCACGACCGTCGACTACGACAACGAGGGCGGGGCCTACGCCATGGCCAGCCACTTGCTCTCGGCCGGCCACCGGAGGGTTCTCGTGTTGCCAGGACATTCCGAACTCACGACCGCCCAGGGGCGGTTGATGGGGGCCCGGCGTGCCTTCGAGGCGTACGGCGTGCCGTTCGAGGCGTCCATGGTGCGGCACGGGGCCTACGACTACGAGCACGGGTACGAGGCCGTCGAGCAAGGCCTGCGCGACGGGCTCGAGTTCACCGCCGTCCTCGCCGGCACCGATGTCGTCGCCGCCGGGGCCATGCAGGCGCTGCGGGCGGCCAAGCTGCGGGTGCCCGAGGACGTGTCGATCGTCGGGTACGACGACATCCCGCTCGCCTCCCAGCTCACCCCGCAGCTCACCACCGTCCATGTGCCCTACGAGGAGATGGGACGGGTCGCCCTGCGCGCGGTCGCGGACCGGCGTGAGGGCGGTGGAACGCGGCGCCGGGGGGCCGACGGGGACCATCTGGTGCTGGGCACCCATGTCGTCGTACGGAACTCAGTACGGCCGCCCGCACCACCCCGATAGCAACAGAAGAAGAGATCGTTTCGTAAACGGTTTCCGCCGCTGGGCGGGGCTCGGTCCGGCGGGCTTCCGGCTGTGCCTCATTCGCTCCGGCGCGCCTCTGAGCTGGCAGTACATCAGGTGGGGCGCGGGCTCGTGGGCGCGTCCGAACCTAACCAGGTGGACAAACCGGCGTAACAAAATTGCCGTCTCCCTCTTGCTAACCACCGGGCCCGCGGCCTACCGTCCCAGCAACCGGTTACTACAGCTTCTGCTGGGCCGACCCCCCGCAACCGCGAGCCGATGAACTTCCGGCCGCCGTTTCCGGCCGACACCGAGCCGTCGATCCCCCTCTCTCCTCTCCGAGACGCCCTACTTTCCGAAGGAACACGGTCAGATGAACTTCAGCAGCCCCCGGAGAAGGTTCGCCCGCGTCGCCGTTGCGGGACTCGCGTTGTCAGGTCTGCTCACCGCCTGTGGCGGGTCGGACGATTCCGGCGACTCGCAGTCGTCCGGACCGGTCACCCTCCCCTTCTGGGGCTGGGCGAACGGCCAGGACGCCGTCGTCAAGGCGTTCAACGCCTCGCACAAGGACATCCAGCTGAAGTACACGAAGGTCACCGACCAGCTGACCATGCAGAAGCAGCTGACCAACGCGGTGAAGGCGGGCAACGCGCCCTGTCTCGTGCAGAACACCGCCGAGTACGTCACCAGCTGGGTCGCGCAGGGCGCGCTCGCCGACATCACGAAGTACGTCGAGGGCGAGAAGGGCAAGTTCAACACCGGGTCGTGGGCGAGCGCGCAGGTGCAGGGGAAGTCGTACGGCGTACCGACCAGTTCGTCGCCGAACTTCACCATCTACCGCACCGACCTCTTCAAGAAGTACGGCATCGAGCCGCCGGCGACCTGGGACGAGTTCATCGCCGCGGGCAAGGTGCTGAAGAAGCACGGCATCAAGATCACCAACTACGCCGGTGAGGACCCCAGCACCCTTGAGGTGCTCGCCATGCAGGCCGGGGCCCACTGGTACTCGATCGACGGCAACTCCTGGAAGGTGGACTTCCAGGACGCGGGCACGCTGAAGGCCGCCAAGGTGATCCAGGAGATCATCGACAACGACCTCAACAGCAAGCTGTCCTTCGCCGACTACGCGGCCGTGCAGCGCAACTACGACAACGGCGGCACCGCCACCCGGCAGATCTCCACCTGGCAGATGGCCGGCATGGTGCAGAACTTCACCAAGTCCTTCGGCAAGTGGGGTCTTTCGCCCTGGCCGACGTTCACCGGTGAGGCCGCCAAGACCCCGGCCGGCACCAACCTGACCGGCAGCGTGACCCTGGTGACCAAGGGCTGCAAGAACCAGGAGCAGGCCGCCGAGGCCGCGCTGTGGATGTCCACGAACACCGGCGCGGTGAAGATCATGGCGAGTCCGACCACCGGCAACGGCGTGATGCCGGCGCTGGCCGACAGTGACTCGTACGTGCCCGAGGCGGTCTCCGAGAAGCTGCTCGGCTCCCAGTACCAGGCCGGTCAACAGGTCGTGAAGGACAGCCTGAAGACCGTCACCACCGACTGGACCTTCGGGCCCGACTGGACCGCGATGTTCACCGAGATGCAGGCCGGCTGGGCCAAGGTGGTCAGCAAGGAGCAGACGGTGACCGAGCTGCTGGCGCACATGCAGGAGTGGACGGTCAACGACCTGAAGTCCCGCGGCATCAGCGTCAAGGGCTAGAGGCTTAAGGGCTGCTACTGATGATTCGCTCACTGCGCTGGAAGGGTGCCGCCTTCACGGTGCCCTTCCAGCTCGGCTTCGTCTTCCTGTACCTGCTGCCGATCGGGTACGCCGTCTATCAGTCGCTGTACCGGTCGCACTCCTCCGGGCTCGGGCTCGGTGGCACGACCGACGAGTTCTCCGGTCTGGACAACTACCAACAGGGCCTGACCGACTCGGCGTTCATGGGATCCGTGCTGCGGGTCATGCTGTTCGCCTGTGTGCAGATCCCGGTCATGCTGCTGGTCAGCCTGGTGCTGGCGCTCTTCCTGGACGCGCTCGGCTCCAGGACGGCCGGACGGTTCCGGATTCTGCTGCTGGTGCCGTACATGATCCCGGGCGTGGTCGCGGCCATCGTGTGGCTGAACCTCTACAGCCCGGACGTCGGCCCGCTCACCCCGCTCGGCGAGATCTTCGGGTTCTCCTGGAACTTCTTCGCGCCCTCGATGGTGTGGCCGTCCATCGGCAACCTGCTGACCTGGCACGGCATCGGTTACAACATGGTCATCATCTATTCCGCGCTCCAGGGGGTGCCCCGCGACCTGTTCGAGGCCGCTCGGCTGGACGGGGCCTCCGAACTGCGGATCGCGCGCAGCATCAAGATCCCGTTCGTGCGGGGGGCGCTGGTGCTGACCGGGATGCTCTCCATCATCCAGATGCTCCAGATCTTCAACGAGCCCGCGCTGTTCCGGAACGTCACCCCGCAGACGGTCAGCGACTCCTTCACCCCGATCATGATCATCTACAACCAGGCGTTCAACGCCGGCAACTACCACTACGCGGCGGCCCTTTCGGTGCTGCTCGCCCTGATCCTCGGCGTCGCCTCCTTCCTCTTCTACCGGTTCACCTCGAAGGAGGCCGACTGATGACCCTCGTCGAGGAACCCACGAAGAGCACGCCCGTCCGGCGGCTCACCAAGCCCGATCCGGCGGCCCGTTCGCGTGGCGGGCAGCGGTTCCTGCTCGTCGGACTGTCCCTGGCCAGCGTCTACAGCCTCTTTCCGGTGTGGTGGCTGGTCGTCGCCGCCACCAAGGACCGCACCGGGCTCTACCAGTCCAACGGCCTGTGGTTCTCCGGCTGGCATCTGTGGGACAACCTGCATCAACTGTTCACCTACGAGCACGGCATCTTCCTGCGCTGGACGGCCAACTCGTTCCTGTACGCCGGTGTCGGCTCGCTGGGTGGCACGCTGCTGGCGCTCGCCACCGGTTACGGCCTCGCGCGCTTCGACTTCCCCGGCCGCAACCTGGTGTTCGCGTGCGTGGTTGGTTCCTTCCTGATCCCCATCGCGCTGCTCACCCTGCCGCTGTATCTGCTGTTCTCGGAGATCGGCCTGGTCGACACGCCCTGGGCGATGCTGATCCCCTGTCTGATCAACCCGTTCAGCGTGTACCTCGCCAAGGTGTACACCGAGGCCACGATCCCCTTCGAGCTCCTTGAGGCGGCCCGTATCGACGGTGCCGGGGAGCTCAGGATCTTCTTCAGCATCGTGCTGCGGATGATGACCACGGGCGGCGCGACGGTGTTCCTGCTGGCCTTCGTGAACACCTGGAACGCCTTCTTCCTGCCGCTGACCGTGCTGCGCGGCGAGAACAACTGGACGCTCAACATCGGCCTCTACAACTGGTCCGGCAAGCGCCTGGAGTCGGGCGTCGACCTCACCAGCCTGGTCCTCACCGGAGCTCTGCTGTCCATCGTCCCGATGGCGATCATGATGGTCGCGATGCGCCGCTACTGGCGTTCCGGAGTCACCCTCGGAGCCCTCAAGTGACCCTGCTGCACAACCCGGTGATCCGCGGCTTCGCCCCCGACCCGTCGATGGTCCGCGTCGGCGACCGGTACTACGTGGCGACCAGTTCCTTCGAGTGGTTCCCGACGATCCCGCTGCACCGCTCCCGCGACCTCGCGCACTGGGAGTACGCGGGCCATGTGCAGGGCGCCGTCCCGGGCGACTCCCTTGCCGGCGTCCCCGATTCGGGCGGCATCTGGGCACCCTCCCTGAGCTGGGACGGCGAGCGGTTCTGGGTGGTCTACTCGATCGTCCGCTCGGTCGGAACGCCGTACTTCGACACGGACACCTATGTCTGTACGGCGACGGAGGCGTCCGGCGTCTGGTCGGCACCGCGGCGGATCGCGAGCCATGGTTTCGACCCCGCGCTCTTCCACGACGCCGAGGGCCGGCTCTGGCTGCTCAACCTCCAGAACGACCACCGCCCCGGCGGCCGGCGCTTCTCCGGGATCGTGCTGACCGAGCTGGACCGGAAGACGCTGGCGCCCGTCGGTGACACGCATCTGCTGCTCCAGCACGAACGGCTCATCGAGGGGCCCAAGCTCCTTCGGCACCAGGACTGGTACTACCTGGTCCTCGCCGAGGGCGGTACCGGTTTCGAGCACGGGGTCCTGGTCGCCCGCAGCCGGGACATCACCGGCCCGTACGAGCTGGACGACCGGCCGCTGCTGACGTCCCGGGACGATCCGTCGCTGCCGTTGCAGAAGGCGGGGCACGGCGAGCTGGTCCAACTGCCGGACGGCAGCTGGGTGTTGAGCCACCTCACGGCCCGCCCGTTGGACACGCCGGCCGGGCCGCGCTGCCCGCTGGGCCGGGAGACGGCGATCCAGGCGGTGACCTGGGACGCGGAGGGCTGGCCGAGGATGCGGCACGGGGGTTCGCATCCTTCGGTCGAGGTCGACATACCGACACTTCCGGCATCGGGGGCGGGGGCCGGGGTGCCTACGCACGCCCACCGGGAAGGCGAGGCGGGCGCACGGAAACGTGCGGAGCAAGGGGGCGAGGCGGGTGCACCGACATCCCCTCAGCCCGGAACCGAGACCGGCACACCCGCCCACGCCCACCCGGCGACCGACCCCGACACACCGACACCTGCGAAACCAGGGGACGAACCCGGCACACCGGCAGCTCAGTCGCCAGAGGCCCGGGCCGCCGCCGACATACCGCCGCATTCACCCTCCGCGGCCGAGTTCGCCGTACCGACACTTCCGCACCCACGGAAGCACCCCGTGGTCTCCGAAGCCCCGTTGGGCTGGCCCTGGAGCACTCTGCGGGCCGCGCCCGACCCCTCCTGGGTCGACACCGCTGCCCGCCCCGGTTGGATCCGGTTGCGGGGGCGGCACGGGCCGGAGTCGCGGTGGGCGCACAGTCTGCTCGCCCAGCGAATCACCGAGCACCGGGCGGAGGCCGAGGTCACCGTGGAGGCCCGGCCGACGTCGTTCACGCAGGCCGCCGGACTGCTCCTCTGGTACGGCACCGAGTCGTATCTGGCCCTCGACCTGACGTGGGCGGAGCCCGAGGGCGAGGAGCAGCGCGGTCAGCAGTGGCGGGGCGGCGGGCGGACCGTGCTCAGCCTGGTCGAGCGGGACGAGGGCAGCACCCGGCAGGTGGCCGTGGTCGACGTCGGCACAGAAAGCGCCTTCACGCTAGGGGTCACCGTGGCGGACGGGCTGGCTCGATTCCGGTACGTGGGCGCGGACGGCACATGGACGCCCGTCGGTCCGGAACTGGACTTCACCCGCCTCTCCGACGACCACGGGTCCAAGCTCCGGTTCACGGGCGCCATGGCCGGAATTCATGCCGTGGACCTGGTCGACGCGGCGTTCACGGCCGACTTCACGGGGTTCCGCCTGAGTTGCGGCTAGCGTTCGAGGTTTCGAAAGTCAGGAGGACATGAAGACCCGCTGAGCCCGACCTCTTCCCGACTTCATCGGTGCGAACCTAGGGTAGGAAGCGCTTACTGTTTCGCGCTGGTCGAAACTTTCATGGCCCACGGGCGGGCCGGAGAGGTGGTTCCCGATGGTCCGCACGGGGAGTGCGAGCGTGGCGGCCGGTCCCACGCTGGCGGTCGTGGCCCGGGAGGCGGGCGTGTCGGTGCCGACCGCCTCCAAGGTGGTCAACGGCCGTGAGGACGTGGCCCCCGAGACCCGTCGCCGGGTCACCGAGGCACTGGACCGGCTCGGCTATGTCCGCAGACCGAGGTTCGACGCGGCGAAGTCGTCGGGACTCGTCGACCTGGTCGTGCACTCGCTGGAGACCTCCTGGTCGGGGGCGGTGCTGCACGGGGTGGAGGCGGCCGCCCACGACGCGGGGCTGGAGGTGGTGGTCTCGGCCGGACTGACCCGGAACCGGGCGGGGCGCCCGGATCGCGGCTGGATGGACAAGCTCACCGCACGAGGCTCCTCCGGTGTGCTGTTCAACCTGGCCGAGCTGACGTCGTCGCAGTACAGCTGGCTGGACCAGCACCGCATTCCGTACGTCCTGATCGACCCGGTCCTGGAGCCGCCGCCGGGCGTGGTCTCGGTGGGCGCGGCGAACTGGCAGGGCGGGGTCACGGCGACCGAGCACCTGCTCGCGCTGGGCCACGAGCGCATCGCGGTCGTCGCCGGTCACCAGCGCAAGATGTGCAGCAGCGCGCGCGTGGCGGGCTACCGTTCCGCGCTCGCGGCGGCGGGGATACGACAGCGGCCCGAGTACGTCCGCCACGCAGGATTCGACGAGAGCGCGGCCCACCGCCGCACGCTGGAACTCCTCGATCTGCCCGAACCGCCCACCGCGGTCTTCGTCTGCTCCGACCACATGGCCCTCGGCGTGTACGAGGCCCTGGCCGAACGGGGCCTGCGCGTCCCCGAGGACATCAGCGTCGTGGGCTTCGACGACCTCCCCGAGGCCCGCTGGACCACTCCGGCCCTCACCACGGTCCGTCAGCCCCTGTCGGAGATGGCGGCGACGGCCCTGCGCCTGCTGGTCCGCATGATGGAGGGCGACCGCCCGGAGAGCACCCGGACCGAGCTGTCGACGCGGCTGGTGGAGCGGGCGAGCACGGCCCCGCCGCCCCACTGACCCGTCGACCGGCTGCAGCGGCCACCCACCACCGGATGCGTTCAGCTTCGGTCATCTGCGGGCGAGGGGAACTGGCCGGGGCGGACGGGCGTCCGTCCGCGTCCCCGGGCCGGCGGGGGTCGGTCCGTCCGGCGTACGGCGGTGTGGTCCGGGAGCGCGGGCCGTACGGGGACCTGTCGGGACGGGCTGGGACGGGCTCAGTCCCCGCTCCGCTCCGGACGAGTCGCCCAGGTGATCCCGCCGAGCAGATGGGCCCGGAAGCCGGAGTCCTCGTACGCCTCGGCGGCGTGTCCGAGCGCCGTGTAGAAGACCCGGCCCGCGCCCTGCTCCCGGCACCACACCAGCGGATGGTCGGCGCCCATCCCGCCGCCTTCGTACGAGGACTCGTCGGCGCAGGCCAACACCCGTACAGACCCTCGGGGGTTGGTCCGGAAGTCGTACCACTCGTCGGTGAACTCCCATACGGCGGGCAGGTGTCGGGTGGCCGGGTGCTCGTGGTCCTCGACGCGGACCCTGCCGGGCTGGTAGGCGGGATGCTTGTCGAACCGGGCGCCCAGCAGCTCGCCGTAGTAGGGCCAGGTGTACTCGGTGCAGGCGGCGGCGTGCACCCCGACGAACCCCCCGCCCGACTCCACATAGGAGGCGAGCCGTTCGCGCCCGGCCGGGGTGAGGATCTCTCCGCTGGTGGAGAGGAAGACGACGGCGGCGTACCGGTCGAGGGGCCGCTCCAGGTCCGCCGGGTCCTCGCTCGCGTCCACCTCGAAGTCGCCGAGGGCGCGGACGGCGTCGACGGCGGCCGGGATGGAGTCGTGGCGGTAGGCGGTGGTGCGGGTGTGGACGAGGAGTCGGGGAGCCATGGCCCGAGCCTAGAAGGTGTGTCGCCGTACAGGTGTTCCACCGCGTGGTCCGCGGGCCGTAGCCTCGGCGCGGTGAACGCGATTCCCGCACGGCTGGACCATCTCGTCCTCGCGACCCCGGACCTGGCGGCGACGGTCGCCGACTTCACCCGGCGTACCGGTGTGACCCCCGCCCCCGGCGGGGTGCACGTCGGTCTCGGCACCCGCAACCATCTCGTGTCGCTGGGCGGCACCGCCTATCTGGAGATCATCGGTCCGGACCCGGAGCAGGCGGAGCCGATGGGTCCGCGCCCCTTCGACGTCGACGCGCTCGCCGCCGCCCGCACGGTGACCTGGGCGATCAGCCCGCCCGACCTGGACGCGGCGGTGGCGGCGGCCCGGGCCCGTGGTTACGACCCGGGCGAGATCCGCCCGATGAGCCGCCGCCGCCCCGACGGCACCCTGCTGGAATGGCGCCTCACGGACGGCGACACCCAGCATCCCTCCGGACTGGTCCCCTTCCTCATCGACTGGGGCGCCTCCCCGCACCCCACGGCCGCGGGCCTCCCCACCACTCCCCTGCTGTCCCTGACGGCGACGGCCCCGGCCCCCGACGAGATCCGCCCCCTCCTCGCCACCCTCGATGTCCGCCTCCCCCTCGCCGAGGGCCCGGTGGGGCTCTCCTTCACGGTGGACACCCCGCGGGGGCCGGTGATCTTCGGCTGACGTGTCCGATTCCTTCAAGACCGGGCGCCGAAGGGCTGCCTACGGTGACGGCATGACTCCACGATTCGACGCCATCGGTCTGGTGGCCTCCGACATGGCCGCCTCCGTCGCCTTCTACCGGCGCCTCGGGTTCCCCTTCCCCGAGGGGGCCGAGTCACAGCCGCACGCGGAGGCCGAACTCCCGGGCGGTGTGCGCCTGATGCTCGACACCGAGGACACGATCCGCTCCTTCCACCCCGGCTGGCGAGCTCCGGCCGGCGGCAGCCGCAGCGGGCTCGCGTTGCGCTGCGACAGCCCGGCCGAGGTCGACGCGGTGTACGAGGAGCTGGTGGGCGAGGGTTTCCACGGGGAGCTCAAGCCGTGGAACGCCGACTGGGGCCAGCGGTACGCGTCCCTGCACGACCCCGACGGCAACGGCGTCGACCTGTACGCCCCGCTAGCCGGCCGCGAGTAGCCGTCCGAGCGGGACGCCCGCCAACTCCCGTACGTCCCGGGCGAGATGGGCCTGGTCCGCGAACCCGCTCCGGACCGCCGTCTCCGCGAACGGCACCCCGGCCCCAGCCAGCGCGAGGGCCCGCCGCAGCCGCAGGATCCGGGCCAGCATCTTCGGCCCGTACCCGAACGCCACGAGCGACCTGCGGTGCAACTGCCGTGCGCCGAGGCCGAGTTCGTCAGCGGTCACGGCGACGGGACGGCCCGCGTCGAGAGCGGTGACGAGGGCGTGCAGGACCGGGTCGGCCGGGATCGCACGCTCCAGGGCGATGTCTTCGAGTGCCCTGGCGGGGTCAGGGGCCTCGGCGATTCGGCTCCGCAGCCGCCGTACCTCTGACACCGGCCAGAGATCGGCCAACTCCACCCGTTGGTCCCGCAGTTCATGGGCGGGCACCCCCAGGAAGGCGGGCGCGGAACCGGGAGAGAAGCGCAGGCCGGTCCAGGCGCTCGGGGCGCCCGCGGTGACGTACGCGCGTGTGTCGGGCCCGGCGACGAGCAGCCGGCCCTCGTTCCAGAGCAGGTCCATGCACCCGTCGGGCAGGACACGTCCGGAGCCGTCGCCGGTCCAGATGACGGCACCGGCGAGCCGGGACGGCCGTTCCGTGTACACGTCCCCAGGCTACGGCGGGCCGACCCGCAGCCGGAACTCCTGCGGACTGACGCCGTACCCCCTCTTGAACGCGCTGGACAGTGCGAAGGCGCTCCCGTAGCCCACCTGCCGGGCGATCGCGTCCAGCGTCGTGGTCCCCTCCCGCAACCGGTCCGCCGCCAACGCCAGCCGCCATCCGGTCAGATACGTCATCACCGGCTCCCCCACCAGTTCACCGAACCGCCGGGCGAGCGCCGCCCGCGACACCCCCGCCTTGGCGGCCAGCGAAGCCACCGTCCAGGGATGCGCGGGATCGTCCTGCATCAGCCGCAGCACCCGCCCCACGACGGGGTCCGCCAGCGCCGCGTACCACGCGGGCGGCTCCGCCTCGGGCCGGGAGAACCAGGCCCGCAGCGCCGCGATGACCAGCAGGTCCAGCATCCGGTCCAGGACGACCTCCTGACCCGGCTCGTCGCGGACGATCTCCTCCATGAGCAGGGGGGTCAGCGGGCACTCCCACACGTCGGTGGTCAGCGAGAGCAGCGGCGGCAGCGCGTCCAGGAGCCGGTTGCTGATCTCGCCCTCCATCAGGTACGTCCCGATGAGGATCACGGCCTCGCCGTCGAGCCGGTCGCCCCAGGTGCGTACCCCGAGGTCCATGGAACCGTTCAGGGCCCGCCCGACGGGGTAGCGGCACTCCGCGCCCGGCAGGATGAGCGCCTGCGGGACCGTACCGGGGTCGTCGGCGCAGGTGTAGGGGTCGGGGCCGCGGGCGATGGCGAGGTCGCCGGGGCGCAGCCGGATCCGCTCGCCCGAGTCGGGCAGGATCACGGCTTCCCCACGGACCATCAGCATGACCGTCAACGGCGCCCGGTCCTCCACCCGCACCGCCCACGGCGGGTCGAAACACGCGCGGATCATGAAGGCGCCACGCGCCCGCGGTCCTTCCAGCAGGCCTGCCAGAGCGTCCATACGGCCAGCGTAGACGCGCGCGCATGGGAATGAGCCGTTCAGCGATGGTCCCTTGTCGGGCACGGGAGTTGACTCGACGGCATGACGGAGAACGCGCGGAACATGACGGTGGTGGTGACCGGTGCCTCGGGTCGTACGGGCAGCCGGGTGGCGCGGTCCGCGGAGGCCGCGGGGCTGACGGTGCGGGCGGCCTCGCGGGCGCGGGGGTTCGACTGGCAGGACCGGTCGACGTGGGCGCAGGTGTTGCGGGGCGCGGACGCGGCGTACCTCGTGTACCCCTCGGACATCGGTGCTCCCGGGGCCGCCGAGGCGGTCGGGGCGGTCGCGCGGGAGGCGGTGGGGATGGGCGTACGACGGCTGGTGCTGCTGTCGTCGCGGGGGCAGGACCGGGCACAGGACGCGGAGGAGGCGCTGCACGCGTCGGGCGCCGACTGGACGGTCGTACGCGCCGCGTGGTTCGCGCAGAACTTCAGTGAGGGGCCGCTGGTGGAGGAGCTGCGGCTGAGCGGGGAGCTGGTGTTCCCGGCGGGTGAGGTGCGGGAGCCGTTCGTGGATGTCCGGGACATCGGGGACGTGGTGGTGGCAGCACTGTCGGCGGGCGACCGGTATGTCGGGGAGACGGTCACCGTGTCGGGGCCCCGTCTGCTCACCTTCGGCGAGGCGGTCGCGGAGATCGCCAAGGCGGCGGGGCGTGAGCTGACGTACCGGGCGGTGTCGCCTCAGCAGTACGGGGAGAACCTGCTCGGGTTCGGGGTGCCGGCGGCGGAGGTGGACGCGCTGGTGGAGGCGTTCACGCAGTTGCTGGACGGGCGTAACGCGTATCTGTCGGACGGGGTGCGGCAGGTTCTCGGGCGGGAGGCGCGGGACTTCACGGAGTTCGCGGGGGAGGCGGCGGCCGCGGGGACCTGGAGGGCCTGACCCTGGGCTGCGGCTGGTCGAGGGTGGCGGGGGTGGGTGTCGCTCGCCGGGCCGGCGGAGCTGTACCGATGTGCGGCTCCGCAGGGTGGTCGCCACCGGTCCCCAGCGGCTCGCACCGGCCCGCAGCCGACAACCCGCCCCCTCAGGAACCTTCCGGCTTCTGCGGGGGATGCGTCGTCTTGGCGTGGGCCCGGAAGCGGGACGTCACGTCCTCCGGGGGCAGGAAGCGCGACCACCTCTCCGGGAACTCCGAGGGCATGTCGGGGTCGTCGGGATCGTCGGGGTCGACGTCCCGGCCGGCCGCCGCGCGGGCCACGTACTCCGCGACCTGCGCCTCCCGCAGCCGCTCCTGCGCCGCGCGCGCCGCCGCCGTGGCCGCCGCCGGCCACACCCGGTCGATCGCGGCGTTCATCGCGGCGCCCACCAGGACCGCGAAGGCCGAGACGCCGATCCACAGCAGCACCGCCACCGCCGCGGCGAGCGAGCCGTAGATCGTCGCGCCCTCGATCGTGCTCTGGAGGTAGATCCGGAGCAGGAAGCTCCCCAGCACCCACATCGCCAAAGCCACCAGCGCGCCCGGGACGTCCTCGATCCACGGTGAGCGCACCGGCACCGACACGTGGTAGAGCGTCGTCAGGAAGGCGACGGACAGGATGATCACCACGGGCCAGTACAGGACCTGCACCACCGTCGTCGACCAGGGCACGATCCGCACCACCGCGTCCGGTCCCGCCACCATCAGCGGCAGCGCCACCGAGCCGATCAGCAGGGCCGCGATGAACAGCGCGAACGCCACGAGCCGGGTCTTGACGATGCCGCGGACCCCGTCGAGGCCGTACATGACGGTGATGGTGTCGATGAAGACGTTGACCGCGCGCGACCCGGACCACAGGGCGAACAGGAAGCCGACGGAGATGACGTCGGGGCGGCCGCCCTTCATCACGTCGTCGAGGATCGGCTGTGCGATCTGCCGTACCCCCTTGTCGGACAGGACCGTGCGCGCGGCGTCCAGGATGTTGGCCTCCAGGCTGCTGATGCTGTCGGTGCCGGTCCAGTCGTCGACGTAGCCGAGCAGACCGATGAGGCTGAGCAGCAGCGGCGGCACGGACAGCAGCGAGAAGAACGCGGCCTCGGCGGCGAGTCCCAGGATGCGGTACTCGATGCACGAGTTGACGGTGTCCTTGAGCAGCAGCCAGGCGGTCCTGCGCTTCGAGACGTTCCGGTAGAGAGCGCGGGCCCGGTGGAGCCGGCCGGAGGGTGGTTGAGGGGATTCGCTTGCTGCCTGCACGACCTAAAGGTATCCGCCATGGGAGCGTGCACTCATCCCCGCGTCCCGGTCGGGTGCACGCCCGTGCGGGGAACGCCCGCTCGTGTTCGGTTCCGTCATGGCGCGGAAAACACCGGGCAATCCCGCGGAAACCGTCAAGGAAATCGAACCCCTTTTCTGTCATGAACCCGTTGGCCGGATTTCGCGGACCCGGAAAACGGAATGCCAGATGACATATGCACCACCCATGGGGTGAGTTCCCCGGTGGCGCCACCGAACTGCACGGACGAGTCCTACCGGCAAGGCACGGCCGACCAGCAAGAAACGGCCATTGACTGAAACGTGCTTGACCCGTTCATGAGCGCCTCGAAACAATTCGGATTGCATTCTCAGGGCCCTGACCTTGGCTCGAGTCGGCCACCCCGTCCCCGTCGCGTGGTCACTCCAGGCGCATACCGAACCGCTCCTTCTCTCATTCCATTCCGTGCCTCGCGGCACTTCCTTTTCTTTCGGAACACCGGAACCACGGGTGTCCTTCTTCATGATTTTCCGCTGCGCGGTGAACAGCGGGCAATATTCCGCCGTATCCCACTCTGGAGAATTCATGCCTGCTCCGTACACGCCGAAGCAAGCCGTGCCGCGCATCGTGGGGGTTGATGTGGCACGGGGCATCGCACTGCTCGGAATGTTCTCCGTTCACGTGTTCGGCGCGTTCGACGAGGCAGGATCGCCCACGCCCGCCTGGATGTTCGCGGGCGGCCGTTCCTCGGCGACGTTCGCCGTGACGGCCGGGATCGGTCTGGCCTTCACGACCGGCGGTCGCCGGCCGGCGACCGGGCGGCCCGCGGCCGTAGCGGTGGCGGCGCGAGCCGGTGTCATCGCGCTGATCGGGCTGCTGCTCGGCTTCGCCTCCCGCGCGGCCGACCTGGACGTGGACGTGATCCTGGCGTTCTACGCCCTGCTGTTCCTGATCGCGATCCCGCTGCTGGGCCTCGCCCCGCGGACCCTCGCGGGTCTCTCCCTGGCCCTCGCCGTGGGAGCACCGTTCGCCGTCCATGCGCTGCGAGGTGTACTGCCCCCGCCCGCGTTCGACGGCGATCCCACGCTCCAGGACGTGGTCACCGATCCGCTCGGCCTGGTGTCGGACCTGCTCGTGCACGGCGACTACCCGGTGCTCGCCTGGACCGCCTATCTGTGCGCCGGACTCGCCCTCGGCCGACTGGACCTCACCTCACGCAAGATCGCGCCCCGGCTCCTCGGGGGCGGCCTCGCACTCGTGGCCGGGGTCTGGCTGGTCTCGTCCCTGGTCCTGTTCCGGTTCGGCGGGCTCGGGCACCTGTGGCGAGCGGAGTTCCCGGGCGCCTCCCGCGCCGAGGCCCTGTGGGACAGCCCGGACGGCGAGACCTGGTGGGCGCTGCTCTCCCGCGCGCCGCACGCGACCACGCCCTTCGACATGCTCCTCACCCTGGGCTCGGCGGCGGCGATCCTCGGCGGCGCCCTGCTGCTGACCAGGAGTGCCCCGCTCACGCGGGCGCTCACGCCGCTCGCGGCGGCGGGCAGCATGCCGCTGACCCTGTACGCCGCCCATGTGCTCCTTCTCGCCACCGGCGCGCTTCCCGACTCCCCCGAGCTCCTCTACGCCGTCATGACCCTCGGAGCGCTCCTGTTCGCCCTCTCGTGGCGGCGCGTCGGGCGTGGCCCGCTGGAAACGGTCGTCGCAGGCGCGGCCCGGCGGTGTCGCGAGGCCGTAACACCACCGCGACTCCCGGAACCGGTGAAGGACCCGGTCCGACTTAGCAGGCACACCGAATAGTCCATAAGACCAAAAGTAATGATCTAGGAGCTCAAGTGGTGGTAAATCCCGGCGAGATCACGACAGTCACCCCGGTGGACGGCACCGCCCAGGTCCTCGCCGAGGTGTTGGCCGGGGTCGTGAAATCGGATCAAGTTCCGCTCGACAGCCACTTCTTCGACGATCTGGGCGCCAACTCCCTGGTCATGGCTCAGTTCTGCGCCCGGGTGCGGAAGCGGGACGATCTGCCGCAGGTGTCGATGAGGGACATCTACGGCCACCCGACGATCCGTTCTCTGGCAACCGCCCTGGCCGAGGTCCCGGCCACCGGACCGGCCCCCGCGCTGCCGGCCGAGCCGCCTCCGCCGCCGGGCAGCAGCGCCCGCTACGCGCTGTGCGGGGTCGTGCAGTTCCTCGTCTTCGCCACCTACTGCTTCGCGGCCGGTGTCGCCACCGCCCAGGGGTACTCCTGGATATCCGGCGCCGACGACGTGCTCTCCGTCTATCTGCGCTCGCTGGTCTTCGGCGGCGCCCTGTTCCTCGCCCTGTGCACCCTGCCCGTCGTGGCGAAGTGGGTGCTGGTCGGCCGGTGGAAGGAGACGGAGTTCCCGGTGTGGGGCCTCGCCTACGTCCGCTTCTGGCTCGTCAAGGCGCTGCTGCACGCCAACCCGATGGTCCTGTTCACGGGCAATCCGCTGTACGTCCTCTACCTGCGGGCCCTCGGCGCCCGCATCGGCCCGGGCGTGACGATCCTGTCCCACTCGGTGCCGGTCTGCACCGACCTGCTGACCGTCGGCGCCGGCACGGTGATCCGCAAGGACGCCCTCCTCCTCGGCTACCGGGCGCACGCGGGCCGGATCCGCACCGGCCCCATCACCCTCGGCCAAGGCGTCTTCGTCGGCGAGAAGACCGTCCTCGACATCGGCACCTCGATCGGCGACGGCGGCCAGCTCGGCCACTCCTCCGCGCTGTACGACGGCGCCGCGATCCCCGCCGGCGAGCGCTGGCACGGCTCCCCGGCCCGCCCCACCGACGTCGACCACATCCGTGTCCCCGCGACCCGCTGCACCACCCCGCGCCGGGCCGGCTACGCCCTCGTGGCGCTGCTCCAGACACTGCTGGTGTACGTCCCGCTCGGCATCGGCGGCACCTTCCTGGTGATGGACCTGGTACCGGCGCTGGACCCGCTGCTCGAACCGGATGCGAAGGAACTGGCGTCGGCTGCCTTCTACGCCGAGGCGCTCGCCCTGTCGGTCGCCCTCTTCACCGGCTTCCTGGTCCTCGGCCTCGTCACCGTGACCGTGTTGCCACGGTTGCTGAACCTGACCCTCAGGGCGGACCGGGTCTATCCGCTGTACGGCTTCCACTACTCGGTGCAGCGTGCGATCGCCCGCATCACCAACATCAGGTTCTTCAAGTGGCTGTGCGGCGACAGCTCGTACATCGTCCCCTACCTGCGGTCCATCGGCTACGACCTCTCGCGCGTCGAACAGACCGGCTCGAACTTCGGCACCGAGGTGTCGCACGAGACGCCGTACCTGGCCACCGTCGGCAGCGGCACGATGGTCGCCGACGGGCTGTCGGTCCTCAACGCCGAGTACTCCAGCACCTCGTTCCGGGTCTCGCGGGTCACGATCGGCGGACACAACTTCCTCGGCAACCACATCGCCTATCCGGTCGGCGGCCGCACCGGCGACAACTGCCTGCTCGCCACCAAGGTGCTGATCCCGCTCGACGGCGAACTCCGCGAAGGTGTCGGCCTGTTGGGCTCTCCGCCCTTCGAGATCCCGCGCACGGTGGAGCGCGACACCCGCTTCGACCACTTCCGCCAGGGCGACGAGCTGCGCCGCCGCCTGTCGGCCAAGAACCGGTCCAACGCCCGCACGATGGCCCTGTTCCTGTTCCTGCGCTGGCTGCACTGGTTCCTGCTCACGATCCTCGGCTTCGCGGCCGTCGATCTCCACGGCGGCCGCGGCGTCCTCGGTGGACTGCTGATCGGCGGCTACCTGATGGCCGGCCTCGCGGTCACCGTCGGCTACTGGGCGCTGGTGGAGCGCGTGATCACCCGCTTCCGGCCGCTGCAGCCTCGGCTGTGCTCCATCTACGACCCGTACTTCTGGTGGCACGAGCGGCTGTGGAAGGTGCCCGACCACCATCTGGCCGTGTTCAACGGCACCCCGTTCAAGAGCCTGATCTGGCGGCTGCTCGGCGTGCGGACCGGCCGCCGGGTCTTCGACGACGGCTGCTACATCACCGAGCGGACTCTGGTCGCACTCGGCAGCGACACCACGCTCGGCCACCACTCCAAGGTGCAGGCCCACTCCCAGGAGGACGGCACCTTCAAGTCCGACCACATCGTCATCGGCGACGGCTGCACCCTCGGGGCGGGCGCGCTGGTCCACTACGGCGTCTCGATGGGCGACGGCGCCGTGCTCGGTGCCGACGCCTTCCTGATGAAAGGCGAGGAGATGCCGGCGGGGGCGCACTGGGGCGGGAATCCGGCGGTGGCGCTGCGACGCGCCTGACCCGCCCGAACGAGGAAAACAGGGGGAAGAAAGTCATGCAAACAGCTCCGCACCGCACGCCCGGCTCGATACCGGACGTCATCGAGTACGCGGTCCCGCTGCCCGGCGGCACACCGACCGGCCCCGCCGCGCTGCTCGCGGCCCACACCAAAGTCCTCGCCGCCCTCTCGGGCGAGCCGGAGGGCACTGTCGGCGACGATCTGCGGGTCGCGGCCACCGACGGTGAGCTGCGGCTGCGCTACCGCGCCGGCACCCTGGACACCGAGGCGGCCGCCCGTATCGCCGGCTACCACCTCACCGCGCTCGCCCACCCGGACCGCAAAAGCCTGCTGTCCGAGGACGAACTCCGCTTCCAGCTGGACGAGTTGGCGGGCCCGGTCCGTGAACTCCCGGACCGGCGGGTGCACGAGCTGTTCGAGGAGCGGGTCGAGAAGCACCCGGACGCCGTGGCCGCCGTGCAGGACGAGCGGCGGTGGACGTACGCCGAGCTCAACTCCCGCGCCAACCAGGTCGGTCGGGCACTGCTGACCCACGGCCTGGCGGCCGAGGACGTCGTCGCCGTGGTCATGGAACGGAACCTGGACTGGATGGCGGCCGTGCTGGGCGTGCTCAAGGCGGGCGGGGTGTATCTGCCGATCGAGCCGAACTTCCCGGCCGAGCGGGTCGCGAGGACGCTGTCCCGGGCGGACTGCCGGCTCGTCGTCACCGAGGAGGGCAGCACCGGCTCGCTGTCCGGTACGGCCGCCGAGACGCTGTTCGTGGACGCCGTGTACGCCGGGGGCCACCCGGACGACGACCTCGGCATCCCGGTCTCGGCGGGTCAACTGGCCTACATCTACTTCACGTCCGGCTCCACCGGTGAGCCCAAGGGCGCGATGTGCGAGCACGCCGGCTTCCTCAACCATGTGCTCGCCAAGGTGGAGGACCTGGGGATCGGCGAGGACGACGTGGTCGCGCAGATCGCCCCGCAGTGCTTCGACATCTCCCTGTGGCAGCTGCTCGCCGGGCCGGTCGTCGGGGGGCGGACGCTGATCGTCGGACAGGACACGGTCCTGGACGTGCCGCGGTTCGTGGACACGGTGGTCCGGGGGCGGGTCGACGTGCTCCAGGTCGTGCCGTCGTATCTGGAGGCCGTGCTCGCCGAGTTGGGGCAGCGGCCTCGCGAACTGGCCGACCTGCGCTGTGTGTCGGTCACCGGCGAGGCGGTCAAGCGGGAACTGGTGCAGCGCTGGTTCGCCACCGCGCCCGGCATCCGCCTCGCCAACGCGTACGGGCTGACCGAGACCTCCGACGACACCAACCACGAGGTCATGGACCGGGTGCCGGACGGCGACCGGATCCCGCTCGGGCGGCCGGTGCGCAATGTGCGGGTGTACGTCGTCGACGAGGACCTGGTCCCCGTGCCGCTGGGCGCGCCGGGCGAGATCGTCTTCTCGGGGGTGTGCGTGGGGCGCGGGTACGTCAACGACCCCGAGCGCACCGCGGCCGCGTTCATGGCGGATCCCCACCGGCCCGGGGAGCGGCTGTACCGCAGCGGTGACCTGGGACGCTGGCGGTCCGACGGAAAACTGGAGTTCCTCGGCCGCCGGGACACCCAGGTCAAGATCCGCGGGTTCCGCGTCGAGATCGGCGAGATCGAGAACGCGCTGCTGCGGGTGGACGGGGTACGCGACGGGGCCGTCGTGGTCGTACGGGGTGCCCAGCTCGCCGCGTTCTGCGCCGGGCCCGAGCCGGTGGCCGCGGACACGGTACGGGAACGGCTGGCCGCGTCGCTGCCGTCGTACATGGTCCCGGCCGTCGTGCACTGGCGGCAGCGGCTGCCGCTGACCGCCAACGGCAAGACCGACCGCCGGACGCTCACCGCGCTCGCCGAGGAGCTCGACGCCGGTGCCTCGGGCGAGCCCGTGACGGCCGGCGAGCGGCGGATGGCGGACGCCTGGGCCGAGGTGCTCGGCGTGCCCGCCGACCGGATCGGCCGCCTCGACCACTTCTTCGACCGCGGCGGCAGCTCGCTGTCCGCCGTGCGTCTCGCGATCGCCCTGGACCGGGCGATCACCCTCCAGGACGTCGTCCGCCACCCGGTCCTCGCGGACCTGGCGGGCCTGCTCGACCGGCGCAGCTGAAAGGAATCCCGAGATGTCATCCACGAGTCTCCTCCCCTACCTGGAGCCGGCCCCGGGCAGCCCGCCGCTCCTGCACGCCGAGTCCGCCGGCGACGCGGTGAGCTGGGCCGCCGCGCACCGCGACCCGCTGCGTGCCCTCGTGCTCGACCACGGCTGCGTCCTGGTGCGCGGTCTGGGCCTCACCGACCCCGGGACGAGCGAGGCGGTCTTCCGGCGGCTGACCGACCGGCTGATGCCCGACCGTGAGCCCTTCGCGCCCCGGCGCCGCTACGCGGACGGCGTGTACTCGTCGACCAAGTGGCCGCCGAACCAGCAGATGTGCATGCACCACGAGGTCAGCTACGGCCTGGAGTTCCCGGGCCTGCTGCTGTTCGCCTGCCTTGAGGCACCCGGGTCCGGGGGCGCGACCGCGCTCGCCGACGCGTCGGCGGTGCTGCGTGACCTGCCCCGCGACCTGGTCTCCCGCTTCGAACGGGAGGGCTGGCTGCTGACCCGGGCGTACCACGAGGACATCGGCGCGTCGGTCGAGGAGGCGTTCGGCACGGACGACCGCGCGGCCGTGGAGCGCTACTGCCGCCGGCACGCCATCGAGTGCGCCTGGCAGAGCGACGGCTCCCTGCACACCCGGCAGCGGCGCGGCGCGGTGCTCCGCCACCCGTCGGGCGGCCTGCCCTGCTGGTTCAACCAGATCGCCTTCCTCAACGAGTGGACCATGGAGCCGGAAGTGCACGAATACCTGGTGGAGGTGTACGGCCCCGACGGCCTGCCCTTCAACACCCGCTTCGGCGACGGCGATCCGATCGGCGCGGACGTCGTACGGACGATCAACGAGGTCTACGACGCCCACACCGTGCGGGAACCCTGGCAGGACGGCGACCTCCTGCTCGTCGACAACATCCGTACGGCGCACGGCCGCGAGCCCTTCGAGGGACCGCGCGAGGTGCTGGCCGCGCTCGGCGAACCGGTGCTGCGCGCCGACGGCGAGGTGAGCGGCGTATGAGCACCGTCGGCGCTCCCTCCTTCGCGCTCGTCACCGGCAGGCAGGTCCAACAGACCCTGCACGGACGGGAACCGGAGATCGCGGACCTCGTCGAGACCGTGTACCGGCTGCACGGCGCGGGCGACTCGGTGAACCCCCCGTCGTATTTCCTGAAGTTCCCGGACCGCCCGTCGTCCCGGATCATCGCGCTGCCCGCCTCGCTGGGTGGACCGCTGCGGGTGGACGGTCTGAAGTGGGTGTCCAGTTTCCCGGAGAACATCGAGTCCGGGCTGCCGCGCGCTTCGGCCGTGCTGATCCTCAACGACCCGGACACCGGTTACCCGTTCGCCTGTCTGGAGAGCTCGGTCATCAGCGCCACGCGCACGGCCTCGTCGGCGGCGCTGGCGGCCGGGAGGCTCAGCGCGGGCCGGGTCCGCCCGACCCGGGTCGGCTTCATCGGCACCGGGTTGATCGCCCGGTACATCCACACCCATCTCATCGCCACCGGCTGGGAGTTCGAGGAGACGGGCGTGCACGACCTGTCCGCGGGGAGCGCCGCCGGGTTCCGCGGCTATCTGGAGCGGTCCGGGGCGCCGGGGAAGGTGGCCGTGCACGACTCGGCCGAATCCCTCATCCGCTCCAGTGACCTGGTGGTCTTCGCCACGGTCGCCGGGGCGCCGCACGTCCACGACCCGTCGTGGTTCGGCCATCACCCCCTGGTCCTGCATGTGTCCCTGCGCGATCTCGACCCGGAGATCCTGCTCGCGTCCGCCAACTTCGTCGATGACGTCGAGCACTGCCTCAAGGCCGAGACCTCCCCGCACCTGGCGGAACGGCTCACGGGGAGCAGGGACTTCATCGACGGCACGCTCGACGACGTGCTGACCGGACGGGTGACCGTCCCGACGGACCGGACGGTGGTGTTCTCGCCCTTCGGACTGGGGGTCCTGGACCTCGCCGTCGGCAGGTTCGTCCACGACGAACTGGCCCGGCGCGGCGAACTGCACGTCGTCGACGGGTTCTTCAACGAGCTGCGCCGGTACGGCTGAACGATCAGTGGCGCATGAGGAGGGGGGCGTCATGCCCGTCATATCCGATCCTTCGGAGTTCAACGAGTCCGACCTCTACGTCGACCTGCGGGCGGCGCTGGAGCTACCGCTGTTCCTGAAGTGCGAGGGCTTCAACTTCGCCGGGTCCATCAAGCTGAAGGCGGCCCGCGAGATGGTGAACGCCGCCGAGCGCGACGGCACCCTGCGGCCCGGGTCGATCCTGGTCGAGTCGTCGTCGGGGAACCTGGGGGTGGCCCTGAGCATGATCGCGGCGAGCCGGGGCTACCGGTTCCTGTGCGTGACGGACACCCGGTGCAACGCGGTGACGATCCGGCTGATGGAGGCACTCGGCACCCGGGTGCACATGGTCAGGGAGCCGAACCTGCACGACGGTTACCTGGGCGCCCGGCTCGCCTACGTGCGGGCGCTGTGCGCCTCGGACGAGCGGTACGTGTGGCTGAACCAGTACAGCAACCAGGGGAACTGGCGGGCGCACTACCGCACCACCGCGCCGGACATCGCGCGCCGCTTCCCCGACCTGGACGTCCTGTTCGTGGGGGCCGGCACCACCGGGACCCTGATGGGCTGCGCCCGCTGGTTCTGGCAGTGGCGGCGGCCGGTGCGCATCGTCGCCGTCGACAGCGTCGGCTCGGTCACCTTCGGCGGGCCGCCCGGCGTCCGGATGATCCCGGGGCTCGGCACCAGCGTGCCGCCGCAGCTGCTCGACAGGTCGTACATCGACGACGTGGTGCTCGTCGAGGAACCGGACACGCTCCAGGTCTGCCGACGGCTGGCCGCCCGGGGTTTCCTGTTCGGCGGCTCCACCGGCACGGTCGTCAGCGGTGCCCACCAGTGGCTGTCCGCCCACGGCCGGCGCGGCCTCACCGCGGTGGCGATCGCCCCGGACCTCGGCGAGCGCTACCTCGACACGGTGTACCGCCCCGACTGGCCGCACGGCCTGCCCGAGGCGGACCCCGTTCACCAGACGGCGGAGGTGATGGCCCACCTCGCGTGAGCGCCGAACACCGGACGGCAACCCTGTCGCCCGTCCTCCGCAGGGCGGGCGAAAGGGCGCGGCGCGGTCGGCGGAGGCGGGCGGGCGGTGCCCCGCGGAACAGCGGAGGTTCCACCTGCCGACACCGGCGCCGGCCGGCCGGGGTCGTGGCAGCGTGGGGAATCCACGGCTCGCCCTCCGCGATCACGCCACCCGGCGCCGTGTCCGTGAGGTGACCGCCGCCGTGCGGGGTACTTTCGCAGGCATGGCAGGCACCACGCACACCGTGACCAACCAGCCCCCAGCCCTGATCGGCTACGACGTCTACGGCGCCGACCGCGCGCTCAAGGAGGCCGTCCAGCGGCACCTCGACCCGGCCCTGCTCGACGAGGTCCACGGCGAGCTGGCCGCGCTCGGCCGGGCCTGCGGCTCGGCGCAGGTGCAGGAGTGGGGGCTCCAGGCCAACGAGAACCCGCCCCGGCTGCGCACCCACGACCGCCACGGCCACCGTATCGACGAGGTCGAGTTCCATCCGGCGTGGCACCGGGTGCTCGGCAAGGGCGTCTCGGCGGGCCTGACCGCCGCCTGGGCCCGCCCCGGCGGACACGTACGGCGAGCGGCGGCCTTCCTCCTGTGGACGCAGGTCGACGCGGGCAACTGCTGCCCCCTGTCGATGACCCACGCCGCGGTCCCCGCTCTGCGCACCGACCCGGACCTCGCCGCCGAGTGGGAGCCGCGTCTGACCTCCATGGTCTACGACCGCGAGCTGCGGCCCGCCCACCTCAAGGCCGGTGCGCTGTTCGGGATGGGGATGACGGAGAAGCAGGGCGGCAGCGACGTCCGGGCGAACACGACGTCCGCGCGGCCCCTGCCCGACGGCGAGACCTACGAACTCACCGGCCACAAGTGGTTCTGCTCGGCCCCCATGTCGGACGGTTTCCTGGTCCTCGCCCAGGCGCCGGGCGGACTCACCTGCTTCCTCGTCCCCCGCGTCCTGGAGGACGGCACCCGCAACACGTTTCTCCTCCAGCGGCTCAAGGACAAACTCGGCAACCGCTCCAACGCCTCCGCGGAGGTCGAGTTCGACCTGACGTGGGCCCGCCGCGTCGGCGACGAGGGGCGCGGGGTCCGCACCATCATCGAGATGGTCGCGGCGACCCGGCTCGACTGCGTCCTCGGCTCGGCGGGCCTGATGCGCCAGGCCGTCGCCCAGGCGATCCACCACTGCACCCACCGCGAGGCCTTCGGCGGCAAGCTCGTCGACAAACCGCTGATGCGCAACGTCCTGGCCGACCTCGCCCTGGAGTCCGAGGCCGCGACCACCCTCGCCCTGCGCCTGGCCGCCGCCTACGACACGGACGACGAGCAGGAGCGGGCCTTCCTCAGGATCGCGGTGCCGGCGGCCAAGTACTGGATCACCAAGCGCTGCACCCCGCTGACGGTGGAGGCCGCCGAATGCCTGGGCGGCAACGGCTACGTGGAGGAGTCGGGCCTGCCCCGCCTGGTCCGCGAGTCACCGCTGAACTCCGTCTGGGAGGGCGCGGGCAACATCCAGGCCCTGGACGTCTTGAGGGTCCTCCAGCGAGAACCCCAGGCTCTGAACGCCTACCTCCTGGAGATCGGCGTGACCCGGGGCGCCGACCACCGCCTGGCCGCGGCGACCAAGAGCCTCTTCACCGAACTGGCCGATCTGGAGGGCATCGAGGGCCGGGCCCGGCACCTGACGGAACGCCTCGCGCTCGTCCTGCAAGGCTCCCTGCTCGTCCGCCACGCCCCCGCGGAGGTCGCCGACGCCTTCTGCGCGTCCCGCCTGGGCGGCGACAGCGGTTCGGCCTTCGGCACGCTGCCCACGACCCTGGACCTCGCGTCGGTCGTGGAGCGGGCCCGGCCCGTGGAGTGAGCTTCAGGACAGGAGAACGGGGGTGGTGCTGCGCCGACACGGCACCACCCCCGTTGCGGCCCTCGGAGGCCGAAACACGCCGCTGCGAGACGGCGTTCGCCCAAGTTTCAAACAAGTCGGAGCCCACCACCAGGGTTGCAGGGGGTTGCAACTTCCTGGTGTCTGTCGGCGGAGTGTGTTCCTCCGCGAGCCGCGACCGGCACTATGAGACTTACAGTCAACGGATCCGGGACCGGGAGGACCTGTGCCGCTCTTGCCGACGCATGTGACCCACCTAGCCACCGTGGACACGGCACGTGCAGCCCGGGTACTGAACGACATCCGCTCCGCCACCCTGTCCGGCCGCCGCGCGCCCCTCGCCCCGCGCCCCGTGATCGAGGAGTCCTGGAGCCGGATGCTGCGCGGCGGCGTCGACCCGGACCACGACTTCCGGTCAGGTCTGCTGCCCGCCGAGGAGGTGCAGCGGCGCCGGGAGGGCACCCAGCTGAGGCATGTCCTGCCGGTGCTCAGGGAGGGACTGCTGTCGGTCGCCGACATCGCCCACCACATCATGGTGGTCGCCGACGACGACGGCCGCGTGCTGTGGCGGGAGGGCAGCTCCCCCGTGCTGCGCAAGGCCGACGGCACCGGCTTCGAACTCGGCGCCGACTGGCGGGAGGACGTCGTCGGCACGAACGGCATCGGCACGCCGGTGGTGGTGCGCCGCCCCGTCCAGGTCTTCGCCTCCGAGCACTTCGTGCGCTCCCAGACCTCCTGGACCTGCACCGGCGCCCCCATCAAGGACCCGCGCGACGGCCGGCTGATCGGCGTGGTCGACGTGAGCGGCCCCCTGGACACCATGCACCCGGCGACGCTCTCCTGGGTCGACTCGGTGGCCAAGCTCGCCGAGTCCCGGCTGCGCGAGATGCATCTGACCTCGCTGGAGCAACTGCGGGCCGTGGCGGCGCCGGTGCTCGCCCGGCTCACCGGCCGGGCGCTGGTGGTGGACCGGGACGGCTGGACGGCGGCGGTGACCGGAATGCCGTATCCCAACCGGATCGCGCTGCCCAAGTCGCTCTCTCCGGGACGCCGATGGCTGCCGGCGCTCGGTCTGTGCACCCTGGAACCGCTGGCGGGCGGCTGGTTGATCCGCGCCTCCGACGAGCCGGAGCCGCAGGGCGCCATCCGGATCGTGCTGGACCTCGCGCAGCCGCGCCGCTGGACGGTGACGGTGTCGGGCGGCGCGGGCACCTGGAGTCACGAACTGAGCCCCCGGCACGCCGAGTTGCTCTACCTGCTGGCCCTGCACCGCTCGGGCCGCAGCGCGGCGGGCCTGGCGCAGGACATGTTCGGCGATCCGGGCCGCACGGTGACCGTGCGTGCGGAGATGTCCCGGGTACGGCGCTATCTCGGGGCGTTCCTGGAACACCGGCCGTATCGTTTCTGCGAGGGCGCCGAGGTCGAGGTGCTGCTGCCGGGCAACCCGGGCGACCTGCTGCCGCACTCGACGGCTCCGGCCGTACTGGGGGCCCGCGCTTCCACCGAGACCGGGTGAAAACCCTCGCTCATGGTGCATCTTCCGCATAATTGCGGCGTCTTCGTCCCCGGCGGTGCCTTACTGCCGTAGCATCCCTCTACGGGCCACCCCACCTGCTCCTCGGTCAACGTACGGATCATCAGGCGCAGTTGGCCCGCCTCGGGAGGACGGTATGAAGCAACGTGGCAGACACCGCAGGCGCAAGCGGGGCCAAGCGCTGCGCGCCTTCCTGGCCGGGACCGCCCTCGCGCTGACCGCCGCCGCCACCATGATCAGCGCCTCGCAGGCCACGGTGGCCGCCAATCCCGGGACGCTGAAACCGCTGACCTCGGCCGCCGAGACCGCTCCGCTGCGCCTCAAGGAGTCCCCGGTTCCGAAGAGTGCCCTCGACCGGCTCTCCTCCGGGATGGGGCGCCCGGTCGGTGTCTCCGCCGTCCTCGACTCCGCCGACCGGCCCCTGCGCGACGCGATCGACTGCACGTCCGGTGAGCGCGCGGCACTGCCCGTGGAGCCGACGGCCACCGCCGCCTACTGCTGGGACGCCGCCGACACCCGCGCCTGGCGGGCCGGGGCGGTCACCACCTCCGGGGACGCCGACGACGACGGCAGGTGGGGCACCCACCGCGTGATCCTCTCCGCGTGGAGCCGCACCGGCACCGCGGCGGACGGCGGGGGCCTGGCCCGGGTCGCCTTCGTCGACGCCGACGACCTGAACCAGCTCACCTACTCCTGGGTCCTCCTCGCCGTCCCGGTCGACGGCGGACGCGACTTCCGCGGCCTCGTCTCACAGGTCTCCGGAATGGTCTGGTACCAGAACAAGCTGCTGGTCACCGCGAGTGGCGACGGCGGCGACGCGCTGTACGTCTACGACATGAACCGCGTCCAGCGGGCCACCGTCGACAGCAGCACGGTGGGCAGGGTCCGCGGCGGCTGGTCGGCGCACGGCGCCCAGTGGGTCCTGCCCGCCGTCGGCTCCTACCGCCTGACCGACCAGGCGGGCGCCACCCGCCCCGACTACCTCTCCCTGGACCGCAGCACCGCGCCCGACAGCCTGGTCGCGAGCGAGTGGATCTCCGGTGAGGGCGACACGGGCGCCCGCGTGTGGCGCTACGACTTCAGCGGCGACCCCGGCCGCTCCGGTCTCCTGGCCACCGACGCCGACGGCTACGCGCGCGTGGCCGAGGCCTACGTCACCAAGGCCTCCGGCTCCGGCCCCGTCCTGTCGCACGACTCCCAGTGGTACCTGGGCCGGGCGGCCGGGGCGGAGGGCGACCACGGCACCCTGTGGCGCCAGAACTCCTCGAACCCCGCGAAGGCCACCCGCTGCGGCACGGACGAGACCCGCAGCTGCTGGAGCGGGGAGTCGGAGTCCCTGTCGTACTGGGAACAGACGGGCGACGTGTGGTCCCAGTCGGGCCGGGTGCTGTTCGCGCTGCCGCTGGCCTCCATCGACAGATCTCTGGGATAGATGATTCCCTGACCGGCATGCCGAACATCGCCGTGACCACCTGGTCCCTGGAACAGACCGCCCCCACCGACCTCCTCCCGGCCGAACCCCCGGAGGGCGACGTGCACATCCGCCGCGCGGAAGTCCCCTCCCCCGAGTTCAGCCGCTTCCTCTACGCCTCGGTGGGCGGCGACATCCTCTGGACCGACCGGCTCTCCTGGACGTACGCGCGCTGGCGGGAGCACCTGGAGCGGCCGGGCGTGGAGACCTGGGTGGCGTACGAACAGGGCACGCCCGCCGGATACGTCGAGCTGGAGCCCCAGGACGACGGTGTCGTGGAGATCGTCTACTTCGGCCTGATCCCCGCCTTCCGCGGCAGGCGGATCGGCGGTCACCTCCTCTCCTACGGCACCGCCCGCGCCTGGGACCTCGCGGACCGCTGGCCGGGGCTGACGGACACCAAGCGGGTCTGGCTGCACACCTGCTCCAAGGACGGCGAGCACGCCATGGCCAACTACCAGCGCCGTGGCTTCCAGCTCTTCGACACCAAGGTCGATGAGGAGGCCGACGTGTCCGCACCCGGCCCCTGGCCTGGGGCGTACCCGGCCTGACCTGCGGGAACAAGAGGTCCCGCGAGCTTTGTGACCAACGACACCCTGGTCTCGCCTGTCGAGACATGAATGTCCACATGCTGGATATTGCTGGACTGTGTCCAGATCGCCGTGACACGCTTCCGTCATGTCTGGAACTGGAATTGCCTTGGTGAGTCGGCGGCACGTCGATCTCGGCCGCATGTCCAGCGCCATCTGTCCGGTGCGCTGACGAGCCGCAGCGTCTCCCGACACATCTTCTCGTTCTCCTTCCTGCGCAATGACGCGCACGTACACCCATGCGCCCGTACCCGCAGGTAAGAGCCGCTTCCCGCCTGTCCCGAAGGACGTACAACGATGGCCGCCACCCCGCAGAACCCTGCCTCCGCAGCGCCCCGCCGCAAGGTGAGCCGTCACCGCGGTGAGGGTCAGTGGGCCGCGGGGCACCACACCCCGCTGAACGGCAACGAGCAGTTCAAGAAGGACGACGACGGTCTCAATGTGCGGACACGCATTGAGACGATCTACTCCAAGCGGGGCTTCGACTCGATCGACCCCAACGACCTGCGCGGCCGGATGCGCTGGTGGGGGCTGTACACCCAGCGCAAGCCCGGGATCGACGGCGGCAAGACCGCGATCCTGGAGCCGGAGGAGCTGGACGACAAGTACTTCATGCTGCGGGTGCGGATCGACGGCGGGCGCCTCACCACCCAGCAGCTGCGGGTCATCGGCGAGATCTCCGAGGAGTTCGCGCGCGGCAGCGCCGACGTCACCGACCGGCAGAACATCCAGCTGCACTGGATCCGCATCGAGGACGTGCCGGAGATCTGGAACCGCCTGGAGGCGGTCGGCCTCTCCACCACCGAGGCCTGCGGTGACTGCCCGCGCGTCGTCATCGGCTCGCCGGTCGCCGGCATCGCCGAGGACGAGATCATCGACGGCTCCTGGGCCATCGACGAGATCCACGAGCGGTACATCGGCAGCCACGAGTTCTCCAACCTGCCCCGCAAGTTCAAGACGGCGATCTCCGGCTCCCCGCTGCTCGACGTGGTGCACGAGATCAACGACATCGCGTTCGTCGGTGTCGAGCACCCCGAGCACGGCCCCGGCTTCGACCTGTGGGTCGGCGGCGGCCTGTCCACCAACCCGAAGCTCGGTGTCCGGCTCGGCGCCTGGGTGCCGCTGGACGAGGTGCCCGAGGTGTGGGCCGGTGTGGTGGGCATCTTCCGCGACTGGGGCTACCGCCGCCTGCGCACCCGCGCCCGTCTGAAGTTCCTCGTCGCCGACTGGGGCCCGGAGAAGTTCCGCCAGGTCCTGGAGGACGACTACCTCAAGCGCAAGCTGGTCGACGGCCCCGCGCCCGCCGAGCCCTCGGGCCGCTGGCGCGACCACGTCGGCGTGCACCGGCAGAAGGACGGCCTCTTCTACGTCGGCTTCGCCCCGCGCGTCGGCCGCGTCGACGGAGCCACGCTCACGAAGATCGCCGAGGTCGCGGAGGCGCACGGCTCGGGCCGGGTCAGGACCACCGTCGAACAGAAGATGATCATCCTCGATGTCGAGGAGGCTCAGGTCCAACCGCTCGTCGAGGCCCTGGAGGCGCTCGACCTCACCGCCAAGCCCTCCCCGTTCCGGCGCGGCACCATGGCCTGCACCGGCATCGAGTACTGCAAGCTCGCCATCGTCGAGACCAAGCAGCGCGGCTCCCAGCTGATCGACGAACTCGAGCGCCGCATCCCGGACTTCGACGAGCCGCTCACCATCAACCTCAACGGCTGCCCGAACGCCTGCGCCCGTATCCAGGTGGCGGACATCGGTCTCAAGGGCCAGCTGGTCCTCAACGACCGGGGCGAGCAGGTCGAGGGCTACCAGGTGCACCTGGGTGGCGCGCTCGGCCTGGAGGCCGGGTTCGGCCGCAAGGTGCGTGGCCTGAAGGTCACCTCCGAGGAGCTGCCCGACTACGTCGAGCGGGTCCTGAAGCGGTTCCAGGCCGAGCGCGAGGACGGCGAGCGCTTCGCCGCCTGGGCCTCGCGTGCCGCCGAGGAGGCCCTCTCATGAGCGAGCGGGCCGCCCCCTTCTACTGCCCCTACTGCGGCGACGAGGACCTCCGTCCCAGCGAAGCCCTGGAAGGCGCCCACGGCGCCTGGGAATGCGCGGCGTGCAACCGCGCATTCCAGTTGAAGTTCCTCGGGCTCCTCGCCCGGGGTCTTCAGCCCACCGACGCAGGGGGAGATCAGATATGACCGCGATTCAGGAAGAGCGCACAACCGACGATCTCAAGGCGCTCGCCGAGCAGGCGGGCCGTGATCTGGAGGACGCCTCCGCGCTGGAGATCCTCCAGTGGGCGGTCGACACCTTCGGCAAGCGCTTCTGCGTGACCTCGTCGATGGAGGACGCGGTGGTCTCCCACCTCGCCTCCCGGGTCCTCAAGGGCGTTGACGTCGTCTTCCTCGACACGGGCTACCACTTCGAGGAGACCATCGGCACCCGCGACGCGGTCGAGGCCGTGATGGACGTCAACGTCATCACGCTGTCGCCGACGCGGACGGTCGCCGAGCAGGACGCGGAGTTCGGCCCGAAGCTGCACGACCGCGACCCCGACCTGTGCTGCAGGATGCGCAAGGTCGAGCCGCTGGAGCGGGGCCTTGCGAACTACGTGGCCTGGGCGACCGGGCTGCGCCGCGACGAGTCCCCGACCCGGGCGAACACCCCGGTCGTCGGCTGGGACGAGAAGCGGCAGAAGGTCAAGATCTCCCCGATCGCCCGCTGGACCCAGGACGACGTGGACGCGTACGTCGCGGAGCACGGCGTGCTGACCAACCCGCTGCTGATGGACGGCTACGCGTCCGTCGGCTGCGCCCCCTGCACCCGCCGTGTCCTGGAGGGCGAGGACGCACGCGCCGGCCGCTGGGCCGGGCGCGGCAAGACCGAGTGCGGGCTGCACGGATGACGACATCTACCAAGGAGTTGCACGTGACGACCGGAGCCACCGTCTGGCTCACGGGTCTGCCGAGTGCCGGCAAGACCACCATCGCGTACGAGCTGGCCGGCCGGCTGCGCGAGGAGGGCCACCTCGTCGAGGTGCTCGACGGCGACGAGATCCGCGAGTTCATCTCCGCGGGCCTCGGCTTCAGCCGCGAGGACCGGCACACCAACGTGCAGCGCATCGGCTTCCTCGCCGAACTGCTCGCCCGCAACGGCGTCAAGGCGCTGGTCCCGGTCATCGCGCCCTACGCCGACAGCCGCGAGGCCGTCCGCAAGCGGCACCAGGAGAGCGGTGCCGCGTACCTGGAGATCCATGTGGCGACCCCGGTCGAGGTGTGCTCCGTACGCGATGTGAAGGGCCTGTACGCCAAGCAGGCCGCGGGTGAACTGTCCGGGCTGACCGGGGTCGACGACCCGTACGAGGAGCCCGAGACGCCCGATCTGCGGATCGAGTCGCAGAACCAGACCGTCCAGGAGTCCGCGGCCGCGGTCCACGCGCTGCTCACCGAGAGGGGACTGGCATGACGACGACTGTTGCCAAGGTGGAGGGGGACACGGAGGCTCCGTACGCCCTGTCCCACCTGGACGCCCTCGAGTCCGAGGCCGTGCACATCTTCCGTGAGGTGGCGGGTGAGTTCGAGCGGCCGGTGATCCTGTTCTCCGGCGGCAAGGATTCCATCGTCATGCTGCATCTGGCGCTGAAGGCGTTCGCTCCGGCGGCGGTTCCCTTCTCGCTGCTGCACGTGGACACGGGACACAACTTCCCCGAGGTGCTTGAGTACCGCGACCGTGTGGTCGCCGCACATGGGCTGCGCCTCCATGTGGCATCCGTACAGGACTACATCGACCGCGGTGTACTCAAGGAGCGTACGGACGGGACGCGTAACCCCCTTCAGACCCTGCCGCTGACGGAGAAGATCCAGGCGGAGAAGTTCGACGCGGTCTTCGGCGGTGGCCGCCGGGACGAGGAGAAGGCCCGCGCCAAGGAGCGGGTGTTCTCGCTGCGTGACGAGTTCTCGCAGTGGGACCCGCGCCGCCAGCGCCCCGAGCTGTGGAACCTGTACAACGGCCGCCACGCGCCCGGTGAGCACGTCCGGGTCTTCCCGCTGTCCAACTGGACCGAGCTGGACGTCTGGCAGTACATCGCCCGTGAGGGCATCGAGCTGCCCGAGATCTACTTCGCGCACGAGCGTGAGGTGTTCTCGCGCAGTGGCATGTGGCTGACGGCCGGTGAGTGGGGCGGGCCCAAGGACGGCGAGACCATCGAGAAGCGCCTGGTGCGCTACCGCACGGTCGGTGACATGTCCTGCACGGGTGCCGTGGACTCCGACGCGGTGACGCTGGAGCAGGTCATCACGGAGATCGCGGCTTCCCGGCTGACCGAGCGGGGTGCCACCCGCGCCGACGACAAGATGTCCGAGGCCGCGATGGAAGACCGCAAGCGCGAGGGGTACTTCTAAGCATGAGCACGACCACGGAACTCACCGAGACGACCCTTCTGCGGTTCGCGACCGCCGGTTCGGTCGACGACGGCAAGTCGACGCTCGTCGGCCGGCTGCTGCACGACTCCAAGTCGATCCTGACGGATCAGCTGGAGGCCGTGGAGCGCGCGTCGGCGAGCCGGGGCGCCGAGGGCCCCGACCTCGCACTGCTCACCGACGGTCTGCGGGCCGAGCGCGAGCAGGGCATCACCATCGACGTCGCCTACCGCTACTTCGCCACCCCGCGCCGCCGGTTCATCCTCGCCGACACCCCCGGCCACGTGCAGTACACCCGCAACATGGTGACGGGTGCCTCCACGGCCGAGCTGACGGTGATCCTCATCGACGCCCGCAACGGGGTCGTCGAACAGACCCGCCGGCACGCGGCCCTCGCGGCGCTGCTGCGGGTGCCGCACGTGGTGCTCGCCGTGAACAAGATGGACCTGGTCGAGTACAAGGAGAGCGTCTTCGCCGCGATCGCCGAGGAGTTCACGGCGTACGCGCTCGAACTGGGCGTCCCGGAGGTCACCGCGATCCCGATCTCGGCACTCGCCGGTGACAACGTGGTGGAGCCGTCCGCGAACATGGACTGGTACGGCGGCCCGACCGTCCTGGAGCACCTGGAGACGGTCCCGGTCACCCACGACCTGTCCCACTGCCACGCGCGGCTTCCCGTGCAGTACGTGATCCGGCCGCAGACCGCCGAGCACCCCGACTACCGAGGCTACGCCGGTCAGATCGCCGCCGGTTCCTTCCACGTCGGCGAGCAGATCACCGTGCTGCCCTCGGGCCGTTCCACGAAGATCGCCGGCATCGACCTGCTCGGTGAGCCGGTCGACGTGGCCTGGACGACCCAGTCGGTGACGATCCTCCTGGAGGACGACATCGACATCTCGCGCGGCGACCTGCTGGTCCCCAGCAAGGACGCCCCGCCGACCACCCAGGACATCGAGGCGACCGTCTGCCACGTGGCGGACGCCCCGCTGACCGTGGGCCACCGGGTGCTGCTCAAGCACGGCACCCGTACGGTCAAGGCGATCGTCAAGGACATCCCGTCCCGTCTCACGCTCGCCGACCTGTCCCTGCACCCGCACCCGGGACAGCTCGTCGCCAACGACATCGGCCGCGTGAAGATCCGTACCGCCGAGCCGCTGCCCGTCGACTCCTACTCGGACTCGCGGCGCACCGGTTCGTTCATTCTCATCGACCCGAACGACGGCACCACGCTCACCGCGGGCATGGTCGGCGAGTCGTTCGCGTCCCCGGAGCCCGTCAAGGACGAGTCCGAGGACGACGGGTGGGACTTCTGACATGAACTCCACCGACTACTTCTCCACGTTCGCGAAGGAGGGCGGCCGCGTAGGCAGCGGCGCGCTCGGCAGCGGGCAGGGCGGAGTCGCGCGATGTGTGCGCTGACGTACGCGCACCGCTCGCGCGCCCTCACCCCCCACCGCCGTAGACGCAGACCTGCCGACCTCCCGGCCACGACCTGAAAGACCGTGACCGCCGGGCCTCCGAGAGGAACACCTCCCGTGCCTGCTACACCAGTTCTTCGCCGCACCTTCGCGGTCATCGCCGCGCTCCCGCTGCTCACCCTCGCCGCCTGCGGTTACGGCTCCCAGGCGAAGGACACCGACACCGTCAAGGTCGCCGCCGGGGCCAAGAAGATCGACGGGCTCGACTCCGTCAAGATCGGTTACTTCGGCAACCTGACCCACGGCACCGCGCTCGTCGGGGTCAACAAGGGCTTCTTCCAGAAGGAGCTCGGGGCCACGAAGGCCTCGTACGCCACCTTCAACGCCGGCCCGTCCGAGATCGAGGCCCTCAACTCCAAGTCGATCGACATCGGCTGGATCGGCCCGTCCCCGGCGATCAACGGCTACACCAAGTCGGGCGGCAAGAGCCTGAAGATCATCGGCGGTTCGGCGTCCGGCGGTGTGAAGCTGGTCGTCAACCCGGACAAGATCAAGTCCCTGAAGGACGTCAAGGGCAAGAAGATCGCCACCCCGCAGCTCGGCAACACCCAGGACGTGGCGTTCCTCAACTGGATCGCCGACCAGGGCTGGAAGGTCGACGCGCAGAGCGGCAAGGGTGACGTCACCGTCGTCCGCACCGACAACAAGATCACGCCGGACGCCTACAAGTCCGGTTCCATCGACGGCGCCTGGGTGCCGGAGCCGACCGCGTCCAAGCTGGTCGCCGAGGGCGCCAAGGTGCTGCTCGACGAGTCGTCGCTGTGGCCGGACAAGAAGTTCGTGATCACGAACATCATCGTGCGCCAGGACTTCCTCAAGGAGCACCCGAAGGCGGTCGAGGCCGTCCTGAAGGCGTCGGTGGAAGCCAACAAGTGGATCAACGCCAATCCGGACGCGGCGAAGGCGGCGGCGAACAAGCAGCTGGAGGCGGACTCCGGCAAGGCGCTCAAGCCCGAGGTCCTGGACCCGGCCTGGACGTCGATCCAGTTCACCAGCGACCCGCTGGCCGCCACCCTCAACACCGAGGCGGAGCACGCGGTCAAGGCCGGTCTGCTGAAGAAGCCCGACCTGAACGGGATCTACGACCTCACGATCCTCAACAAGGTCCTCAAGGCCGACGGCGAGTCCCCGGTCGACGCCGCCGGTCTCGGCACCAGCTGACCCCGGTCCCCGAAGAGTTCCCAGGAGGTGACGACCATGGCCACGACCACGACACTCGCCAAGGCCGACGAGTCCGTCGAGTACGCCGCACGCCTTGAGCACGTCTCGAAGTCGTTCGCGGGACCGGGCGGACAGCAGCTCGTCCTGGACGACGTCAGCATCGATGTCGCGCCGGGCGAGTTCGTCACCCTCCTGGGGGCCTCGGGCTGCGGCAAGTCCACGCTGCTCAACCTGGTCGCTGGGCTGGACCAGCCCAGCACGGGCGGCATCACGACGGACGGCCGCCCCGCCCTGATGTTCCAGGAACACGCCCTCTTCCCGTGGCTGACCGCGGGCAAGAACATCGAACTCGCCCTGAAACTCCGGGGAGTTCCCAAGCCCGAGCGGCGCGCCAAGGCCGAGGAGCTGCTCGAACTGGTCCGGCTGAAGGGCGCGTACGGCAAGCGCGTGCACGAGCTGTCGGGCGGTATGCGCCAGCGTGTGGCCCTGGCCCGCGCGCTGGCTCAGGAGAGCAACCTGCTGCTGATGGACGAGCCGTTCGCGGCCCTCGACGCCATCACGCGGGACGTGCTGCACGACGAGATCACCCGGATCTGGGAGGAGACCGGACTCTCGGTCCTGTTCGTCACACACAACGTGCGCGAGGCGGTACGGCTCGCGCAGCGCGTGATCCTGCTGTCCTCCCGCCCCGGCCGGATCGCGCGCGAGTGGACGGTCGACATCCCGCAGCCGCGCCGCATCGAGGACGCACCCGTGGCCGAACTGGCCCGTGAGATCACCGAAGAACTGCGTGGGGAGATCCGCCGTCATGGCCAGCACTGACACGACACCGGCCCAGGACGCCGGGAGCGTAGAGGCGGGCCTCGACGCACTGGAGACCCAGGCCACCGGCCGCCCGACCTTCCGACAGACCCTGGTCAACAAGATCCTGCCGCCGGTCATCGCGCTCGCAGTGGTCCTGGTGGTCTGGGCACTGCTCTACCCGATCGTGGACGACCCGTCCAAGCTGCCCTCGCCGTCGGCCGTCGGCGCCACGTTCAAGGAGGCCTGGCTCCAGGGCGACCTGCTCGGCTACATCTGGACCAGCGTCTCGCGCGGTCTGCTGGGCTTCTTCTTCGCCCTGCTGATCGGCACCCCGCTGGGCCTGATCGTGGCCCGGGTGAAGTTCATCCGCGCGGCCATCGGCCCGATCCTGTCCGGCCTCCAGTCGCTGCCGTCGGTGGCGTGGGTGCCGCCGGCCGTGATCTGGCTGGGCCTGAACAACTCCATGATGTACGCGGTGATCCTGCTCGGCGCGGTCCCCTCCATCGCCAACGGCCTGGTGTCCGGCGTCGACCAGGTGCCGCCGCTGTTCCTGCGGGCCGGCCGCACGATGGGGGCGACCGGCGTCAAGGGCATCTGGCACGTCACCCTGCCGGCTGCGCTGCCCGGCTATGTGGCCGGTCTCAAGCAGGGCTGGGCGTTCTCCTGGCGCTCGCTGATGGCCGCGGAGATCATCGCCCAGTTCCCCGACCTGGGCGTGGGCCTCGGCCAGTTGCTGGAGAACGGCCGCACCAACAGCGACATGGCCATGGTGTTCGAGGCGATCCTGCTCATCCTGTTCGTCGGCATCGCGATCGACCTGCTGATCTTCAGCCCGCTGGAGCGGTGGGTGCTGCGCAGCCGCGGTCTGCTGGTGAGGGGCTGAGTCCCATGAAGCCCGTCCTCCTCGTCATCGCCCACGGCAGCCGCGATCCGCGGCACGCCGCGACGGTGCACGCTCTGGTACGCCGGGTGCGCTCGCTGCGCCCGGACGTACGGGTGGAGACGGGCTTCCTGGACTTCAACATCCCTTCCGCGCAAGGGGTGTTGGAGTCCCTGGCGGCGGAGGGCGTCCGTGATGTCGTGGCGCTGCCGCTGCTGTTGACGCGGGCGTTCCACGCCAAGGCGGACATCCCCGCGGTGCTGCGGGACGCGCCGCCGCAGCTGCGGATCCGGCAGGCCGAGGTGCTCGGCCCGTCGCCCCTGCTGCTGTCGGCGCTCGAACGACGGCTGTACGAGGCGGGGTTGACGCCCGCCGACAAGTCCTCGACCGGGGTCGTGCTGGCCTCGGCGGGGTCCACCGACCCGGAGGCGATCGCAGTGATCGCAGCAATCGCGCGGGAGTGGCGGCACACCGGTTGGTGCGCCGTGCGGCCTGCGTTCGCCTCCGCGGCCCTGCCCCGCACCGAGGACGCGGTGCGCGAACTCCGCGCGATGGGCTGCGCCAAGGTGGCCGTGGCGCCGTACGTCCTCGCCCCGGGGTTCCTGCCCGACCGCATCGCGCGAGGCGCGGCGCAGGCGGACGTCCTGGCCGAGGTGCTGGGTTCCGCGCCGGAGGTGGCGCGGGTGCTGCTGCGGCGGTACGACAGCGCGTCGGCGCGGGTGCTGCTGCCGGTCAGCGCGTGAGGCGGCGCTACTCGCCCGGTCGCTCCTTCCCTGCGGCCGCGACCGCCTCGTCGGCCAGCCGTACCAGCTCTGCCACCGGCATCGACCCGGCCTGTCTGCGTTCGCGGGCGTAGGTGTTGGCGAGCCGCTGGAGGAGGTCGTTCAGCGGGGCCGGTACGCCGTTCAGGCGGCCGAGGAGGGTGATCTCGCCGTTGAGGTAGTCGGCCTCGATGGTGCCGGTGCCGCGGGTGAGGGACTGCCAGGAGGAACCGCCGCCGCGCGGGGCGCCCGCCAGCGGCTGCAGAGTGACCTTGTCGCCGCGCAGCGCGCGCTGTTCCTCGCCGCTCGCGTACGCGATTCCGGCGGCGTCGAGGACGGCCATGCCCTCGGCCCGTACCCGGTCGACGAGGGCCAGGGCTTCCTCGCTCTCGACGGGACCGGTGACCGCCTCGACGGCGTTGGCGAGGTTGGCCAGCAGCTTGGCGTACTGCCAGCGGGCCAGGTCCGGCACGACCGGTGCCTCGAACCTCGACTTCTCCAGGTCGGCGGCGATCCGCCGGGCCGTCTCGTCCGTGCCGTGCGGGTACCCGCCCAGGTGCAGGATGCCGGTGAGCGGACTGCCCGCGGCGGAGACGACCCCGGGTTCGACGAAGGTCGCCGGCAGCCAGACGCAGACGCCGTACACGTGCCGGAAGCGGCGCAGGGCCACGCGCTGCCCCTCCACGCCGTTCTGCGCGCACAGCAGCGGCAGCCGCTCGGCCGCCGTGCCGCCGCCCTCGACCGGGGCCGGTCCCCAGGCGTCGAGGGCGCCTTCGGTGTCCTGGGTCTTCACAGCGAGGACGAGCACGTCGTCGGCGCGCAGGGGGCCGAGTCCGGCCGGCCCGTCCACGACCGGGAGCCGGTACGTGAACTCGCCGTCCGGCACTCTCAGCCGCAGTCCGCCGTCCCTGAGGGCCGCGTGGTGGGCGCCCCGCGCGGCCAGGACGACCTCGTGCCCGGCCCCCGCGAGCCGCCCGCCGACGGCCCCGCCGACCGCCCCTGCCCCGATGATGACGTAGCGCATGGGACGAGCCTCGCACACCGTCAGGCTGCGAACGGTGTCGCCTGGTGGAAGTAGAGCAGCCACCCGCTCGGTGTGAGCCGCCACAGCGAACTGCGGTGCGCGCGGCGGCCGTCGGACTCGGTGTCGAAGACGAGATGCACCAGGCCGGGCGCGAGCTCGACGCCCTTCATCCCCGACGCCACGATCGGGCCGGCCGCCTCCTCACCGGCCCCGGCGAGGGCGGCGATGATCGACGCCCGGTCCCAGTGCCGCCCGGACGCGCCGAACTCGTGGAACTCGGGGTGCAGCAGCGCGCCCACCAGCTCGGGCGAGGCGCGCACCTCGGGGTCGAGAAGCCGCAACTCCCGCTCCACGGCCGCCTCCACGGCGGGCCCCCGGTCACTCACTCGTCATCTCCACCAGCTTGACGACGGTGTTCCAGTTGCGGCTGGTGGCGATCACGCCCTTGTTCAGCCTCGGCCTGGACAGCTGCTCGGCGAGCTTGGAGCGGCCGAGGCCGTTCGGGGCGTACAGGTACAGGGCACGGTCACCGAGGCGGAACTCCTCCGGGAGGTGGGCCGACCGGTCGATCTCCGCGAAGCGGTCCGCGTCGACGGGGACGGAGAAGTAGGTGACGTGGAGCTGCTTGCCCTCCAACTCGGCGGCCGGGAAGGGACAGTTGTCGGCGATCGCCTTGAGGTAGGCGTGGTCGCGGACGATCACGTCCACCGTGAAGCCGAACCGCTTCTCGATCGCCTCCGTGAGCTCGGCGGCCAGGGAGTCCTCGTCGCCGTGGTCGGCGGTGAAGACGGCCTGGCCGCTCTGGAGATAGCTGCGGACACCGTCGTGGCCGAGGCCTTCCATCAGCGTGCGCAGGTCGGCCATGGGGACCTTCCTGCTGCCGCCGACGTTGATTCCGCGCAGCAGCGCCGCGTACGTGGTCGTCATTGGCTCACCCTAGAACGGGTCGACCCTGATCACCGCCCCGCACAGCCGCCCGCTAGATGTAAGGGTCACCCTCCTCCCCAGTGGGGAGGTTCCGGCATCCGAGGGGAGGAGTCGAAGGCGCCGCACTTCACCGAGCAGCACGACGAGACGTTCTTATCCACCCCATACCTTCGAAGCGAAAGGTGACGGCAGGGGGCTGTCACCGCTCACAAGGGGGCAATCCCGGCATGGGGAACGGAGACACAAGGGTGCGTGGCCTGGCCGCCCGGGCCGGCGGCTGGAGCGCACGGCACCGATGGGCTGCCGTCGGTATCTGGGTGCTGTTCGTCGTCCTGGCGATGGGACTCGGCTCGGCAGCGGGCCGGGTCGACGTCAAGGACAGCGACCAGCTCAAGGGGGAGACCCACACCGCCGCGAAGATCATCGAGGATGCCGGGATCGACGAGCCGGCCAGTGAAACGGTGCTGATCCAGGCCAGGGACGCCGGTGGCAAGGCGACCGACGCCGACTTCAGGGCGGCCGTCGCCGCGGTCGTGAAGGCGGTCGAGGGCACCGGCAAGGTCACCGACGTGACCTCGCCGTACGACACGAACACCATCTCGAAGGACGGCCGCAGCGCGCTCGTGCAGTTCGACATGCGCGGCGAGGCGGACACCGCCGGGGACCGGGTCGAGCCGGTGCTGAAGGCCGTCGAGGGGGTGCAGAAGGAGCACGGGTCGCTGCGGATCGAGGAGATCGGCGGCGCCAGCATGATGAAGACGTTCGACGACGCGTTCGGCGACGACTTCGAGAAGGCCGAGCTCTCCGCGGTGCCGGTGGCCCTCGGCATCCTGCTCATCGCGTTCGGTGCCGTGGTCGCGGCCCTGCTGCCGGTGCTGCTGGCCGTCACCGCGATCATGGCGACCATGGGCCTGATGGGCCTCGTCAGCCATGTCATGCCGATGAGCGACACCGCCAACTCGGTGATGCTGCTGGTCGGTCTGGCCGTGGGCGTCGACTACTGCCTGTTCTATCTGCGCCGTGAGCGCGAGGAGCGGCAGGCCGGTCGGGACGCCCAGACCGCTCTGCGGATCGCCGCCGCCACCAGTGGCCGCGCGATCATCGTCTCGGGTGTCACGGTGTGTGTGGCCATGGCGGGCATGCTGTTCACCGGGCTCGCCGAGTTCGAGGCGATGGGCCTGGCCTCGCTGATGGTCGTGGCGGTCGCCATGGTCGGTTCCGTGACCGTGCTGCCCGCGCTGCTGTCGCTGCTGGGCGGGCGGGTCGAGAAGGGCAAGATCCCCTTCCTGCACCCGGAGAGCCGGCTGCGCCGCAAGCGGGGCGGCAACCGGGAGAGCCGGTTCTGGACCGCCGTGCTGAAGGGCGTGCTCGCCAAGCCCGTCATCTCGGTCGTCGTCGCGGCCGGCGCGCTGCTCGCCATCGCGGCGCCCGCGCTCGGCATGAAGACCCAGAACCTCACCCTGGACCAGGAGTTCGGCGACTCGCTGCCGATCGTGCAGACGTACAACCGGGTCAACGACGCCTTCCCCGGCGGTTCCGAGCCGGCCGAGGTGGTCGTCAAGGCGGCCGACATCAACGCCCCCGAAGTCACCGGCGCGCTGGCCGACTTCAAGGCGAAGGCGATCTCCTCGGGCGCCTCGCGCGGCCCGGTCGAGATCAAGCTGCACGACGCGCAGAACCTCGCCTTCGTGTACGTCCCGCTGGTCGGCGGCTCGGACCTCGACAAGGCCGGCCGGAGCCTGGACAGGCTGCGCGACGAGGTACGTCCGGCCACACTCGGCAAGGTCGACGGTGTCGAGGCACCGATCACCGGACAGGTGGCCGGTTCCAAGGACTTCAACGACCAACTGGCCGGAGCGGTCGTCCCGGTGTTCGCGTTCGTCGTGGTCTTCGCCTTCGTGCTGATGCTGCTGTCGTTCCGCTCGCTGACGGTCGCGATCACCTCGATCGTGCTCAACCTGCTGTCGGTGGGCGCCGCCTACGGCATCCTCGTCGCGGTCTTCCAGCACGGCTGGGGCGCGTCGCTGGTGGGCGCGGAGGGCGTCGGCGCCATCATCACGTGGCTGCCGCTGTTCCTCTTCGTGATCCTGTTCGGCCTGTCGATGGACTACCACGTGTTCGTGGTCTCGCGGATCCGCGAGGCACGGCTGCGGGGTCGCAGCACGAAGGACGCGATCCAGCACGGGGTGGTCACCACGGCCGGTGTCGTCACCAGCGCCGCCGTCATCATGGTCGCCGTGTTCGCGATCTTCGGGACGCTGTCCATGCAGTCCATGAAGCAGATGGGCGTGGGCCTCGCGGCCGCGGTGCTCATCGACGCGACCATCATCCGGGGCGTGCTGCTGCCGGCGGTCATGGCGCTGCTCGGCGAGCGCAACTGGTACCTGCCGCAGTGGCTGAACGGGCTGCCCGACCTCACCCACGACGAAGCCGCGGACGCCGTGGCCGCACCCGCGGCGCGGGACGACGAAGGTGAGCCGCTGAGGGTCTGACCCCCTCTGCGTGAGGGCTGAACCCCCTTGTACTGAGGGCCCGTTGGTCACCGGGGAGCCAACGGGCCCTCACTCATGCGCGCAGTTCCGCCTCGATGAGATCGGCGGCCCTGCGCGTGCCGCCCTCCTGGGCCATCCCCGCCTGGACCTCCTTGAGCCTGCGGGCGACCTCGGGGTCGCCGAGGAGCGCGAGAGCCGCTTCTCGCAGGACCATCGCGGTCGCGTCCTCCGTGTCGATCCGGCGGGCGACCCCGAGGCCCTGGAGCATGTCGGCGTTGCCGAACTGGTCCACGGCCTGCGGTACGGCGATCATCGGCGTGGCGGTCGCCAGTCCCTCCTGGCTGCCGCCCGCGCCGGCGTGCGTGACGAACAGGTCGGCCTGCCTGAGCACCGCCAACTGCGGTACCCAGGAGCACACTTCGACGTTCTCCGGTACGGCGCCCAGCTCGGCCGGATCGACGTGCTTGCCGACCTGGAGCACGAGGTGCCAGCCGGGGAGGTCGCCGAAGGCCTTGAGGCATTCCTTGTAGAAGTCGGGCCGCTTGGTGAAGGAGGAGCCGAGGGAGACGAGCGCCACCTTCTCGGCCGCGGCCGGGCGCTGCCACTCCCCCTGGGAACTTCGGTCCCCCTGACAGGCGCCGACGAAGGTGTACACGCTCTCGTCGACGCGGTCGGCGTTCGGTTGAAGCGCCCTGGGGATCAGGACGAGGGAGCGGTCGGGACGGCCGACGAAGGGATCGGGGTGCAGGTCGATCCCGTTCTCCCGCAGCCAGTTCTGGAAACGGGCGTAGTAGGCCTGGCCCCGTTCGGTGCTCTTCGGCTCGGACCACAGGGGCTCGGCGACCTCCTCCTCGTAGCCCTGCCAGGCGACGAGATTCGGCGAGAGGGAGATCGCGGGGACGCCCCAGCGGTGGGCGAGGACGCGGGCCGGGTAGGCCGTGATGTCGTGCAGGACGAGGTCCGGTTCGTCACCGTCGTACGCCTCGGTCAGCTGCGGCAGTGCCTGGATCGCGTCGGCGAGGAAGAGCTCCACGTGGTCGAGCAGTTCGGTGCCCCAGGCCGCCGGGTCGTCGTCGGGTCCGGGCAGGGTCGAGTTCCACGGCTTCACCTCGGCACCGGTCTCGGCGACCTTATCGGCGAACAGGGGCGGCACGGCGTACGTGACCCGGTGCCCGCGCGCCACAAGCTCGCGCACCACCTCGAGGCTGGGGTTCACGTGGCCGTGCGCGGCGATGGAGAACATGGCGATGTGTGAGGGAGGGGTCATGACGCCGACCCTAAGCGAGACGATACGTCTCGTGCAATGTCTTTAGGATCGCGCGAAGCGCGAATGGGGGCGCGGGGAACTGCGCGACCAGCCCCCACGCCGCCGCAGACGACGGACAACACATCACGTCATGGCGCCAGCACCTCACTCAGGCGCAGCCACTGCTCGGGCGTCACCTCGCCGACGAGTACATGGCGGTCGAGCCGTGCGCGGTGAAAGCCCGCGTCCACCCGCCGCCGAGGGTGGGCCCGGCGCAGGGAGGCATACAGGCAGCCTCCGACACCGGAGAAACCGAGCTCCACCAGGTCCCGCCACCCCTGCAGAGCGACGGAGTCGAGCAGTGGGGTACGGCGCCGCTCCATCCGGAGGATCCCCGCGTCCACGCGCGGAACGGGCCGGAAACTGCGCCGCCCGACCCGCCCCAGCAGACGCCACTCGTACCGGGGCCAGTTCAGAACCGTCAGCAAGGTCCAACTGCCGTAGTCCCCCGTGCGTTTGCGGGCGTACTCCAGCTGCGTGAGAAGCGTCGCGTCGGTGAGCGCGGGAGCCCTCAGACACCAGTCGACGATCGCGGCCGTACGGGAGAACGGGACGTTCCCGACGACCGAGAAGGCCGTACGGGGCGGGCGGGCCGCGAGGAAGTCGGCGCCGATCACGTCGACTTGAGGCGTGCCGGAGAAGCGGGCGTCGAGGGCCGAAGCGAGCCGTTCGTCGATCTCGTAGGCGAGCAGCCTGCGGCAGCGCGGTGCGAGCAGTTCCGTCAAGGCGCCTTTGCCGGCGCCGACTTCGAGGACGAGCGGGGCTTCCGGGTGCGGTACGGCGACCTTCGCGAAGCGTGCGGCGGCCGCACGGTCGGCGAGGAAGTTCTGCGAGAGGGCGCGGGAAACACGCGAGGGGCGGGCCATGGCCTGCGGTCCTTGTCTTCCGGGTGCGGGAAAAGGGCAGACGAAGGCCCTGACCGGAAGACAGGAGAGTGGGTGCGGGACGAACCTGGCCGCGTGTGATCAGCGGCGGGCGTGGCTCCCCGGGCCGGTCAGGGCTCCGGGGCCACGCCGCATCCGTACGGAGTGCGTGAAGCCCCGGCCGAGACCGGAGAAACGGATCGCGTTGTTCGCTGCCACGGACGGAACGCTAGGGCGGCCCGGCCGGCAGGGACAACCGGTTTTTCAACGCTGGTAGCGGGCCAGCACCAGGTTCCCGTCCTCCTCCAGCCGTTCGCGCAGCTCACCGAGGCCGATCGCCCCGCTGTAGTACTCCTGGAAGGCGGGGGTGGCCACCTTGTCCTTCCACTCCGGGTAGCCCCGGACGGACTGCGCGGGGGCCGACCGAAGGTGTGAGGCGAGGGCGGTTCCCGTCGCCCAGCCGTCCTTCGCGGTGTGCAGGGCGGGGTCCTTCAGGGCCGCGGTTACGGTGGGCAGCATCCAGTCCCCCAGCGCCAGCCGGACCATGTTCTTCGGCCGGAGCAGGAAGTCGATGAACGCGGCGGCCTCCTTCTTGTGCGGGCTGTCCTCGGCGACGGACAGGGTCTGCGGGCTGACGCCCTGGGTGAGCCCGTCGGTACCGGCCGGGGCGGGCAGCACCTGCCACCGGAAGCCCTTCGGCGCCTGCTGCGCGATCTGCTGACGGTAGGAGAACCCGAGCGGGACCATCGCGTACTTGCCGCCGAAGAAGCCGGGCAGGGTGTCGGAGCCGCCGCTGCCGAGCGTGGTGGGCGAGGCGCTGTGATCGGTGTTCGCCTGGTCGCGGATGGTGCGGGGCACGGTCTCGTCGGCCTTCTCGAAACGAATAGTGACCTTTCCGTCGGCACCCCGGTGGAAGAGCTGTCCGGCCGCCGACAGCGACAGGTTGAGGGTCGCGGAGACGGGCTCCTTGAGCGGCCACGCCACGCCGTACGTGCCGTCGCCGCTGAGCTGTTCGGTGATCCGCCGGAACTCCGGCCAGCTCCAGGGGTGTTCGGGGGTCGGGATGCGCACGCCGGACTCCTTCATCCAGTCGGCGTTGGCGATGAGCACGCGGGGTTCCTGGAGGAAGGGCACGCCGTAGACACCGTCGCCGAAGGTGGCGGTCTCCCAACTCCGCTGCGGAATGTCCGTCTTGAGCCGCTGGGGCAGCAGGTCCTTGAGGTCCGCGAGATAGCCGCCGTAGGCGAAGTCCGCGAGGTCGTCGGAGGCGTCATGGATGATGTCGGGCGCCTCCCCGCCCTCGAAGGAGGTGAGCAGCTGGTCGTGGACGCTGTCCCAACTTCCCTGCACGTAATCGACCTTGACGTCCGGGTGGGTGGCGTTCCACTCCTTCACGAGTTCCTGGTTCGCCTCGACGGACTCCTCCTGCCACGCGAGGGACTGGAAGCGCAGGGTGATGCGACCGTCCTCGGACGTGCTCGTGCCGGTGCACCCGGCCAGGAGCAGGAGCAGGACTCCCACGAACCATCGTGCGCGCATCAGCTCTTCACCGCCCCGGCCAACATGCCTCCCGTGATCCACCGTTGGATGATCGCGAAGATGATCAGCGAAGGCAGGGTGGCGAGGAAGGCGGCCGCCGCCAGCGGGCCGAGGTCGGCGACGCCCTCCGCTCCGATGAAGTGCGTGAGGACGACCGGCAGGGTCTGTTTGTCCGCGGTCTTCAGCAGCACCAGGGCGAAGAAGAACTCGTTCCACGCGGTGATGAACGCGAACAGAGCCGTGGCCACGATCCCCGGCGCGAGCAGCGGCGCCGTCACCGACACCAGGGTCCTGAGGCGTCCGGCCCCGTCGACGGCCGCCGCCTCCTCCAGCTCGGTCGGCACGGCACGGACGTATCCGACGAGCATCCACAGCGCGAACGGCAGCGCCCACACGACGTACACCAGCACCAGTCCCGCAAGGGAGTTGATCAGCCGGAGGTTCTTCAGCACCAGGAACAGCGGGATGATCACCAGCACGAGCGGGAACGCCTGGCTGACCACCACCCAGCCCGTGGCGGCCTTCGCGAGCCGGGTGCGCCGGCGGGCCATGACGTAGGCGAGCGGGGTCGCGATCAGTACGGCGATCACGGCGGCGGCGGACGCGGCGAGCAGGGAGTTTCCGGCGGCGCGCAGCAGGGGCTGTTCGTCGAAGGCCTGACGGAAGTTGTCGAGGGTCGGGTCCCGGGGGATCCAGGTGGGGTGCAGACTGCCCAGTTCGCGCGGGGACTTGAAGGCGGTGGAGACCAGCCAGAGGAAGGGGAAGGCGAGGAAGACGAGATAGGCGAGGAGGGCGGCGTACTGGCCGACCCGGCCGGTGGTGCTGGTCCTCATGCCTCGTCACCTCCCTTCAGCCGGCCCACCAGGAAGAGGGCGAGGAGGACGGAGACGACGGCGACCATCACACAGCCCATGGCTGCCGCGTAGCCGAACTGGCCGTAACGGAAGGCCTCTTCGTAGGCGAAGAGCATCGGCAGGCGGGTGCGGCCGCCGGGTCCGCCGCTGGTCAGGACGTACACCAGGGCGAACGAGTTGAAGTTCCAGATGAGGTTGAGCGCGGTGATCGCGAGGGCGACCGGTCTGAGGGCGGGCCAGGTGACCGTGCGGAATCTTCGCCAGGCGCCCGCGCCGTCCATCGCGGCAGCCTCGTGGAGTTCCCGCGGGGTGTTCTGGAGGCCGGCGAGCAGGGTGACCGTCGTCTGGGGCATTCCGGCCCAGACGCCGACGACGATCACGGCGGGCAGGGCGGTGGACAGGCCACTGAGCCAGTCGCGGCCGTCGCCGAGGCCGAGGGAGCGGAGCGTCTCGTTGAGGACACCGGCGTCCGGGTTGTAGACGAGCCGCCACATGACGCCGACGACGACCTCGGGCATGGCCCAGGGGATGATCGCGAGGGCGCGGGCGAGCCAGCGCAGTCTGAGGTCCTGGTCGAGCAGGAGGGCGAGGCCGAGGGCCAGCAGGAACTGCGGGACGGTCACACCGACCGCCCACACCAGGCCGATCCGGAACGACTCCCAGAACAGCGTGTCGTGCAGCAGATCCTGGAAGTTGAGTCCGCCGATCCACTGGGTGGCCCGGGTCCGGCCCGACTGGGCGTCGGTGAAGGCCAGCGAGATCCCGTACAGCAGGGGCCCCACGCTCAGCACCAGGATGGGGATCAGCGCGGGCAGCACCAGGAACCAGGCCCCGCGGTCGGAAGGGCGACGGCCCCCCTCGGCGCGCGGTGCGCCCTGCGCCGACCGCTCCGTCGCGGTCACCAAGGTCACGTCATCGGCTCCTTCGCACGGCTCGTGACGATCCGGCCCTCCTGGCCTGGGCCTCCGTCATGGTCGTGAAGGGGGTATGCGCCGTCAAGGCAGCGTGCACACCGGCCCACCTGTGGGAATGCGAGACTGGCCGGGCGATGGCGTGAACTCGACGCCGTTCGCGGTGGCAATACACGGGCATGCACGACATGCCGGGACCGGGAGGCCGGACGATGGACGAGGCACGGGCGCGGGACGTACTGGCCGCGGCGGGAGTGTCGGCGGGCTCGGCACACCTGCTCGCCCTGGGCGAGAACGCCGTCTTCGCCGCCGGTGACCTGGTCGTCAAAGTGGGGCGCGACGCCGAGCTCCTGGACCGGGCGCGCCGCGAACTGGACATCGCGGTCTGGCTGGCGGAGGCGGGGGTGCCGGCGGTACGGGCGGCCGAGCCGAAGGCACGGTTGGTCGAGGGACATCCGGTGACGCTGTGGCACCGGCTCCCCGATGCCGTACGGCCCGCCGACCCGCGGGATTTGGCCGAACTGTTGCGGGTGGTGCACGCGCTGCCCTCGCCGTCCTTCGTCCTGCCTCCCCGGGAGCTGCTGGGGGGTGTCGAGCGGTGGCTACGGCTTGCGGGGGACGCGATCGACCCCGCCGACGCGGCGTATCTGCGGGAGCGGCGGGACGGCTTCGCGGCGGCCGCGGCTGCGGTGACCCCTCATCTGGAGCCGGGGCCGATCCATGGGGACGCGCTGCCCCGCAATGTTCATGTGGGGCCGGACGGGCCGGTTCTCGTCGATCTGGAGACGTTCTCCGCCGATCTGCGGGAGCACGATCTGGTGGTCATGGCTCTTTCCCGGGACCGGTACGGGGTGCCTGCCGAGGCCTATGACGCGTTCGTCTCCGCCTATGGGTGGGATGTGCGGGAGTGGGAGGGATGTTCGGTGCTTCGGGGGGCCCGGGAGACGGCCAGCTGTGCGTGGGTCGCGCAGCATGCGCCGTCGAATCCCAAGGCGTTGGCCGAGTTCGAACGGCGGGTGGCTTCGTTGCGGGACGGCGACGAGACGGTGCGGTGGTATGCGTTCTGACCGGTGAGCTGGAGCGGGCCTCTCCCCTGAGTCAGCCACCTGGTCCTTGGATGGTTCGTGCCGCCCGTCTCAGTTCCGCGAGAACGGTGCGGACCGCGCTCCGGGCCGTGCGCTCCGGGCGGTAGAGCGCGTCGATGTGGCGCCTTGCCCGGACGCCGCTCAGGGGTCTCAGTACCAGCGCCGGATGCCGGGGCATCGTCCAGCGGGGCATCAACGCCAGGCCGCCGCCCGCCGCCACCGCCTCCGCCGCCACCGCGAACTCATTGATGCGGTGGGCCAGATGCAGGCGGTGGCCCGCTGCCGCCGCGATCGCCTCGATGGTGGCCATGACCGGGAACCCGTCGTGGACGGTGATCCAGGGTTCGCCGGCCACGTCAGCCGGAGTCACCCGGCGCCTGGCCGCCAAGGGGTGATCCGTGGGCATGGCCACGTCCAGTGGTTCACGCAGGAGCGTGGTGGCCGTCACCGTGGGCGGCCAGGCGGGGGCATGGTCGAGGCGGTGGGCCAGGACGATGTCGTACTCGCGGGTGAGGCGGGGGAAGTCCTCCTGCGGGACGTCCTCGTCGGCCAGCCTCGGCACGGGGGCGCCGGGATCGGCGAGGGCGCGCAGCAGCAGCGGGAAGAAGGCGGCGCCCGCGCTGTGGAAGGCCGCCACCGAGACCTCGCCCCCGGGGCGGTCCACGAACTCCTCGACCGTGTGCCGCGCGCGGGCCAGCGCCGTCTCCACCTCGATGGCCGCGCCCGCCAGCGCCTGCCCGGCGTCCGTGAGCACCAGCCGCCTGCCGTCCCGCTCGGTCAGCGGCACCTTCACCGAACGCTGCAACAGCCTCAGCTGCTGCGAGATCGCCGACGGGGTCACAAGAAGCGCCTCCGCGACCGCGGTGACGCTGCCCAGTTCGCCGAGTTCCCGCAGGATCCGCAGCTGTCGTTCGTCCATCACGACAGTGTAGGAGTACTAAAAGATCGTTTAAGGAACTGGCTCTGGGCTTCAGAGACAGCTGGGTGCAGGGTGGGCGGGTGTCCGACGCCCGCCGTACCGACGTGGTACTCCTGCTGGTCGCGATCGTCTGGGGTTCGAGTTATCTCTCGGCCCAGACCGCGACGTCCGCTCTGCCTGTCCTGCTGGTGCTCTTCGCCCGCTACGCCCTGTCCGCCCTCGCTTGCCTGGGAGTCGTCGTCTCCCCCGGCCGAGGGCCGCGCCGATGGACCCGGGAGGAGCTGCGGGCGGGGATTCCTCTGGGCCTCACCCAGGCCGCCGTCCTGGTCGTCGAGACCTACGGTGTCGCCCACACCAGCGCCGCCAACGCCGGGCTCATCATCAGCCTGACCATCGTCCTCACCCCCCTCCTCGACCGCACCGGTCACCGGGGCGGTCTGCCGCCCGTGTTCTACGCCGCGGCCGGTGTCTGCGTCCTGGCCGTCGGCCTCCTCATGGCGGGCAACGGCTTCCACGCACCCCGCCTCGGCGACCTGCTGATGCTCGGCGCCGCGGTCGTCCGGGCCGGCCATGTCGCACTCGTCGGCCGGCTCACCGCCCGCCGGGCGATTCGGCCACTGCACCTCACCACCGTGCAGACCCTCGTCGGCACCGCCCTGTTCCTCCCCTTGGCCTCGCGCGACCTCCCGCTGCTGGCCCACGCGGACTCGGCAACCTGGACGCAGCTGCTCTACCTCGCCCTGTTCTGCAGTGTGTTCGCCTTTCTCGCCCAGACCTGGGCGGTGCAGCGCACCTCGGCCAGCCGGGCCAGTCTGCTGCTGGGCACCGAGCCGATCTGGGCCGCGGCGGCCGGAGTCGCCCTGGGCGGCGAGCACTTCACCGCACTGACCGGACTCGGAGCGGTCATGATGATCACCGGCACCTACTGGGGGCAGTCGGTGGAACGCGCCCACCGCGCGACTTCCCTCCCCCGCACCGAAGTTCACCCCATCGAAGAGGACACCCGATGCCCGGCGACGGCGCCCACGACACCTACCACCGTCTGATCTCCCTGCTCGACACCTCCTCCGTCGAGTACCGGCTCATCGACCACGAACCCGAGGGCACCACCGAGGCCGTGTGCGCGCTGCGCGGACACCCCTCCTCCGAGGCCGCGAAGTGCATCGTGCTGCGGGTCAAGGTGGACCGCCGGACCACCCGGCATGTCCTCGCGGTCGTCCCCGGCGACCGGCGCGTGGACCTGGACGCGATCCGGACGCTGTTCGCGGCGCGCTACGTCGGGTTCAGCGATGCGGAGACCGCCGAGCGGCTGGCCCGCGCGATCCCCGGCACGGTCCTGCCGTTCAGCTTCGATCCCGAGCTGGAGGTCGTCGCCGATCCGGATGTCGTGAAGCAGCCCCGGATGTACTTCAACGCCGCCCGGCTGGACCGGTCGCTGTGCATGTCGGGGGCCGACTACGGGCGGTTGGCCGGGCCCCGGGTGGAGCCGATCGCGAGCCCGCCGCTCTCGGATGCGCTGCCGGGGTGACGCCCGCTCACACCGTCTCGTCGGCAGGCTCGCGCAGCGGCCAGGTGCCGTCGATCACCGCCGCCGCGTCGCCCTTGCGGCGCAGGAAGTCCTGGAAGTCCGCCGCCCATTCCGCGTACCACTCGATCTGACGACGGTGCAGGTCCGCCGGGCCGAGGGCCGCGACCTTGGGGTGACGGTCGGCTATCGCGCAGGCCAGCCGGGCCGCGGCGAGGGCATCGGCACAGGCGTCGTGGGCGGCGTCGAGCGCGACACCGTACTCCGTGCAGACCGCTTCGAGGTTGCGCTTGCCGCGGCGGTAGCGGTCCACCGAGCGGTCGATGGTGTACGGATCGATGACCGGGGCCGGGTCGAGGCCACCCAGGCGCTCACGCAGGGACGGCAGGCCGTACCGGCGCAGTTCGGCGGAGAGGAGGCTCAGGTCGAAGGCGGCGTTGTAGGCGACGACCGGGACGCCCGTCTTCCAGTAGGTCGCGAGGACGTCCGCGATGGCGTCGGCGACCTGGTCGGCGGGGCGGCCCTCGGCGGCCGCCCGTTCGTTGCTGATGCCGTGCACCGCCACCGCGTCCGCCGGGATCTCCATGCCCGGGTCCGCCAGCCACTCCCGGCGCCCTATGGGCTGCCCGTCCCTGACCTCGATCACGGCCGCCGTGACGATGCGCGCCTCGCGCGGATCGGTGCCGGTGGTCTCCAGGTCGAAGCCGATCAGCAGCTCTCGGTGCCAGCCCATGGGCGGTCCCCCTTCTTGGTGGTGCTTTCCCCCAGTGGTCTCCACCTTCCCATGCGCCACTGACAATCAGAGGGCCGCGTTCCGCTTGGCGCCCTGCCCTGTGGGACGTTCAGGACACCGGTCGCGAATCCGCCCAGTTCGTCTCGAACTCCTCGCGGTAGGTCGGGAAGAGGCCGCTGTCGTCCACGTCTCCCGCCTTGACCACCCGGTTGCCGTTGCGCAGCACGAGGACCGGTGCCTCCATGCCCCGCGACCGGCGCAGATAGGACTGCACGACCGCAATGCCGTCCGAACCGTCGCCGTCCACGAGGTAGGCCGTGAAGCGCGGGGTGTCGTCGTAGACCTGGATCTCGAAGGCGCCCGGGTCGCGCAGTTTCGACCGCACCCGGCGCATGTGCAGGATGTTCATCTCGACGGCCCGGCTCAACTCGCCGCGCTTCATGCCCAGTTCCCGCTCGCGCCGCTTGACCGCGCTGGAGGCCGGGTTCAGGAAGAGCAGCCGCACCCGGCAACCGGCCTCGGCGAGGCGCACCAGACGGCGGCCGGAGAAGTTCTGCACGAGGAGGTTGAGGCCGATGCCGACGGCGTCGAGGCGACGGGCGCCGCCGAAGATGTCCTCGGCGGGAAACTGGCGCAGCAGCCGCACCCGGTCGGGGTGCACGGCGACCACGTCGGCGTACCGGTCGCCGACCAGGTCCTCCACCGCGTCGACGGGCAGCCGGCGTGCGGACGGCACGTCGCCGCCGGCGCCGAGTATCTCGAGGAGCTTGGCGGAGGCGCGCTCGGCCTGGCCGAGGACCGCCTCGGACAGGGCCCGGTTGCGGGAGACGACGTTGCGTGTCACCTCCAGCTCGTCCAGGGCCAGTTCGACATCCCGGCGGTCATCGAAGTAGGGCTCGAAGCACGGCCAGTGCTGCACCATCAGCTCGCGCAGCTGGGGCAGGGTGAGGAAGCTGAGGACGTTGTCGTCGGCGGGGTCGAGCAGATAGCCCTTGCGGCGGCTGACCTCGCGGACGGCGACCGCGCGCTGGACCCACTCCTGTCCGGCGGGTCCGGCGGCGGCGACCACCCAGTCGTCATGGCCGTGGACGGGTTCGTAGATGGGACGCAGAACAGCGGCCACGACGGCCCGCAGCCGCTGTTCGACGAGGTTCAGCCAGATGTAGGCCCGGCCCGCCCGCTGCGCACGCGTGCGTACCTCGCGCCAGGCGTCGGCGTCCCAGTCCAGCTCCGGCCCGATCGTCGCTCCCGCGTCCATCGGCCGTGCCAGGGACACCGTGCCGGGCGGGGCGTCTGCGGAGTTCCCCTCGTGACCCTCGTCACCAGGGGGCAACTCCAGCCCTCCCGAGCCCACCCGCGCACCGCCTTCCGCTCCCCCGAGCACTCCCCTTGCCAACGATCAAGGAAGGGTACTCCGGGAGCGGTCGGCGGTGCAGCCGGATGGACAGGGTCAATCTCAACTACCGAATTCCCAGTGCCCGTTCTGCCCGGCGAGCTCGGCCGGAGTGAGCGGGTTCATAGCCGTGACATCCCTGGGGGCGATGGAGAATCCCTGCCAGTGGACCGGCATGGGCTGCTGGTCCTCGTCCCGGGCGATGTGGTGGAAGCCGACGTTCATCCAGACCACCGGGTGGGTGAGGCTCTGGCCGTTGACCCACTTGTCGACGGACTTGCCCGCTCCGGCCCCGCAGTCACCGGTGTTGTTGCTGGCGAACTGCTCGCACGGGTTGTACTCGGTGAAGTACACGTCGTGCTTGGTGAAGGAGCGGCCCGGGTACTTGGTGCTCGGACCGGGGACGATCTCGTACGACCGCTGGTGCCAGTCCTTGTTCTTGCCGACCGCGCTGACCATGCGCCACCAGCGGTAGCTCTTGGAGTCGCCCGCGAGTTCCTTGGTGACCGGGGTGCGGGTGGTCTTGACGGTCGCGGTCTGCTGGCCCTGGGCGGCCGCGGTGACCGTGGAGTCGTACTGCTCGACCCGGTTCTTGGAAGAGCCGTCGAGGGCGAAGTCCAGGCGCCAGAAGGCGTTGTGGCTGTGGCTGGTGGCCTGGGCGCGGGGGCCCTTGCCGATGGGCCAGCCGCGGCCGTCGCCGGCGTCGTAGTCCTCGTAGGAGAGGCTGCCGGTCGCGCCGAGGTTCATGGAGATGGTGCCGTCGTCCTGGAAGCGCCACTCGGTCATGTACTCGTACCAGCCGACCTGGTTGACCGAGTAGACGAGCAGGTCCTTGCCCTGGGCCTGGTAGACCTTGTTCGCGCTGTCGCCCTGCATGCGGTAGGCGTGGCCGCGGGAACGGGTCGTGGTGCACAGGCCGTTGACGTTTTCGCGGTCCGGATCCCAGGAGTCCGGGACCTTGACGCTCTTGATGGTGCCGCCGGGGCACTCGCCCGGGTCCAGGTTCATCAGGCCCTGTGCGAAGCCGAAGCCCGTCAGGTCGTCGTACTCGACGCTGCCGTCGTCGTAGGGGACGTGGATCTGGCCGAGCCGGGCGCTGTTGAGGACCTTGATGGGCGCGGCCTCGCCCTTGGGCTGGTAGGAGATGTTCTCCAGGACCATCCCGGCCTTGCTGTCGTAGCGCCAGCACATCCGCCAGGTCGTGCCGCTGGAGAGCTTCTGCTCGATCTTGTAGGCGGCGCTGCACTCCGCCGCGGCCGCGGCGGCGGCCCCCGGCTGGGCGGCGGCCGGTCCCGCACCGGTCGTGACACCGGCGGCCAGCGCGGCCACGGACACGCCGAGGGCCGCGTGCCTGCGCGCGCGGCTGATTCTGTTGACACGCATGAAGAAATGACTCCCTTGCGGAAGGAGCAGGTGGGAAAACTGGACGGAGGGAGGGCGGATCAGCTCTCGAGCTTGGCGACCTTGCGGGCGCTCAGATCGATCACGAAGGCCCTGGCGTCGATCCATGGGCCGTTCTTCACCTTCGGGAACAGCCGCACGCAGCGGTGCTCGCCGCACTTGTCGAGCACGGCCGGCTGCCCGCCCGGGACGGCCCGGTACACGGCGCCGGTGAGCAGCAGCTGGTTCGGGTCGGTGAGTTCCTTGTCGGTGGCGTCCTTGTAGTCGGCCTTCAGGTCGGCGCCGAGCGGGTCGGCGATCAGAAGGCTCGCGGCCTCCGCGTACTCGGCGCTGCTCAGCGGCGGCTGGACGCCGTGCTGGGTGCCGGTCGCGACGACCTTGCCGCTGTCGAGGTCGACGGTCCTGGTGACGAGGGTGTCGTCCCGGTAGTCGTAGAACGTCACGTTCGCGCGCCGGGGCGCGTTCGGGTCGTCCAGTTCGCCGACCTTGGGGTCGGCGAGGTCCACGGTGAGGCGCTCGGGGCCGCGGTCGCCCTCGACGTCCTCACTCGCGTTCATCAGCTGCGGGTTCACAGCGAGCTGCTCGACCCGCTGGATCTCGTCGTCGGTGAGCGGGTCGCGGCCCTTGCCCTTCTCGCCCTCGGCGGCCGGCGCCTTTTCGACGACCCCGGGCGCGACGGCCCCGTCCGCGCCCGCGGCCTGTCCGGCCTGCGCCGCGGACTGTCCCGAGGCCGTTTTGCCGCCTCCCGTGTCGTCCGCCCCCGCGGTGCCCGGCAGGGTGATCCCGACCATCACGGCGGTCCCGGCCACCGCGATGGCCGCACCTGCCACCACCTTCCCGAGGTGGCGGTGCACTATCTTGCGCACATCTTCCCCCTACTCCCCGGGTACTCCGGGAGTACGTGTCTGCCCCAAATGGTTCGGCTCAGGACGATCCTGTGATCGCACTGTGCACCGGTCGATCGGTAAGAGGGACGTAAGTCATAGGTGGTTCCATCACTTTCGGGGACACTCGGGGCCAAGGCGCCACACGCGGCGCGGGAGAGCTGAAAGAGTCGTTTCATGCAGGTCTGGCCTGGAGAGGCGTATCCACTCGGTGCCACGTACGACGGCGCCGGTACCAATTTCGCGGTCTTCACGGAGGCCGCGGACCGAGTAGAGCTGTGTCTGCTGCACGACGACGGCTCGGAAACGGCGGTGGAACTGCGCGAGAGCGACGCGTTCGTGCGGCACGCGTATCTGCCCGGCGTGATGCCCGGACAGCGCTACGGCTTCCGCGCGCACGGCCCGTACGCACCTGAGCGCGGCCTGCGCTGCAATTCGTCGAAGCTGCTGCTCGACCCGTACGCGCGCGCGATCAGCGGTTCGATCCGCTGGGGCGAGGAGGTGTACGGCTACCACTTCGACTCGCCCGACAAGCGCAACGACCTCGACTCGGCGCCGCACACCATGACGTCGGTCGTGGTCAACCCCTACTTCGACTGGGGCGACGACCGGCGGCCGCGGATCGGGTACCACGAGACGGTGATCTACGAGGCGCATGTCAAGGGCCTCACCATGCGGCACCCGGGGCTGCCCGAGGAGCTGCGCGGCACCTACGCCGCGCTCGCGCACCCCGCGATCATCGAGCACCTGGTGGAGCTCGGGGTCACCACCCTGGAGCTGATGCCGGTCCACCAGTTCGTGAACGACCACCGCCTGGTCGACATGGGCCTGAACAATTACTGGGGCTACAACACGATCGGGTTCTTCGCCCCGCACAACGCGTACGCCTCCTGGGGCGACCGCGGCCAGCAGGTCCTGGAGTTCAAGTCGGCGGTCAGGGCGCTGCACGAGGCCGGGATCGAGGTCATCCTGGACGTCGTCTACAACCACACCGCCGAGGGCAACCACCTGGGCCCGACGCTGTCCTTCAAGGGGCTCGACAACCCGCAGTACTACCGCCTGACCGACGACCAGCGGTACTACATGGACACCACGGGCACCGGGAACTCCCTGCTCATGCGGTCCCCGCACGTACTACAGCTGATCATGGACTCACTGCGGTACTGGGTCACCGAGATGCACGTCGACGGCTTCCGCTTCGACCTCGCGGCGACCCTGGCGAGGCAGTTCCACGAGGTGGACCGGCTGTCGTCGTTCTTCGACCTGGTGCAGCAGGACCCGGTGGTCTCCCAGGTGAAGCTGATCGCCGAACCGTGGGACGTCGGCGAGGGCGGCTACCAGGTGGGAAACTTCCCGCCGCTGTGGACCGAGTGGAACGGCAAGTACCGCGACACCGTACGGGACCTGTGGCGGGGCGAGCCGCGCGCGCTGGCGGAGTTCGCGTCCCGGCTGACCGGTTCCTCGGACCTCTACCAGGACGACGGCCGGCGCCCGCTGGCCTCCATCAACTTCGTCACCTGCCACGACGGGTTCACCTTGCACGACCTCGTCTCGTACAACGACAAGCACAACGAGGCCAACGGCGAGGACAACCGGGACGGCGAGAGCCACAACCGGTCCTGGAACTGCGGGGCGGAGGGCGAGACCAACGATCCCGAGGTGCGGGAGCTGCGCGCCCGGCAGATGCGCAACTTCATCGCCACGCTGATGCTGTCCCAGGGCGTGCCGATGATCAGCCACGGCGACGAGGTCGCGCGCACCCAGCGCGGCAACAACAACGCCTACTGCCAGGACAGCGAGCTGGCCTGGGTGCGCTGGCCGGAGGAGGCCGGGGACGGGGCCGCGGGGATGGGCGCCGAGTTGCTGGCCTTCACGCGCGCGATGGTGTGGCTGCGCAAGGACCATCCGGTCTTCCGGCGCCGCCGCTTCTTCCACGGGCGGCCCGTGGAGGGCACCCACGACGAGCTGTCGGACATCGCCTGGTTCACCCCGCAGGGCAAGGAGATGACCCAGCGGGACTGGGACCGGGCGCAGGCCTCGGCGCTGACGGTGTTCCTCAACGGCAACGCGATCTCCGAGCCCGGCGCCCGCGGGGAGCGGATCACCGACGACTCGTTCCTGCTGATGTTCAACGCCTCGCCCAAGACGCTGGACTTCGTGGTGCCGGTCAACCACGGCCGGCAGTGGGAGGTCGTGGTCGACACCGGCCGCCCCGACGGGGTGCCGCCGGGCACGGGGGCGAAGGTGCAGGCCGGGGACCGGCTGACGCTGGTGGACCGCAGCATGGCGGTGTTGCAACGGCCTGTCTAGCGGGTTTGTTCGGCGGGGTCGGCGGTGCGTCCGGGGTACGAGGCCGGGGCGCCGTCGGCGTCGGGACGGGACCGTGCCGTCGTATCGCCGACGTCGGGACGGGACGGTAGCGTCGCGTCGTCTGCGGCCGGCGGCGGCGTCGGGCGTCGGCGTCGGGACGGCACCGTTCCGTCGTGCCCATGGGCACGTCGGAACGACGGGACGGTCGTCCCGACGTCCGCGTCCCACGCGCATGGCGCACGCGATGACACGAAAGGCCGCAGGGCGGGTACTTAGCTCTGCATGACACCTGAGCGACCCGACCCGTACGCGGTGCCGACGGCCACCTACCGGCTGCAGCTGCAGCCCGAGTTCCCGTTCGCGGCAGCGGCGGCGGCCGTGCCGTATCTGGCCTCGCTGGGCGTCTCGCACCTGCACCTGTCCCCCGTCCTGGAGTCCGTCCCCGGTTCGACGCACGGCTACGACGTCGTGGACCACGGGCGCGTGCGCGGGGAACTGGGCGGCGAGGACGGGCTGCGGGCACTGTCGCGCACCGCGCGGGAGCACGGGCTCGGCCTGGTGACGGACATCGTGCCGAACCACATGGCGATGGACCCGCGCCACAACCGCGCCCTGTGGGAGGTGCTGCGGGAGGGGCCTAAGTCCCCGTACGCGCGATGGTTCGACATCGACTGGGAGGCACAGGGCGGCCAGGTGCTGCTGCCGGTGCTGGGGCACCCGGTCGGCGCCGAGCTCGACAACCTCAGGGTGGACGGCGAGGTGCTGCGCTACTACGACCACGTGTTCCCGCTCCGCGAGGGCACCGGCGAACTCCCCCTGCCGCAGCTCCTGGACGCGCAGTGGTACCGGCCGGTGTGGTGGCGGCTGGCCCGTACGGAGCTCAACTACCGGCGTTTCTTCAGCATCTCGGAGCTGATCGGGGTGCGGGTGGAGGACCCGGAGGTGTTCGAGGCCACCCACTCCAAGATCCTCCAGCTGCTGCACGAGGGAGTGGTCGACGGGCTGCGCGTCGACCACCCCGACGGCCTCGCCGACCCCGACACCTATCTGCGACGGCTCCACGAGGCGACCGGCGGGCGCTGGACGGTCGTGGAGAAGATCCTGGCGGACGGGGAGCAGCTCCCCGCGGCCTGGCCCGTGGCGGGGACGACGGGCTACGACGCCCTCAGGCACATCGACGGGCTGTTCACGGACCCGGCGGGGTTCGGGGAACTCCTCGGCCAGTACCGGCGTTTCGCCGCCCCCCAGACCGACCGCGGCGGCGACTGGGCGGCGACGGCACGGCGGGCGGCGTACAAGGTGATCACGCACGAGCTGGCCGCCGAGACCGACCGGCTGACCCGGGTGGCGGCACGCGTGTGTGCCACGTCCCCGGAGCCCGCGCTGCGCGACCGCGCGCCCTGGGCGCTGCGCACCGCGCTCCAGGAACTGCTGGTGCGGATGGAGGTCTACCGGCCCTACGGCTCCTCGGACGCCGCCTCTGTCGTCACCGAGGAGGCCGCGGCCGAGGCCCGGCTCGCCTTCGTGATCCCCGAGGAGGCGGGCGCGGTCGACGTCGTACGGGATCTGGTGCTGGGGCGGGCCGGTGACGGGCCGGACCAGGTGGAGTTCCGGACCCGGTTCGCGCAGACGGCGTCGGCGCTGCGGGCCAAGTCCGTGGAGGACACGGCGTTCTACCGGTATGTGCCGCTGCTGTCGGCGACCGAGGTGGGCGGCAACCCCGGGAGCCCGGCCGTCTCGCCCGAGGAGTTCCACAGCTACTGCACGCGCGTGCAGCGCGACTGGCCGCTGACGGGAACCGTGGTGTCCACGCACGACACCAAGCGCAGTGCCGACGTGCGCGCGGCGCTGGCCGTGCTCACCGAGTGCCCGCGCTGGTGGGCGGACACGCTGGCCGAGGTGACCCGCACCGGCGACGGTGTACCGGACGCGCAGCTGGCGTGGGCGGCCTGGCAGGCGGTGTTCGGGCTCGGCCCCGCGGCCCCGGAGCGGGTGCGTGAGGCACTGCTGAAGCATGTGCGCGAGGCGGGGCTGTACACGAGCTGGACGGAGCAGGAACCGGCGTACGAGGAGGCGGTGGCGGAGTTCGTCACGGCCGGGCCGTGCGGGCCGCACGGCGAGCAGGTGGCCGCGTTGCGGAGCCGTCTGGCGCCGCACATCCGCGCGAACGAGCTGGGCACGGCCCTGGTGCAGCTGACGATGCCCGGGGTGCCCGACGTGTACCAGGGCACGGAGGACGAGTACCTGGCGCTGGTCGACCCGGACAACCGGCGGCCCGTGCCGTTCCCGCCGCAGGACTCCGGCGACAAGGGCGCGCTCACGGCCGGCGCGCTGCGGCTGCGCCGACGCCGGCCGGACGTCTTCGGCGACGCGGCGACGTACACGCCGCTGGCGGCGGAGGGGCCCTCGGCGGCGCACTGCCTGGCGTTCGCACGCTCCGGGGAGGTGGTCACCGCGGTGACCCGGCTGTCGCTGCGGCTGGCGGAGGCGGGCGGCTGGGGGGAGACGGTGCTGCCGTTGCCACCGGGCGTCTGGCGCGACGTACTGGTACCGGAGCGGGAGTTCTCCGGGCACGCGCGCGTGGCGGAGCTTCTGGGCGAGTCGCCGGTGGCGCTGCTGGAGCGGGTCGCCGCGGACTGACTAGGCGCGGGTGAGCGGGGCCGGTGCGGCCGCCTGCGGCCGGGTCCTGCGCAGGAGGTCCGCGAAGGCCTCGGCCGCGCCGGTGAGCGGCACGCGTGCGAAGACGGTCATGGAGCGCTTCCCGACCGGGTCGTGCGAGAGGACCATGCAGTCCTCGCCGACCGCCGAGCGGACGATGTGCGAGGGCGCCGCTAGGGGTGCGTCTGGTGGGACCGCGCGTGTCCGAGATGGTCGCCGAGAGTCAGCTCATCGTCGGCTGGTACGCCGAGCCCGCCGACGTGGCCCGGCATGTGCACCCGCATCCGACGCTGTCGGAGGCGGTCGGCGAGGCGTTCCTGACGCTGGCCGGGCGCGGACTGCACCAGCAGTGATGCCGGGCCGCTACCGCGGGCGCGGGGGCGCGGGCGACCTCGTTGGCACCCACGGCTCTGCCGGCTGACGGTAAATGCATCCGGGCGCCCCCTGGAGGCTCCCCCACGGCGTGCTTGACAGCTCAACCAGACCGTGGGGTACTGCGGATTGCGAGGCCGGTCGGACATATCGGGGGTGAGTCTGCTGCCGGAGCTGCGCTATCCCACGGTGACCGAACTGGTTTGGTCCGCGCGGACGTTGGCCGCACAGCGGCCCGGCGTCTGCCGACTGAGGCAGGTGGGTGTCTCGCGCGCGGGCAGGCCCCTGCATCTGCTGTCGATCGGCCACGCCCGGCGAGCCGTCCTGGTGGTCGCGGGCGCCCACTCCAACGAACCGACCGGCGGCCCCGCGGCCCTGGCGGTGGCCCGACGGGTGCTGGCCGAGCGGGCGTTGAGGAGGGGCACGTCCTGGCACTTCCTGCTGTGCGCGGATCCCGACGGGGCGAGCCTGCATGTCACCCCGGCGCCGCTCAGTCTCTTCGACTACCACCTCGGCTTCTTCCGGCCTGCCGGGGCGGAGCAGCCGGAGTGGGCACCCGCGATGCTGCCGCCCGACCGGCTGCCGCCCGAGACCCGCGCCCTGACCGGGGTGATCGACGAACTGCGGCCCTATGTCCAGGTGACCCTGCACGGCACCGATCTGGGCGGCAGCTGGGTGCAGTTGACGAAGGACGTGCCGGGCATCGCCGAGCCGTTCGCCAAGTCCGCGGCGGAGCTGCACATCCCGGTGGAGACCGGTGCCTCGGACGCGGCGGGCTGGCCGGCGTCCGGACCCGGGGTGCATGTGATGCCGGCGCCGGGCGCCGGGGCGGCGTACCCGAGCATGCCGGACGACGCGCGGCACAGCACCTGGTACCACGCGCACCGCTACGGCGGCCTGACCGCGGTGGTCGAGGTACCGATGTGGGCGAGCGACCTGGTGGACGATCCGGCGCCGCATCCGGCGCCGGCGGCGGCGATGCGGCGGCTGGCGGGTCGGCTGCTGCGCCAGTCGCGTGCGGTGGACCAGGTGCTGGCGGACGCGCTGCCGCGGCTGGAGGGCGCGGGCGGGCCGCTGCTGCGGGCCGCCACCTGGGGCCTGGAGCTGGTGCCGGGTCTGGCCGCGGACTGGATCCACACCCGGCCCGCCGACGACACGAGGGCGTACATCGGCAGTGTGGACGCGTTCTCCCGCCGGCTGCCGCTGCGGGCCGCTGCCATGCTGCTACGGGTCCTGCGGGAGGCCGACGACCGCGCGGCGCCGCGTCTCGAGCGGCTCGTCAAGGCGTGGAGCGATTCCTTCGCGGAACGTTTCGGTGCCCGCTGGGTGCCGTTGGAGCACCAGATCGAGCACCAGGCCCGCACGGTCGTGGCGGTGGCGTCGCACGCGCGCGAAGGGGCGGACTGAGCCGATGTCGCACCACGCGGGTGTGCGTCACCGCGCGCCCCGAGCCGCGTCCTCAGCTCTCCAGTGCGAAGACCGCCCCTGTCCGCGCCCGCATCACGCAGCCGTTCGAGAAGGTCTGCCGGTACTCGACCGGTCGGCCGTTCCACTCTCCGCGGGCCTGGGCGGTGACCGGCGCGTAGAGCATCGGGCAGTAGCCGTCCGCGGGCTCAAGGGCGTCGAGGTCGCCGCCGACGGAGTCCAGTTCGGCGCAGGCCTCGGCGGCACGGCCGTGGCCCTGGGGCGGGTCGCACAGCAGGAGGGTGCCGCGGGTGTCACTGGAGCGGCCGTCGCCCGTGGTCACCATGAGGTAGAGGTGGTCGGTCCCGGCGGAGGACCCGGCCGTCGCGGGGGCCGCGGCGGCCAGGAGCAGGACGGACGCAGCCGCCAGACCCACGTGTGCCGCTCGCCGTACCGTTGTCGTTGTCGCTGTGATCGTGGACGTCATTCCCGATGCATCGGCACGGCGGCCTCGGATCCCCACCCCGGCTCACCCGAACGGGAGCACGCGGGCGCGTGCCGCGCGGCGAGCTCGAAGGCGGCGAGCACGACCCGCGACTGGTACTCGATCTGGCGCGGGACCGGGATCCAGCGCGCCCCGCAGCCGTCGCGGTAGTCGGCGCACCAGACGTCGATGAGCCGGTCCAGTTCCGGCAGCGCGCCGGCCGGGTCGGCGCCCGCGCGGGTCACGAGCTGGTGCAGGAGCCCGGCCGTGCGCAGGGCGAGGCGCCGTCCGGCGATGCGCAGCGCGGCCAGGTGACCGGTGCTGAGCGGGGGCATGGGGCGGCCGCCGTCGGTGACGTCGGGGTCCCAGGCGTCGGCGAGTCCGGGGCAGACCAGTAAATAGTCCTCGACGGGGGCGAGCAGCCGTGCCGCGTCCGGGGCGGCCGAGACGTGCGGGCGGATCCGCGCCAGGACGTCCTCCAGGAGCCGCGCGTCCCGGCGCAGCGTGTGGCTGACGGTGCGCAGCACGGCGGCCGCGTCGGCGGGTGTGCTGCCGTCCTCGACGGCTGCCACGCCCCACATGGGCGCCTCGACGACGGCGGTCACGGTGCCGTGCCGGTGCGGGTGGTACCAGGTCGACTCGACCGCGGCCTCGGTGATGGCGGCGGCCAGGTCGCCGCGGCGGGGCGGTGGGATCCGGTAGACGGCGGGGCCGAGACACGGCCAGTAGAGGGTGTCGTACGGGCCGAGCTCGCGCGGGATGCGCAGCCGGGCCGCGGTGTGGGCGACGCGCCGGGCGAGGCCGGGCAGGTCGCGGGTGAGTTCGACGAAGCCGCCTCCGACGTCGACCCCGTGCAGGGAACACTGCAGGAAGGGCCGCAGTTCGTCCTGGAGGGCGAGGAGGGTACGGGTCTCCGGCAGTGCGGCGGCGTCCGCGCCGTCGGGCAGCCATTCCGGCTGTTCGCCGAAGCCGGGCCGGAAGAAGTTACGGAAGTAGCGGCCGAGGGAGTACGGGCCGCGCAGCCAGCCCTCGTTGCGGCGCAGGCCGTCGGGGTCGAGGCAGAGCAGCAGGTTCCAGGTGGCGTCGGCCTCGACGGTGAGCCGGGGGTCGGCCAGGGCGCGCTCGGCCAGCCTGAGGACGGTGCCACCACCCACGGGCTCATTGGCGTGCGGGCCGGCGACGACGAGGGCCTGACGGCTGCCGTGGCCGACGGAGAGCAGCCACAGGGGGTTGCCCGCGCGGGAGGTGCCGGCGCGGCGCAGTCGGGCGTCCGCGGGATGGCGGGCGACGAGCGCTGCGGCCCGCGCGCCGAGCTCGTCGACGGTCGGGTAGCGGAGGAGGGGCGGCAGGGCACACCTCCACAATGTGGTGCCGTCGGTTCACCTGGTGTGCAGGGTGTACGCACAGTCAGTCACGACTTGTGGGGTACGTCAACACCGCGCGACGGAAAGGGTTTTGGGCCGCGACCAGGCGTAAAGCCCAGGCCAGAGGTGAGGCTGGGCTCAGTTGACCGCGAGCCGGAAGGCCATCCGGCCGAACCCGACCTGATCACCTTCGCGGACGACGGCGGCGCCGATGACCCTTCGGCCGTTGACCGTGGTGCCGTTGGTGGAGCCGAGGTCGCGCAGGACCCACATGCCGCCCTGCCGGCTGAGTTCGGCGTGGACGCGGGAGACCGTCTCGTGGGTCAGCCGCAGGCCGTTCGCCGGGTCGCGGCCGATGCGCAGCGCGTGGCCGCTGCCGGGGTGCGGCAGCAGCAGCTTGGGCAGGCGCTCGGCCTGCCAGGCCCTGCGCAGCCGCACGGTGAAGCCGGAGACGGCCTCGACGGTGCCGAACACCAGCCGGGAGACGCGGCTCTCCTGGGGCAGGTCCGCGGTGAGCGCGGCGAGTTCGTCGGACCGGCGGGCGACGAGGGCCAGTTCCATGCGGCGCACGAACGTGTCGTGCGACAGGCGGCCCATGGCGACGCCGTCACGGAGCACCTTCAGCACCTTGTCGCGCTCAGCGTCGGACAGCCGCGCGGGGTACGTGTTGAACTCGAAGGACGACGTCACGTTGGTGATTGTCGGGCAGTGAACCCCGGGTGTCCAGAAAACGAGACAACGGCCGCCCCCCGCGCGTATCTGACGACACCTGCCGCAAAGGGGAGGGTTCCACAGCGGATTGATCTCGTTTGAAGCACCATGGACGGGCTACATCACGGTGAACAGACGAAGGGGAACCGTCCGTGCAGTTCGAGGTGTGGGCACCGCAGGCCGGCCGAGTGACGCTCCATTGCGAGGGCGCCACGCACGCGTTGGAGCGCGATCCGGAGCGCTCGGGATGGTGGTGGGGCGAGGCGGAGGCCGGGGACGGCACCCGGTACGGCTTCGCGCTGGACGACGGCCCCGTGCTGCCCGACCCGCGCTCGCGCCGTCAGCCGGACGGCCCGGACGGACTCAGCGCCGTCGTCGAGCACGAGCGGTACGCCTGGCGTACGCGGTGGGCGGGCCGTCCACTGCCGGGAGCGGTCCTCTACGAGCTGCACGTGGGCACGTACACGCCCGAGGGCACCCTGGACGCGGCCGCCGCCCGCCTGGACCATCTCGTCGAACTCGGCGTCACCCACGTCGAGTTGATGCCGCTGTGCCCCTTCCCGGGGCGGCACGGCTGGGGCTACGAGGGGGTCTCCCTGTGGGCGGTGCACGAGCCCTACGGCGGTCCCGAGGCCCTGAAGCGTTTCGTCGACCGGGCGCACGAGGTGGGCCTCGGTGTCGTCCTGGACGTGGTGCACAACCACCTCGGCCCCTCCGGCAACTACCTGCCCGTCTTCGGACCGTACTTCACGGACACGCACCACACGCCCTGGGGCTCCGCGGTCAACCTGGACGCCCCCGGCTCCGACGAGGTGCGCGCGTATCTGCTCGGCAGCGCGCTCTCCTGGCTGCGGGACTACCGGATCGACGGCCTGCGCCTGGACGCCGTGCACGCGCTGGCCGACACGCGCGCGTGCCACTTCCTGGAGGAGCTGTCGACAGCTGCCGACGCCCTCTCCACCGAACTGGAACGGCCGCTGTTCCTCATCGCCGAGTCCGACCTCAACGACCCACGGCTCATCACGCCGCGCGCGCAGGGCGGTCTCGGGCTGCACGCGCAGTGGAACGACGACTTCCATCACGCCCTGCACACCGCGCTGACCGGCGAGTCCCAGGGCTACTACGCGGACTTCGCCCGCGCACCCCTGGCCTCGCTCGCCAAGACCCTCACCGGCGGCTACTTCCACGACGGCACCTACTCCAGCTTCCGTGGCCGCAGCCACGGGCGTCCGCTGGACCGCACGCGCACGGCGGCGCACCGGCTGCTCGGCTACTCTCAGACCCACGACCAGGTCGGCAACCGCGCCCAGGGTGACCGGCTGGCGGCGTCCCTCTCCCCCGGCCTGGTGGCCTGTGCGGCGGCGCTCGTGCTGACCGCGCCCTTCACGCCCATGCTGTTCATGGGTGAGGAGTGGGCGGCGAGCACGCCCTGGCAGTTCTTCACGGATCACACCGATCCGGAGCTCGCGGAGGCCGTGCGGCGGGGCAGGCGGCGGGAGTTCGCCGAGCACGGCTGGGCGGAGGAGGACGTGCCCGACCCGCAGGACCCGGCGACCCGCGACCGCTCCTGCCTCGACTGGTCCGAGCTCGAACGCGAGCCGCACGCGCGGGTGCTCGCCTGGTACCGCCGGCTCCTCGCGCTGCGGCACGAGCAGCCGGACCTCACCGACCCCGACCTCGCCGACACCAAGGTCGCCTACGACGCGGACCAGCGCTGGCTCGCCTTCCGCCGCGGGGACGTCCGGGTGGCCGTGAACCTCGCGAAGTCGCCGGTGGCCATCCCTCTGGGCCCCCGCGAGGCCCGCGTCCTGGCGGCCTGGGAGCCGGTGGAGGCACCGGGCGCGGACGGGGTGCTGCATGTACCCGGGGAGTCCTGTGTGGTGCTGCTGCAGTCCTGACCTCACGGGGCTCCTCCCCTTCACGGGGTGACCGGCAGGGCGTATCTCCCCTGATGGCTGACGCGGGTCTGCAGGACACGACCGCGGACGACGATGAGCGCGAGACGGACGACGACCTCGCCGAAGGCCATGAGGACCAGGGCGGCGACCCACGCCTGCTCGCCGGTGAGGTCGTGGTCCACGGAGAAGCGGGCCACGTGCTCCGCGCCGGAGAGGCGGGAGGACCAGACCGCGAAGCCGAGGCGGAAGCCCATGCTGATCACCCACAGTGCCGCCGCGCCCAGGGTGGCCTTGACCCGTATGTGCCCGTCCGCGTACCGGACCCGGGTGATCAGGCCTCCGGCCAGACCGAAGGCGACACCGGTCCCGGCGAACGCGCCGATCAGCACGGGGTCGTTGCCGGCGGTGGGGATGTCGTGCAGGTAGGTGGCCGCCGCCCAGCCGATCAGTACCAGTGGCAGCAGGATCGTGCGAAGCGTCAGCTTCTCCTCCCGCAGCTGCCGGAAGACCACCAGGAGCAGCGCCAGGTCGATGAGCCAGTCGGAGATCGTCATGCCTCGACTATCCGGCTCCGGCACGGTCGCGCGCCTCGACCCGGGGGTGGAAGCAGGGTGGAAAAGTCCAGGTGGAGCCGCCTACAACTCCGCGTCGTCCGTCTCCTCGTCCCGCAGCTCGGTGACGCGTTCCAGGAGGATCGCCTCCCAGGCCCGCCGCAGCCGGGTACGCAGGAGGGGAAGGGGCTCGGCGGCGCGCCCGTCCAGGCCCGCGGCGAGGCGGATCACGGTGTCGCAGCGGGCGAGCCACAGTCCGCGCAGGCACGGGCGGGCGCCGTACCCGGCGAGCGTGGCGGCGCGGACGGCGGCGGGCGAGCCGACGGCCAGCGCGAGGCCCGCGATGTCCTCGGCGGGGTCGCCGACGACCGTGTCGGTCCAGTCGAGGACGCCCCGCACCCGGCCGTCGGCGCTGATCACGAGGTGGTCGCCGGTCAGGGCGTGGTGCACGAGGACCGCACTGCCGGGCTGCGCGGCGAGCTGGACCGCGGCCGGCGAGGTGAGCTGCTGGAGCCGGGCGGGGTCGAACTCGTCGGCCTTGCGCAGGAGTTCGGCGGCCCGGCCGGCTTCCCGGCGCAGCGCCTCCAGGGAGCGGGGGGCGACGCGTGGGACGCCGAGCGCCTCGGCCTGCCGTACCGGCACCTCGCGCAGCCCGGTGAGCAGGCCGGCCAGGTCGGCCTCGCCGACGGCGGACACGTCGTGCTCTTCCGCCGAGCCGCCGGGGACCTTGGTGTCGAGCGTGTAGGCCAGCCCGGGCGTCCACTCGCCCTGCGCCACGCTGGCAGGCACCGCGACCGGGACGTGCGGGCGGATCAGGTCGCGCAGCCGCAGTTCACGGCGTCTGCGCACGGAGGCCTCGCGGTCGCCGGCGAGGCGCAGGACATGGCGGGTGCCGACCCACCAGGTGAGGTGCCCGCCACCCTCGGCGACGGGCCGGACCTCGGGCCCGCCCGCGTCGGGTGGGCTGTCCTTGAGCAGGGAACGGACCAGTCGGCGGACCGTGTCCGCGGTGGGTGTCGGTGCCTGGGTCATGGTCGCGCCGTAGTCGCTCGGGGGTGGAGGGGCTCCTCGGGGGCTCGGTCAGTCCCGGTCAGTCCACTATGACCATCTCGCGGGTCGTGTCGTTGAGTCTGCGGCCGCCGTCCTCGGTGACCGTGACGATGTCCTCGATGCGTACCCCGAAACGGCCCGGCAGATAGACGCCGGGCTCCACGGAGAAGCACATGCCAGGGACCAGGGGCTGTTCCTCGCCCTCGATCATGTACGGCGGTTCGTGTGTGGTGACGCCGATGCCGTGGCCGGTGCGGTGGATGAAGTACTCGCCGTACCCGGCGTCGGCGATGACCGCGCGGGCGGCCCGGTCGACCTCCTGGCAGGGCACCCCGGGCCGTACCGCCCGGAAACCCGCCTCCTGCGCCGCGCGCACGAGGTCGTGCACCCGGCGCTCCTCGTCGGTGGGCTCGCCGACGTGGACCGTGCGGGAGGTGTCGGAGCCGTAGCCGTCCTTGAGGCCGCCGAAGTCGAGGACGACCATGTCACCGCGTTCGATGACCCGGTCCCCGACCTCGTGATGCGGGTTGGCGCCGTTCGGCCCCGAGGCGACGATGGTGAAGTCGACCTGGGAGTGGCCGAAGCGACGCAGCAGGTCGGCGAGGTCGGCGGCCACCTCCGACTCCCTGCGGCCGCCGAAGGGAACCTTCCGGATCTCCTCGAACGTTGCGTCTGCGGCCGCTCCCGCGGCCGCCAGCAGCTCCAGCTCCGCCGCGTCCTTGACGGCGCGGAGCATCGGCAGGGCCTCGGTGAGGGAGGCGTACGACGTGCCGGGCAGGGCCTTCTGGAGGCCCAGGAGGTGCATGGCCCAGGCGTTGTCGCTGACGCCGTACCGGCCGTCGGCGTCCAGGAGGGCGGCGGTGGCGGCGTAGGGGTCCTTGCCGTCGGTCCAGTCCCGCAGGGCCAGGGCGCTCGCGCCGGTGGCCTGGGCGGCGTCCGGGGCCTCCAGGGTGGGCACGACGAGGACGGGCTCCTGGCCGGGGGCGAGGACCAGCAGGGTGAGCCGTTCGGTGACGGCGGTGGGCGCGTAGCCGGTGAGCCACACCAGGTCCGGGCCCGGGGCCACGAGGAGTCCGGCGAGCCCGGCCTCGGCGGCCGACCGTGCCGCGCGCTCCATGCGGGCCTTGTAGTCGTCGGCGGCGAAGGGCGCTGCGGTGCCGGTCATCCGGGCCTCCCTGGGCGGTGATGGTCTTGGGCAGCATCCTGCCCGGACGGCGAGGGGCGCGCGAGCCGGTCGACACGTCTTTCGCACGGACCCGCCTTTCACACGGACCCGCGTTTCGCACCGACCGGACGGGGCGTCGGGCGTACGTCAGCTCTCCAGGGCCATGCGGACGCCGAGGAGCAGCAGGACGCCCCCGGAGACCTGCTCCAGCCGTCGGCGCACGCCCGCGCGGGACAGCACGGCCCGCAACCGGCCGACGAACCACACGTAGAGGCCGTAGTAACCGGTCTCGTAGACCGCCCAGAGTGCGGCGAGGCCGACCATGGCGGGCAGGTGCGGGGCGCCCTCGGGCACGAACTGCGGCAGGAAGGACATGGCGAAGACGGCCGCCTTGGGGTTGGCGAGGTTGAGCAGCAGTCCGGCGCGGTAGGCGGCCCAGCCGGTCCTGCCGGTGCTCTCCCAGCCGCTCTCGTCGGCGGCCCCCTTGGCGCGGCGCGCCTGCCGCAGCGCCTGGACGCCGAAGGCGACGAGCACGACGGCACCGACGATCCGCATCACGTCGTAGGCGATCTCGGAGGCCGTCAGCAGTGCGGTCAGGCCGAGCGCGGCGACGACGCCCCAGATGAACACGCCGGTCTCGTTGCCGAGCACGGTCAGGAAGCCGGAGCGCCTGCTGTGCAGCGACTGCTTGATGATCAGCACGGTGCTCGGGCCGGGTGACGCGGCGATGAGCGTGCAGGCTCCCAGGAAGGCGATGAGCGAGGTCGGCATGGGCTCATCGTGGCCTCGGCGGCCGGATCCGGACCAGTGGTTTTCCACCCCGACCGACGGAAGCGACTTGATCGGGACCACTGCTAATGCTTGGATCAATCAAAACCATTAGAGCAGGGGGGGTATGTCGTGCTTGTGCTCGCACACATCAGCGATCTGCATCTCGACGGGACCGCACGGGCGACGGAGCGCGCCGAGCGGGTACGTGACCGGCTGTGGCAGCTGCCCGGGCCGGTCGACGCCCTGCTGGTGACCGGCGACATCGCGGATCACGGCGCCGAGGCGGAGTACGAGGAGGCCGCGCGGATCCTGGGACTGCACGAGGGCGACCCGCCGTTCCCGGTACTCACCTGCCCCGGCAACCACGACAGCCGCGCCCCGTACCGCAAGGCCCTGCTGCGGCAGCCCGCGACCGACGGACCGGTGAACAGCGTGCGGGTCTTCGACGGCGGTGCGGTGCTGATGTGCGATTCGAGCATCCCCGGGAGCGACGAGGGGGCCCTGGACGAGGAGACGTACGACTGGATCGAGGCGACGCTCGACGAACTGGACGGGAGTCGTCCGGCCTTGCTGGCCTTCCATCATCCACCGGTGGCACTGCACCACCCGCTGCCCGACTCCTATCAGCTGGACGGGGCCGGGCGGCTGGCCGCGCTGTTGGAGCGGCGGCCCGAGATCGCCGGTCTGATCACCGGGCACGCGCACACGCCCGCGGCGACCGTGTTCGCCGGTCGGCCCCTGGTCGTCGGGCCCGGTGTGACCTGGACGCTGCGGCTGCCCTGGGAGGGCGAACAGATCGCGGACCGGGACGCGCCGGTCGGTCTGGCCTTTCATGTGCTGGACGACGAGGGACGGCTCACCACGCACTTCCGGGTGGTCACGTGAGCTCGGGCCCGAGCCTGCGGGTGACCCACCGGTACTGGGTGCGCGCCGTGGGCGGCCTCGCGGTCAGGTGACGACTCCCGGTACGGCCGTCAGCTGCTGGTAACCGCCGCCACGGTGGCGGACCGTCAGTACGACGGTGCGGCCGGCCCGGGCGTCCGCGACGGCGCGCGCGAGGTCGCCGGCCGTGTCGATGCGGGTCCGGCCGAAGGCGAGGAGTACGTCGCCGCGCACCAGGCCCGCCTGGTAGCCCGGGCCGGGGACGTGGACTCCGACCACCAGCGCGCCCGCCTTCTCGGCGTCCACGGCCTCCAGGCCGAGGGTCGCGACGGCGGGCGGGGGCGAGGGGGCGGTCGTCGGTGCCGCGGACGACGGGGACCGGCCCGGGTCTGCCGTGGCGGACGGGCCGCTCTGGTGTGCCCCTGCCTGCCGTTGGAGTTCGGCCAGTTTGCTCATGCCGATCACCGTGGCGCCGACCGTCCCGAGACCCACCCCCGACAGCACCAGGACGGCCGCGACGAGCAGGCCGAACAGCAGGGTCGTGAGCCGGTGTCCGCGGCGGCGCGCGGCGTGCGGGTGCCGGGTGGGCCCGGACTTCCTGCCGACGCCGGGTTCCTGACCGGGCATCGGCTTGGGGCGCAACGCAGTCTGTTCCATCGATCGCCTCCGGCTGGATCACCACCGGCTGGTTCCTACCCGGCGTATCGGTGCGCGACGAGCCACGAACGAGTGAGACTGACGGGAGGTCAGGAGCGGAAGCGGGGCACGCGGGTGACCGCCGCCGACCGTGGGCCGGGGGCAACAGGTCCTGGCCGTGTCGGGCGGCACGTCACGGGTCGCCACCCGCAAGGTCACGCCGGCCGCCGGGAGTGAGGTGCGGATTCGCGGTCCGAGTGCTGTGGGCGCAGGCGCGAGCCGTGGTGGAGCGGCGGCGCGCGCGGAGTGCGTCAGTCTGCGTGACTCACCCCGCACGCGGAGAACGTCAGCCGGTGTGGCCCTCGCCGTGGCCGCCGTGTGCCCCGCCGTGGTCGAACTTCAGGGCCTCCGGGGGCATCACGACGAAGGGCCGCATCATGCCCATGTCCTCGTGCTCCAGGAAATGGCAGTGGTACATGAAGCGGCCGTACGCCCCGTCGAACTTCCCCATGATGCGCAACATCTGGTTCCCCGGAACCCGGTAGACGTCCTTGTAGCCGAGTTCGTTGGGCGCCAGGGGAATCGTCCTGGACGGGTCGTAGGTGATCGGTGTGCGGGTGCCGCCGACCGTCGCGTCGAAGCCCGTCACCACGTACGGGTCCCGGCCCAGCGCCTGGAAGTCGGCCAGGTGGATGTGCATCGGGTGCTGGATGGGTGCGAGGTTGAGGAAGCTCCACTGTTCGTGGCTGCCTTCGGCGATGGTGAAGCCGAGGCCGTCGTTGAACGTCCGTGCCGTGCGCCGGTACGTCTTGGTGGTGCCGTCCGCGCCGGTGACCTGGATGATGCCGTCGGTCGGGAACTGGATGCCGCTCACGTCCGCGACCTCGGTCATCTCCCAGATTTCCGGATGGCCCCCGGAGCCCTTGGTGCCGGGCGGGGTGAGCACGATCAGACGGTGGCCGTGCGCGATGTCGTGCGTGTAGCGGCGGAAGGAGCCGGAGAGCATCTCGGGCAGCTCGAAGCTGTCCGACTCGCACTCCTCCTGGACCCGGAACTCCATGACCGCCGGGTAGCGCACCCCGCCCGCCGGGTCGGGCACACCCGCCGGCTGGTTCGGGCCCTTGTTGACCAGGCGGAGCGTGCGGCCCGCGAAGGCACGGAAGTCGACGAGCAGGTCGAAGCGCTCGGCGGGGGCCGCGGTCAGCGTGGGCAGCGCGCCGTCGAAGTCGATCGGCACCGGCCGCGGCAGCAGTCCGCCGTCGCTGCCGATCTGGTGGACGATCCCCGACACCGGGTTGTCGTCCTCGTCGAGGAGCACGAGGTCGTAGATGCGCGCGTTCGACGCGTTGACCAGCCGGAAGCGGTACCAGCCGGCCTCGACGTCGGCGTACGGCCAGATGCGGCCGTTGACGGTGGTGTACGGGCCCGCGAACGGGATGGTGACCGGCTTGCCCGTCTCCGGGTTCTTCTCCTGGACGATGAGCGTCTTGTGCAGCAGCCGTCCGTTGAGCCGCCCGTCCTCGTCGGTGTCGAGGTTGCGGTCGGCGAGCAGCAGCGGGATCTCCCGGTCGCCGCACGGCAGCCGGAGGGCGTCCTCCTCGTCGTCGCGGACGAGGTAGGTGCCGTAGAGGCCCGCCATCACGTTCCACCGGGTGATGTTCATGGCGTGGTCGTGGTACCACCACTGCACCGCCTGGTGGTCGTTCGGGTACTCGGAGAGCTGGGCGTCACCGAAGCCGACCGCGTTGTCCGCCCAGCCGTCGTTGCCGCCGCCCGTCTGCGCGCCGTGCAGGTGGGTCACCGACCAGGCGGGCAGGGCGGCGACGTCCTTGTTGAGCTCGGCGCCCTCACGGCCGGGCAGGGTGGGCGAGGCCGGCGGCAGCACCTCGACGGAGGTGACCGGGTACTCGCTGCCCTTCGGGATGCGGTTGGTCCAGGCGATACGGACGCGCTGTCCGCGCCGCACCTCGATGGTGGGGCCCGGCACCCGGCCGTCGTAGCCCCACATCAGGGTCGGCGGCAGCTGCGGGTGCAGGCGCACCCAGGTGGGGCGCAGGGCGATCTCCGTCTCGCGCAGCGCGTCACCGGAGGCGGGGCGCAGGACGGGCGGGACGGGCAGCGGTGCGACGTACGGCGTCAGCTCGCCCGGCGCCGCCGACTCCCCCTCCCGCGGGTTCTGGTCGCTCTCGGTGATCCTTTCGATGATCTCGGTCAAGGTCCGAACACCCCCGTGTGTTCTGTTGACTGTTCCCCGTACCTCGTCAGACTCCGGACACCCCCACGAAGTTCCCTGAATGCCCCATTCCGGACGGGAAAGTTCGGAAACCGCATACGGAACGGCAGATTCCGTTGTCAGTGGCGGCTGTTACGTTCAGTGACATGACCGCTCACGCCCTGGGACCTCACGACGAACCGGTTCGCCTGCACACGGCCCGCCCCGCCCCGCCGGACGCCACTCGCTCAGCCGCCGGGTCAGCCCGCCAGGGGAAGCGCCGGCGGCCGGTCCGGGAAGAAGCCGTGGGTCCGGCCGGCCAGGTGCTCGGCCTTGTAGCGGTCGACCGTGCGGTGCCAGTGCAGGATGCCCGCCATCCAGTGCTGGAGGTCGGTCACATAGCCCCGCATGATGTCGCGCGCCTCCTCGGAGAGCCCGAAGTCGTCGTAGACGACCGGTAGTTCATGTGCGGCGACATGCTCGAACTGCTGCATGCGCTGGGTCATCAGGTCGTGGACGACACGCAGCGCGGTCGGGTAGTCGATGCTGAAGAAGTTCTGCACGACAAGGATCGCGTTGTGGACCTCGCCCTCGTACTCGATCTCCTTCTGGTAGGAGAAGACGTCGTTGACCAGGCACGCGTAGTCGACGGCGGCGTTCTCCAAGGAGCGCACGGGTCCGCTGCGGTAGACCTCCGGCGGGACGGCGGGGCCGTGGCCCATCCGGCACATGCTCATGGTGAGGTCGGAGCCGAAGGTGGCGCGCCGCATCTCCAGGTAGTCGACCGGGTCGGGGACGCGGTGCTGGATCTGGTTGGCCAGCTCCCAGATCCAGCTCTCGGTCATCACGTTCACGGCGTCCTTGAGGGTGCTCCGTTGGTCGGGAGTCATCTCTGCGGTGGTGCGGGCCCACAGGTCGATCAGGCCGCGCTCCATGGCGTTGACGGGGACGACGGTCTGCTCGCCGTCCAGTGGCATGCAGTCCGACAGGCGCTGTGTGGTGAGCCGGGCGGCGGCGAGGTCGCGGCGGCCGCCGTAGACGAGGGGGTAGTAGTCGTCGCCGTAGGTCCCCCAGGCCAGCCAGTTGGAGCTCAGGTCCAGGGCCTCGGGGCTCGCGTCCGGGTCGATGCCCGCCGAGCACAGGGGAAGGTCGGCCGCGGCGAGCTTGTCCTCGTCCCAGACGCCCTCCTGGAGCATGCCCATGCGGTGCGCCCACTCGGCGAGGCGGGGGCGGGCGCCGGGCAGGTGCGGGCTGAGCTCGTTCCGGAACGGCATGTAGAAGTCGGGCAGCAGCGACGGGCCGACCTTCTGGAACGGCACATGCGTGTGGGCGCGCAGCCGCTCGGCGCCGGCCGCGGCGAGCAGCGCGCCGACGTCGGCGGCCGAGGTGCCGCGACCGGTCAGGGTCTGCCAGGGCGAGGTGGTGTCGGCGCGGGCGTTCATGTAGCGGCTGGAGCGCATGTGCCATTCGTGGCCGCCGGACTGCCAGTCCTGGAGTCCCTGGGTGTACCGGGCGACGGCGGTCACCTCGGCCGGGGTCAGACCGTTCTCCAGGGCGACCGCGGGGACCTCGGTGAGGGCGGTGTGCTCGAACTGGTGGAGGCGGGAGGTGAGGACGTCGTTGACGGTGTCTGCGGCCTCCTGGGTGGTGCAGCCGAAGAAGGTCTCCAGGACGAGGACGCCGTTGCTGAGTTCGCCCTCGTCCTCGACCTCGCGCTGGTAGGAGAACAGGTCGTTGCGCAGGTGGACGGCGTCGGAGAAGGTCTCCATCAGCACCCGAAGGGGTCGGGTGCCGGCGACGGACGACGGTACTTCGGCCGTCGCGTACTCCACCAGACCGGCCGACCAGGGGGCGCCGCCGACCTTGCGGCGCATCTCGATGTACTCGACGGGGTTGGCGATCCGCCCCTCGTTGATGTTCGACAGCTCCCACAGGGACTCGTTGAGCAGATGCTCGGTGGCGACGGCGAAGCGGCGGCGCCAGTCGGTGGACATCGACGGCACGGTCCGCGTCCACAGGTCGGCGAGGCCCGCCTCGACCGGGTTCTGCGGCTCGGGCATCGGGGTCGCCAGGTCCATCGGCATGAACAGGGGCAGCCGGTCGAGGTAGGCCTTGCCGCCGGCGCGGTCCTGAGTGCGCTTGAAGGTCTCCAGGAAGTGGTCGTCGAAGAAGAACACCCACACGTACCAGTCGGTGATGAGCGAGAGGGCGGGGCCGTCGCAGTCGGGGTGTGTGTAGGCGCAGAGCAGGCCGTAGTCGTGCGCGTCGAGGTCGGACTGCTCCCAGATTCCGGACCCCTCCAGCATGCCCATCTCGCGCGCCCACACGGTCGAGTGGGCTCGGGCCTCGTCGACGTGCGGGTTCAGCCGCGCGGGGTACGGCATGTAGAAGTGCGGGAGTTCGAAGGGCTGCTGCGTCATGAGCCGGGCCCTACCCAGGGCTCTGCGCGGGCATCCGCCGCAGCACACATGATCACACCATCGCGTGAATCCGGACAGAACTCGGGAGTTCTCGGCGGGACTTGTGGCCTTCAGGGCACCGGATGGTGTGGCGGGACGTTCAGGCGTTCTGAACGCCCCTGCCGTTCCCCAGGGTTGTCTTGGCGCCGTCCTGTTCGCCCTGGCCGCGGACCGCCCGTCCGACCTGTGCCCGTAGTGCGACGAACTCCGGCAGTCCCCGGGTGGCGATCTGGTCCCGGCGCCCGGGGAGCCGGACCGGCAGATCCAGGACGATCCTGGAGCCGGGGCCCGGGGAGAGGACGACGACGCGGTCGCCGACGTAGACGCTCTCGTCGATGTCGTGGGTGACGAACACGGTGGTCGTGCCGTCGGTGCGGTGGACCTCCAGGAACAGGTCCTCCAGGTCCTCGCGGGTCTGGGCGTCGAGGGAGCCGAAGGGCTCGTCCATGAGCAGGAGGGTGGGACGGCAGACCAGGGCGCGGGCGATGGCCACGCGCTGCTGCATACCGCCGGAGAGCTGCCAGGGGTGGCGGCGGGTGGCGCCGGACAGGCCGACGCTGTCGAGGATGCGGTCGGCCTCGGCACGCCGTTCGGACCGGGCCAGGCCGCGGCGCCGCAGTGGCAGGGCGACGTTGTCGCGGACCGTGAGCCAGGGGAAGAGGGAGCGGCCGTAGTCCTGGAAGACGACGGCCAGGCTGTCCGGGACGCCGGTGACCGGGGCGCCGTCGATGGTGATCGTGCCCTCGCGGGCGGGGAGCAGACCGGCGATGGTCCGCAGCAGGGTGGACTTGCCGCACCCGGACGGGCCTACGACGCAGAGGAGTTGGCCCGCGGGGACGGTGAGGGTGATGTCGTGCAGGACCTTGTGGTCGCCGTAGTGCTGGCCGACCGCGGAGAGGTGGAGCATGTGGTCGGTCCCCTGTTCGTGGGCGCCCGTCGCGTGACTGCTGTGCCTCATGTGACTTACGTGGCCCTCCCTCTGCCGATCAGCCGCTTCTCGACTGCCAGCAGACCGGTGTTGAGCAGATAGCCGAGGGCGCCGAGAAGGACCAGCGCCGCCCATACGGTGAGCAGGTCGGAGCGGGTCTGGGCCTCGGTGAGCGTGAAGCCGATGCCGTTGGCGGTGCCCGGCAGCAGTTCCGAGAACACCATGAGGATGAGGGAGAGCGAAAGGCTCAGGCGCAGCCCGGCAAAGATGCGGGGCAGGGCGGAGGGCAGGACGAGGAACCACAGGCGTTCGGCGGTGTTCAGGCGCAGGACCGCGGAGACGTCGAGGCGCAGCGGCTCGGTGTTGCGGACGCCGGCCGCGGTGTTGATCAGCACCGGCCAGACGGCGCTGAACGCGATCGAGGCGATCTGCATCGGGGTGCCGAAGGCGAAGACCACGACGAAGACGGGGACCAGGGCGGGAGGCGGAACGGCCCGGGCGAACTGGAGGACGGGGTTGACCAGCGCGTACGCCCGCCGCGAGCGGCCCAGCGCGACACCGAGCACGATCCCGGCGACGGCCGCCAGCGCGAACCCGGCGGCCATCCGGCCGAGGCTGGGCAGGATGTCGTCCACCGCGGCCGGGCTGAGGAAGAGGTGCCGGGCGGACCCGTCGAACCACAGCTCGTGGACGCGCCGCGCGATGCGGTCCGGGGGCGGGAAGTAGACGCTGCCGCGGGCCCGGGCGACCAACTCCCATACTCCGACGGCGAGTACGAGGACCAGCCAGCGCAGGAGGACGGGGTGGGCGGCAACGGTACGGGGGCGGGACGCGGGGGCGGGTGCGGGAGCCTTCGGCGACGGAGGTGACGGAGGTGAGTGAGGGCCGGGTGACTGGCGCGTCGGCGCCGAAGGCCGGTTGAGGTCGGGATCGGGTGCCTCCGGCGCCGAGGGCGGGTGTGAGCCGGGCGCGGACACCTTCGGCGACGGAGGCGAGTCAGGGCCCGATGACCGGCTCGTCAGCGGCGATGGCCGGTTGGGGTCGGGATCGAGTGCCTTCGGTGACGGAGGTGACGGAGGTGAGTGCGAGCCCGGTGACTGACGCGTCGGCGGCGAAGGCGGCCACGACCGAGACGCCTCCCCCTCCGACGACGCCAAGCCCGGCCCAGACACCTCCCCCTCCGACGGCGGCAGCGGGCACGCCCCCTCCTCTCCCCCGGGTTCGTCCGTCGCGCTCATCGGGTTGTCGTCCCTCGGCCCGCGGTTCCCCGATTTTCCGGTGTCCAGGGAAACAGCCGTCGCTCTCCCCACACCAACACGCCATTGATGACGAGCCCCAGGCTCCCCGCCCACACCACACCCGCCAGGACGTCCCTCGTTCCGTCCGTTGCCACACCCGCCTGGGCGATGAAGATGCCGAGGCCCTCGCCGAAGCCGGAGAGGATCTCCGTGGCGACGGCGAGGATGAGGGCGACCGCGGCGGAGATGCGGATGCCGGCGGCGATGAAGGGGGCGGTGGCGGGAAGTTCGGCACGCAGGAGGACCGTGAGGCGGCCGAAGCCGAAGGCGCGCAGGGTGTCCTTGGCGAGAGGTTCGGTCTCGCCCAGACCGTAGACGGTGTTGAAGAGGATCGGCCACACCGAGGCGTAGGTGATCAGCGCGACCTCGGTCTCGGTGCCGGAGCCGAGGAGCAGGGAGACCAGGGGGATCAGGGCGACGGACGGCAGGGGCCGCAGCAACTCCACGACGGCCCGGGTGGCCGCGTCGACGAGCGGCACGCTCCCGAGCAGCAGCCCGAGCGGTACGGCGATCACACAGGCGAGGCCGAGGCCCAGCGCCCAGGCGCGCAGGGTGACGCCGAGCCCGTCGAGGAAGACGGAGTCGCCCGCCAACTGGACTGCACGGGCGAGGACTTCGGAGGCCGGTGGCAGATAGCTGCGGCGGACCAGCCCGGCCCGGCTCACCGCCTCACACCCGAGGAACGCGAGCAGCACACCGAGGAGACCGAGCCACAGCTCCTGACGCACCCTCAGCCGACGCACGGACCACGTTCCTTCACACCACCCACCGGCCCCCGCTCCTTCACACCGCCACCCGCCCCCGCTCGTTCACACCTCGCACCGTCGACGCTCCTGCACACCTCTCACGACGACGCCCTGCCAACTCCCGCACGATCAAGACCCTTTCAACTCCCAGGCCCCCCAGCGAACCCTCAGCGCCCTCACCGACGAGCACAACCCCCTCACCGCACCAGCAACGTCGATGGATCGATCGGGGTCTTCAGCATCTTCCGTTTCTCCATCAGCGCGGTCAGCCGAGCGATCTGCGTCCCGTCCATCGTCGCCGGATACACCGGCAGGTCGATCTTCTGCGCCTGCGCCTTCGTGACCTTGGTGTACGTCGGCAGCACCGCACGCACCAGGGACGGATCCGCGTCGGCGAGCTTCACGGCCGCCTCAAGGGCCCGTTGGAACCGGGCGAGCGCGTCGGCGTTCTTCCCGGCGAACTTCTCCGTCGTGATGTAGCCGCTGAGCGGGATCGACCCGACGGGCGCGGACGACCCGTCCACCAGGACCCGCGCTCCCAACTCGTCCTGGATGGAGCTGTCGTAGGGTTCGACAACGTGCACGGCGTCGACCTGCCCCTTGTCCAGGGCGGCGCCCATCTGCGGGAAGGGGATCTGCCGGTAGACGGGCCGGCCGACGCCCTGTTCCGCCAGGATCTCGTTGAAGGTCAGCGACTGGACGTTGTTGAGGACGTTGACGGCGAGTTTCTTGCCCGCGAGATCGGCGAGAGTCTTGATGTCGGAGTCCTTCGGCACCAGCACGTCCATCATGCGCGGCGCCGCCCTGATCGCCTCGGCGACGATGCGGATGTCGAGGGTGCCCTGGTCCTGGGCCTGGAAGTAGGTCACGTAGTTCGCGCTCGCGACCATGTCGATCTGCCCCTTGGACAGGGCCGGCAGCGCCTGGAGGCTCTGCTGGATCTGCTGGATGCGGACGTCGAGGCCTTCCTTCTCGAACAGTCCGCGGTTCCGCGCGATGTACAGCATGGCGGAGTCGCTCAGGGGCAACGCGGCCACCCTGACCGTCATGCGGCCGCCGTCCGGGGACGAGGAGTCCCCGTCACCGCCGCAAGCGGTGAGCACCAGTGCGAGGGCGGCCGCAGCGGCGGCAGCCTTTCCGCTTCCCGCACGCCAAGGTCGAAACGCCAGTCCCCACGTCATCCGGGCATGATGACCGATCGATTGACATGATCACTACACCACGGTCAGCCGAAACGTCACCCCTCGGAGAAATGCGGGAGGATCTCCTGCGCGACCCAGCCGAGCGCGTCGGGCAGCGCCTCGGTGGCGACCGGCAGCCACAGCGAACAGGCGGTGAGCCCGCCGTCGGCCAGCTGTCCGAGCTCCTCGCGCACCTGCTCGGCGGACGACTTGGAACCGCCCAACGGGAGCCGCCCAGGCGGCTGTACGGCCGCCTCGAAGCCCGGGGGCACGAGCATCTGCCCCGCCGTCAGCTCCAACGGCGTGGCCGGATCCCGCCCCGCTTCCTCCCCGAGCTCAGCCAACCGGCCCCGCACCTCGGCGAGTCCGGCCGCGTCGAGCCCGGAGCCGTGCCACGCGTCGCCGTACCGCAGCGCCCGGCGCAGGGCCGCGTCGCTGTGGCCGCCGACCCACACGGGCGGCCCTCCAGGGGTGCGCGGCCGCACCCCGAGCCGTATCTCGCCCTCCCCGCGCCACAACTTCCGTACGACATCCAGCTGTTCGTCGGCGCGACGGCCCCGCCCGGCGAACGGCACCCCGGCCGCGTCGAACTCCGCGGTGTCCCACCCGGTGCCGACTCCGAGCGTGAACCGGCCGCCGGACAGCCGGTCGAGCGTGGCGGCCTGGTGGGCGACGACGACCGGGTTGTACAGGGGCAGGATCAGGACACTGGTCACCAGCCCGATCCGGGTGGTCGCCCCGGCCGCGGCCGACAGCAGGACCAGCGGGTCCGGAGTCACGCCCACCGCACTCGCCAGCAGATGGCTGCTCGCGATCAGGTGGTCGAAGCCCAACTCCTCAGCAGCACGGGCCGTTCCGAGGACGCCGTCGAGCTCGTCCTCGTGAGCGGGCCACAGACGGTGCGGTGCGACTCCCAGACGCATGCGGTGCGGCTCCCTTGAGATGAGGGGACAGAGGGTGGTGCACCTGGGCCAACAAGGCGACAGCCGCAGCTCATCCCTTGCCGCGCCACGTTCTTCACGCGCCTCGGGCGATCCCCGGGCAACTCGACTCCGCCGCCAGCGAGTTGCCGCGCCGACACCCGCCCGTCCTCACCTTCCGCCATACGGCCGTGCACGACACGGAACTCGCGGGGGCGGCACATCCGCGCGGGCGGCAAGGTGACCGTCCACCATGCCTCCGCCGACCGCCGGGGTACCCCCATCGCACGTCTCCAGCTGCGGTTACTCCAGCGGGAGGCACTGCGCGGGCTGCCCGCGCCGCGGGTCGCCGAGCCGGACGGACGTCTTGTGGCGAAATTCGTCGACGGGATCAAGTCCCCGCGCCGCCACGTGACATGAGAACCTGAAGACGGGAGAGGGGTTCGGACGTAGCCGTCGAGGTGTGTGCCGACAGGGGGTCCTCGATGTTCGGGGCAGAGTTGTTCACCCAGACCGCTGCTGCCGCCGCGGGCACGATGGTCGGGCTGATGACCACGGATGCCTGGCAGGCGGCCCGGCAGCGGATGGCGAGGTTCTTACGGCGGGAGGACGTCGAGCGGCTCGACCGGGCACGGGCGGCGCTCGACGCGGCACCGCCGGCCCGGCAGGAGATCATGCTGCGGGAGCAACGGCAGGAGTGGGACACCACCCTGCGCGGACTGCTGGCCCACAATCCCGACCTGTCCGGTCTGCTGGCCGAGTTCATCCAGGAGTTCTCCGGTTTCGCGCGCCCGGTCTTCATCCAGGTCCAGCAGGCCCAGGCCCCGCTGGAGCCCGCCCGCGCCCCGGGCGCGCTGACCGTCGCACCTCCCCTGGGCCGGCTGGACCGCCGGGTGCGTGGCCGTGAGTCGCTCCTGGACACGCTGAAACAGCTGGTGGGCAAGCCGACTTCGGGTGTGCAGGTACTGCACGGCATGGGCGGGAGCGGGAAGACGACGGTCGCCCTGGAGATCGCCGCCTACGCGGCCGCGCTGAACGTCGACGTGTGGTGGGTGACGGCGAAGAACCCTGCCACGCTGAGCGCCGGGATGCGCGAGGTGGTGGCCGCCCTTGGCACCCCCGCGGATCTCATCGACCGTGCCTGGTCGGGGCGTTCGAGCGCGACCGACCTGCTGTGGCGGCGGCTGTGTGACACCGCGAGCCCGTGGCTGCTGGTGGTGGACAACGCCGACGAGCCCGAACACCTGGCACCGTACGGCCGGTTGGCGGAGGGCCGGGGCTGGATCCGGCCCGCCGCGGAGCTGCCCGGCCTGGTGCTGATCACCAGCCGCGACAGCAGCCCGACGACCTGGGGGCCGTGGGCCACGCTGCACTCGGTCGACGCCCTGGAGGAGGACGACGCCACCGAGGTGCTCTGGGACCTCGCCGGGGAGCGGGCCGGTTCCCGTGAGGACGCCCGGCTGCTGACCCGGCGGCTCGGTGGGCTGCCGCTGGCGCTGCGCATCGCGGGCTCGCACCTCGCGGCCGCCTCGGCGTTCCCCGCCTGGCCGGGCACGACGACCGTGCGGACGTACGCCGACTACCGCGTGGCCCTCGACGAGCGCTTCACCGAACTCCTCGACGAACGGCCGCCCGGGAGACAGGGCAGCAACTACTCCGTCCCGGTGACCGGTACCTGGGAGCTGTCGCTGGACCTCCTGGAGCGGCGGGGCATCGCGCAGGCCCGGCCGCTGATGCGGCTGCTGTGCTGTCTGGGCGAGGCGCCGGTGCCGCTGGTCGGTCTGTTGCGCCCCGACCGGCTCGCGGACTCGTCGCTGCTGCCCGGTGTCACACCCCAGGAGCTGTACACCGCGCTCACCTCCCTGGCCGACTTCGGCCTGGTCGAGCTGCACACCCCGCCCGGCGGCGACGACCACACGCGCACCCTGCTGATGCACCCGCTCGTCCGGGACGCCGGCCGGCTCCAGCGGGACCTCGCCGAGCACATGAGGGAGTACGCGGCCGTCGTCGCCGACCTGGTCGTGTGCGCCACCGCCGAGCTCAGCGAGGACGACCCGCGCGACTGGCCGCGCTGGCGGCTGCTGCTCCCGCACTGCGACGCCCCGCTGCCCCTGATCGGCGACCCGTACGCGGCGGACGACGAGCTGGTGTCGAAGGCGCTGCGAGCAGCGGCGGCCGGGGCCAGGCATCTGATCCGGCGGGGCTGGCTGGACCGGGCGGAGGAGGTGCTCGGGGCATGTGAGCCGGTGGTGCTCGCCTGCGGTCCGCGTGACCCCGACGCGCTCGAAGTACGGTCCGCCGCCGCCCACTTGCTCCACCTGCGGGGCCGGCTGCCGGCGGCCGAGTCGCTGCTTCGTACGGTGCTGGAGGACACCCGGGCCCTGTTCGGCGACGCGGCAGGCGAGACCGCCGACGCCCGGTACGCGCTCGCGAACCTGCTGGGCGGCCGGGGCCGCCCGGTCGAGGCGGAGACCGAGTACCGCGCGGTCCACGCCACCCGCAGGGCCCTGCTGGGCGAACGCGACCCCCGGACCCTCGCGGCCCGCAAGGGCGTGGCCTGGATGGCCCGGTACCGGGGGCTGCTCGCGGAGGCCGAGGAGGAGTACCGCCTGCTCCTGGACGCCTACCGGGAGACACTCGGGGCGAACCACCCCGACACCCTGGTCACCCGGCACGAAATGGCCCAGGTGCTGCACGAGCGCGGCATGTTCCGGCAGGCCGAGCAGGAGCTGCGGGAGACGCTCCGGGTGTGCGCGGACGTACTGGGCGAGCGCCACCCGAGCACCCTCGCCGTGCGCCACGACCTCGCGGACGTCCTGCGCGACCGCGGCCTGCTCACGGAGGCCGAGCACGAGTTCCGTACGGTCCTGGGACTGCGCGCCGACGCCTACGGCGAGGACCACCCGGAAACCGTGGCCGCCCGGCACGGTCTGGCCACCGTGCTGCGCGACCGGGGCTGGCCCACCGACGCGGAGACCGAGTTCCGGGAAGTCTTCGAGGTCCAGCGCAGACTGCTCGGCGACATGCATCCGCACACCCTGGTGGTCCGGCACAACCTGGCCGACCTGCTGATGGAGCGGGGCCAACTGGAGGCGGCGGAGGCGGAGTTCAGGGAGGTGTACGCGGCACGCCGGGAGGTGCTCGGGGAACAGCACCTGCTCACCCTCTCGGTACGGCACGGCGCCGCGCACGTCCTGCACCTGCGCGGCCGTACCGAGCGGGCCGAGACCGAGTACCGCACGGTCCTCGCGGACTGCGTGGAGACCCTGGGCCCCCGGCACCCGGGCACGCTCGCGGTCCGCCACAACCTCGCCGACCTGCTCAAGGACCAGGGCCGACTCGCCGCGGCGGAACAGGAGTTCAGAGAGGTCTACGAGGCCCGGCGGACCGTACTCGGCGAACAGCACCTGCTCACCCTCTCGGTACGGCACGGCGCCGCGCACGTCCTGCATCTGCGCGGGCACGTCGAGCAGGCGGAGGCGGAGTACCGGACCGTGCTCGGGGACTGCGTGGAGACACTGGGCCCACGGCACCCCGGGACGCTGGCAGTCCGCCACAACCTCGCCGGACTGCTGTGCCTCAAGAACGAACTCACGGCGGCCGAGGCGGAGTTCACCGAAGTACGGGATGCCTGCCAGGAGGTGCTGGGGCTACGGCATCCACGGACGCTGGCCGCCCAGGAGGCCCTCGCCCGGCTGCGTTCCGAGGATCAGGCGCCCAGGGATCCCGACTCGGCGACGGCCGGCTCGTAGCCCGGGAAGACTGCCGGGATCTGCGCGAGGTCCCACAGGGCGAGCGTCTTGTCGTCGTAGAAGTCGTCGGAGTCGTCATCGCCGATGACCTGCAGCGGCTCGGGCAGACAGAAGGGGGCCAGCCGGAGGTTGATGGGCCGCCACCAGCCCGTGACGATGTCGGTGTTGGCGGCCGTCCGGGAGAAGGTCGTGGTGAGCAGATAGCGCGAGCCGCTCTCCCGGAAACGGGTCAGCGCCTCCACCACATGCTGGTAGGAGAAGTGCACGAGGGCGTCCCGGCACACGATCAGATCGACGCGTGGCACGGGCTGGGCGGTGAAGTCGAGCAGCTGGAACTCCCGCCCCGGGCCGGGGTGGTGGGCCCGGTTGGCCGCGACGAGTTCCGCGACGACGTCCCCGCCGAGGTAGGAGGCGCCGTGCAGGTCGACGTGCCGCATCCAGTTCAGATCGCCGCACGGCGCGTCCAGCACCGAGCGGACACCCAAGTCCCCGATGAGGGCGCCGAGTCGGGCGATCACCCGCTTCATGCGCTGCAGCTCGGAGCCCGGTCCTGAGCGGGTCTCGTCGGAGCCCCAGCGGTTGGTGCGGTAGATGTCCGTGAACACGTCGTGCAGGTCGGCCTCGTCACGGGCGTCCGTGACGTCGACATAGCGCCGTGCGTCCACGTCGTAGACGGGCTCCCCAGGATTGCTCAGGTACCGCGGGGTCAATGACGTCCTCTTTCGCTGCCCGTCGGCGGGACGTACGGCAGCCCACCGGTACAAGTCGGCAGCATAACGCTCCTCAGGGCCGGACCTGGATGAGCGCACGGGTCCCGCTGGTCCGCCAGCGACGGCCCTCCGCCTCGGTCAGCGCGGCCTCCGTACGCCCGTCGAGCCCGGTGATCACATCGGACTTCAGCGTGCGCAGGGCGGCGACCGGTCCCGGGAAGTACGCGGTCACGTCGGCGAACGGCGTGGTCGGCGCCCACCACCGGTCGCCCACCAGACGCCGGTAGTTGAGGTCTCCCTTCAGGACGGTGAGCGCGGCCCCGCCGAGCTCCGTACGAAGGTCGTCCGGCATGTCCGCGTAGGGCAGCGGAGCACAGGAGAACGCGTGCGCTCGAACATCGAGCCGCCCGTCGGCCATGGCGTCCCACAGCCGGCGCCCGTACGCCGCGGCCTCCCCCGGCGCCCGCACGAGCCGGCGCAGCGCGTCGACCACGTCGGCGGTGGTCGCGTCGGAGACGTAGTAGGGGTACGGCTTCACGTGCAGCACGGCCCGCTCGATACGGCCGTGTTCGAGGAGGTGGGCGAGGAGCAGCAGATCGGGGATGAGTTCACGCCCGGCGTTGTCGGCGATGAGGCAGAGGGTGCCGACGCCGCTCAGCAGCGACCGGAGCCGCTCGCTGTCGTCGGCGACCAGATCGGGTACGGCGTCCCGCCCCTCGGCCTCTCCGTCGGAGAGCCGGAACCCGAGGTCGGCCCGGTTCCCCCACAACGACCCGTGCAACAGGGCGGTCCCCTGCTCCTCGACCGGGAGGGCGGCGAGTCCGTCCAGCGCCGCCAGCTCTTCGTCGGTCTCGCGGGAATCGAGCTCGGCGAGCTTGGAGGGCCGGAACGGATCGATCCCGCGCCAGGGCCCGTCCCCGAAGTACCCCACGGCGTCGAGAAGCCGCCGGTAGAAGTAGCTCTCCGACCAGAGCCACGGCACATCGAACCAGGACTGTCCCACGTGGGCGTCGATCCCCCACTCGCCCCACGCCCCGCCCGGAAGCGGTTCGATCACACCTTTCGTGCAGGTGTCGAGCAGCGCGTCGAGCGCGCGGTGCTGCTCGGGCCCGTACGGAAACGCCTCCCGCACCTGCCCGATGATCGCGGGATGCCGCTCGGCCAGCACGCCGTGCGGAAAGGAAGCGGGGTCATTGCCGAGGATGACAGGGGCGCCGATGGACATGCGCCGACTGTAACCACGAACACGCTCACCCGCCGCTTCGAGCCTCCTGCTCCAGTTGACCGACCAGAGCCAGATAGCGCGCCCGTCGAGGAACCGGCACCAGCCCCCGGATCATCACGTGCCACATCTCCGCGAGCCGCCGCGGTTGCCGGCCCACCGGCTCCAGGTGCCGTCCCACCACCCGCGTCCCCACGAAGAAGCACACCAGCGAGTGCGCCACCGCGTCCACATCGGTGTCCGGATGGAGGTCGGACTCCTTGACCGCCCCCAACAGCTTCCCCGTGGCCATGTCCAGCCACTCCGTGAACGGATGCCGCAGCGGCGGCCGCACCTCGACTCCCCCCGTGGCGAGCCGGAGCCCGGCCCGGAGCACCGGCCCCTCGACGGACAGCCGCGCTATCCCGAAGGTGATGCGGACCAGTGCCTCCAGCGAGCTGTACCCGCGGGCGTCCACGTCTCCCGCCAGCTGCCGCGAGGCCCGCGACTGGATCTCCATGATCGCGTGCGCGAGGTCGTCCTTCGCCGCGAAGTGGAAGTACAGCGCGCCTTTGGTGACTTGGGCGTGCGCGACGATGTCGCTCAGACTGGTCGATTCATAGCCTCGACGGTCGAACAGATCGGCGGCGGCGGTGATGATCGTCGCTCGGGTCTGTTCAGCGCGTAACTGCCTCGGCATCGACTTGCACACTCCTAGAACGGAAAAGAACGGGTCATGCCGTTTGTTTCTGACTCCCTGTACACGATAACTCACCCTGCGGCGACACCCACCCGGCACTCGAAGACCACCGACTCCCCTTGCAGCGCGAAGACTTGTACGTCGGCGCCGGCCTCGTCGCTCACTTCCATCCAGACCGGTTCGTCTAGCTCCGCGTACTGGTGAAACGTGGCGCGGAACGACACCGCCGCCCGGCGCTCCTGCCCCCCATGGGCCCGTACGGTCTGGCGGGCGGCCTCCAGGAGGAGCATGCCGGGGATGTGGTCCAGGGGGTGATCGAAGAAAACAGGATGTGCGGTATCGACGCGGAGCCGCCAGCGGCCGGGGCGCACGGCGGGCGAGAGGAGGACGTCGGCGCCGAGGGCCCGGCCCACGGCGTCGGCGGGCAGCGGCCGCGGCAGCCGCAGGGCTCCCACGTCGGCGGTACGCCCTCCGCGCAGTCGGCGGTAGACGGACTCGTTCGTCCAGGTCACGGCGATACGGCCGGTCGCGACCTGTTCACCGCCCAGGCGTACGACGGCGTCGTAGCGGAGTGCGGCCGGGCGGCCGGCGCGGCGGCGGAGCTCTGCCACGGTGATGTCGATGACGGGTTCGGCGGGGACGGCCCCCACGGCCAGATGCTCCGGGCGGGTGTCGACATGGAGTTCCTGGAGGACGAACTGATGGCCGAGGGGGACCTCGTACGCCGCGTGGGCGAGCAGCGCCCCGCACTGGCGGACCGTTTCTGCAATCAACAGCGGCTCATACGCCGAGCGGTCCGGGGACACGTGTAACTGATGGGCGCGCGGCCACTGGGCGGTGATGGTGAACCGGTCGGGATCCGTCCTGGTCCAGCCCGTGAGGAGGATCTCCGCGACGGCCACGCGGTGCACGAACTCACGGGGTACGGTCGCCGTCAGGGGGCCGCCGCGCCAGTCGCCGACCGGGTGGCCGCCGACGGCCAGGGCCTGCGTGAACTGCCGTAACTCTGGCATGTCTCCCCCTCGTTCCTCCGAAGCTATGACGGACGGTGAGGTTGCCGTGCCGGTGAGCGATAGAGTACGAGGGATTCCGGTCTGTTTTCAATGTGACCTGATCGAGACCGGACGAAATCCGAACTCGGCGCATGGGAGGGGTTCTTATGGCGAGACAGGAGCGCGCCATCAGGACACGCAGGACGATCGTGGAGGCCGCGGGCGCCGTCTTCGACGAACACGGGTACGCCGCGAGCACCATCGCGATGGTGCTGGAGCGGGCCGACGTCACCAAAGGGGCCCTGTACTTCCACTTCCCCTCCAAGGAGTCCCTGGCCCAGGCGGTGCTCGACGAGCAGTTGTCGCTGGGCGCCGTACCGCCGCATCCGTGCAAGGTGCAGGAGATCGTCGACATGACGTTCGTCTTCGGGCAACGACTGCGGACCAACTCCCTGCTGAAGGGGAGCGTGCGGCTGACGGTGGACCAGTGCGCACCACCCGGTGTCGATCACACGGGGCCGTTCCGGCAGTGGAGCGAGCATCTGGTGGCGATGCTGCAAGCGGCCCGGGACCAGGGCGAGTTGCTGCCCACGGTCGAGCCGCAGGACACGGCGGATCTGCTGGTCGGGGCCTTCGCCGGGGTGCAGTTGATGTCACGGGCGCTGCACGGCCGGGAGGACCTCGGGCACCGGATCTCCGTGATGTGGGCCCATCTGCTGCCGAGCATCGTGGTGCCGGGGCTGCTGGTCGGCCTCGACAGCCGGCCCGACCGCGGGGCACGGGTGCTGGCGTCCGTCGGCAACGGTGAACTGGTGGGCGCCGAGGCGTGATGCGGCGCGGCACGCAAAGGTGGGCCGGCCGGTGCCCTGTCCGCACCGGCCGGCCCACCTGTTCGGGGACGTTCGCTCAGAAGGTGAGCTTCCAGCCGTTGACCGTGCCCGTGTCCTGCGCCGCCGTGTCCTGGACGCGGAGCTTCCAGGTGCCGTTGGCCGTCTCGGAGGAGGCGTTCACGGTGTAGGTGGCGGTGACGTTGTCGGCGGAGTCCGAGGAACTTGCCGCCTTCAGGCTGTACACCGTGCCGTCCGGGGCGACGAGACCGATCACCAGGTCACCGCGGTAGGTGTGGGTGATATCAACGCCGACCTGGAGGGCCGAGGGGGCGTTGCCGCTGCGGCCGCTGACCGTGATGGGGGACTCGATCGCGGAGCCGTTGTCCGGGATGGCGACGGCGGTGGTGCTGGAGAAGGTCGTCCCCGTCGTCGTACCGCCGCCGCTCACGGCCGCCACCGTCTTCGCCGCGTCGGCCAGGCCCGCGCCGCAGCCACCCGAGCAGGCGCCCGGCAGCGGACGGGCGTTGTTCTTGATCGCGGTCTCGATCTGCGCCGGGGTCAGCGAGGGGTTCGCCGACTTCACCAGCGCGACCAGGCCCGCGATGTGCGGGGTGGCCATGCTGGTGCCCTGGTAGTAGGCGTACGACTCCGAAGAGGCCGTCGAGGCACCGGAGTTGAGCGTGGACAGGATGCCGTTGGCGGTGCCGGTGCTGGTCTGGCCGCCGGGCGCCGAGATGTCCACGAGGGAGCCGTAGTTGGAGTACGAGGCCTTGGCACCCGAGCGGTTGGTCGCGGCGACCGAGATGATGTTGTTGCAGTTGCCCGGCGAGTGGCCGGAGACGTTCTCGTTGTCGTTGCCGGCGGCCACGGCGACGGTCGTACCGCGGCTGACGGCGTTGTTGATGGCGGTCTGGGTCGCCGAGGTGCAGGCACCGTCGCCGCCGAGGCTCATGTTGATGACCTTGGCGACATTGGTGTTGGCGGGCACGCCGGAGACGGTGCCGCCGGACGCCCAGGTGATGGCGTCGATGATGTCGGAGTCGTAGCCGCCGCATTTGCCGAGGACGCGCACCGGGGAGATCTTCGCGCCGTACGCGATGCCGGCGACGCCCTTGCTGTTGTTCGTGACCGCGGCGATGGTGCCGGCGACGTGCGTGCCGTGCCAGGAGGAGCTGGAGGCCGGGATGCCCGAGCCGCACTCGTTGGCGGCGTAGTAGTCGCCGGGGTCGGCCGGGTTGCTGTCGCGGCCGTCGCCGTCGACGGAGACCGCGGTGTCGGAGATGAAGTCGTAGCCGCCGACGATGTTCGCGGCGAGGTCGGAGTGAGCGACGTAGCCGGTGTCGATGACGGCAACGGTGACACCGCTACCGGTGGACTTGGCCCAGGCGCCCGGCACGTTCATGCCGGCCGTGGACTCGAACAGGTCCCACTGCTTGGCGTACTCGGTGTCGTTCGGGTCGGCCTGCGGCTTGTTGAGGCGGTCAGGTACGACGTAGGCGACCTGCGGGTCGGACTTGAACTCCGCCACCGCGTCGGCGACTTCGGCCTTGCTGGGGTCGGTTCCCAGGTCGACGAGGGCGGCCCCGGTGCCGAGTCTGCGCTGGAAGTCGGCGTCCTTGGCGGCGGCGTCGGCCTCGGCGGCCTTGTTCGAGGTGGCCTCGGCGGCGCCGGACTTGTAGCCGACGATGAGGCGCTCGGCCTGGATGCCCGGGGCGGCCTCGGTGAGCGCGGCCGGGACGGCGGCTTCCTGGACGGGGGTGTCCTGGGCGACGGCGACGGAGGCCGTACCGACGGAGAGGAGGGCCGCGGAGACGGCGGCGGCGGATATCAGCTTCCGCCGGAGCGAGGGGGAGGTACGCAAGGGCTTGCCTTTCGTGGCCGTGCTCCGGGCAGCGCGGAGCAGCAGTCGACATCGCTTCGTCGATGAAGCGGCGGGGGGTGAAGCCAGGAGCGCGGGGGCCGGCCAAGAGAGGGAAGCGTGACCCGTTCGGGGTTGCCTGTGGGTCAGCTGTGGTCGAACGATAGGCAAAGAGCAGGTCATGCGGATACAGGGGAAACCCTTGATCAGGCCGAGAACCCACCCTCTGCGGTGGCCGGTTGACCGAGAGTGGCCGCTTTGCCCGCGTCTGCTCGGAGGCGAACGAGCCGGTGCGCCGGTGAACGCGTGAGGCCTGTGTCCCGTACTGCACGGAAGCCCGTCGTTCCCGCGCCGCACGAGGAGGCGTTCCGGATGGCCCGGATGCCCTGGACAACCGCCCGCCCCACGAGTGCGGCGCTCGCCGCCCTGACCCCGTTCCTGCTGACCGTGTTCGCCGCGGCGCCCGCGCAGGCCCACGGCGCCCCCACGGATCCGGTCAGCCGGGTCTTCGCCTGCTCGCCCGACGGCGGTTCCACGGGCACGGCGGCATGCCGCGCCGCCGTGGCCGCCAACGGCTCGCCCTTCACGGCGTGGGACAACCTGAGGGTCGCGAACGTGAACGGCCGGGACCGGCAAACCATCCCCGACGGCAAGCTGTGCAGCGGCGGCCTGCCCGCCTACCAGGGCCTCGACCTGGCCCGCTCCGACTGGCCCGCCACGCGCCTGTCCCCCGGCGCCACGCTGACCATGAAGTACGTCTCGACGATCCCGCACACCGGCACGTTCCGGATGTACCTCACCGAGCCCGGCTACGACCCGTCGAAGCCTCTGAAGTGGTCCGACCTTCCGGAGCAGCCGTTCGCTCAGGTGAAGGACCCGGCGCTGACGGACGGCGCGTACCGGATCAGGATGACGCTGCCGAAGGACCGGACGGGTCGGCAGGTGCTGTACACGATCTGGCAGAACAGCAGTACGGCGGACACGTACTACTCGTGCTCGGACGTGGTGTTCCCGGCACCGGCCGAGGACAGCGGTGCGGGGGCGGGTGCCGCCGCCTCCCCGGCCCCGTCGAAGACCCCGAAGAAGGAGCCCGCGAGGAGTCCGGCGCCGACCACCGCGGCCGCCGTCGCCTCACCGACGCCTTCCGTGGCCCGTTCGGCGGCCGGTGCCGTCCGCGACGCCACTCCGGTGGCTGCCGACGCCGATCCCGGTTCGGGTCCCTCCGCGCCCATGCTGGCGGGCGGCGCCGCCGGAGTGCTGGTGCTCACCGGGGGCGCCGCCCTGGCGCTTCGTCTGCGCCGACGCTGAACTACGCGGCTACGGAGTTCAGTTGACGTAGACCGGCTGGCCGTCCGCGGTCACCGGGCTGTACTTCGCGGTCCAGAAACCGCTGGCGGGGCACAGCGAGGAACCGGACGTCCGGCTGAACTGCTGGTTGGCGAACTTGATGCTGTTGTCGGTGTTGTCGGCCGTGCCGGACAGGCCGGCCGCCGCCTGGTAGACACAGCTGACGCTGCCCAGCAGGGTGCGCAGCACGACGGTGGTCTGGATGGCGGAACCGCTCGCCGGGGTCACGGAGACGGAACCGTCGGAGGACACGTCGGTGGTGTACGCCAGGTTGTTCACCGTGATGCTGGTGACGCCGAGGACGCCGACCACGTTGGAGGTGCAGCCACTGAAGGTCTGCCCGGTCAGGGACTCGGTGGCGGTGCCCGGCGCGGTGGGGTTGCTGCCGACCGTGGCGCTGAACGTGGACGCCGTGCAGGTGATCCCGCTGGTGCCCGTCGAGCTGGAGTAGAGGGTCGCGGTGGTGCCACTGGCCAGCGACGCGCTGATGGCCGTGCCCTCGGCCACGGGGGCGCCGCCGACCGAACCGGTGGTGAGGACCGCGACGTCGTCCGCCGCGGCGGGGGCGGAGGCGGCCACGGCCACGGGGAGCGCGAAGGCGGCGGCAGCGGCGGTGAGGGAGAGCAGAGAACGCATACGCATGCGGGGTTGCCTCTTTCCTGAGGTGAGGGTGGGTGTGGGGGGCGCGGACGCACGTCGGCGTCCGCCGTTGCCGACCCGTCACGCCTTCTCCGTACGTGACGGACCGGCAACGGCATCAGGCCGGTGACCGGCCGGACGCCCCATGGGGGAGGGCTCCGGCCGGGCCGGGCGAGAGATGGCGAGCCCGGTACGGCCCAGGGGGGAAACGGCCGATTCGGGTGCCGTGGAGGGACGGACTCGGGCGGTGCAGAGCCCGTGATGGACAGATCGTCCGGGAACGCGGGCAGGTGCCGCCCGACGGCTCGGATCCGGCGCCACGGATCTGGGGAAGCCAGGGAGAGTTGTAGACCTCATCATCCGTCAACGTCAAGGTGCAACAGGGGAGTTGATCATCGATCGACGGGTTTTTATCACCGTCGGAGGAGTTGTCGATCACGGGTGGCACATAATCGACACCCTTTACTCACAACTTGCTTGACCCGCAGCCGTAACCGCCGGTAACTTCCGTGGCATTACTGCGGAGTACGGGAAAGCCCTTGCAGCCGCCGGGGGTTGGAAGGACACGTGCACCGCAGCCACCGTCCGCGCCAGGACACCAGCCACTGAAGCCGCACATCCGCACGTGAGCATCACTTGCGTTGACTATGCCCCTGGGAGCAGCACATGGCCTCGTCCGTCGGCACCACATCCGAGTCCCCCGAAAGCGGTTCCGCACCCGAAGCCCCCGGCAGCACCGCGAGACGCGGGCGGGTCCGGGGCCGCCGGGCCGCCATCATGGCCGTGCCGGCCGTCGTGATCACCGCGGGTCTGGCGATCATGACCGCCGAGGGCGCTCTGGGTGTCCAGTTCGCCATCTCCGGCATGCCCTTCACGGTCACCGCGGAAAGCCTCGACGGCACCGGGTTCGAGCAGTTCGGCGGCCTCGACAACATGGCGGACAACAGCCCGAACGCCGGCGACAGCGGCGGGCAGGTGCTGGTCGTGACCTCCGCCATCAAGGACGCGACCCTCTCCAAGCTGTGCCAGAGCGTCGACCTGGGCGGCACCAACCTGAAGATCGAGGCGGGCAACGGGAAGGACAAGGTCCAGGCGACCGACCTGACCACGGACTCGACCGAGATGTCCGGTAACGCCGCCTTCCGCAACATCGAGATCGGCAACGACGCCAGCACCCTCACCAAGGCGGGCGTGAAGGGCCCCCTCGGCGTCTTCAGCCAGCAGGCCGACCACGTGTACATCGACACCCTGCGCCAGACCAACTACGCCACCACGGCAGGCGTGTTCAAGCTGCCCGGCCTCAAGCTCAGCTTCAGCAGCAAGGCCTGCTGATGGAGGGTCAGGAGCCGGTGAGCGGGCACGCGGCGGGCGGACAGCAACCCGTGCCCGAGCAGGACGCGTTCACCCGCTGGGTCTACGGACGCCCCTTCTTCGGCGGTCTGTGGCTCACCCTGGGCGGGGCATGGATCCTGCTCACCATGAAGGCCTCGGTGAAGGTCGTCCTGCACGTCGGGATGCAGGGAGTGGCGGGCTACCTCCTGCCGACCCTGATGGTGCTGCTGGGGCTGCTGATCCTCTTCAGCCCCGACCAGCGCCTCTTCTACTCGGTCACCGGCGTCCTGATCTCCATGGGTACCTGGGTCACCTCGAACCTGGGCGGCTTCATGGTCGGCCTGCTGCTGGGGGTCGTGGGAAGCATCCTGACCTTCGGCTGGCTGCCCGACCAGGAGGCGCGGGTCAGCCGCCGCGAGCGGCGCGGGCCGACATGGCAGGAGCCGCAGGACGGGCCGGCGGGCGACACGGGACAGGGCGGTACCGACACGCACATGGCTCGGGCCGTGACAGCCGCCGGCACACCGAGGACCGCCCAGTAACCCGGACGTGCGGCCCGCTCCCGCAGCCGGCTCCCGCATCCGCCTTCCCCTCCCGGGCCCCCGACCGCGCAGGCACGCCCGTCACACACCGGGCAGCCTGCGCGGTTCGACGCGTTCCTCGACCGCCGTGTCGCCGTCGCGCGTGACGACGTAGGCACCCTTTCCGGGCACCTCGGTCACGGCCTCGACGAGTTCCGTGCCGCGATAGACCAGTCCGACACCGTCGTCCGTGCAGTGGGTGACGGGCAGGGTGCCGTCCGCGACGAGCCGGTGGACCAGCGGGCGGCGGCCCGGGTCGCTGTCGTAGTGCACCCCGTTGCCGTACGGCAGCAGGCCCAAGGAGTCGGTGAGCGGGCGGAGTTCGGGGCCGTACGAGTCGGTGGTGCCGCCCTCGAACCAGCACAGGGAGCCCGCGCTGACCCCGCTGAGCACCACGCCGGACTCCCAGGCCCCGCGCATGATCCGGTCGAGGCCGTGCACCCGCCACACGGCGAGCAGGTTCGCCACCGAGCCGCCCATCACCCACACCACGTCCTGCTCCAGGACGGTGCCCTCGACGTCCTCCAGGTTGGGCATGGGGAACAGCTGGAGCGGCGTGAGGTCGAAGCCGGCCACCCGTGCCGCCTCGTGCATGCGCGCCGTGAAGTGCTCGGCGTCCCCGATGGCCGTGCCGACGTACATCACGCGCGGCCTGCGGCCATGGACGCCCGAGAGGTCGACGGCATGGTGCACCAGCGCGTGGAACGACACCATGGTGCGACCGCCGGTGCGGTGTCCTCCGGAGGTGGCGACGATCGTCGGTTCTGGGGGCATTCACGTGATCGTAGTCAGCGGGCCATCGGGAACGGGGCGCGGTGGCATGCCCGACGGCCTCGACCGCGGTCCGATCCACGCCCCGCACGTCGAGGGCGGGTGCCGTCCGGCCGGATCGAGGTCATGGGCTGGGCGTCCAGCCGTGACGCGGACCATGAACGCAAGCCCGCCGCCCGCCGACTCCTCATACACCCTGGCGTGAAGATCATTACGATGCGGAACCGAGAAGTCACTACAAGGGGCTGATCACTTGACTACCGGCGGTCACACGCGGTTGGCTCCTGGCCAGTGAAAGTTCAATCGGCCGACGCGCCCGCGTACCGGCCGCACTTTCGCGTTCCGCCTGCCAGGCCGCACAGCGAGGTGCCGCAAGCCATGAACACTCCTCCCCCACCTCGGACTTCCTTCAGATCCCTGCGCGTGGCGGCCCTCGCCTCCGTCGCCCTCCTGCTGCTCGCCGGCTGCTCCGGCGCCGGCGACGACTCCCGGCTCGACACGGGCACGGGCGTGGCGAAGGGGTCGGGCGCCACCGGGCTGAAGATCGCCCTGATCACCCACGGCGGTGAGGGGGACGCCTTCTGGGAGCTCGTGCAGAAGGGGGCCGAGGCCGCCGCCGCGAAGGATGGTGTCGAGCTGACGTACGCCAACGACTCCGATCCGACGGGCCAGGCCCGGTTGGTGCGCGACGCGATCAGTGACCGGGTCGACGGCATCGCCGTGACCCTGGCCAAACCGGCTGCGATGAAGACCCCGGTGGCCGCGGCGCGGGCGGCCGGCATCCCGGTGGTGGGCCTCAACTCCGGGATCGACGCATGGAAGTCGCAGGGGCTCCTCGAGTACTTCGGCCAGGACGAGATCGTGGCCGGCGCGGCCGTCGGGGAAAAGCTGAACGGCCTGAAGGCCAAGCACGCGCTGTGCGTCATCCACGAGCGGGGCAATGTCGCCCTGGAGGCACGCTGCGCCGGCGTGAAGAAGACGTTCGGCGGCGAGACCGAGAACCTGTACGTGGAGGGCACCGACCCCGAGGCCGTGGACACCGTCCTCACGGCCAGGCTGCGTCAGAACCCCGGCATCGACGAGGTCGTCACGCTCGGCGCGCAGTTCGCGCTGGATGCCGTGGACTCGGTGAAGGCCGCCGGGAGCAGCGCCGAGGTCGCCACCTTCGACCTCAACAACGACCTGGCCAAGGCGATCCGCGCCGGTAACGTGCAGTTCGCGGTGGACCAGCAGCCGTATCTGCAGGGCTACCTCGCCGTGGACTCGCTGTGGCTGTACAGGACCAACGGCAACGTCAGCGGGGGCGGGGTGGCTCCCGTGCTCACCGGGCCCGCGTTCGTCACCCGGACGAACGTCGCCACGGTCGCGAAGTTCGCCGCCGCAGGCACGCGGTGACCACCCTTCCCGACAACCGCTTCCCCAGGAACAGCCCACCCCGCTCTCACTGACCGCCCAAGGACGACCATGCCCGACCGGAAAGGCGCCCGGCGCCGCCTCGGCTCCATACGTCTCTCCCTCATCATGCTGGCGCTGGTGCCGAGCGTCACGCTCGCCGCGATGTGGGGCGTGACGACCACGCAGTTGTTCGCGGAAGGGCTACGGCTGCGCTCGCAGACCGAGCTGAGCAGGTCGACCGGCGCGATGGGCACCGAAACCACGCTCGCGCTGCAGGGAGAACGGGCGGTGTCCGCCGCCTGGCTGGCCAAGGTGCCGGGTTCCCGGGCCGCCCTGGACGAGAAGCGGGCGGCCACGGACGCGGCGGTCGCCGAGCTCGTGCGGCAGTCCGAGGAGATCCAGCGGGCGCCCTCGCGCATCGCCGACCAGCTGTACTCGGTCCTCGGCTCGGTGGGCAGCCTGGAGTACTACCGCGACCAGGTGGACCACCCCACCGACATCACCGCCGAGCAGGCCCTCGACCAGTACACGTCGATCGTCGACGACCAGATCCACGCCTTCCAGCAGCTCTCGCAGGTCGACGACGGCGACCTCACCTCGCAGGCCGGGCCGCTCGTCGCCCTCGAACACGCGGCGGAGCTGACCTCTCAGGAGAATGTGGCGCTCACCCTGGCCTGGCCGTCCGGGCATCTCGACGAGAAGGCCTGGGAGCAGTTCGTCCAGTTGGTGAACACGCGCCGGTGGCTCGTCGAGGACCAGATCGTGCCCGCGCTGAGCGGTGCGGCGAAGACACAGACCCAGCAGATCCTGGCGAGCGAGGACTGGCGGACCCTGACGGCGGTCGAGGACCAGGTCCTCGCCGCGCGGCCGGCCGTCGGCACGGGGCGGGTGGCGCTGCCGGACGCGGGGAAGCGGTGGGCGGCCGCGATGGAGAAGGTCTCCGTCCGCTACACCGGCCTGATCCGGCAGCAGACCTCGGGGCTGCTGACCCGGAGCGCGGACAAGGCGCACGAGCAACTCCTGACGGCGGCCTCGCTCAGCGCGGGCGGACTGATCGCGCTGCTGATCTGCCTCGTCATGTCGTGGCGGATCACCCGCTCGCTGTCCCGGCGGCTGCGCGGCCTGCGGGAGGCCACGCTGGGCCTTGCCCAGGAGCGGCTGCCGGACGTGGTCGCCCGGCTGGAGCGGGGCGAGACGGTCGACGTGGACCGGGCCGCACCGGAGTTGGACTACGGCTCGGACGAACTGGGGCAGGTGGCCAAGGCGTTCAACACGGCACAGCGGACCGCCGTGGTGACCGCCGTCGAACTCGCCGACACCCGGCGGGGGTTCCAGAAGGTGATCCTCGGGATCGCCCGGCAGAGCCAGAACCTGGTCAACCTCCAGCTCAGTCGGCTGGACACGCTGGAGCGCGAGCACCAGGACCCGGACGTCCTGTCGGGGCTGTACGAACTCGACTCCACGGCCAGCCAGTTGCGGCGGTACGAGGAGAACCTGGTCATCATCAGCGGCGGCCGGCCGCGACGCAGCTGGACCGAGCCGGTCGCCCTGATCGACATCCTGCGCAGCGCGGTGGGTGAGGTCGCCGAGTACCAGCGGGTGGAGGTGCACACCGAGGAGGAGGTCTGCCTGGCCCCGCCCGCGGTCGCGGACGTGATCCACCTCCTGGCCGAACTGATCGAGAACGCCACGCTGTACTCCCCCGCGCCGAGTCCCGTCTCGGTACGGGCCGGGCTGGTCGCCAAGGGTCTTGCCGTCGAGGTCGAGGACCGGGGCCTCGGCATGTCGGAGGACGAGTACGCCGCCGTCAACGCCCACCTGGCCGAGGCCCCCAAGTTCGACGTGGTCGCGCTCGCCGACGACCTCCGCCTCGGCATGTTCGTCATCGCCCGCCTCGCCAACCGGCACGGCATCCAGGTCACCCTGCGCTCCTCGCCGTACGGCGGAACGACGGCGATCGTCCTGATCCCGCACGAGATCGTCGTACGGGAGGAGGGCGAGCCGGAGAGCCGGGGAGGGGTGACGGCAGCGCTGACCGCAGGAGCGAAGGCCGCTGTGAGCGCGGGGTCGACGGCCGACGGGACGGATCCGGCGGGGGCCGGGACGGAACGTCCGGCCGACTCGGCCCAGTCGGCCGAGTCGGCGGACGCCCCGCGCTCGGGGGGCCCGGCAGGCGCCCCGCATTCCGGAGACCCGGCGGACCCCGCGGACGTCCCGGGATCTGCGGACCCGGCCGGGCTCGGAGGTGTGCGGGGCACGGACTCGGCTGCCGGGGCGGTGTCCGACCGGGCGGGGGCCCGACCGCTCCCCACGCCGCAGGACACGCCCGCCCCCCGCCCCGACGGCCTCACCCCGCTCCCCCGGCGGGTCCCGCAGACCAGCCTCGCCGTCGAGCTGCGTGAGGAGGCCTCGACCACCTGCCCGGAAGAGGACACCGATGAGTTCACCGCGGACCGCGCGGCCTCCTCGCTCGCCGGATTCCAGCGCGGCACGCTCCGCGCCCGGGACGAGGACGACCTCCTCGACACCCCACAGGACCCGACGGCGCCGCCCGCCCCGCTACCGAAGAAGGCGACCGCTGACCCGACCGACCCGCTGGACACCCCCCAGCACGTGACAACAGCCGACACGCACGGTCTGCCCGGCGCGGCCACCGCCCCCGCCGACGACCCCTTCGGCCTCCACGAAGCCCCCGCCGGGAGCCGCGCGCCGCAGGACCCGCCCCCCGCCGCCGCACCGGAGACAGCGACCGCTGACGGAACCGACCCGCTCCACACCCCCGAGCACGTGACCGTCCCGGACACGCACGGTCCACCTGGCGCGGCCACGGACCCCGCCCCGCAGGACCCGCCCGTCGCCGCCCGTACTCCGCACACCGATCGCTCATGAAGGACACGCCATGACACGCCCCACCCCCGCCACGCACACCCAGCTGGACCAGCTGCTCACCGGACTCGTGGAGCGGGTCGCCGACGTGACGCAGGCTGTCGTGCTCTCCGAGGACGGGCTGGTCGTCAGCAAGTCCACCGGGTTCCTGCGCGACGACGCCGAGCGGCTGGCGGCGACCGCGTCCGGTCTGATGAGCCTGAGCAAGGGCGTCAGCATGGACTTCCGGGGCGGCCCGGTGCGCCAGGCGCTCATCGAGATGGCCAACAGTTTCCTGATCCTCACCTCCGCGGGGCCCGGCGCGCACCTCGTCGTCCTCACCGGGCCGAACGCCGACGTCGGCGTGGTGGCGTACCAGATGAACATGCTGGTGAAGAAGATCGGCGAGCACCTCAGCGCGGCACCACGGGCCGGCATCGGCCCCACCGGCGGGTGAGGTGACCGACAGTGACGCGTCCGGCCGGCTGGTGCGACCATTCGCCCTGACCGGTGGACGGACCCGGCCCAGCCGCGCCGACTTCACCCTCATCACGACGGTGACCGCGGTGGATCCGCCACCGGACGGGGCCCCGCGCCCGCAGGCCGAGCAGACCCGCATCCTGCGCCGGTGCGCCCGCCCGGTCGCCGTGGCGGAGCTGGCCGCGCTGCTCGACCTCCCGGTCAGCGTGGTCGTGATCATGCTGTGCGACCTGCTGGAGGCGGGCCTGATCACCGCGCACCCGCCGCGACCCGTCTCGCCCCGCACCCCGGACCTGGACCTGTTGCAGAAAGTGAGGGAAGGCCTTGGCCGGCTCTGACACGCTCCCCACCCAGACAGCCGGTACTCCCGCCGCACCCGACACCGTCAAGATCCTCATCGCCGGGGGCTTCGGCGTCGGCAAGACCACCATGGTCGGCTCGGTCAGCGAGATCACCCCGCTGCGCACGGAGGAACCCCTCACCGTCGCGGGCCTGGGCGTCGACGACCTCGCCGGGATCGAGGAGAAGCGGGCCACCACCGTGGCCATGGACTTCGGCCGGATCACCATCAACGACGAACTGGTGCTCTACCTCTTCGGCACCCCGGGCCAGCAACGGTTCTGGTTCATGTGGAACGACCTCGCCGTAGGCGCCCTGGGAGCGGTCGTCCTCATCGACGTCCGCCGCCCGGAGTCGAGCTTCGCCGCCGTGGACTTCTTCGAACGCCGGCGCATTCCCTTCGTCGTCGCCGTGAACGGCTTCGAGGGCCGGCACCCGTACCCGGCCGAGGACATCAGGGAGTCCCTCGCCCTCCCTGAGGACGTCCCGGTGGTGCTGTGCGACGCCCGGCGACGCGAGTCGTCCCGGGACGTGCTGATCGCTCTCCTGGACCTGCTGATCGCCGCGGCCGTCGACTAGCGGCGCTCAGCCGTCTGTCAGCGGCGCCCAGCCGTCGATCAGCGGCGCTCACTCGTCCGGCCCGGTCAACTCCGTCTCCGGGGCTGTGATCAGTCGGGCCGTCAGGCCGGGTTCGGGCATCTCGCGGTCGAAGGGAAACATCGGCCGGCGGATACGCCGGTGGCCTAGGCGCGGCAGATCCTGGTGTGGACGGCGGACGGACCCGGGAGCGAGGGCGTAGAAGACCGCCAGGCTGGACGGGTCCTCGAACTCCGGTCGGTCCGGCACCCAGTACGGACGGGCGCTCCTCGTCACAGCAGGGCTTCTGAACGTCACCACCGTCGTGATAGGCGGTGGCGGCAGCGCGCACCTGGCCGCTCCTCGAACCGTCGATCCTGCGCACCCTGACCGCCGAACCGCCGGTCGGCGGGCACCCGGTACGGGTGCTCCCCGCACGGCTCGGCGAAGACGCGGTGGCGGTGGCGTGGGAGCGGCGGCGCGGGGGGAACGGGGGACGTGTCCTTCGGGTCCGGGGAGTGCGGGGGGAGACTCACGCCTCCCCGGGACACGTCCCCGGACTCACCCCGTCCGACGGGAAGCGGGTCAGCCGAGCCCGTTGGTCTTCAGCCACGCCTTCGCCACGTCCAGCGGGTCCTTGCTCTCCAGCTGGACCTGGGCGTCCATGTCGAGGAGCGCCTTGGTGTCCAGCTTGGCCGAGACCGCGTTCAGGGCGGCCACGCCGTCCTTGGTGAGACCGGACTTGTAGACCAGCGGGGTCACGTTCGCGAAGCCGAAGAGGTTCTTCGGGTCCTGGAGGACGACGAACTTCTCCTTGGTGATGGTCGGGTCGGTCGTGAAGACGTCCGCGGCCTGCACGGTGTTCTTCTTCAGCGCCGCCTGGGTCAGCGGACCGCCCGCGTCGAGGGCCTTGAAGGACTTGAACTTCAGGCCGTACTGGGACTCGAGCCCGAGCAGGCCCTGCTGCCGGGTCTGGAACTCCGGCGAGCCGCCGATGACCAGGTTCGGGGCGATGTCCTTGAGGTCGGCGAGGGTGGACTCGGCGGTCAGGCTGTACTTCTTCGCGGTGTCCGCGTTGACCGTGACCGAGTCCTTGTTCTCCGCCGGCGCCGAGTCGAGCAGCGTCAGCTTGGAGTCGAGCTTGGCCTTGGTCGCGGCGTCCACGGCCTCCACCGACTCCTGCTTCGCGTCCTTGTCCAGGTAGGCGAGCAGCGAGCCGTTGTACTCCGGCAGAACGGTGATGGAGCCGTTCTTCAGCAGGCCGTACGTGGTCTCGCGGCTGCCGATGTTGGGCTTGTAGGTGACCTCGACGCCCTTGGCCTTCAGGGCCTCGCCGTAGATGTCGGCGAGCAGGATGCTCTCGGCGAAGTTGTTCGAGCCGACGACGACGGTGTCGCCGCTGCCGGCGCCTCCCGAGTCCTCGCTCAGCGGGTCGGACTTGCTGTCGGAGGACCCGCATCCCGCCAGCAGGACCGTGGCGGCGGCGAGCGCGACGGCGGCCACGCCGGGGTTCTTCCTGATGGACCTGCGGTGTACGGCGGTAGAAGTCACGATTCCCGTTCCGGAACTCAGGGGGTGCAAGGTGGGCCAGGGCCTTCGAGGAGGGAAGCCCTTGCACTGATCCAATCCAGCCTGTTCTCGCTCAGTCAAGACCGGCCTGGTCACAATTGGCGTCGACCCGTGGTCGGTTGTGAAGGAAGCGCGAAACCGGCACGCGGGGCCCGGCACGGGTTGTAACGGATTCTTGACTCAGGGCGGCAACAAGCGCTGTCCGAAGAGGCTGTAGTCTCGCCGAAGTTGGCGCCGGTCACACAGGCGTGCAGGAGCCACTCAGGTGTCCCTACGCACCGTCCCGTAGCGATCAGAATCGGTCAGAAGCGCTCTCGCGCATCGGCCGAGACACCCACGAAGGAGGGCTGGTGTCCACGAACGAGGTGGACGCGTCCCCCCGGTCGGCACCGCCGCCGTACCGGGACGGCGTACGCGGCAACCGGGGCCTGCGGGACTTCGCCGAGCGCTGGCCGTTCCGGCGCAAGCTGAACATCCTGGTGGGTGTACCCCTCGCGGTGGTCGCCGTGCTGCTGGCCTATCTCTTCGCCGACCAGGTCGGCCAGTCCAAGGACGCGTCGGACGCGGCCCAGCTGGTCCGGGACAGCGCTCAAGTGGCCAAGCTCGTAGGGCAGTTGGAGGCCGAGCACCAGCAGGCCGTGCTGCTCTCCGTGCGCCACCAGTCGAGCTGGGACGGCGCCACCCCCTCGCGGTCCGCCTACCGCGAGGCCCAGATCCGCGTGAACAACCAGGTCGAGAAGGTCCACGCGGTCTTCGGCGACCGGTTGCCCGAGGAGGAGGCCCAGGCCCTTCGCGAGGTCAACGGGCTCGAGGACCTGCGCAACACCATCGAGAGGGCCTACCTGCCCGCCGACAACATCGACCCGGCCTACAGCGACGCCGCCAAGGGCCTGATCGACGGCCTCGGGCTCGACCGCGACCCGGCCCTCGCCGCCACCTTCACCGGCAACCTGCTCGACTCGCTGCTGCGCGCCGACGCCGCGCACGGTTCCTTCGAGACCGGCGTCTTCTCCGCGACGACCGGCGACTCCAACGCCCTCATCGAGCTGATCGGCGCGATCGGCTCCTACGACGAGTACACCCACCAGGTCGAGCGCTTCGGCCGGTTCGCCACGGCGGAGCAGACCGAGGAACTCGGCGACATCGAGCACAACACCGCCCAGGCGACGATCGCCCGGCAGTACGCCGAGCTCCAGATCGACCCCGGCGCGCTCCAGGCGGAGTCCCCGGCCGAGATCAAGAACGCCTTCCAGACGGCGCTCGACTCCTACCCGGACTACCGCGCCCAGGCCCGGACCCGGCTGAAGACCACCACCTCGCTCATCGATCAGATCGCCGACCGCGCCGACACCGCCTCCCGGGACGCGCGCTCGAACGCGGCCTGGCTGCTCGGCTCGGCCCTGCTCGGCTTCGTGCTCTGGCTCGCCTTCTCGGTCGCCGTACGGCGCTCGGTGGTGCGCCCGGTGCAGGCGCTCACCGGTGCCGCCAAGCAGGTCGCCGAGGTGGCGGGCCGTGAGCTCGCCCGGGTGGCCGACGACGACACCGAGGACACCGGGACGCCGCGGCTCCAGGAGATGCCGGTCACCGCGAAGGACGAGATCGGCGACCTCGCCGAGGTGTTCAACCAGGTGCAGACCACGTCACTCGCGCTCCTCGAACGCCAGGTGCTCAGCCGCCGCAACGTCGCCGAGATGTTCGGCAACGTCGGCCGCCGGGTCAGCAACCTGACCACGCGGCAGCTGGCGCTGATCGACGCGGTCGAACGCGGCGAGACCGACCCGGCGCTCCTGGAGCGCCTCTACAGCATCGACCACATCGCGGTCCGGCTGCGCCGCAACGCCGACAGCCTGATGCTGCTCGCCGGCATCCGCGAGACCGGTCTCGGCTCCGGGCCGCTCGCCCTCACCAACGTGGTCCGGGCCGCGCTCGGCCAGATCGAGGGTTTCCAGCGGGTCTCCCTCCAGGTCGGCACGGAGGTGATGGTCGAGCCGGACATCATCGGCGACCTGACCCTGATGGTGGCCGAACTCGTCGAGAACGCCGTGTCCTTCTCCCCCGCCGGCAGCCCCGTCGAGGTGATCGTCAAGGACAGCCACGAGGGTGCGCTGATCGTGATCTCCGACCACGGTCTCGGCATGAGCGCCGAGCGCCTGGAGGAGGAGAACGCCCGCCTCATCCGCCGCGAACGCCTCGACCTCGTCCCGACCAAGGTGCTCGGCCTGTTCGTGGTAGGCACACTGGCGCGCCGCTGGGAGGTGAGCGTGGTCCTCTCCCGCACCCCGGGCGGCGGCGTGACGGCCGAGGTGACCATCCCCTCCTCCCTCCTGCTGGCGATGAGCCCGATGGCGGTCGCCACGGCAACGGCCGGCGCGAACTCCGGCGCGGTCCCGGCCCCCGCCCCGGCAACCCGCCCGGCACCCGCCTGGGCCTCGGACACCGGTCCGGACCCGACACCGGCCCCGGGTCCGGACCGAGCGACAGGTCCTACGGCCGTACGGCCCAAGTCCGGCCAGGAGGCAGCCGCGGTCCCGACGGCCCGGAGTACCCCGGCCACCGAGCCCGGCGTCACGGGAACCGCTTCCGGCGACGGCGATCCCGCCCCCCTCCCTCGCCGGATCCCCCACCGCGACACGGCACCCTCCTCTCCCGCACCCCCGTTCATCCCGAAGGCCCGCACCGGTGACGCACCCGAGTCCGGCGACGGCGGCGACGGCTCCCGCCCGCTGCGCCGCCGCGTCCGCGGTGCCACCCTGCGGACCACCGTCGGTGCCGACGCCGTACAGAAGACGGCTCCGCCCCCGCCGGCCGACGCCGAGGCCGTACGGGACGCGCTCGACGAGTTCGAGGCGGCCGTGGAGCGCGCCCACCGGGACAGCGAGACCGGCAGCCACACCAGACCGGCGTTCGTCGACGACAAGGCCGACGTGGAAACCCACCAGGCCGCATCCAGCCCCCCGCACGATCAGAACCACTCCCCGGAAGGAGCGGAGCAGTGAGCACGTCCACAGGTGACACGCCTACGGAAGGCACCACGCCCGCCGACCTGCAGGCCGCCGCAGCCGACTTCACCTGGCTGCTGAACCGTTTCGCGACGGAGACGGCGGGCGTCGTCGACGCCATCGCCGTGTCCTCGGACGGGCTGCTCATCGCCGTGTCGGAGCTGCGCGAGCACGCGGACTCCGAGCGCCTCGCCGCGATCGTGTCCGGCATCACGAGCCTGGCCGCCGGAGCCTCCGGCAACTACGGCCTCGGCGGCCTCAACAAGGTCATCATCGACCTGGAGGGCGGCCATGTGCTGGTCTCCGCGATCGGCAGCGGCGCCGTCCTCGGCGTCGTCACCGACAAGGAGGCCAAGCTCGGCAACATCGCGTACGAGATGACGCTGTTCGCGAACCGCGCCGGTGCCGCGCTCAGCCCCCAGCTCGTACTCGAACTGAAGAACAGCGTCGGCGCCGCGTCGAAGCGCTGACCGAGGAGGAAGCGCAGTCATGGCGGACGGCAGTACGCCTCCGAACCCGGAGCCGGGCGGCCACGTGCCCGCGGTACGGCCGTTCCTCGTCACCGCCGGCCGGGTGGCACCCGATCCGTCCGGCCGGACGATGCCCGTCGAGACCCAGGTGGTGGCCACCGCCGAGGGACTCGCCGTGCTCGACCGGCTCGCCTTCGAACAGCACGACATCGTCGCCGCGTGCCGGATCCCGCAGTCCATCGCGGAGATCGCGGCCCGGCTGCGGCTGCACCTGAACGTGGTCAGGATCCTCGCCGAGGACCTGCGCACGGCGGGGCAGCTGACGGTGCACGTGCCCGACACCGACGTCACTCACGACGCGTCCGTCCTGCGCAGGCTCATCGACGGCCTGCGTGCCATCCCCGACTCCCGAGGGGTACTCCGTGACACCGACTGAACCGGCCACCCGGCCCTCGGCCGCGCCCTCCGCCGCCGTACGACCGCCGCTGCCGGTCAAAATGGTGATCGCGGGCGGCTTCGGGGTGGGCAAGACCACCGCGGTCGGCTCGATCTCCGAGATCGAGCCGCTGACCACCGAGGCAGCCATCACCGAGGTCGCCGCCGGGGTGGACGACCTCAGCCACACCCCGCGCAAGACCACGACGACGGTCGCGATGGACTTCGGCTGCATCACCGTCGACCCGACCCTGAAGCTGTACCTGTTCGGCACGCCGGGCCAGGAGCGCTTCGGCTTCATGTGGGACGACATCGTCGAGGGCGCGCTCGGCGGACTGGTCATCGTCGACACCCGCCGTCTCGACGACTGCTATGCCGCGGTCGACTACTTCGAGCACAAGCAGATCCCGTTCGCCGTCGCCGTCAACGCCTTCGACGGCAGGGTCGAGCACACCCTGGACGAGGTCCGCTGGGCCCTCGACGTCAACGACCGGGTCCCGGTGATCGTCTTCGACGCCAGGGAGCGCGGTTCGGTACGGGACGCGCTGCTGGTCGTACTGGAACAGGCGCTGGCCCGCACGCAGGCTTGACGGGGCCGGGGGGGGATCGGAACTCCCCCGGCCCTTCGCCTAGTTGCTCCTGAGCACCCCGCGCGACACGGTGAGCCGGGTGATCCCCCAGAACAGCGCGAGCGTGACGAGCGCCATCAACGCCACCAGTGCGGCCCCGCCCACCACCTTCTCGTAGTTGCGCTGATACAGCCCGTCCACGATGTACCGGCCGAGCCCGCCCAAGGAGACGTACGCGGCGATCGTGGCCGTCGACACGATCTGGATGGCCGCCGACCGCAGCCCGCCGAGGATCAGCGGAAGGGCGACCGGCAGTTCGACCCGGAAAAGCACCTCCACCTCGTGCATGCCCATTCCCCGGGCCGCGTCCACCGGGGCGGGATCCACCGATCGCATCGCCTCGTAGGTGGTGACCAGGATCGGCGGTACGGCGAGCACGACCAGCGGGATCATCACGTTGATCAGCCCGAACCCCAGCGACAGGGTCATCAGCACCAGCAGACCGAAGGTGGGCAGAGCCCGCCCGGCGACGGCGATGAAGGCCAACGCGTTGCCGCCCCGGCCGAAGTGCCCGGTGACGAGCCCCACGGGCAGCCCGATCGCCGCGGCGATGGCGAGGGCCTCCAAGGTGTACTGGACGTGCTCCCCCAGCCTCGTGGGAATGCCGTCGTAGCCCTGCCAGTGTGCGCTGTCGCTGAAGAAGGCGTTGATGAAGTTCAGGATGTTCACCGGGCGGCGACCTCCGGTTCGGGCCGGTCCGTGCGCCGCGCACGCGCGCCGCTCGGCATCCACGGCGTCAGAAGCAGTCGTACGACGACCAGCAGCCCGTCGGCGAGGATCGCGAGGACCGCCATGGTCACCACGGCGTTCACGGCGAGTTCGGGCCGGTTGTAGATGTTCGCGTCGTTGATGAGGTTGCCGAGCGCTCCCTGGTTGCCGATGAGCGCGCCGACGCTGACGAGGGAGATGCTCGACACGGTCGCCACCCGCAGCCCGGCGATGATGGCGGGCACGGCGATCGGCAACTGGACCTGGACGTAACGGCGTACCGGGCCGAAGCCCATGGCCGTCGCGGCCGCGAGGGTCTCCTGCGGCACCGAGCGGACGCCGTCGACGATCGCCGGGACCAGGATGACGAGCGTGTAGACGGTGAGCGGGATCATCACCGTGAGTTCGGTCTGGCCGGTGTAGTCGATGAGGATGACGAAGAAGGCCAGCGACGGGATCGCGTACAGCACGGTCGTCACCCACAGCACGGGCGGGTACAGCCACCGGAAGCGCACGCACAGCTGGGACAGCGGCAGGGCGATCAGCAGCCCGGCGAGGACCGGCAGCAGGGCTTCCCTGAGGTGCAGCCCGATCAGCCCGAGCCAGCTGTGCTGGAGGTCGCTCGGAATGTCGAAGAAGCCGCTCATGGAGTGACCTTGGCGTCCGAACGGCCCTCGGCGTGTGCCCCGCGGATCGCCTCGCCGATGGCCTGCTGGGAGACCACCCCGGCCACCCGCCCGTCGGCGTCGACACCGACGGCCCACCCGGTGGGCGAGAGCACGGCACAGTCCAGCGCGGCCCGCAGCGAGTCGGTACCGGCGACGAACGGCCGCCCGTACGGCAGCAGTCGAGCCGTGTCGACACCGCCCGCGGTCAGGTCCCCCGGCTCGGTCCAGCCGAGGGGCCTGCCGTCCACGTCCGTGACGAGGAGGTAGGGCGCGTCGGCCGTGCCGCGGGCGGCGATCTGCTCGGCGGTGGCGTCGGCCGCGACGACCGGGCCGGTGAGCAGCCGCAGTCCCGCGGAGGGGAAGAAGGAGAGCCGCCGGATGCCCCGGTCGGTGCCGAGGAAGTCCTCGACGAACGCGTCGGCGGGGCTGGAGAGCAGCTCGGCGGGCGGCGCGTACTGGGCGAGCTTGCCGCCGGTCCGCATCACGGCGACCATCGTGCCGATCTTGACGGCCTCGTCGATGTCATGGGTGACGAAGACGATGGTCTTGCCCAACTCGTCCTGGATGCGCAGGAGTTCGTCCTGGAGGCCCTTGCGGACGACGGGGTCGACGGCCGAGAAGGGCTCGTCCATCAGCAGCACCGGCGGATCGGCGGCGAGCGCCCGCGCCACGCCGACGCGCTGCTGCTGTCCGCCGGACAGCTGGTAGGGGTAGCGCTTGGCGAGGGAGCCGTCGAGCCCGACCCGCTCCATCAGCTCCCGGGCCCGGGCCCGCGCCTTCTCCTTGCCCCAGCCCAAGAGCCGGGGCACGGTGGCGATGTTGTCGACGATCGTGCGGTGCTGGAAGAGCCCGGCGTTCTGGATGACGTAACCCATGGACCGGCGCAGCGTGTTGACCGGCTGCTGGCGGCTGTCCTTGCCGTCGATCAGGATGGTCCCCTCGCTGGGCTCGACCATCCGGTTGATCATGCGCAGGGTCGTCGTCTTGCCGCAGCCCGAGGGACCGACGAGGACCGTGATCGAACGGTCGGGAATCTCCAACGAGAGCCGGTCGACCGCCACCGTGCCGTCCGGGTACCGCTTGGTGACTGAATCTATCCGTATCAAAGCGCCGAATACCCTTCGGGTCTGGCAGAGGTGGTCCGTATTCGGCCGGTCCAGCAGGCCGTCCGGCAGAGTCTAGACCGCTTGTGTTGCAGGCATTCGAACGGCGTCCCGACCTCCGGTCCTTGGCATACCGGGCGAAACGGGTGCGGGCGTCCTGTGAGTTCCCTGATCCTCATCGGTCGTTCAGCGAAGCCACAGGAGTCGCCCGGCACGGGGCCCGAGGGTCATCACCACCACCGCTCGCAGACCTGGAGCACGTGCCATGACGACCCTCGCCCCACCGCCCTCGTTCCTGTCCGGTCAGGCGGCCGCGGATCCGTCGTTGACGGCCGGGAAGCCGGGCGTGCGCAGCACCCGTCGTTCCGCGTCCACCGCGAACACCTCGCAGCCGACGAGGGAGGCCGCCCAGTCGACGCCCTCGGGGCCCATTGCGAAGGCCGCCGTGGCGACCGAGTCGGCCTCCGTCAGCGTCGCCGCCACGACCGTGAGGCTGAGCAGACCCGTCGCCGGGCGGCCGGTGCGGGCGTCGAGGATGTGGTCGCCGCGCTCGTAGCGGGCGGAGGTGGCCACCGCGCCGTCGGTGAGCGACAGCACCGTGCACAGCTTGTCGGCGTGTTCGGGGTGCCGTACGCCCACCCGCCAGGGGCCGCCCGCGGTGACCACGTCACCGCCGGCGTTGAGGACGAACCGGGTCGCGCCGGCCGCTGTCAGCAACTCCGCCGCCCGCTGCACCGACCAGCCCTTGACCACCGCGCAGGGGTCGAGACGGCGACCGGGCAGCCGTACGTCGAAGGCGCCGCCGGTGGCGACCCGGTAGTGCTCGCACAGGTCGAGGATCTCGCGCAGGTCCGCGCTCAGGCCGGCGGCGGACAGCTCGCCCCGGTCGTAGCGCGACACCTCGCTGTCCTCCTTGAACGGACTGAACCGGGCGTCCACCTCGCGCAGCCACGCGAAGACCGCGTCCGCCGCGGACTCGGGGAGGTGCTCGTCGTCGACCCGGAGCGAGACGGGGAAGCCCATGACGTGTTCGACGCGGTGCATCGGAATGATCAGCCCTTCGCGTCTATCGCGGCCTGGAGGGACTCCTTGTAGGCGTCACTGGTGATGGTCGCTCCGGACACCGTGTCGATGTCCGCGCTCTGCGCCTCCAGGGTCTCCGCGACCAGCTTCGGCACGGCGGCCTCGGTCTGCGGGTGGTTCGGCTGCTGGAGCATCCTCACCGCGGTGATCTTCGTACCGACGAAGGTCGCCTGGACCTGCACGGGGCCCTTCTCCGTGCTGAGGGCCGAACCGTCAACGGTCCGGGAAGACGCCTCGGAAGCGGACGCCGAGGGCGGGGCCGACGCCGTCTTCGCGTTGTCGTCGATCGTGGCCTGGAGGGACTTTTTGTACGCCTCACTGGTGATCGTCGCACCGGACACCGTGTCGATGTCCGCGCTCTGCGCCTCCAGGGTCTCCGCGACCAGCTTCGGCACGGCGGCCTCGGTCTGCGGGTGATCGGGCTGCTGGAGCATCTTCACGGTGGTGATCTTCGTACCGTCGAAGGTGACCTGGAGCTGGACCAGGCCCTTCTCGGTGTCGATCGTCGAGCTCGTGACGACGTTCGTACCGGAAGCGCCGGATGCCCCGGAAGACGACGAAGAGGAAGAGGGCGCCGGCGTGGTGGCCTGGACGGTGGAGGAGTCGGCCGACGGCTGGTAGAGCCACACGGGGACCAGGCCCGCGATGCTCAGGACGACGACAGGGATGGCTCGTTTCACGGTCAGTTCCTCATCCCGCCAGGCTGAAGCGCTCGAAGTGGATCTGCGGCTTGGGCACGTCCAGCTCGCGCAGGCTGCCCAGGACCGCGTTCATCATCGGGGGCGGTCCGCACAGGAAGACGTCCCGGTCGGCGATGTCGGGCACGAGACGCGCCAGTTCGGAAGCCGCCAGCCTGTCGGGCACCGGCGGGCCGGTGACCAGGTGGAGTTCGGCGCCCTTGGTGAGCGCGAGGTCGCGCAGCTCGTCGTAGAGGACGGCGTCCCGGTCGGAGCCGACCCGGTAGATGACGACGGTGTGGCCGTGCACCTCCTCCAGGAGGGCCCGGATGGGGGTGACGCCGACGCCCCCGGCGATCAGGACCGACTCGGCGCGGGTGCGGTGCAGGGCGGTGAAGGCGCCGTAGGGGCCCTCGGCGAAGACGCGGGTGCCGACCTTGACGTGCCGCAGGGCGGCGCTGCCCTCGCCGACCGCCTTGGCGGTCAGGCGCAGGGTCCGGCCGTCGGGGGCGGCGGACAGCGAGAAGGGGTTGGCCTGCCACCAGCGGTCGGCGGTCAGGAACCGCCACAGGAAGAACTGTCCGGCGCGGGCGGGCAGTTGGTCGAGGTCCTTGCCGCTGATGTAGATCGAGACGACGTTGTCGCTCTCGGGGACGACGGCCGTGACCCGGAACTGGTGGCGCCAGTTGCGCCACAGCGGGAGCACCGCGCGGCCCAGGACGACCGAGCCGAGGGCCACACCCCAGACGCCGTACCAATAGGCGGTGGCGGCGGACGAGGACGTGAAGGTGGTGCCGACGGAGACCTGGTGGGTGAAGGCCAGCACCACGGCGACGTAGGTGTACAGGTGGATGAAGTGCCAGGTCTCGTAGGCGAGGCGGCGCCGGGCGTAGCGGGCCGAGACCGCGCCGATCACGAGGATCAGGAAGAACGCGACGACGGCGCGGAGCACGCCCTCGGTGGTCTCGGCGAGGTCGACGATCTCGCCGATGGGGCCGACGTCCGTCCCCTGGGCGTAGCCGAAGGAGATGAAGACGACGTGGGCGAGGAGCGTCCACAGGAGGCCGAAGCCGGTCCAGCGGTGCCACGAGGTGAGCCGGTCCATGCCGATGCGGCGGTCGAGCCAGGGCAGACGGGCCACCAGGACCAGCTGGAAGGCCATCACGAGCGCGGCGTACAGACCGGTGAGGCGGCCGAGCACGATGAGCGCGTTGGAGGCGAAGCCCGCCTGGGCGAAGAACCAGGCGACCACGGCCGCGTTGGCGGCCAGCACGGCGTAGAGCCCGGTGCGGGCCACCACCCTGGGGCGTTTGATCGCCGTGGGGGGCGCAGGGGGCGATTGGACGGTCGTCACGGGTCGTAGCTCCTTGGTCGGGGCCTCTGGATAACCGGGTGGACAATCGAGCTTCTCCGGCCGGAGCTGTCGATCAGCTGTCGTACAACTTTCAAGAGCTTATCGATGTGTGTGCGGGCCCCACCCCGCTCTGGCTTTCCGGGCGCTGTGCAGCACTATGAGCGGGTGGAAAAAGTACGACTCCTCGTCGTGGACGACGACCCGCCGATCGCCGATCTCGTGGCGACGGTCGCCCGCTACGAGGGCTGGGAGGCGGTCACCGCCAACTCCGGTGAGGAGGCGCTCAGCCGCGCCGCCGAGTTCCGTCCGGACATCGTGGTGCTCGACCTGATGCTGCCCGACCTCGACGGCTTCGGTGTCCTGGACCGCCTGCGGCGCTCGGGCACGATGGTGCCCGTGGTGTTCCTCACAGCCCGGGACGCGGTCGCCGACCGGGTCGCGGGGCTGACCCGGGGCGGGGACGACTACCTGGTCAAGCCGTTCGCGGTGGAGGAGCTGATGGCCCGGCTGCGGACCGTGCTGCGGCGCAGCGCCGGGCCCGGCTTCCAGCGCTCGGTGCTGCGGGTCGCGGACCTCACGATGGACGAGGACACCCGCGAGGTGCGGCGCGGCGACAAACTGCTCACGCTCACCCCGACCGAGTACGAAGTGCTCCGGTACCTGATGCGCAAGTCGCCGACCGTGCTCACCAAGGCGCAGATCCTCGACCACGTGTGGGAGTACGGCTTCGGCGGCCGCTCCAACGTCGTCGAGCTGGTCGTCAGCCGGCTGCGCCGCAAGCTGGACGACACGGGCGAACCACTGATCCACACCGTGCGGGGCTTCGGGTACGTCATCCGGCAGGCGGCGGAATGAGGTCGTTGTCCGGCCGGGTGCGGTCGGCGTACCGGCGGATGCGGCTCGGTACCCGCCTCGCGCTGGGGCTCGGGGCACTGGCCCTCGTGGTGTTCGCGGTCGTGGGCACCGCGCTGACCACGTACATGCGGGACTATCTCTCGGCCCAGCTCGACACCCAGCTGGCGCAGGCCCAGATCGCCCAGTCCAAGAGCATCGCGGACTACGGCACGCTCTCGGGCAAGAAGTACTACAGCTGGTTCTACGCCGTGTACGACGTCTCCGACGGCTCCCCCGAGCTCCGCAAGCCCGAGGACCCCGGTGACCTGCCGCAGGACGTCGACGACTTCACCGCCCTGGCCGGGGCGCAGACCGCTGCGCACACCGAACTCCTGAGCACCACGCACCTCAGCGGCGTCGGCGACTACCGGCTGCGCGCCTGCGAGGTCGAGCCGGGGGTGGTCCTGGTCAGCGCAGCGCCGTTGGAGGACATCGACGACACCGTACGGCGGCTGATCACCGTCCAGGTGATCGCGTTCGGGCTGGCCCTGCTGGCGCTCGTGGTGGTCGGCCGCAAGCTGCTGCGGCGCGGTCTGAAGCCGCTGAGCGACATGGCGTCCACCGCGCACGGCATCGCCCTGCACGACCTCACCGAGACGGCGTCCCGGCTGCCGCTGCGCGCCGACAAGCGGGGCGGCGGTCCGGAGGTCGAGGAGCTGCGGACGGCGTTCAACACCATGCTGGAGCACATCGACGACTCGCTCGCGGTCCGCGCGGAGGCCGAGCAGCGGCTGCGCCGGTTCGTCGCGGACGCCTCGCACGAGCTGCGCACGCCTTTGATGTCGGTACGGGGCTACGCGGACCTCTTCCAGTACGCGGCCGCCAACGCCCCCGAGGAACGCGACAAGCACCTGGCGAGGCTGCGCGCCGAGGCCGCCCGGATGGGGTTCCTCCTGGACGACCTGCTGCTGCTCGCGCGCCTTGACGCGGCGGAGGTGGAGACCCCGCTCAGGCCCGTCGAGGTGGATCTGGTGGAACTGGTGGAGCACGCGGCCGACGCCTTCCGCGCGAGCCACCCGGACCATCCGCTGTCCTTCGAGGAGGGCCCGCAGGCACTGAAGCTGCGCCTCGACCCGCAACGCGTCCGCCAGGTCCTCGACAACCTCCTCACCAACGCGGCCGTGCACACCCCGGCGGGCACGGAGGTGTCGGTCGGCGCGCGGGTGCGGGACGGGCAGGCCCAGGTGCGCATCGCGGACGCGGGCCCCGGTGTCCCGCCCGCCGACCAGGAGCGGGTCTTCGACCGCTTCTACCGCGTCGACAAGGCCCGCAGCCGGGACCGGGGCGGCAGCGGACTGGGCCTCGCGGTGGCGAGCTCCCTGGTCCGGGCGCACGGCGGCACGATCGAGCTCCGCAGCGAGCCCGGCTCGACGGTCTTCACGGTGTCGCTCCCGCTGAGTCTTACGAAGCCGTGACGTGCGAGCGCGGCACGGCCGTCCGGGCCGGTCGCGCCCCTAGCGTGAGGGCATGCGCGTACTGGTCACCGGCGGTGCCGGTTTCATCGGGTCACAGATCGTCGAGGCGCTCCTGGCACACGGCCACGAGCCCCTCCTGTACGACGTCCGGGCCGACCCGGCGTCCGACGTACGCGATCCCGACGCCGTCCGCCGCGCCCTGACCGGAGTGGACGCGGTGTGCCATCAGGCCGCGATGGTCGGGCTGGGCGTGGACTTCGCGGACGCCCCCGACTACGTCTCCCACAACGACCTCGGTACGGCGGTCCTGCTCGCCGCGATGGCCGAACTCGGGGTGCGGCGGCTGGTGCTCGCCGGGTCGATGGTGGTGTACGGCGAGGGCCGCTACACCTGCGCCCGGCACGGGGCCGTACGGCCGGGTCCACGTGCCGTCACCGACCTGGACGCGGGGCGCTTCGAACCGCCGTGCCCGCGGTGCGGCGCGGACCTCTCGCCCGGTCTCGTCGGCGAGGACGCGCCGGTCGACCCGCGGAACGTGTACGCCACGACCAAGCTCACCCAGGAGCACCTGGCGGCGTCCTGGGCGCGGGCCACGGGCGGTTCGGCGGTGGCGTTGCGCTACCACAACGTGTACGGGCCGGGCATGCCCCGCGACACCCCGTACGCCGGCGTCGCCTCCTTCTTCCGCTCCGCGCTCGCCCGCGGCGAGGCCCCGCGCGTCTTCGAGGACGGCGGTCAGCGCCGGGACTTCGTCCACGTACGGGACGTGGCGGCGGCCAACGTGGCGGCGCTGGAGGCGAGTTCACCCACGGGCGCGCTCACCTCGTACAACACGGGCAGCGGCGAGCCGCACACGGTCGGCGAGATGGCCCACGCGCTGGCCGAGGCGTACGGCGGTCCCGAACCGGTGGTCACCGGGGAGTACCGCCTCGGGGACGTACGGCACATCACGGCGGACTCGGCGCGGCTGCGGGCGGAGCTGGGGTGGAAGGCGAAGGTCGGATTCACCGAGGGGATGCGGGAGTTCGCGGGCGCCGGGATGCGGGACGCGTAAGCCCACTTGGACCGGTGGTGCCGCCCGTGAAAGAAAGCGGCCGCGGGCGGTACCACCCTTTTTTTCTCGCAGGCGGCCTGTTCAGAGGGCCGCCGTCGGCAGCACCACCTCGAAGCGGCAGCCGCCGGGCACATTGCGTACGGTGGCCCGGCCCGCGTGGGCCTCCACGATGCCCCGGACGATCGCGAGGCCGAGTCCCGCCCCGGCGGGGGGTGTTCGGGCGTGCGTGCCGCGCCAGCCGGTGTCGAAGACGCGGGGCAGGTCCTCCTCGGGGATGCCTCCGCAGCCGTCCGTGACGGACACGACGACACCCTCGGCACGACGCTCGGCGGCCACCGCGACCGTGCCGTCGGCGGGGGTGCGGCGGATGGCGTTGACGAGGAGGTTGCCCAACACACGGCTCATCTCCTTGCCGTCCACCTCGACCGGCACGGCCGCCACGCGGTCGCCGACCAGCCGTACGCCGTGCTCGCGGGCCAGTGGGTCGGCGCCCGCCAGCGCGTCCGAGACGAGGTCGTACAGGGAGATCCGGCTCGGGCTCAGCGCCAGCGCCCCCGCGTGGATACGGGACAGTTCGAAGAGGTCGCCGACCATGTCGTTGAGGCGTTCGACCTCGGTGCGGATCTGCCTCAGATAGCGGGCGGGGTCGGCGGCGACGCCGTCCTCCAGGGCCTCGGACATCGCGCGCAGCCCGGCGAGCGGGGTGCGCAGGTCGTGGGAGATCCAGGCGACGAGTTCACGCCGGGAGGACTCCAGGGCGCGTTCGCGCTCCCGGGACTCGGCGAGTTTGGCGCTGGTGGCCTCCAACTCGCGGCTGAGGTCGTTGAGTTCGGCGGTGGTGGGGCCGCCGGGCGAGGTGAAGTCGCCGCCGTCGCCGAAGGAGCGGGCGGCGAGCGCGAGGGCCCGGCTGCGGGCGCTGACCCAGCGGCCGAGCAGCAGGGCGGTGGCCAGCGAGACCACGGCGGCCATCAGGACGACGGTCGTGACGACCCTCAGGTCGTGCCCGGACAGGAACATGGCCTGCGCGACCGCGAGGGTCCCGGCCAGCATCGCGGTGACACCGACGGCGGCGACCACGGTGAGGTGCAGGGAGAGCGAGCGGCGCCGGATCAGCAGCAGCACCCAGGCGCCGAGGAGACCGGCGGCGACGGCGCCGAGGAAGGCGTAGAGGGCGATGAGGAGGGTGTCGCGCACGGGTCACACCTCCGTCGGTGAGCCGTCGAAGCGGTAGCCGACGCCCCATACGGTCTGGATCAGTCGGGGCCGGGCCGGGTCGTCCTCGACCTTGCCGCGGAGCCGCCGCACATGGACGGTGACGGTCGACAGGTCACCGAAGTCCCAGCCCCACACCTCGCGCATCAGGTCCTCGCGGCTGAAGACCCGGCCGGGATGGAGCAGGAAAAAGGCGAGGAGGTCGAACTCCCGGATGGTGAGGGCGAGTTCGGTGCCGTTCTTGAGGGCGCGGCGGGCCGCCGGGTCCAGCGAGAGACCGGCGGCGCCCAGGTGGCCGGCCTGCTGGGCGGGCCGGGAGCGGCGCAGCACGGACTCGACGCGCAGGACCAGTTCGCGGGGGCTGAAGGGCTTGGTGACGTAGTCGTCGGCGCCGACCTCCAGGCCCAGGATGCGGTCGTCCTCGTCGCCGCGGGCGGTGAGCATGATGACCGGGACGGGCCCGCGGCCCCGCATCCGGCGGCACACCTCCAGGCCGTCCATGCCGGGCAGCATCAGGTCGAGGACGACGAGGTCCGGGCGGTGGGCTGCGGCGCGGGCGAGTGCGTCGGGGCCGTCGGCGGCCCGGTCGACCAGGTATCCGGCCCGGTCCAGGTAGCCGGAGACCACCTCGGCGACGGTGGGGTCGTCGTCGACGACGAGGACCCGGGGCCGGGTCTGTGCGTACTGCTGCTGCTCCATGCCGCCAGCCTCGCACCGCGCGCGCGAATGTGCCGCCGACGGCCGCCGACGTCCTTGTTTCGTAAGGAGCCGGTGTCCGGTTTGCCCGGTTCACATTCGTAGGGTGAAAGCTGTGACGACCCCCTCAGTGAACGAACCCGCGGCGTCCGTCGACGTCGTGCTGCCCTGTCTGGACGAGGCCGGGGCCCTGCCATGGGTGCTGGAACGCATCCCGCCCGGCTGGCGCGCGCTCGTCGTCGACAACGGCTCCACGGACGGCTCCGCCCGCATCGCCCACGCCCTCGGCGCGACCGTGGTCCGCGAGGAGCGGCGCGGTTTCGGCGCCGCCTGCCATGCGGGGCTGACCGCCGCCACCGCCGACATCGTGTGCTTCTGCGACTGCGACGCCTCGCTGGACCCCTCGGACCTGGTGCCGTTCGTGGACGAGGTGCTGGCAGGCGAGGCGGACCTCGTGCTCGGCCGGCGTCGCCCGCAGGCCCGCGGTGCCTGGCCGCCGCACGCCCGGGCGGGCAACCTCGCGCTGGTCCGGCTGCTGCGCCGCCGCACCGGGCTGCGGCTGCACGACCTGGGGCCGCTGCGGGCCGCCCGGCGCGAGCCGCTGCTCGCCCTCGGCCTCACGGACCGGCGCAGCGGCTACCCCCTGCAGATGGTGGTGCGGGCGGCCGACGCGGGCTGGCGGATCGCCGAGCACGACGTGCCGTACCACCCGCGCACCGGCGCCTCCAAGGTGACGGGCACCTGGCGGGGCACCTGGCAGGCGGTGCGGGACATGAGCCACGTCCTGAACGAGGCGGAGGTGCGCGCGTGACCACGCTGCTCGTCATCGCCAAGGAGCCGAGGCCGGGGCGGGTGAAGACCCGGCTCACCCCGCCGTTCACTCCCACGGAGGCTGCCGCGCTGGCCGAGGCATCCCTCGCGGACACCCTCGACGTCGTGGCCCGCACCCCGGCCCGGCGCCGCGTCCTGGTCCTGGAGGGCGCACCCGGCCCCTGGCTGCCACCGGGATTCGAGGTCGTACGGCAGTGCGCGGGTGGTCTCGACGAACGGCTGGCCGCGGCCTTCGCGGGCTGCGACGGCCCGGCCCTGCTCATCGGCATGGACACGCCCCAGGTGACTCCGGAGCTGCTCACGGTGGACTTCGCCGACTGCGACGCGTACTTCGGGCCCGCCGAGGACGGCGGCTTCTGGGCACTGGGTCTGGCGGAACCGGACCCGTCCCGGCTGCGCGGAGTCCCCATGTCGACGCCCCACACCGGCGCGGCCCAGCGCGCCCGGCTGACCGGACTGCGGGTGCGGGAGCTGCCGCCGCTGCGGGACGTGGACACCGCGTCCGACGCGGAACTGGTCGCGCGGGCGGCGCCGGGCGGACGGTTCGCGGCGCAGCTGGCACGGCTCACGGAGGTGGTGCGGTGAGGGGGCCGCGGGCCGGCGTCGCGACACGGCCCACCACGGACACGGCACCCGTGCGGCCGGACGGCGAGACGGGGGCCGCCGGGCCCGAGGCGGGCGAACCTCTCCCACGCGGCGATGCCGACAGCCCACGGCCGGGGACGGACGGGATCGGGCACCAGCGGAACACCGGTCCGACCACCACACGGCGCGAGCCCCGCCGACCCACCTCGGGCGCGGACGCCGGGGTCGACAGGCATGCGACGGACGGCACCCGCGACGACGGCACCTGGTCCGCCGACCCCTACACCCGGGCCCTCCGCACCGGCCGGGGGCCTCTCTACCTGCGTCGCTCCGACGGATGGCTGCTCCCGCTCGAACTGGAGCGTTGGTGCGCCGCCGCGGATGCCGCGGACCTGGAGGTGCTGCGGCGCTGCGAGGGTGCGGTGCTGGACGTCGGCTGCGGTCCGGGGCGGCTCGTCGCCGCGCTCGGGGCCCGTGGCCGGCGGGTCCTCGGCATCGACGTGAGCGAGGCGGCCGTCGCGCGGACCGTCGCGCTCGGCGGGCAGGCCCTGCTGAGGTCCGTCTTCGAGTCCCTGCCCGGCGAGGGCCGTTGGGGCACCGCGCTGCTGATCGACGGCAACGTCGGCATCGGCGGCGACCCACCGGCCCTGCTCGACCGGACGGCGCGACTCCTCAAGCCCGGCGGCCTGTTGATCGCCGAGACGGTCACCGGCCCGGACCTCGACGAGCGGGTCCAGGTGCATGTCACCGACGCCCGTGGCGCCGTCGGGAGCCCGTTCCCGTGGGCCCGGCTCGGCACCCCCGCCCTGCTGCGGCACGCGGCCCGCACCGGCTGGACGCCCGTGGATCAGTGGACGGCGGGCGGCCGTTCCTTCGTCGCCCTGCGCCGCCGTACGACGAGGACGACGGCCGAACCGCCGAAGAGCGCGGCCGTCACCAGCAGCCAGCGGGCGAGGAAGCCGTCCGGGGACAGGCCGGTCGCCGAGGCGTAGCGGTCCGCGACCTGCCCGCTGATCAGCGGGAACCACACGAGCAGGAGCAGCAGGGAGAGGGCGGCGGGGACCCGGACGTACAGGACGTGCCGCCCCGCCGTCCTCACCAGCGCCCGGTCCGCCGCCGCGTACAGCGGCAGCAGCACCAGGTCATGGAGAACGGCCGCGCCCACGAACCACAGCGCGACCCCGAACAGGTCCCCCGCCAGCAGCCGCACCCCCGCATAACCGGCGAGGGCGAACGAGCAGACGAGCAGCAGGAGTTGGAGAGGGCTGCCGAGAGGGATCCGCATCACAGGTCTCCGAAGGTCAGCCGCGCCACCCACTTGGTGTTGAGCACACCGGGCGCCGCGGGCACGATGATCCGGGCCGGGTGGCCGTGGTCGGGGGTCAGGTCCTCGCCGTTGACGAACAGGGCGAGCAGGGACCGCGGGTCGGCGACCTGGTTGGCGCGCAGGGCGGCCCGCCGGAAGGCGCCGTGCCGTTGCAGCGACTCCACGAAGAGGTCCGGCGGATCGTCCTCGTACCCGACGAGCGCCGCGAGGTCCCGCAGCCGCACCCCGCGCCACCACTGGTCGGAGGTCGACCAGCCCTCCACACAGGCGATGGGCAACGCGGAGCTGTGCAACGGGAGGTGGAGGAGATCGGCGCGAGCGAGGCGAACGGTACGGCCGTCACGGCCCGTGACGACCAGCCGCCACGCCTCCTCACCCGTCTCCGCCGGGTCGATCCCCGCGTACGCGGCGGTCTTGTTGATCTGGAAGCCGCCCGGCCCGGCCCCGGGCTCGGCGCCGCCGTGCGGGGCGAGGAGGGCGGTCCGGCGCAGGACGCCGTCGAAGTTCTGCCCGGCCGTGGTGACGAACAGCAGCAGCGACCCGCCGCCGACGAACCAGAGCGCCCCGCGCCGCGACACCGTCGGCTCGACCGGGTCCGGTGACACCGACCCGGTCCGCTCCTCCCGTGGTTCCGGACGTTCCCGGAGTCGGCGGAGATTGCGGAGCGCGAGCGGCGTCTTCAGCACGGCATGGGCGACGAACGCGGTGAAGAACACCCACGCCCCGTAGAAGTGCAGCGGGTAGAAGGAGCCCGGGAAGACGTAGTCCAGCTGGACGTTGAGCACCCCGGTCACGAACTCGAACAGGGCACCGCCGACCAGCAGCAGCAGCGAGAGCCGCTCCAGGGCGTGCGCGAGCGAGCGCGCGGGCGGCAGCGTGAACAGCTTCGGCACCACCGACCACAGCTTGGCCAGCAGGACGGGGATCAGGGTGATGCCGAGGGTGACGTGGACACCCTGGTTCAGGCGGTACAGCCAGTGCGGGTCGGTCGGCCAGGAGAAGAGGTAGAAGCCGAGGATTCCCTTGTCCGGGGTCTTGTCGTTCACCGGCGACAGACCCGGGTTGTAGGCGGCGTACGACAGCAGGCCCGTCACGAACAGCAGCGTGATGCCGCCGAGGAGCACGACCCCGAGGACCGAGGTGAGCCAGGGGCCGCGCAGCGGGCTGCGCCAGAAGGAAGGTGCGAAGGGAGACCGTGCCATGCCCAGACGGTAGGCCCGCGCCACCTTGGAAACCGGCCCGCGAACCATGACGAAAGTCTGACGTCGTCGCATGTCAGCCGTCCGGAGGCGATCGTGCGGCCTAGCGTCGTCCGGGTGAACCGGGACCTCCTTCGTGACCTGTACGCGGCCGTGTGCGCCGCGCTGCTCGTGTCGGCCGCCGTACTGGTCGGCAGGGCGATCCAGCACCGGAACGGCTCCCTGCACGTCGACTGGCCGCCCCTGCTGGCGAGTTGGGATCCACATGTGGGCCCCGGCACCCCGGCCGCGGTGATCGTCGCGGCCCTCGTGGTGGCGTACGGCCCCTCGCTCGCCGCGCGGCTCACCTGGCGCCCGCTGCTGCTCGCCGTCTGGGGCGCGGGCATGGCCTGGACCTGGTCCCTGGCCCTCGTGGACGGCTGGCACCGGGGTGTCGCCGAGCAGCTCACCACCAGGAACGAGTATCTGCGGGCCGTCGGTCACTTCCACGACATCCCGGCGGCGCTGCGGGACTTCACCCGGCACATCCTGATCGACTCGCCGGACAACTGGGGCGCCCATGTCGCCGGGCATCCCCCGGGCGCGACCCTCACCTTCGTCCTGCTCGACCGGGTCGGGCTCGGCGGCGGGGGCTGGGCGGGGACCTGGTGCATCACCGTCGGCACGACCGCGGCGGTGGCGGTCCTGGTCGCCGTACGGGCCCTTGCCGACGAGTCGCTCGCCCGCCGCGCCGCGCCCTTCCTGGTCCTGGCCCCGGCCGCGGTCTGGGTGGGCACGTCGGCCGACGGGTACTTCGCGGCGGTGGCCGCGTGGGCGGTGGCCCTGCTCGCCCTCGCGGTGCGGGGGCCGCGGCCGACGCTGTACGGCCTCTGCTCGGGGCTGCTGTTCGGGCTGACCGTCTATCTGTCGTACGGCCTCACACTCATGGCCGTCGTCGCGGGGGCGGTGCTGCTGCTGGGCCGGGGCTCCTCCCGTCGGCCCCTGGTGTTCGCCCTGGCCGGTTTCGTGGTCGTGCCGGCCCTGTTCACCGTGGCGGGGTTCGACTGGTGGGAGGCGTACCGGCTGCTGGTGACGCGGTACCACCAGGGCGCGGGCGGGGTGCGGCCGTACGGGTACTGGGTGTGGGCGAACCTCGCGTGCACGGTGCTGATCGTGGGGCCGGCGACGGTGGCGGGGGTGCGGAGGGCTGTCCTTCGGCTGCGGCACGGCGGGGGCCGGTCGCGCGGATCCCCGCGCCCCTGGAGCCAGTGGTCGGACCGTGGCGATCTCCGGCTCTGCCTGCTGGTGCTCAGTGCTCTCCTCGCCCTTCTCCTCGCCGACCTGTCCGGGATGAGCAAGGCGGAGACCGAGCGGATCTGGCTGCCGTTCGCCGCGTGGCTGCTGCCCGCGTGCGCCTTTGTGACGGGGGCGCGGGGCTGGCTGGTCGGGCAGGCCGTACTGGCGCTGCTCCTCAACCATCTGTTGCTCACGGGGTGGTGAGGGCCCGTCGGGGCCGGCCGTGCACGGCCGGCCCCGTCGGGAGGGGACGCGTCAGCAGGTGGCCACGCCGTCCAGCCAGGCCGGGCCCTTGATGTAGATGTTGGTCAGCCACGAGCCGTCGGTCAGCTTCGACCAGGCGTCGTTGGTGTAGCCGTCGGCCGTCACCTCCTGGGCGTGCTTCTGGCAGACCACGTTGACCGTGGTCGGCTGGGCGAAGTAGTCGACCACGCCGGCGTTGACGTTGGGCTCGCTGTGGGTGCGCACTCCGGTGCCCCAGGTCTGGAACGCCTTGCTGCCGCCGGAGGGCGGCGGGGTGCTGCTGCCGCCGCAGTCCGGGATGCCGGGCAGCCAGGCCGGGCCCTTGATGTAGATGTTGGTCACCCACGAGCCGTCGGCGAGCTTCGCCCAGGCGTCGTTGGTGTAGCCCTCGGCGGTCACCGTCTCCGCGTGCTGCTGGCACTGGACGGACACCTGGGTCGGTCCGGCGAAGGTGTCGACCACGGCGGAGCCCACGCTCGGCGACCGGTGCGTACGCACGCCGGTGCCCCAGGTCTCGAAGACCGTGCCCCCGTCGGCGGGCGGCGGGACGGGGGTGCCGGAGCCGTTGACGCGGATCGCGCCCGCGTAGTCGCCGCCGGTGCGCACGGACGTGACCCTGATGTGGGTGCCCGACTCGTAGGCCTCGACCATCTGTCCGCCGCCCAGGTACATGGCGACGTGGTGGATGTGGCCGTTGCCCCAGAACATCAGGTCACCCGGCAGCAGCGGGGCGGTGCCCTGCCCGGCGGAGAACCGGGCGGAGGCCTGCGAGCTGTGGAACTGGTCGTCGGCCGTGCCGTTGAGCAGGTCCTTGCCGGTCGCCCGGTAGTAGGCGTACCGCATCAGGCCCGAGCAGTCGAAGCCCTTGCGCTCGCCGTCGTGGAGGCTGTCCGGGTCGGAGCCGTCGTAGAAGCCGTAGCTGGCACCGGGCGTGGCCGCGTGGCCGCCGCCCCAGCTGTACCAGACGCCGATCTGCGAACAGGCCGCGTCGACGGCGGCCTGCGCGGTGGCCGAGGCGCCGGGCGCGAGGACACCGCAGGTGGCGTCCGCGGCGGCCGGGGCGGCGTGCGCCGGGGCGGAGAAGAACGCGGTGAGCGCCAGCGCCGAGGCGCCCAGGATCGCGCCGCTGGTCCGACGGCGCGTGCTGATGGTGTTCAAGGACTCTTCCTTCGTCGAGGAGGCGTCAGCGTGATGGCCGTGACGCCGGTGGGAGACGCGGTGGGAAAACCGGGTGGCACACCCCACCCCCGTGGAGGTGTGCCACCCGGGTCAGCGGTGGAGGGCGGCGCGCATCTTGGCGAGGCCGCGCAGGCGGTTGCGCTGGACCGTGCCGCGGTGGGCGCCGAGGCGTTCCCCGGCCGTGTCGTGGGTGAGTCCCTCCAGGTCCACGAGGATCACCGCGGCGGCCTCCTTCTCGGAGAGCATGCCGAGCAGCGCGATCGCCGTGGCGGAGGCCTCGTAGGAGTCGAGTCCGCCGTCCCAGCCGGCTTCCGGCAGCTGGTCCGTGGTGCGCTCGCGACGGGAGGGGTGCTGCCAGGAGTCCCGCAGCAGGTTGAGGGCGACGGCGCAGGTGTAGGCGTACGGGTGCTGCTGCCGTGTCAGGCTCTGGGAGCGGGCCCGCCGGGAGAGCCGCAGATAGGTCTCCTGGAGCAGGTCGTCGGCGTCGTGCGGATTGCCCGTCAGCGCGAGCAGCCGTCTGCGCAGACGTGGCATGTCGGCCGTGAAGGACGCGTCGAAGTCCCCCGGGCTCATCCGGTTGTCGGCGTCGCGCGGTGGTGGTGGACAGGTGGCCTGGCTGTGGTGCATTTCTTTCCCCCTTGCGGTGATTCCTCGCGGTGATTCCTCGCGGCGGTCGCTCGTGCGCCGTCCCGCTCCGGTGGTCAGGCCGGAGGGCGGGGCGGGTCGGCGGGGCCGTAGCGGGCGGCCGGTACGCGGCGCAGCAGGGCCCAGTACCGGTCGCCGTACGACCAGTGCCACCACTCGGTCGGGTAGTTGACGAACCCGGTCGCGGTGAGCACATGGCCCAGCAGGGCCCGGTACTCCCGCGCCTGTGCGCCGATGCCGGGCGCGTCGGTGCGGCAGGCGCCCGCGCTCTCCTCCGGGGTGGCGTTGACCTCGGTGCCGAGCGGCAGTTCGCGGCCCGTGTGGTCGCACAGGGTGAGGTCGACCGCACCGCCGCTGACGTGCGGGGCGACCTCCGGCGGCGAGATGTACGCGCTCGCCAGCTCACGGATCCGCTCGGGAGCCGCGTCCGGGTGAGCCTGCCGCATGGTCGCCGCGTACTGCTCGAAATACCGGCGCTGGAGGTCGGGCGGCCGGTACCCCTCCACCACCAGCAACCGGATCCCCGGGGGCAGCAGCCGCTGCGCCCGCACGAGCCGCCGCAGCGCGCCGGCCCTGAGATGGGCGTAGCTCCCCGCGTCGTCGGCCTGCCGGGAGTCGACGAGCAACTGCCCGTCCTCCCGCAGGTCGACGAGCGGTTCCCCGCACTCGTCGTGCGTCACCGCGGCAACCCTGGGGTCCGCGAGCGTGATGATGTCTGTCACGGGAAGAGCGTCTCGGGGTCCTCTGCAATTGCTCTGCAGATCGCCTGCAAGCGCCGGCCCGGGGCTTCTGCAGCGACCTCACGGCACCCGCGTCCCCGCTACGCCGCCCGGTCCCACGTCTCGGCTACGCCCGGTCCCGCGCCTCCCGCGCCCCCGACTCCCGGAACACGCGCATCGCCTCGGCACGGGCCCCGGCGGCCGCGTCCACCTCCCCGGCTGCCTCCCGGACCACCGCCAGATCCCACAGCGTCCGCGCCCGCCACAGCGGAAGCCGCAACGCCTCCCAGAGCGACAGGGCCCGCTCCAACGGGTCCCGTGCGCTCCCGGCGTCACCGGCGGCCAGATGCCACTCCCCCAGCGTCCGCAGCACCAGTGCCTCGCCGAACCGGTCCTGCCGCTCCCGGGCCAGCTCCAGACACCGCCCGAGCCGTTCGCGCGAGGCGTCCAGGAGGCCGAGGCGCAGCTCCACCTTCGCCAGCGACTGTTCCGTGTACATCACGCCGAAGGTGTCGTGGAGGCCGGCGAAGGCCCGCAGCACGCCCCGCAGCAGCCGCTCGGCGTCCGCGTACTCCCCTTCCGCCCGGTGGCACAGGGCCACCGCGCGCAGGACCAGCGCCTCGCCGTGCCGGTCGTCCTCCGCCCGGTACAGCTCCAGGGCCTGCGCGAAGGCCTCGCGGGCGGCGGGGTCGTCGCCCTGTTCCCGGTACACGTAGCCGAGGCCGTAGAAGACCCGGGCCCGGGCGCCGCGGTCGTCGAGTCGCGCGTACCCCTCCAGCGCCCGGCCGAGCAGCTCCAGCGCCTCGGGATAGCACGCCTGTTCGCGCCGGGCGGTGGCCATGCCGAGCAGGGCCTGGGCCGCCCCCGGTACGTCGTCATGGGCCTTGAACAGCCGCAGGGCGTCCCGGAAATAGGCGTAGGACTCCTCGAACTCGTCCTGTTCGTAGCGCAGTTGACCGAGACCGGTGAGCAGCCACGCCTCGCCCTCGCCGTCCCCGCTGCGCCGCACCGCCGCCATGGCCGCGGTGTGTGAGCGGGACCAGGCGTCGAACTGGTTGTACAGCGCGACCGAGCTGGCGATCAGCGCGCCGGCCAGGTCCCGGGCGGCGCGGTCCATGCCGTGGTCGGCGCAGTACTCCACCGCCGCCAGCAGTCCGGCCTGTTCGGCGGCGAACCAGGCCGCGGGCCGCCCGAGGAGCTCCTCCTCGGCCTGCGGATCGAGCGGGTCGACGGGCCGTACCGCGGCCGGTTCGGGGAAGTACCGTGCCGTGCCGCCGGGGCCCCGCGCGGCGGCCTTCTCGGCCAGCCCCAGCCAGCACTCCACAAGGCGCCGCACGGCCGCCGTCCGCTCCTCGGCGCTCTCCTCCGACAGACAGCGCTCGCGGGCGTGTTCACGGGCCAGGTCGTGGATGCGGTAGCGGCCGCGACCCGTGGCGTCGACGCCGATCACGTCGATGAAGTGGCAGTCCACCAGCCGCTCGACGGCCTCCTCGGCCTCCTCGGTGCCGATGTCGAGCAGCGGCGCGGCGATCCAGGCCGCGAAGTCGGGCAGGTCGAGCAGGGCCAGCCGGCGCAGGGCACGCCGTTCCTGCGGATCGAGGTCGGCGTAACCCAGTTCCAGGCTGGTGCGCAACTCCAGGTCTCCGGCGCGCAGTTCGTTGAGCCGCAGCCGCTCGTCCCGCAGGCGGGCGGCGAGCCGGCCGGGCACCCAGTGCGGCCGGGCCGCGAGCCGTGCCCCGGCGATGCGCACGGCGAGCGGCAGCCGCCCGCACAGGGCGACGATCTCGGCGGTCTGTTCCGGCTCCGCGCGGATGCGGTCCGCTCCGGCGACCCGTCCGAGGAGTTCCAGGGCCTCCTCCTCGTCCGGGACGGTCAGATCGAGGTGGGCCGCGCCTTCCAGGGCCACCAGCCGACGCCGGCTCGTGACGAGCACCGCGGAGCCGGGACCGGGCGGCAGCAGGGGCCGTACGTGCGCCTCCCCGGCGGCGTTGTCGAGGATCAGCAGAATGCGGCGGTGCCCGGTGTACGTGCGGTACAGCCCGGTCAGTTCCTCGACGGAGCTCGGCAGTGCCGCCGGTTCGGCGCCCATGGCCCGCAGCAGCCGGGCGAGGGCGTCGGCGGGTTGCAGCGGGGCGGTGTCGGCGGCCCGCAGGTCCACGAACAGGCGGCCGTCGGGGAAGAGTTCGGCGGTGCGATGGCCTACGTGGACGGCGAGCGCGGTCTTGCCCGTTCCGGAGCGTCCGGAGATCACCCCGATCGGCGGGGCGGTGCGGCCGGGGTCGTCGACCCGGCCCAGCAGGGAGACGGCCCAGTCGATCTGGTCCGACCGGCCGACGAAGTCGGCTATGTCCGGGGGGAGATGGGACGGGGCGGGTCTCGGGGCCGACGTACCCGGTCCGGTGCCCGGCGCCGCCGTACGACCCGTGCCGCGCTGCCGGTCCTGCCTGGTGGCGGCGGCCTGCCGGGCCGGGGGGCGGGAGCCGGCGTCCGGCGGTGCGGGGTCGCGGGGGCGGGAGCCGGTGCCCAGCAGTGCGGGGTCGTTGGTGAGGACGGCCTTGTGCAGGGCCCGCAGTTCCGGTCCGGCGTCGATGCCCAGCTCCTCGCGCAGCACCTCGCGGCCCTCCTGGTAGGTGCGCAGGGCGTCGGAGACGCGTCCGGTGCGGAACAGGGCGGTCATCAGCTGGCCGCGCGGCCGTTCCCTGAGGGGGTGGGCGGCGACGTGTGCGAGCAGGGGCGCGATCGTGCGGTCCGGGCGGCCGAGCTCCAGCTGGAGGCCGAAGGACTCCTCCTGGGCGACCAGCCGCAGTTCGGCCAGCCGGCCCGCCTCGATCCGGGCGAACGACTGGCCGAGCCCTTCGAGGGCGTCCTGCCCGCGCCACAGCCCGAGGGCCTCGGAGAGCAGCTCGGCGGCCTCGTCCGCGCGGCCCCGGGCGGCCTCGGCCCGGCCGGAGATGAGCAGTTCCTCGAAGCGGCGGGCGTCGACCTGGGAGGCGTCGAGATCGGCGACGTACCCCGGTGGCCGGGTACGGATCACCTCCGCCTCCCCGACGCGGGCCAGGGCGCGGCGTACCGCGGAGACATGGGTGGCGACGAGGGCGCTGGCGGTGGCGGGCGCCTGCTCGTCCCAGACGCAGTCCACGAGCCGTTCCGTGGAGAGCACCTCGCCCAGGTGGACGACGAGTGCGGACAGGACCGCGAGAGGTCTGACCCCGCCGAGCGGAGCCCGTCGGTTCCCCTCCCACACCTCCACCGGACCCAGTAGACGTACCTGGAGCATGGTCCCCCGATCGCCACACCGCCCACACCACGGATACGTGTTCGACGATATCGACGGGGGGTGTCCACGGACGACGGGAACGGGGCGGACCTGGCCGGATCGAGCTGGTGGGCGACCGTGCTGGGCCCCTCGGAGGGGCCTGCCACCCGGCGTTCAAGAGCCTTCCTCCTGGCTTCCCCCCGGACGGCGGTTGGCCGGATTTCGACGGTACACAGAGACACCCCTCACCTGAGGGACGGCTGGGCCCGGCCGCTCGTATGAGGGCCCCCCGAGATTTCTCGTGTCGAAGATTCCCGCACGTCCCGTGTCACCCGCGGTTCTGACCCCCGGCAGGCCTCCGGCAGGCGCCCGGCAAGCCTCCGGCAGGCAGAGAAGACGGATCGCGGACCGTCCTCGTATGACCCCCGGCACAGGAAAAGAATCAGCGGTCCGGGGGTCATACGGACGTGCCCTCCGGGGCGTCAACGGCACGTAAGAGCAACCCAGTTCGACTTCGCCCCGGGAGCATGCCGATGAAGCGCGCCGACGCCCCACGCCGGACGGTGGTACCGAGTGGACGCAGCACACGACGCGCGCCCGCCGCGGTGGGCGTGATCGTCGCGCTGGCCTCGCTCGTGCTGACCGGTTGCACGGCGGACACCGACGCGGCCCACCGCACCACGCCGGCCGCGAGGGCCGAGTCCGCCCAGGCCGGCCAGAAGCTCACGTACGCCCAGGACCTGCGGATCTCCGACGCCGAGCAGCACCTCATCACGGTCTGCATGAGGAAGAAGGGTTTCCGCTTCTGGGAGGAAAAGCCGCTGAGCCTGGAGGACAGTCGGCCGGTCGGCTACGTCCAGGACGACATCGGCTGGGCACGCAGGCACGGCTACGGCAGCCGGATCGCGGCGCAGGAGGACCGCGCCCGCCTGCGCAACCCCAACATCGCCTACCGCAAGTCCCTTTCCCGCTCACGCCAGAAGGCCTTCGACATCGCGATGGACGGCGGCCGGGAAGCCGTGGTGCTGAAGTCGCCGACGCCGTCCGGCGGCACGATCTCCAAGCAGTCCGGCGGCTGCGCCGGCCAGGCCGAGAAGATGCTGTACGCCGATCCGGCGGCGTGGTTCCGGTCCGACGTGAGCGTCAGAAACCTGCGCCCCCTGTACGTGGACAAGCTGCTGCGCGACAAGGAGTTCACGAGCGCGGTGAGCGCCTGGTCGCACTGCATGAACAAGGCGGGCCACCCCTTCCCCGACCCCGACGCGGCACGCCAGTCCACGCGTGAGCACAGCGCGGAGCAGACCCGGGCCGAGGAGGCCAGGACCTTCGCGAACGAGACCCGGATCGCGGTGGCCGACGCCACCTGCGCCCGCGCCGTCTCCCTGCGGGCGATCGGCGAGCGGCGGGAGGCCCACTACGTCGGCGAACTGGCCGGAAAGTACGGCCACGCCCTCGACGCCCACCTGCGGATGCAGCGGTACGCCCTGGCCGTCGCCGAGCGCACCGTCCCGGCCCGCACCTGATCCGGGACGCACCGCCCCTGACATCCGTGACCCCGTGTCACGGACGGAACCCGCGACGACGCTCGCGGATCGTCACCCCACCCACCCACGCCTCCCACGAGGCGCAAGCAGAACAGGAATCCCGTCATGCGCAAGCTGACCGTCTCCCTCGCCACCCTGGGCCTCGCGGCCCTCGGCATCGCCATCCCGGCCACCGCCCACGCGGGCCCCGGCTGCAACGCCAACTGGAACGCGCACGGCCGCGACGGCAACGTCCGCGCCTGGGACGGCACCGACTGCGGCGGCGAACTCCTCGGCGTCACCCCCACCCGCGACCCCGAGTGGGGCGACAACCTCGGCCCCTTCCAGGGCAACGACGTGAACCGCGCCTCGTCCGTCATGAACAGCGGTTTCGTCGGCGGCAAGGACGTCGTGGCCTTCTACTGGCGCGCGGATTACAACGACACCTCGTACGGCTGCCTCCTGCCGGGCGAGAAGTACGTGGACGACCTCAGCCGGAACCACTACACCAACAACGTGAACATGAACAACTCCATCGAGTCGCACACCTGGGTGGCTTCGACCGCCTGCGCCCCGGGCTCCTTCATCAGCTGAAGCCCCCTGTCGCGACCGTAGTTCCCCTGACCGCCCCGGCATCCCGAAAGGATGCCGGGGCGGCCGGTTTCCGGCACCTGCGCCGCACCCCGTGTCGCCCACCCGCCCGCGCTCCTTCGACTGCCGGACATTTGAACGTCACACCGAGCGGGAACGTTTCCCTCGTCCCCTCTGCATCGCCTTGCCTCCGCCATGCCCCGTGTCCCGCACGGGGCATGACGCGAAAGGACGACGTGCGCCGTGTCCCTGCTTCCGCTCGAAGGTCCCCCGGGGCCGCTCCCCGCCGCCGCCCCCGCCCCGCTCCCGACCGGCACCCCGGCTCACGCTCCCGCCGGTTCCCGCCGCTCGCTGACGCGTCTGACCCGCCACCTGCTCACCGTGCTCCCCCTCCTGCTCATCGGCATATGGGCGGCCCTGGACCGGCGTGCCCTGTACGACGGCACCGCGCGGCTGGCCTCGGCCGATCCCGGCTGGCTGCTCGTCGGGCTGTGCTACACCTGCCTGGGCTGGATCTCCGCCTCCGTCGTACGGCAGGGCGCGCTGCCCGAGCGGCTGCCGTCGGGGCTTCTGGTGGCCTCGCAGTTCGCCGCCGGCGCCGCCAACCACGTGCTGCCGGCGAGCCTCGGCGCCCACGCCGTGACCCTGCGCTTCCTCCAGGGACAGGGCATCCCGCTGGCCCGCGCCACCGCCTCGCTCGCCCTGTACACGCTGGTCAGGCCGATCGCCAAGACGCTCGTCCTGGTCGGCTTCCTGGTCGCGCTGCCCGGATTGCTGCGGCTCGGCGATCTCGTCCCGGACCGGCGCATGCTGTTCCTGCCCCTGGTGGCCGCGGGACTCGGACTCGGCGGCACGCTGCTGCTGTTGACCCTGGTCCGCCCGCTGCGCCGCCCGGCGGCCACGTTCGTGCGCACCGCCCTGACCGACGCCCGCCGTCTGCACACCATGCCCAGCCGGATCCTCGCCCTGTGGGGCGGCGCGGCCGCCGCACCGCTGCTCCAGGCGAGCGTGATCCACGCGGTCGGCGCCTCGCTCGGGGTGACGCTGTCCTGGGCGCAGGTCGCGTTCGCGTACCTCGTCGCGAGCAGCGCGGTCGGGTCGGTGCCCGCGCCCGGCGGCGTCGGCCCGGTGGACGCGGCCATGGTCTTCACCCTCGCCGTCTACGGCGTCCCGGTGAGCGTCGGCACGGCGACCCTCATCGGCTACCGCGTCCTGACGGTGTGGCTGCCGCTGCTGCCCGGGGTGCTGTGCATGTCGGCCCTCGTGCACCGGAAGGTTCTTTGAACGTTCGCCCCATTGAATGCTTCATTCAACATCCATAGCCTTTCAAGGTGGATTCATTCATCAGTCTCAGACGTACGGCCGTCGCCCTGCTCCTGACCCTCGGCCTCGCGGCCCCGGCGGCACCCGCCACTGCCGAGGCCCGGCAGCCCGCTCCCCAGGTCTGGCCGACTCCGCAGAGCATGAGTGCCGGAAGCGGCCGGATCCCCGTCCCCCGCCGGGTCGTCGAGGTCGTCGGCCCCCACACCGACCCGTCCGCGAGACGGGTCGTCAAGGCGGCCCTCAGAGCCGCCGGCGCCGACCGCATCACCACGGTCGGCGCCGGCGACCGGCCGCCCGCGGCCGGCCTGACCGTCTACCTCGGCGGGCCGGGCGAGAACACCGCGACCGCCCGGACGCTGAAGCAGCTCCACGCCGCCTCCCCGTCCGGCCTCGCCTCCGGCGGCTACGTCCTGGCCGCCGGCCGCAGCCACGGCCGGGCCCTCCTGGCCCTCTCCGGCGCCGACCCCACCGGCACCTTCTACGCCGCCCAGACCCTGCGCCAACTCCTCGACGGCAAGCGCGAGTTGCCCGTGGTCAAGATCCGCGACTGACCCGCCGCCGCCCTCCGCGGAGTCATCGAGGGCTTCTACGGCACCCCCTGGACGCAGGCCGAGCGGCTCGCCCAGCTCGACTTCTACGGCCGTACCAAGCAGAACGTCTACGTCTACTCCCCCAAGGACGACGACTACCTGCGCGCCCGCTGGCGGGACGAGTACCCGGCGGCCGAACTCGCCCGGCTCACAGAACTCGTCGACCGGGCCGCCACGAACCACGTCCGCTTCACCTACGCCCTCTCCCCCGGCCTCTCCGTCTGCTACTCCGCCGGCGCCGATGTCAAAGCGCTCACCGCCAAGTTCGACTCGCTGTACGCCATCGGCGTCCGCTCCTTCGCGATCCCGCTGGACGACATCAGCTACACGAAGTGGAACTGCTCCGAGGACGAGCGGGAGTTCGGCACGGGCGGCGGTGCGGCGGGTGCCGCGCAGGCCCATCTCCTGAACACCGTCTGGAAGGACTTCTCCGCCACGCACACGGGGCTCCAGCCCCTGGAGATGGTCCCCACCGAGTACTCCGACCTGGCCGACTCGCCGTACAAGAAGGCCCTGAGGGAGCGGCTCGACCCGTCCGTGGTCGTCGAGTGGACCGGCGTCGGCGTCATCGCGCCCACGATCACCACCGACCAGGTCAAGCAGGCCCGCGAGGTCTACGGCCATCCGATCCTCATCTGGGACAACTACCCGGTCAACGACTACGTCACCAGCCGCCTCCTCCTCGGCCCCTACACGGGCCGGGAACCGGGCGTGGCGAGCGCGGCCACCGGCGTGACCGCCAACCCGATGGTCCAGGGCGAGGCGAGCCGGATCGCCCTGTTCACCTCGGCCGCCTATCTGTGGAACCCGAACGCCTACGACCCGCACAAGGCGTTCCTCGCCTCGGTCCGGGACCTCGCCGGGCCCGAGTCGGCCAAGTGGCTGCGGATCTTCGCCGAGAACAACTACTCCTCCCAGCTGGACACCACCGAGTCCCCCACCCTCACCCGGCTGATCACCGCCTTCCGCGAGGCCTACGAGCACAACAGCGGCCTCGACCGAGCGGCAGCCGCGCTGACGTCCTACTTCACCGACATGGCCGCCACCCCCGCCCAGCTGCGCGCCCGGCTCGACAACCCCGGCTTCCTCGACGAGACCTCCGCCTGGCTCGACAAACTCGGCAGCTACGGCCGCGCGGGCGGGACGGCCGTGGAACTGCTGCTGGCCCACAAGGCCGGTGACACGGACGCGGTGTCGGCGTACTGGAAGCAACTCCAGCAGGAGCGGAAGGCGTTGGACGCCGTCCCGCAGCAGGTCTCGCCGGGCGTGATGGACCAGTTCCTCTACACGACGATGCTGGAGAACGCCCCTGACCCCGGCGTCGACGCCTCCTTCTCCCCCGCCGCCCTCTCCCTGAAGCCCGGCGCCTCCGCGACCGTCACCCTCGACTTCTCCGACGCGCGGGCCAGAACCGTCAGTTGGAGGCTTGACGTGCCCGACGGCGTCACGGCCACACCCTCCGAGGGCACGGCCACGACCCCGGACACCAAGGTCACCGTCACCCTCACCGGGAAGACGGAGGGCGTCCACTCCCTCGTGGTGTCGGGCACCGGCATCCTGGACCGCGCGCTCCCGGTGCAGGTGAGCGACGGCACCGGCACACCGCGCGCCCTGACCGCCAACTTCAGTGGCGCTTCGGTGAGTTCCGTCGACCTCTCCACCGGGACGACCAAGAACATCTCCGTCGGCAGCAATCCCGGCGAGGTGGTGGTGAGCGGGGACGGCCGTACCGCGTACACGGCCGACCAGGGTTCGAACTCGGTCAGCGTGATCGACGTGGCGAGCGGCACGGTCACCGCCACGGTCGCCGTCGGCAAGGTCCCCGCCGGTCTCGCGCTCACCCCGGACGGCGGCACCCTCTGGGTCGCCAACTACACCGACGGCACAGTGCAGTCGGTCGACACCGGCACGCTGACGACCGGTACGCCGATCCCAGTCGGCGACGGCCCCGAGAACATGGCGATCACACCCGACGGCAGAACCCTGTACGTGGCGAACATCCACGACAACACGGTCAGCCCCGTCGACCTCACCACCGGCAAGGCAGGTACGGCGATCCGGGTCGGCCCGAGCCCCTTCAACGTCGTGGCCGCACCCGACGGAAGGACGGTCTACGTCTCCAACTCCGGCGGCTCGACCGTGACCCCGATCGACACGGCGACGAACGCCACCGAACCGACCCTCCTGGTCACGGGACAGGCCTACGGCCTCGGGCTCTCTCCGGACGGCCGCACCCTCTGGGTCAGCCCCAGCAACGGCGACACCATCACCCCGGTGGACACGGTCACCGGCGCACCAGGCCGCACGGTCAAGGTGGGCAGGTCAGCCTTCGATGTGGCCCTGGACTGGAACGGCAGCACGGCCTACGCGACGACGGCCGACGGCAACGCCCTGGTCCCGGTGGACACCGGAACGGGCAGCACCGGCGCCCCCTGCACAACAGGCGCCTATCCACTGGCGGTTGCCCTGACTCCGGTACCTGTCGGGTAAGGGCTCTCACACAGGGGCGCGGGGAACTGCGCGACCAGCCCCCACCGGCCGCAAGTTCCCCGCGATCCCGCGACCCCCGAGAAACCTACGTCGCCGTACGCCGAACCCGCCCCGCGTACCGCTTCTCCAACTCCAGGTTCCCCTCAAACCCACCGGGCACATTGGCGGAGACATACACCGGCGGCCGCTCACCCGAGGCGAGCAACAGACCCGAAGCCTCGGCCACCGCCATCTGCACCAGCATCACCCCGGTCAGAGTGGACAGCGCCCCCACCGCCCCACCTCCCGGCAGCGACAGCAACGCGTCCCCGACCGGCGCCGCGTTGTCCAGCACCACATCCGCCAGGTCCACGAGCTTCTTCCCGCTCTCGTGCCCCGCGGGCACCGCGCCCGTGTGCGTGAGGGAGGTGATCGCGAGGACCTTGTGTCCCCGCGACTTCGCGTGCAGCGCCATCTCCACGATGACGTTGTTGACACCGGAGTTGGAGATGATCACGAAGAGATCCTGAACCTGGGGAGCGGCAAGGTCGTACAGACGGACCGCCACTCCCGGCTCACGCTCCAGAAGCGGGTCGTCGAGCACGCTGGGCGCGTCACCGCCGTAGAGGACCAGGTCGGACATCTGGAGCCGGTTCGTGGGCACCAGCCCGCCCGCGCGGCCCGCGACCTCCAGGACCATCGCCTGGGAGTGACCGGTACCGAAGGCCTGGATCACCCCGTCGGCGCGGATGCAGTCGGCGATCAGCCCGGCGGCACGGCGCACGTCCTCGCGGGCGGACTCGGTGACGTGACGGAGGACGTCCAGGCTCTGTTCGGCGAAGCGCTGGGCGCTGACGGACTCGACGGACACGCGACACTCCCCACTGATGGATTGAACCACCATACAACCACCCAGCAGTGAATCAACAAACCACAATGCGGTCCTGGTATTCAATCAGAGGCGCTAAGGGTGGCTGATACCTTCTTTCCATGCCTCCGACCGACGTCACCACACTGATCCGCACCGAGCTGCCCCGGCTGGCCGGTTCCCTGCGGAAGGTCGGCGAGCTGATCCTGGAGGATCCGGCCGCCGTCACCCACTGCTCCGCCGCCGAGCTGGGCCGCCGCACCGGAACCTCGCAGGCCACGGTGACCCGGTTCTGCCGGGCCATCGGACTCGACTCCTACCAGCACCTGCTGATCGAGCTGGCCCAGGAACGCGGACGCGGCGAGGTCTCCGACTGGGGCTCCGCCGAGATCGGTCCCGACATCTCCCCGGACGACAGCCTGGAGCGGGTCGTCCAGGTGGTCGGCAGCGCGGATCTGCGCGCGATCCAGCAGACGATCGAGCGCGTCGACCTCGACGCCCTGGAGCGCGCGGCCCAGGCGCTGGCCAAGGCCCGCCGGATCGACGTCTACGGCGTCGGCGGCAGCGGCGCGGTCGCCCAGGAGACCGAGACCCGGCTGTTCCGTATCGGCTGCCAGGTGCGCGGCTGGACCGAGGTGCACGGCGCGGCCACCTCCGCGGCCCTGCTCACCCCGGCCGACGTGGCCATCGGCATCTCCCACTCGGGCGCCACCCGCGAGACCCTCGAACCCTTCGAGATGGCCAAGGAGCGGGGTGCGACCACCATCGCCATCACCACCGACCCGCGCTCCCCGCTGGCCAAGGCCGCCGACATCCGGCTCATCTCCGCCACCTCGGAGACCAGTTTCCGCACCGGCAGCATCGGCGGCCGACACTCCGTCCTGATGATCGTCGACTGTCTCTACGTCCGGGTCGGCCAGGTCGCCTACCAGCGGGCGAGTTCCTCCCTCGCGCTCACCGACCACATCACCCCGCAGCATGCGGTGAAGGCCCGCCGCACGCGGTGACCGTGACCGATCATGCATGGATGAACCACCGAGATAACACAAAGATGGTTGTTTGAATCATCCCCTCGATGCCAGGATGGGGCTCCCCCGAGTCATCTCGTAGGAGCCCCATGCGTGTCACCTCAGTTGAGTCGACCGAGCTGTTCGTCGGTACACCCGAGCAACCGCTCCAGGTGGTGGCGGCCGGGATCGAGCACGTGCCGGGCCGCTCGGTCCACGTGACGGTCGAGGGGCGCGGCGGCATCGGGGAGACCGTCGTCACCGTCGGCGAGGACGGCACCGTACGCGCCGAGATACCCGTGACCGGCACCGGCGGACCGATCACGGTCACCGCGGCCGACGGGGACGAGACCGCGAGCGGCACCGGCGAGTTCACGGTCGCCGAGCCCGGCTGGACCATGTTCATGGTCAGCCACTTCCACTACGACCCCGTCTGGTGGAACACCCAGGGCGCCTACACCGAGACCTGGGACGTGGCCGACAGCCCGGCCACGACCGGCCTGCCCGCCCGCACCTTCGACTCGCGCGGCCAGTCCGGGATGAGCCTGGTCCGGGCGCACTCCGACCTGGCCCGGCGCGACCCGGCGTACACCTTCGTGCTCGCCGAGGTCGACTACCTCAAGCCGTACTGGAACGCCTTCCCCGAAGAGCGCGGCTTCCTGCGTGAGCTGATCCGCACCGGCCGCGTCGAGATCATGGGCGGCACCTACAACGAGCCGAACACCAACCTCACCGGCGCCGAGGCGACCGTACGCAACGCCCTGTACGGCGACGGATACCAGCGTGCGATCCTCGGGGCGTCCCCGGAGACCGCCTGGCAGCTGGACGCGTTCGGGCACGACCCGCAGTTCCCCGGGCTGATGGCCGACGCCGGGGTGACCTCCAGCTCCTGGGCGCGCGGACCCTTCCACCAGTGGGGCCCCACGCTGTCCGTGTTCGGCGAGGAGCCGCGGGATCCGCGACGGATGCAGTTCCCGGCCGAGTTCGACTGGATCGCCCCCTCGGGGCGCGGCATCCTCACCGCGTACATGGTCAACCACTACGGCGCCGGCTGGCGGATCGACAACGCGCCGACGCTGCCCGAGGCGGAGGCGGAGGCGTTCAAGCTGTTCCAGGGGCTCAAGAAGGTCGCCCTCACCCGCAACGTGCTGCTCCCGGTCGGCGGGGACTACGCGCCGCCGTGCCGCTGGGTGATGGACATCCACCGGGACTGGAACGCCCGTTACGTCTGGCCGCGGTTCGTCTCCGGCATCCCGCGGGACTTCTTCGCCGCCGTGCGCGCGGAGCTGGACGCCGAGGGCCGCAAAGCCTCGCCGCAGACCCGGGACATGAACCCCGTCTACACCGGCAAGGACGTCTCCTACATCGACACCAAGCAGGCCCAGCGGTACGGCGAGACCCTGCTCGCCGACGCGGAGGCCTGGGCGACGCTCGCCTCGCTCGTCACCGGGCACGCCTACCCGGACGCGGCCCTCGACAAGGCCTGGCGGCAGCTCGTCTACGGCGCCCACCACGACGCCATCACCGGTTCCGAGTCGGACCAGGTGTACATCGACCTGCTCACCGGCTGGCGGGAGCTCGTCGACCTGGCCGAGACCGTGCACGCCGACGCGACGAAGGCGCTGGCCGACCGGGTGGAGCCGGGCACCGGACCCGATCTGGTGGTCTTCAACTCCGCGACCTGGCAACGGCGGGACGTGCTCACCGTCGACGACCCGGGCCTGGTACCGGTCGGCGACGACTTCCAGCCGCTGCCCGCCGTCCGCGAGCAGGACGGCCGGCTCCGGGTCGTCGTGCCGGAGGTGCCGGGCATGGGTCTCAAGGCCCTGCCCCTCGCGGCCGGTTCCGTCCCGGAGTGGACGCCGGGCGAGGGCACGACCATCCGCAACGAGTTCTACGAGGTGACGGTCGACCCCGCGCGGGGCGGCGCCGTGAGCGGGCTGCGCGCGCTCACGGAGGACGGCCGGAATCTGCTGCCCACCGGTGACATCGGCAACGAACTCGTCGTCCAGGAGGAGTTCCCGAGGCACCCCCGCTTCGGCGAGGGGCCGTGGCACCTCACCCCGACCGGCACGACCGCCGCCCGCAGCGGCGACGTACCGGCACAGATCGAGGTCGAGCACTCCCCGGCCGGTTCGCGGATCACCGTCCGCGCCGACCTCGGCCTCTTCACCTACACACAGCGCCTGACCCTGTGGCGGGGCATCGACCGACTCGACGTCTCCACCACCATCGACGGCTACGACGGCGCCGACCGCCTCATCCGGGTCCGCTGGCCCTCCGACGTACGGGGCGGGCTGCCCGTGCACGAGGTCGCGGACGCGGTGATCGGGCGCGGGTTCGGGTTCGTCGAGGTGGACAGCGAGCAGTTCCCGTGGACGCTGGACAACCCGGCCCACACCTGGTTCGGGCTGGGGTCCACGGCACGGGTCGCGCTCAAGGACGACTCGGGGGCCCTGCTCGGCCAACGGGCCTTCGGAGTCGCCGAGTTGGTGTACGCCGACTGGGACGAGGCCGGTGAGCTGGGCGCCCCGCTCGCGGCGGCCCTCGTCCGCGCGGGCGTCACCGCCACCTCGACCATCGCGGGCGGCCCCCGCTACGGCGACCTCGAGGTCGACTCCAACCTCCCCGACATCCGGATCGCCGTCGGCGGGCCCGAGCGCAACTCCCTGGTCGCCGAGGCGCTCGCCATGGACCCGGCCGCCGACCGCGAGGTGCGCCGACAGGTCGCCGAACGGGGCGTGGCGGCCGTCTGGGTCGCACCGCGCGCCTCCCTGCGCGAGGAGTGGGTGCCCGGCGCCGACCTGCGCGACCTGGAGCGGCTGCCGTTGCTGGTGATCGCGGGTGCGGACCCGTCCGGGGACGCGAAGGCGGTCGACGCGCTGATCACCGACCTGGACGACTTCACCGTCACGGCCACGGCGGCGGGCGGCGGCGAGGCGCTCCCACCGGGTGACGCCTGGGACGGACGCGGATTCGCCGTCCTGAACCGCGGCACGCCCGGCTGCGTGGTCACGACCTCCGGCGACCTCTATGTGTCCCTGATGCGCTCCTGCACCGGCTGGCCCTCCGGTATCTGGGTCGACCCGCCCCGCCGCACGACTCCCGACGGCTCCGGCTTCCAGCTCCAGCGCTGGTCGCACACCTTCGAGTACGCGGTCGTCGCGGGCCAGGGCGACTGGCGGGACCTCCGACTGCCCGCCCGCGGCCATGAGTTCAACCACCCGCTCACTGCCCGGGTACGCGGCGAGGGAGAACGGCCGCTGCTGCCCCGCACGACCTCCCTGCTGGAGGTGGAGCCGGCCCGCGAGGTGCTCCTCGACGCCCTCAAGCCGCTCGGCTCCCCGCTGGCCAGGGGCAGCGCGGCGCCGGTGGATCCGGCGCGCGGGGTCGTGGTCCGGGTGCACGAGGTGAACGGACGGCCGGTGCGGGCGCGGGTGCGCGGGCCGGTCGCCTGGACCGAGGGCGCCCGCGCGGACGTACTGGAGAGGCCCGGGGAGTCCCTGTTCCCGGACGCCGAGGGCGCACTGGAGGCCGGGCTCACCGGCTTCGAGGTGGCCACCGTCCTGGCCACGCCCCCTCAGGCGCCGGAGCCCGCCACCGACCCCGGCGTCGCCGCCCATGAGCCCGCGCAGCCCGTCCATACCCGGTACTGGCTCCACAACTCCGGCCCGGCCCCGCGCGGCAACATGCCCGTGTCCGTCTACGTCTCCCCCACCGCCCTCACGGCCACCGGCCCCGTCACCGCGACCGTCCGGGTCGGTTCCGAACTCACCGACACCTCGGCGAACGGCACGGTGGTCCTCGAGGTACCGCCCGGCTGGTCCGCCGAGCCCGCCGAACTGCCGTACGTGCTCGGCCCCGGCGGGTTCTCGCTGGCCGAGGTGACGGTGACGCCGCCGCCGGACGCCGAGCCGGGACGGCACTGGCTCACGGCCAGGCTGTCGTACGGCGGACAGACCTACGAGGACGTCGTCGGCCTCGACGTGCCGGGCGGTCCGCCCGCCGGGCAGGGGCTGACGTGCGAGCTGGACGCCGACCGGGTCACCGTGCGCAGGGGTGGGCGGGCTCAGGTTCCGGTGAGCCTGCGGAACACCACGCGGGGCCCGGTCGGCGGACAGCTGTGGGCGGTGTCGTCCTGGGGCACGTGGCCGGGCGTCGGCCCGGGGCTCCAGGGCTTCACGGTGCCCGGCGGCGAGCAGCGGCAGACGGTGATCGAGGTGGACGGCTCGGCGATCCCACCGGGCGCGTACTGGCTGCTGGCGAAGGTCGCGTGGAACGGCCACGTGGCGTACACGAGGGCCGTGGCGCTGGAGGTGACGGAGTGACGGAACACGCGGCACTGATAGACGGCGACCCGATCCCGACAGAACGGGTGAACTCCTTTCTGGGAGCGCCCCATAGGGGCGCGGGGAACGGCGCGACCGGCCACGACAGGCCCGCACCCGCCCGACGGCAGACGGAACCCCCCTCCGTCGCGAGACAACGCCGCCGCTGGGCCACACAAGTGATCGTCACCGACGAACTCGCCCGAAGGGCCTGCGCCGACCGGGGCCTGAGGGTGCCGGAAGAGGTGTCACCCGCCTCCGCCCTGGCCGTCACCGAGACAGACGTGGCAGACCTCGGCAGCATCGTCGCCGCGGCGCTCGCCCACTCCCCCGCCACCCGCACCCTCCTGGCCGCCCTGGAAGCCGAACAGACGGTCCCGGAGACCGCCGTACGGGACTACTACGACCGCAACCAGGACCGGTTCCTCACCCCGGAGGCGCTGAGGCGAGGCGTCACCCCCTTCGACGGAGCGGCCCCAGCGGACCTGCTGCCGTACGACGAGGTCCGCGAGGGCATCGCGCGCGAGCTCCGCACAGCAGCCGGGCGCCAGGCGTTCTTCGGTTGGCTGGACCAGGCGAGGAGCGCTGTCGTGTACTCCCACGGGCACGAACACCCCGGAGACCCGTCCCACCCGGACCACGAACACCGCCACTGATCTCGCACGGAACCTAAACGCAACACGGGAAACCATTGACCTCCGATGAATTCTGGTCCACCTTTTCATCAATCGGAGTCGGAGTTGGTTCATTGAACCAGCCGTGGAGGGCATCACATGAGCGCAAAGAGACTGACCCGCACCCTGACCTGTATCGCCGTCCTGTCGCTGACGGCCGCGGGCTGCGGCCTGTCCGGCGGCGGATCCGACAGCGGTGACAGCACCGCCGGCGGCTGCAAGGTCGACAAGGGCAACGTCGGGTCGGGCAAGCTCACCGGCGAGGTGAAGGGCGACATCACCTTCCAGACGACCAACCTGAAGAAAGACTTCGGTGACTTCTTCAACGGGGTGATCAAGTCCTTCGAGACGGCCCACCCCGGCACGAAGGTCAAGTGGATCGACGACCCCGGTGACTCGACGTTCGGCCAGCGCACCGTCGCCGACGCCCAGGCGTGCACCCTGCCCGACGTGCTCAACGTCGACTCCCCGACCGCCACCTCCCTCACCAAGGCCGGCTACCTGCTCAACGTCGGCGTCAAGGACCCGGACGCCGCCAAGCCGTTCGTCCCGGCGTTCTGGAAGTCCAGCACCATGAAGGACCCCTCGGGCGCCTCGGTGCACACGGTGCTGCCCTGGTACACCGGCGGCATTCTCCTGACGTACAACACCGACCTGCTGAAGCAGGCGGGCATCGACCCGGCGAAGCCGCCGACGACGGTCTTCGGACTGTTCGCCGACTACGAGAAGGTCGCCAAGGCGGCCAAGGGCAAGTACTTCGCGACGATGGCCAACCCGGTGTGGCGAATCCCGGCCGACTGGGACCAGATGAACATCAAGACCCTCTCCGCGGACGGCAAGTCCGCCGTCTTCGCCGACGACCCGCGCACCACCCAGTGGGTCGAGTGGATGACGAAGCTGTACAAGGAGGGCGCGATGCCGAAGGACTCGCTGTCCTCCAGCAACGACCCCTCCACGCTCTACAGCCAGGGCAAGGTCGCCTACGGTTCGACCAACCCGAGCTTCGTGCGCTTCGTGCAGCAGAACAGCCCGTCGGTCTACGACAAGACCGCCGTCGGACAGCAGCCCTTCGACGCGCTCGGCCACACCACCGGGGCCCCGCAGTACATCGCGACCACGGCGACCAGCAAGAACGCCCCCACGGCGCTGGCGTTCGCGGAGTTCCTCACCAACGCCGAGAACCAGACGGCCTGGTGCAAGGACCCGAAGGTGGTGATCTTCCCGACGACCACGACCTCGCTGGACGACCCGTTCTTCCAGAAGGTCAGCGGTGACGACCCGTTCGCCCAGGCGCGCAAGCTGGTCGCCGAGCAGCTCAAGACGGCGACCGCCTACCAGACCAACATCTCCTCGGCCATGCTGAACGTCATCGTGGGCCAGGTGCAGCTCGCCATGCAGGGCAAGAAGAGCGCGGCGGACGCGGTCAAGGACGCCCAGGAGAAGGCGAACGAGCTGCTGAAGCAGAGCAGCTGATGGTGGCGACGCACACCACGAACCCGGTGTCCGTGTCCGGTGCGCAGACCGAGGTCTCCGCACCGGGCCCGGCCCCGTCCCGCGCCCGCCGGCTCGCCAGGGCCGTCCTGCCGGGGCCCGCTCCCGGCGCCAACGGGGCGGCGATGTACCGCCGTTGGTGGCTGCCGTGGCTGTGGACCGCGCCCGCGATCGCCTGCGCGGTGATCTTCGGCGTGTTTCCGTTCCTCAACACGGTCCTGCTGTCGTTCACCAACGCCAAGCCGCTGGGCGGCGCGTCGAGCTTCGTCGGGCTCGACAACTACACGCGGATGCTGGACGACTCGGACTTCTGGCTGGCGACCCGCAACAGCATCCTGTACGCGCTGATCGTCGTCCCCCTGATGGTGCTGCTGCCGCTGCTGCTGGCCGTGCTGGTGGAGAAGAACCTGCCGGGCATCGGCTTCTTCCGGTCCGCCTTCTACACACCGGTGCTGGCCTCCAGCGTGGTCGTGGGCCTGAGCTGGCAGTGGCTGCTGGCCGACGACGGCCTGGTGAACACCTCGTTGCAGAAGGCCCACTTGATCAAGTCGGCCATTCCCTTCCTCTCCGACTCCTGGCTCATCCTGCTCTCCGCGATGGGCCTGACCCTGTGGAAGGGCCTCGGCTGGTACATGGTCTTCTACCTGGCCGCCCTCGGGAACGTTCCCAAGGAACTCCACGAGGCCGCCTCCATGGACGGCGCCGGGGCGGCCCGCCGCTTCTGGCACATCACCGTGCCCGGCGTGCGCCAGGCCATGATGCTCGTCGGCACTCTCACCGGCATCGGCTCGCTCAGGGTCTTCACCGAGATCTACATGCTGGGCAGCTCCACCGGCGGCCCCGGCGGCGCCGACCGCACCCTGCCGTTCTACATCCGGGACGTCGGCCTGGACCCCATCACCGGAAACGCCGGCTACGGCTCCGCCGTCAGCGTGGCCCTGTTCCTGCTGACGCTGGGACTGACCCTGCTGGCGCAGCGCCTGACGAAGGAGGACGAGGCATGAGCACGGTCGTCGAGAGGCGCCGCCGCCTGATGCCGCGGTGGCGGGACTACGGCCGCCCCCGCGAGCTGATCGTCCGCTATCTGCTGCTCCTGCTGGTCCTCGGCCTCACCGTGGGCCCGCTGCTCTGGCAGCTCCTCGCCTCGCTGAAGAGCACCGGCGAGGACGTGTTCGGCGCCAACGCCACCCTGCTGCCCCACCACCCGACCCTGCGGGCCTACCGGACCATCTTCGACCAGGTGCCGGTGGGCACGTACATCAGGAACAGCCTGATCGTGGTCGCCCTGTCGGTCACCAGCCAGCTGGTGTTCTCCACCACGGCCGGCTACATGCTCTCCAAGCCCGGCTGGAAGGGTCGCAAGGCGGTCTGGGTGGTCCTGATCGCCTCGATGATGTTCCCCTTCGAGTCGATCATGGTGTCGCTGTTCTTGAGCATCCGGGACATGGGCCTGGTCGACAACCTGGCCGGCGTGTGGCTGCCCGGGTTCGTCGGCGCCATCAACGTCCTCCTCATGCGCGGCGCGTTCCTCGCGGTCCCGCGCGAGATCGAGGACTCGGCCATGCTCGACGGCGCCAACGAGTGGCAGCGCTTCAGGCACCTGTATCTGCCGTCCGCGTGGGGCGCGATCCTGGTGGTCGTCATCAACACCTTCATCAGCGCCTGGGACGACTTCCTGTGGCCGCTGATCGTGCTGCGCTCCGAGAGCAACATGACGCTGACGCTGGGGCTGTCACGTCTTCAGAGCTCGTCGTTCGGCTACGACCAGCGGATGGTCATGGCCGGTTCGGTGATCTCCGTGATCCCGGTGCTGGTGCTGTTCGTGATCACCCAGCGGTGGTTCTACAAGGGCGTGTCGTCGGGGGCCGTCAAGCTCTGACCCCGGGCTCCGAGGGCCTCCCGTGCCGAGGTGGCGACCCTGATCTCGACCGTGCCGCTGAGGCCTTCGAGGGGCAGGGTCACCGTACGGCGCTCGCCCGGGGCCAGGCCGACACCCTCGAACGCGCACAGTTCGAGGGTGCGCGGCCAGGTCGGCGTGACCAGGCGGCGCAGATAGACCTGGACGACCGAACGCCCGTACCGCTGACCGGTGTTGGTGACGTCCACCTCGACCACGAGTCCCGTCGGGCGTGGCTCGCCGTACGCGAAACTCGTGTACGACAGCCCGTGCCCGAAGGAGTAGCGCGGCTCGGCGCTCTCGTCGACGTATCCGGCGTACTCGGTGTCCTTGTGGTTGTAGTGGACGGGGAGTTGGGCCACCGAGCGCGGCACGGAGAGGGGCAGGCGGCCCGCCGGTTCCGTGAGTCCGAGCAACACCTCGGCGATCGCCTCGCCGCCCCAGGGGCCGGGATACCAGGCGCAGAGCAGGGCCGGCGCGGTGTCCGGGACGATGTGCGGACGTCCTTGGACCAGCACGACCGCGGTCGGCGTGCCCGTCGCCACGACGGCGTCCAGCAGCGCGTACTGGGCTGCTCCGAGCCGCAGTCCGGCCAGGTCGACGCCTTCGCCGCAGGTCATCTCGGAGACCGCTGTGCGCGCGGCCCCGTTGGCGTCGAACTCGGTCTCCGGGGTACGGGCGCTGCTGCCGCCCAGCACCAGGACGGCGAGGTCGGACGCGGCGGCCTGGGCGATCGCCGCCGGGATGCCGGAGAGGTCGTCACCGGTGAGGGAACAGCCGGGGGCGTGACGGACGTCGAGGCCGGGCGGGGCGAGCCTGCGCAGGGCGTCGAGGACACTGCTGCCGGTGCCGGGGCGCTGCGGGGCCGTGTAGTCGCCCAACTGGTGGGCGGTGGTGGCGGCTTGGGGGCCGAGCACGGCGATCCGTGAGACGTGTCCGCCGAGGGGGAGCACCCCGTCGTTGCGCAGGAGGGTGACGGCGGCCCGGGCGACCTCCTTGCTGAGATCCTCCCCGCCGGCCGGCGGCGCGGCCGTCGTGTGCTGCGGCTCGAACAGCCCCAACCGGAACTTGAGGCGCAGCACGCGGGCGACGGCGGCGTCGAGGTCGGTCTCCTTGACGAGCCCGCGCTCGACCGCCTCCTCCAGATGCGTGAAGCCCTCGTCCCAAAGGCTCAGATCCACACCGGAGTTGAGGGCGAGCGCGCCCGCGGAGACCTTGTCGCCGGTGATCCGGGCCAGCCGGTCGACGGCCAGGCCGTCCGCCATGACCAGCCCGTCGAAGCCCCACTCCTCGCGCAACAGCCCGGTGAGCAGGGCGCGGTTGCCGGAGCAGGGCATGCCGTCGACCTCGTTGTACGCGGCCATCACGGCGGCGGCACCGGCGCGCACGCCGGCCCGGGCGGCGGGGAGGTGGATCTCGTGCAGTTCACGCCATCCCAGTTCCGACTCCGCGGAGTTGCGGCCGCCGACGGTGGCGCCCTGTCCCGCGAAGTGCTTGAGGACGACAGGGGCCTTGTCGGGGGCGAAGTCGGCACCCCGGCCCTGCATCCCCCTGACGAGCGCTTCCGTCAGACGGGCGGCCAGGTGGGGATCCTCGCCGAAGCACTCCTCGGTGCGGCCCCAGCGCGGGTCGCGGACGATGTCCAGCGCCGAGACGAGGGCCACGTGGCCGCCACGGGCGCGCAGTTCGGCGGCGGCATGGGCGGCGGCGCGCTCGTACAGGCCGGGATCCCAGGTGGCGCCGATCGCCAGGTTGACCGGGAGGACCGTGCCCTCGAGGGCCATGAGGCCGTGCGGGACCTCCTCGACGAACAGCGTGGGGATGCCGAGCCGGCTCCGGGCCACGACATGCCGCTGCACCAGCTCGGCGAGGGCGGCCCCGTCCGCCGCGCCGGGCCCGCTCCCGTGATCGACGCCGGACCAGGCGTCGGCGCGCTGGAGGCCGTACAGGGCGCCGAGTCCCTCGAAGCGGTCGGTCTCGGCGTGGAGGGCCTCGGTGAGTTCGAAGCCGCCGTCGGGGGTGCGGCGGTAGGCGTCCCAGCCGTACATCCGCTGGTTGAGCTGGCCGACCTTCTCGCGCAGGGTCATCCGGGAGAGGAGGTCGTGTACGCGGGCGTCGGTCGGGGCGGTGGGGTCGCGGTACACGGCATCGCTCATGACAGGTGCGCCAGCCGTGCGAGGGCCACCGCGCCCGGGCAGCCGTCGGCCACCCAGTCCAGGCTCAGGCCGTGCGCGTGGAGCCGTTCGGCCAGCGGGGTGGTCAGCGGCCCATCCGGACCGAGCAGGCCGCCGGTGGCGACGATCCGCTCACCGGGGCGCGGTTCCAGCGCCCGCACGGTCTCCAGCAGGTGGTCCGCCGCCTCGCTGAGGATCGTCCCCGCCACGGCGTCCTTCTCGGCGGCGGCCTCGGCGACCAGCGGGGCGAAGCGGGCCAGCCGGATGGGCGGATCGGCCATGACGGCGGGCAGCAGACGGCGGCGGAAGTCCTCACGCCGGGCGCGTTCCCAGCCGGGGACGCCGGTGGGGTGGGACGCGGTACCGCTCGGCGGGACGGCGCCGGCACGGTCGTACGAGGGGATCGCGCTCTTCGGGAGGACGTCCACCGGCAGGTTCAGGGCGCGGCCGACCCAGCCGGCGAGGACCGTCGGACGGCCGCGGCCGTCGGCCATGCGCAGGGCTGCGCGGACCGCGCTGCGGCCGATCCAGAAGCCGCTGCCCTCGTCGCCGAGGAGCCAGCCGTCGCCGTCCACGGTGGTCGTGGCGTGCCGGCCGGTGATGCGCATGGCGACCGCGCCCGTGCCCGCGACCAGGGCGAGGCCCTCGGAGGGGGTGCCGGGGGCGGCGGCGAAGGCGGCCTCGATGTCGCTGCACACACCGATCCGGACGGTCGGGACGGCGAGGCGGCGCAGGGCCTCGGTGAGGGCGGCGCGGGCCCGGCCGGTACCGGGGTCGTCCTCGGAGGCCGCCGTGGCGCCCGCGAAACCGCCGGTCACGGCCACGACCCTGGCGCGCGCCGACTCGGGCACCACCCGGGCGAGCGCCTCGGTGAGGTGGTCGGTGAGCTGCGGGACCGGGACCGTCATGGCGTTGCCCGGCCCGCAGGTGCTCTCGCCCAGCACACGGCCGTCGTCGGCGGCGGCGAGGACGGCGCGGGTGCGGGTGCCGCCGGCGTCGAGGCCGATGACCAGGTCGCGCCCGGCGTGCGGTGCGTGGTTCAAATCATTACCCATCGATGACTATGGTGATTGATACATTCGCGCAGGACAAGAGCGGACCACGAGCCGGACCGAGATCGGACCGAGGTCGGACCGGGCCCGAACCCGAGGAGGATCCCATTCCCACGCTCCGCTTCGGCGTCAACTACACGCCCCGCCACGGCTGGTTCCACGCCTGGCACGACTTCGATCCGGCCCGCACCCGTGAGGACCTGGCCCAGGTGGCCGGGCTCGGCCTGGACCACGTCCGGGTCTTCCACCTCTGGCCGCTCCTGCAGCCCAACCGCACCCTGATCCGCACCGCCGCCGTGGACCAGCTGGCACAGCTGGTCGACCTGGCCGCCGAGGCGGGCCTCGACGTGCTGGTGGACGGCGTACAGGGCCATCTGTCGAGCTTCGACTTCTACCCGGAGTGGACCCGCAGCTGGCACCACCGCAACGTCTTCACCGACCCGGACGCCATCGACGCCCAGGCGGACCTGCTCCGCACCCTCGGCCACGCCCTGTCCGGCCGCCCCAACCTCATCGGCCTCCAGCTCGGCAACGAGCTCAACAACCTGATCGAGCACAACCCGGCGACGCCGGCGGAGGTCGACCACTACCTGGACTCGCTGCTGGCGGCCGCCCGGGAAGGCCTCGGCGCCGACGGCGGCCTGGTCACCCACTCCGCGTACGACGCGGCCTGGTACGGCGACGACCACCCCTTCACCCCGGAGGCCTCGGCCCGCAAGGGCGACGTCACCACCGTCCATCCCTGGGTCTTCTCCGGCGGCTGCGCGAGCCTGTACGGCCCCCGTTCCCCCCAGGTCCTGCACCTCGCCGAGTACGGCACGGAACTCGCCAAGGCCTACGCCGAGGACCCCTCCCGCCCCGTCTGGATCCAGGAGACGGGCGCCCCCGAACCCCACATCCCGGCCGCCGACGCCCCGCACTTCGCCCGCGAGACGATCCTCAACGCGTCGGGGTGCGAGGGCCTGTGGGGCGTGACCTGGTGGTGCTCCCACGACGTGGACCGCTCACTGGCGGACTTCCCGGAACTGGAGTACACGCTGGGGCTGTTCGACGCGGAGGGCAGGCCCAAGCCGATCGCGGAGGCGGTGGCGGCGACCATCTCCGAACTGCGGGCCGGTTCGTTGCCGGTCGAGCCTCGCGACACGGCCCTGATCCTGGACTGCACGCCGTCCACGCGGTCGGTGTCGGGCCCGGGCGGGGCGTACTTCGAGGAGTGGATGCGCCTGCGCCGGCAGGGGGTGCGTCCGGCGGTGGTCCTGGCGGAGCGGGCGGGGGACGAGGCCTACCTGTCGGCAAGGGGAATCAAGGAGCTCATGGAAATGCCGCGAAGGTGAGCGCCCTACAGGGGCGCGGGGCTGTGCCGATGTGCGGCTCGGCCGCGTGGGCGCGACCAGCCCGCACCGACGCGCAGACACCTCACCGCTCCCCGCCCAGCACCTCGGCCACCGCCCGCAGATTGACCTTGCCCCGCCCGTAAGAACACAACGCCCCGTCCTCCGCCAACCCCGTGGCGACCCGCACTGCCCCCGGCCTGCGGGCCAGCAGTTCATCCCGCACACGGGCCTGCCACGGGTACAGGCCCGCATCACACGTGGCCACGACCAACGGGGCACTCCGGGCCTCCGCCAGAACCACGTCGACGAGCGCGGAAGGGTCGACCGGCTCTCCGGCCACCGCCGTCCCCGTGGCCGTCGGATCGACGGCGAGCACCTCGGTCAGCAGATCCTCGCCACCCCAGTTCAACGCGGGATGCGGCGTCGGAAACAGGTCGACGACGTGCGCGCCGGCCACGGGTGCCGGAAGAGCCTGCGAGCACACCGCCCGCCGAGCCGCCTCCAGCCCCGCCCCCGCGTCCCATATGGCGACCTCGCTCGCCGGCGTCGCGTACCGCTCGACGAGCCGCTGAACCCGCCGGGAGGCCTCGCCCACCCGCTCCTGCCCCAGCACCCCGTCCCGCAACGCCTCCAGCAACGCGTCCCGGCACTCGAGGGTGACCCCGAGATCCGCCACGGCGACGATGACCTGGTCCGCCCCGGCGGCGAGAGCGATCCGCGCGCCCGCCGCCTCGCCGTACAGGTCGGAGATCGCCTTCATCTCCAGCGCGTCGCTGACCAGCACCCCGTCGAAACCGAGCTCGTGCCGCAGCAGATCCCCGAGGATGCGCCGGCTGAGCGTGGCCGGCCGGTCGGCGTCCAGTGCCGGAAAGACGACGTGCGCGCTCATCAGCATCGGCACGCCCGCGGCGATCGCGGCCCGGAAGGGGTCGAGGTCGAGTTCGTCGTACGGCCGCGGGTCGACGGCGAGTTCGTGGTGGCTGTCGGTGAGCGTGCCCCCGTGCCCGGGGAAGTGCTTGGCACAGGACGCGATGCCCCGCGCCTCGGTGGCCGCGATCCAGGCGCCGAGGTGCCGGGAGACCAGCGCGGTCTCCTCGCCGAAGGCACGCGTGCGCACGATCGGGTTGTCGGCCTGCCGCTGGACGTCGGCGACGGGGGCGTAGGAGGCGGTGATGCCGAGGGTGGCCAGGTGACCGGCGAGGGCGTCGGCGCAGCGGGCGGTGAGGTCCGGGTCGTCGACGACGCCGAGGGCGTAGGAGCCGGGGACCTCCGGGGCGCCCGCGGCGACCAGGTGCCCGATGCCGCCGCCCTCGTTGTCGATGGCGACGAGCAGGTCGGGGCGCAGGGCGCGCAGGGTGTCGGTGAGCCGGCGCACCTGTTCGGCGTCGCGCACGTTGCGGGTGAACAGGATGACCCCGCCGAGACCGCGGTCGATGAGCCGCTTCAGGGTGTCGGGGACGGCCGTGGTGCCTTCGAACCCGGCGACGAGACAGCGGTGGGCGGCCTCGTCGAGGTCGACGGGGAGGGCGGTGCGGGCAGACGGGCGCTCGGTGTGGGTCACCCCTGGAATCCTCTGGCTGACTCAGCCGAAAGTCAACATACCAATGGTTCGGTCATTCATCCCGCCCTCTCCCAGCCCAGCCCGTCGGCGGAGGCGACGAGGTGGCCGGACGGGGCGGGCGCGGTGTCGTCCAGGGGGCCGCCGTACAGCGCCTGCTCCTGGAGGTCGTTGCCGGTCCGGAAGGTCTCGCCGACGACCCGCGTGGACAGCAGCGGATTGGTCCGGTCGCCCGCGGTCGCCAACCGGCCGACCGCGCCCTCCAGTTCGGACGCGGCCGCACTCCACTGGTCCCCGAACCGCTCCGGCCCCAGCACCGCCGTGTCACCCGAGACCAGTCCGCCGGCCAGTTCGGCGAAGGCCGCCACCTCGGTGCTGTCGACCTTCGTGACCTTCTTCGCGGACCAGAAGTACGACTCGTCGTTGCGCTCCATGTCGTAGAAGGCGATCAGGAACTCGTAGAACACCCCGTACTCGTGCCGGTAGCGGGCCTCGAACTCGGCGAAGCCGCGCTCCTCGGGCACACTGCCGTCCAGCGCGGAGTTGACCGCGCGGGCCGCCAGCAGGGCGCCGTAGGTGGCCAGATGGACCCCGGAGGACAGCACCGGGTCCACGAAGCAGGCGGCGTCGCCGACGAGCGCCATGCCAGGCGTCCAGAAGGACGTCCTCCAGTACGACCAGTCCTTGCGCACCCGCACCCGGTCGTACGGCGGCTCGGTCGCGGCCGGCACGCCGTCCAGCAGCTCGGCGACCTCCGGGCAGGCCGCGATCATGTCCTGCCAGGCGGCGCGCGGATCCCGCTGGACGGCCGGGTGGTGCTCGGGCGAGATCACGGCGCCGACGCTGGTCAGGTCGTCACGCAGCGGGATGTACCAGAGCCACCCGGCGTCGAACGCGGCGCAGAAGATGTTGCCCCGGTTCGGCTCGGGGAGCCGGCGTCCGCCCGCGAAGTACCCGAACACGGCGAGGTTGCGGAAGAAGTCGGAGTAGACGCGCGTCCCGCCCACCCCGGAGTGGACCCGGCTGGTGTTGCCGGACGCGTCGATGACATGACGGCCGTATGCGGTACGGGCGTTGCCGTCCCGGTCGGTGTACTCGACGCCGCGCACCCGCTCGCCGTCGGCGACGATCCGGCGCACCGGACTGCCCTCGCGCACCTCGGCGCCGACGCGGGCGGCGTTGCGCAGCAGGATCTCGTCGAACCGGGAGCGCTCCACCTGGAAGGCGGTCGCCGTGGGTTCGGGCAGCCGGGGCGTCATGGCGAAGGAGAACTGCCACGGCTTCGGGTCGCGGCCCCAGCGCAGCGTGCCGCCGCGTTTGAGGGTGAACCCTGCCGCGGCGACCTCGTCGGCGGCACCGAGGATGCCGCACAGGCCGTGCACGGTCGCGGGCAGCAGCGACTCGCCGATCTGGTACCTCGGGAAGGTCTCCCGCTCCAGCAGCAGCACCCGGTGTCCGCGCTTCGCGACGGCGGCCGCCGCGGTCGATCCGGCCGGTCCGCCACCGACGACGATCAGGTCGTACTCGGGGTCCATCGGGGCACTCCCCCTTCGTTTGTGGGACGGTCAGTCGGTCAGCCAGGCGCGGATCGCCGCTGCCGTGGAGTGGGCGTCCTGGTGGACGACGGAGTAGTGGTCGCCGGGGACGTCGGCGGTGTCGTGGGGCAGCGGCCAGTGCGGCAGCCATTCCCCGTCGGGGTCGGTCCGCCGCATCTCGGCGGTCGGGCGGCCGCGCACCAGCAGCGTCGGCACGGGCGGGGACCCGGGGACGGGCTCGGGGTGCCATCCCTCGAGAACGCGCGCATAGCCACCGCCCGCGATCAGCAACGAGTCGTCGAACTCCTCGACCACGTCCTCCGGCAGGGCGGCACCGGCCGCCATCAGGGCGAGTGCGCGTGCGTCTCCACGCTGGAGGACGCCCGCGTGGGAGTCGACCAGCACGACACCGGCCGGCGGCTCTCCGGCGGTCGCCAGCTGGCGCGCCACCTCGTGGGCGATCACACCACCGGCGCAGTAGCCGACCAGGACGACGGGGCCGCCCCGGGCGAGCTCGCGCACCGCGTCGGCGTGCGCCCGCGCCAGCGTCTCCATCGAGTCCGGGACCGCTCTGCGGGCGCCGAATCCGGGGTGCTCAAGGAGGTACAGATCCCGTTCCCCGTCGAACTGTCCGGCCAGTCCGGTCGGGACCCGGTGGAAGGGCGCGAGGTAGTCGGGGAGGTAGGCGAGCGCCGCGGCCTTTCCGCTGCTGCCGCCTCGGGCGAGCCGGACGGGTCCGACGGCGTGCCGGGCGCGGTCGGCTCGGGTGAAGGACGGCAGGGCGTACGAGGCGACGTACCGCAGGGTCATCGCTTCCAGTGGGCCCTGCTCGCGCAGGACGCGGTGGTAGAGGGTGCTGAACCGGTAGGCGGACGAGTGGCCTTGGGCCGCTGTCTCCGTCACCCGGGTGTCCGCCTGTTCCGGCAGCGCGCCCGCCTCCCCCAACGCGGCGAGGAGGTGCGCCGACAGCCCCTCCAGCGTCGGGTGTTCGAGGACCACCGTCGGCGCCAGCCGCACCCGGGTGAACGCGCTGAGCCGGTTGCGGAACTGAAGGGCCGTCAGTGAGTCGAAGCCGAGCTGTCCGAACTCCCGGTCGGCGGGGAACGCGTCCGCGTCGGGGAAGCCGAGCACCGCTGCCAGTTCGGCGCGGAGCAGACCGGCCAGTACTGCCTCGCGGTCGGTCTCGGGAGTCGCGGCGAGCTTCTTGCGCCAGGCGCCGGGAGCCTGGTCGGCCGCCGGTGACACGGCGACCGGGGCCGGGCGGGGCGGGAACAGGTCGGCGAGCAACGGCAGGGGCGAGCCGCTCTGCGTGGCGCGGGCGAACGGGACGGGCACCAGCACCGGTGCCGCCGTGCGCAGCGCGGAGTCCAGCAGTTCGAGGCCCTCCTGCTCGGTGATCGCGGGCACTCCGTCCTCGGTCAGCAGGTTCGGTGCGACCCGGCCCGCCATGCCGTCGTCGTGGGCGGTGGTCCACGGGCCCCAGGCGAGGGACCGGGCGGGCAGCCCGCGGGCGGCCCGGTGCTCGGCGAGCGCGTCGAGAAATCCGTTGGCGGCCGCGTAGTTGGACTGTCCCGGCCTGCCCAGCACTCCGGCGGCCGAGGAGTACAGCACGAACGCGGACAGCCCCAGGTTCGCGGTCGCCTCGTGCAGATGCCAGGCGGCGTCCGCCTTGGGCGCCAGCACTTCGGCCACCCGCTCGGGCGTCATGCCGTCCACCACGCCGTCGGACACCACCCCGGCGAGATGGAACACGCCGGTCAGGGGCGGCTCGCAGGAGTCGACCAGGGCGTCGACGGCTTTCCGGTCGCTCACGTCACACGCCACCACCCGTACGTCGGCGGCGAGTTCGGCGACCCAGTCAGGGCTACGGCCGCTGCGGCTCGCCAACAGCAGGTGCCGGACGCCGTGTTCGGCCACGAGGTACCGGGCGAGGCTCGCGCCGAGCGCTCCCGTGCCACCGGTGATCAGCACGGTGCCGTCGGGGTCGAGGGCGGGTGGAGCCTGGCTCGCGGGGCCTGTGGTGACCAGCCTGGGCACGAGAACCGTGCCGTCGTGCAGGGCGAGTTGGGGCTCGCCGGTGCGCAGGGCCGCGTCCAGTGCCGTCGGCGTGACGGTGCCGCCGCGGAGGTCGACCTGCACGATACGGCCGGGGTGCTCGGACTGGGCGCTGCGCAGGAGCCCGGCCACCGCGGCCTGCGCCGGGTCCGGGTCGTCACCGGTGGCGTGGTGGGTGAGCACCAGCAGCCGGCCCGGACGGCTGTCGGCGACCCAGTCACGTACCCGGGCGAGGACGGCCGTGACGAGGTCTCGGGCCCGGTCCGGCATGTCCACGGACGGCTGGGGCGACAGGTCTGCCGCATCGAGCAGTGCGTGCTCGGTGCCGGCGTGCCCGGCCTCCGCGGCGGGCCGCCAGGCCACCTTGTACAGCTCGGTGGGCCGCACCTTCATCACCCGGGTGACCAGGGACTCGACGGTGGCCAGCGGCCGCCCGTCCACGCCGGTCAGCGTCACCCGTACCTCGTCGGCCCCGAGTCGCTCCAGACGTACCCTCGCGGCGGTGGCGCCGCTCGCGTGCACGGTCACGCCGGTACAGGCGAGCGGGACCCGCGCCTCGCCCGGTCCCTCGGCCAGCAGCGCGGCGTGCAGGGCGGCGTCGAACAGCGCGGGATGCAGGGTGTACGAGCCGGCGTCCGCCGCCTCCTGCGGCCGCAGCGCCACCTCGGCGAACGTCTCCGCGCCGCGCCGCCAGAGCCTGGTGACCGCGCGGAAGGCGGGCCCGTAGTGGTGCCCGTACGCGGCGAGCCGCTGATAGTCGACGGCGAGCTCCTCGGCGCCAGCGGGCGGCCATGGCATGTCCCGAGCAGCCGCGGGAGGCGCTCCGACCGGGGCGACCGACGCACCGGCATGGCGGGTCCATGTCCCGTCCGTTCGCGCCCACACGGTGACCGGACGGCCGCCCTCCCGGTCCGGGGCGTCCGCGACCACCTGGATCCGCACCTGGTCCGACGCGGCAAGCACCAGCGGCTCGTGGAAGACCAGCTCGGACAGCCGTAGCGGCCCCTCCTCCACCGCTGTCCCCGCCGCCCGGAAGGCCAGCTCGGCGAAGACCGTCGCGGGCACCAGCACCCGGTCGCCGATCACATGGTCCGCGAGCCAGGGCTGCCGCGCGGTGGACAACACACCGCTGTGCCGGGTGCCGGGCCCGTCGGCGTCCGGCTGCGCCTCACCGACCAGCTTGCGATCCTCACCGCCGCCGTGGTCCCGGACGTCGAGCCAGTAGCGCTGCCGCTGGAAGGGGTACGTCGGCAACGGCCGCCGTCGGGCACCGGTTCCGGCGTACACGGACCGCCAGTCCACCGGCACCCCGTGGACGTGCAGCTCGGCCAGGGCGACGGCCATCTCGGCACCGGACGTGAACAGGGCTCCGGAGTCCGGCTCGACGCACTCCTCGGCCGCCGTGCTCAGCGCCGCCGACGGCCCGGCCTCCACGTACGCCGTCACACCCGTCCGCGCCAGCCACTCCACCGCGTCGGCGAACCGCACGGTCTCCCGCGCCTGCCGTACCCAGTACTCGGCGGTCCGGATCGCGTCCGGCTCCGGGCGGCCGGTCAGCGTCGACACCACCGGTACGGACGGCCGGTGGTAGGTGACCGACTCGGCGACCTCCCGGAACGCGTCCAGCATCGGGTCGAGCAGCGGCGAGTGGAAGGCGTGGCTGACCTTCAACCGCGTTGCGGAACGCCCCAGTCGGTCGGCCAGAGCGGACACGGCCTCCTCGTCGCCGGACAGCACCACGGACTCGGGTCCGTTGACCGCCGCGACGGCGACCCGGGCACCGGGCACCTCGTCGAGCCGCTTCACCACGTCCGCCAGCGGCGCCCGTACGGCCACCATCGCCCCGCCTGCGGGCAGTTGGGCCATGAGGCGGCCCCGCGCGGCCACCAGCCGTACCGCGTCGGCCCGGGAGAACACGCCCGCGATGTGCGCGGCGGCCAGCTCGCCGATCGAGTGGCCGACCAGGTGGTCCGGCCGTACGCCGCAGTCGGCGAGGAGGGTGTGAAGGGCGACCTCGTAGGCGAACAGGGCGGGTTGGGCGTAGTCGGTGCGGTGCAGGAGGTCGCTGTCGGGGTCGTCGATCACCTCTCGGAGAGGCCGGTCGAGCAACGGGGTGAAGGCGTCGCACAGTTCGTCGAAGGCGTCGGCGAACACAGGGAAGGCGGCCGCCAGTTCACTGCCCATGCCGGTCCGCTGGGCGCCCTGGCCCGCGCAGAGCAGCGCCACCTTGAAGGTGCCGCGCGCGGTGCCCTGGCGCAGGGCGGGGCTGTCCGCTCCTTCGGCCAACTCCCGAAGCCCGGCGAGGAGTCCGTCGGTGCCGGTGGCCAGTACGGCGGCGCGGCGCTGGAGCGGGGCGCGGGTGGTCGCGAGCGAGTACGCGACATCCAGGGCGGCCGTTTCCCCCTCGATGTCGGCGAGCGCGGTCGCCAACTCCCGTGCGTGGGCGCGAAGTCCGGCCTCGTCGCTGCCGCCGACGAGCCAGGGCGTGACGGCGTGCGGGCCCGAGCGGGCGTCCCGGGGCTCGTCCTCGGCTTCCGCCGGCTCCTCGATGATCACGTGCGCGTTGGTCCCGCCGATCCCGAACGACGAGACCGCCGCCCGGCGCGGCCGGTCGCGTTCCGGCCAGGACCGGGCCCGGTCCAGCAGCCGTACCGCCCCGTCGGACCAGTCGACGTGGCGCGACGGCTGCTCCGCGTACAGCGACCTGGGCAGTTCGCCGTGGCGCATCGCCTCGATCATCTTGATGACGCCGGCGACCCCGGCGGCGGCCTGGGTGTGCCCGAAGTTCGACTTGACCGAGCCGAGCCACACCGGGTCGTCGGGCCCGCGGCTCTGGCCGTACGTGGCCAGCAGGGCGCCCGCCTCGATGGGGTCGCCGAGCGCGGTCCCGGTGCCGTGGCCCTCGACGACGTCGACGTCGTCCGTGTTCAGCCCGGCATCGGCCAGCGCGAGTCGGATCAGCTCCCGTTGGGCCTCGCCGTTGGGGGCGGTGAGGCCGTTGGAGGCGCCGTCCTGGTTCACGGCCGAGCCGCGCAGGACGGCCAGGACCGGATGGCCGTTGCGCCGGGCGTCCGACAGCTTCTCCAGCAGCACCAGGCCGACTCCCTCGGCCCACGCGGTGCCGTCGGCGCCGTCCGCGAAGGACCGGCAACGGCCGTCCGCCGCCAGCCCCCGCTGACGGCTGAACACCACGAACGGCTTCGGACTGGCCAGTACGGTCACCCCGCCGGCCAGTGCGAGGGTGCACTCGCCCGCGCGCAGTGCCGCGGCGGCGAGGTCCATGGCGACCAGGGAGGACGAGCAGGCCGTGTCGACGGTCAGGGCCGGGCCGCGCAGGCCCAGCACGTAGGAGATCCGCCCGGAGGCCACGCTGCCGGACGACCCGGCACCGAGGTGCGCCTCCAGCGCGTGCGCCGAGGCCCCGCCGCCGTACCCGCCGTGCATCAGACCGACGTAGACGCCGGTGGCGCTGCCGCGCAGCGCGGGCGCGGGGATGCCCGCGCGCTCCAGCGTCTCCCAGGCGACTTCGAGCAGCAGCCGGTGCTGCGGGTCGGTGGCCGTGGCCTCGCGCGGCGAGATGCCGAAGAACAGCGGGTCGAAGTCGGCCGCGTCGGTGAGGAAGCCGCCACGTCGGGTGTACGTCGTCCCGAGCCGGTCGGGGTCGGGGTGGTACAGGGCGTCGACGTCCCAGCCCCGGTCGGCCGGGAACTCCCCGGTGGCGTCCACCCCGTCGGACACCAGCCGCCAGAGGTCCTCCGGGGAGCGCACCCCGCCCGGGTAACGGCAGCCCACGGCCACGATCGCGATCGGCTCGGCTGCGGGGCCGCGGGTCGGTTGTGCCGTCTCGCGGGCACTGCCGTACAGCCGCTCGTCCAGGTGTGCGGCGACCGCCGCGGGGGTCGGGTGGTCCCAGACCAGGGTGGCGGGCAGCCGCAGTCCGGTACGGAGGCCGAGCCGGTGCCACAGGGTCATCGCACCCATGGAGCTGAGACCGAGGTCGGCGAAGGCGGTGTGCGGGTCGATCGCCGCGGCGTCGGTGACGGGCGCCTCGGGCCGGACGGCAGCTTCACGGCCGACGGACCGGTCACGGCCCACGGCCTGCTCACGATCGACCGCCGCCTGCCTCCCCATGACGCGCCCCGCAACGCCCCGCCCCAGCCCCGGGGCCCGGGCAGCCGGTGCCTCCGCCGTCGGGCCGGCGGCCGTCGCAGCCCCGTCGGCGGCGCCACCGATCGTCGCCGTCTCCGCGCACACCAGCTCGGTCAGCACCGCCCGCCGCTCCGCCGGGGTCCGGTCCGCGAGGCCCGCGAGCGCCTCCTCGGAGGGGCGTGCGGCGAGGCCCTCGCGAAGGACCGCCCGTCGTGGCTTGCCGGCCGCGGTGCGGGGGATGGCCGGGGTGAACAGGACGTCCTCGGGCACCTTGTGCGCGGAGAGCACCTCGGCGCAGGCCCGCAGCAGTGCGCTCGTGTCGAGGCCCCGTTCCGTCGGTACGACGAACGCGACCGGGACCTCGCCGAGCAGCGGATGCGGCCGCGCCACCACGGCCGCGTCCAGCACTCCGGGCAGCCCGCACAGCACCTGCTCGACCTCGACGGGGTCGACGTTCTCCCCGCCCCGGACGATCCGGTCGTTCACGCGCCCGGTGACGGTGAGGTACCCGTGCTCGCCCAGCCGCCCCAGGTCGCCGGTGCGGTACCAGCCGTCGCCGTCCGCCCCCGCCCCGTCGTGGTGACCGAGCATGAGGCCGGGTCCGCGCACCCAGATCTCCCCCTCGGCGCCCACGACCTCCGCCCCGGTCCCGGGATCGACGAGCCGCACCTCCATGCCGGGCAGCACGGCCCCGCTGCTGCCCCGCACCCGCGGCCCGGTCAGGGACTCCATCGCGATCTTGCCGCAGGTCTCGGTGCTGCCGTACCCGTCGAGCAACGGCGCCCCGAACCGCCCCTCGACCCGCTCCCGCAGCTCCGGATCACTGGGTGCGCCGGCGGTGACGCAGACCCGCAGCGAGGGCACCTCGCCGAGTCCGGCGTCGAGCAACTGCTGGTAGGTGAGCGGCACTCCGCCCAGAACCGTCGGCGTGAACTCCTCGATCAGCCGTACCAGCGCGGCCGGTTCCCGCACCGCGGTGATCCGCGCGCTGCCGCCCGCCACGGTCGTACCGAGTACACAGAGCGAGTGGGCGTAGGTGTGCGCGAGCGGCAACGGCCACAGCAGCCGGTCGTCCGCCGAGAGTCCCAGCCGGGGCACGTAGCAGGCGACCGGCGACCAGAGCGCGGAGCGCTGACTGGCGACGGCGGCCCTGGGGGTGCCCGAGGTGCCGGAGGTGTAGAGCAGCCAGGCGGGCTCGTCCAGACCGAGGTCGTCGCGGGGCTCGGTTGAAAGGCCGTCCGCCACCAGGTCGTCGAAGTGCGCGACTCCCTCCGGCACCAGGCCGTCCCCGGTCACCACCAGTCGCGGTGACCGGTCCCCGACCACACTGGCGATCCGCGTCAACTGCCTTCGGTCGACGACGAGTACGTCCGGATCGCAGTCGGCGAGCAGCGCCGCGAGCTCGGCATGGGTGCCCCGCGGACTCAACGGCACCCCGACGGCGGCGGCCCGGACCGTGGCGAGCAACCCCTCGACCAGTTCCACGCTGTTGTCGAGACAGAACGCCACCCTGGCCCCGCGCCGCACCCCGAGCGCACCCGCCAACCGCCGTGTCCTGAGCTCCAGTTCGGCCCAGTTCACGGCCCGCCGGTCGTCGGCGAACGCGAGCTTCCCGCCGTGCCGCGAGGAGTTCCCGACCAGCAACTCCGCCACGGGCCGGACCGCCGACACTGTCCCGACGCGCATCGGGCCTCCTTCTGGATCACCGAATCCGCACCGTATCCCGCCCGCGCGCCCGACACCGCATCGCAAATGGGGGCCGGGCGAGCGGAGTTGGCGGAACCAGCCACCGAACTCTGCCCACCCGGCCCCCGTACTCCCACCTCTCGACGGGACCAGGATCCGGTCATGCGGCCGGAGCGAGTGAACCACCCGGGCCGCGACCGCTGAGCGTCAGCCCTCGTCCGCCGTCAAGCGCAACGAGATGCTGTTGATGCAGTACCGCTGGTCGGTGGGCGTCGGATACCCCTCGCCCTCGAACACGTGCCCGAGGTGCGAGCCGCAGCGGGCGCAGCGCACCTCCGTCCGCACCATCCCGTGCGAGCGGTCCTGGATCAGTTCGACGGCGTCGGTGTCCTTGGGGTCGTAGAAGGACGGCCAGCCGCAGTGGGACTCGAACTTCGTGGTCGAGGTGAACAGTTCGGCACCACAGGCGCGACAGGAGTACACGCCGGTGGTCTTGGTGTCGGTGTACTCACCGGTGAAGGCGGGTTCCGTGCCGGCCTGGCGGAGTACGGCGTACTCGGCCGGGGTCAGCTCCGCACGCCACTGCTCGTCCGGCTTGTCGACGTCGTACGACATGACTCTCAGCCCCTTACTTCGCGAGACGGTCCAGGATCAGCGGGCCGAGGTCGGTGACATCGCCCGCGCCCATGGTGAGAACGAGATCACCGGCCTTCGCCATTCCCGCGACCACCTCCGGCACGTCCGCCTTGTCGTGGACCGGCGTCACGTCCGCGCCCGCGGCCCGCGCCGCCCCGATGATCAGCTCACTCGTCACACCGGGGATCGGGTCCTCGCGGGCCGGGTAGATGTCCAGGACCAGCGAGCCGTCCGCGAGCGCGAGGGCGTCGCCCATCTCCTTGCCGAGCTCCTGCGTCCGCGAGAACAGATGGGGCTGGAAGACGACCAGGATGCGGGCGTCACCGGCGGCCGCGCGCATGGCCTCCAGGTCCGCCGTCATCTCGGTGGGGTGGTGGGCGTAGGAGTCGATGACCTGCACCCCGGCCGCCTCGCCCTTGAGCTGGAGGCGCCGCTTGACTCCGGTGTACGCGGCGAGCGCCGGCGCCAGCTCGGCGGCGGGGACCCCGAGCGCCACGCCCGCGGCCAGGGCGGCCACCGCGTTGTGCGCGTAGTGGCGGCCGGGGACGGACACGGTGAAGGTGAGCGGCGAACCGTCCAGCTCCACGGTGACCTCGCTCTTGAGGCCCTGCGCAACGACCGACAGCACGCGCACGTCGGCGTCCTCGGCGTCGCCGTACGTCACCACGCGCACGCCACTGGCCGTGACCCGCCGGGTCAGCTCCCGGGCGCCCTCGTGGTCCGCGTTGACGATCAGCGTGCCGCCCCCGGCGATACGGCCCACGAACGTCTCGAAGGACTCGTAGATCTCGTCCATCGACGCGTAGTTGGCGTGGTGGTCGAGCTCGACGTTGAGGATGATCGCGACCTCGGGGGCGTACTTGTGGAAGCTGCGGTCCGATTCGTCCGCCTCGGCGACGAAGATCTCGCCCTCGCCGTGCAGGGCGTTGGAGCCGGGGGCGTCCAGGTCGCCGCCGATCGCGTACGAGGGCTTCAGGCCCAGCTCGGACAGGGAGACCGCGAGCATCGAGGTCGTGGTCGTCTTGCCGTGCGTGCCCGCGACCGCGATCGGCCGCAGGCCGTCCATCAGCGAGGCGAGGGCGTCGGACCGGTGCACGACCGGGATGCCGAGCTCGGCCGCCCGCGCCAGCTCCGGGTTGTCGGCCCGGATCGCCGACGACACGACGACACAGGTGGCGTCGGAGGCCAGGTGCTCGGCCGCGTGCCCGATGTGCACGGTCGCGCCGAGCGCGCGCAGGGCGTCCGCGGTCGCGGACTCCTTGGCGTCACTGCCGGCCACCTTCGCCCCGCGCTGCGCGAGGATCTTCGCGATCCCCGACATCCCGGCCCCACCGATCCCGATGAAGTGCGGTCGGTCCATGGCGGTAGGAAGGCCGGGTGCCATGCGTGTTCTCCCCAGATGCGGTACGACGGTGAGTCCTCAGCCTATTGCGTACGAGGGCGTGCCCGGCCCGAGGGCCGCGTGACCGTGGTCGGGACACGGCTCTGCCGGACGGGTGCGGTCGGCCACCGGGCCCGCGGCCGACGACTGCCGGCAGCCCACGGCGCCTACGGTCCGGCCCGGCGGCTGCGCTACGCCTTGCTGTGCGAGAACAGCTTCAGCACCGGTACGCCCACCTTGTGACGGGCCCGGGACGCCCAGTCCCGGTGGAAGAACTCCTCCACGTAGTGGGGGTCCGTCAGCACGATCACCTCGTCCGCGCCGATCTCGCCGACCAGGGCCTTCAGCGCGTCCAGAGGGTGGTTCTCGATGAGCCGCCCCTCCGCCTCGCTCCCGGAGGCTCTGAGTGCCTGCAGGGACACCTCCAGGGCCCGCTCCCCGACGCCCTTCGCGGCCTCGCCCTCGGGCGTCTCCCGCTCCCGTACGGCCTCGTCCAGCTCGCCCAGCGCCACGTCGTCGATGGCCCGCAGCAGCCGGTCGGCCTGATCCCCCCGCGGCTGGAGCAGCACATGGAACGCGACCGACTCGTCACCGTGCAAAGTGGTGACGAACTCCACGTCGGCGGACGTCAGGGCCTTCTCGATCATCAAAACGCTGGTGAACACCGGGCGTCCCCTTCTCTGCTCGCTGCGGAAACCATCCTGCCCCGTGATCGCACGGGTACCGCCGGATTCAGTGTGCCCGCCGGAAGCTGACCGGAACGACAGATTCCGTCGATGTCGGCCTCAACGGCACCGACCGAACCCGCAGCCGGGCGATCAGTGCCTGCGATACCTGCTGAAGAGGAATCCGTCCTCCTCCAGCAGGGAGTCCAGTACGAACCGTGCCGGGACCGCCACCGACGGCCCCCCGGCGATCCGCTGCGCGTCCCCCGCGGTGAGCATCGGGGACAGGGTCAGACAGAGCTCGTCGAGCACCCCGGCGGCCACCAGCTGACCGAGCAGCCGGGGGCCGCCCTCGGTCAGCAGCCGGGTGTGCCCGAGCTCGGCGAGCGCCTGTACGGCCCGCGCGGGGTCCACCCCGACCCCGTCCCCGGCGATCACCACCCGCGCGCCCGCCTTCTCGGCCGCGGCGATCCGGTCCGGGGCCGCCGCGGCGCCCGTGAGGATCAGCGTGGGCACCAGGGGCGAGGTGTACAGCGGCAGCGAGAAATCCAGGTCCAGGCTCGCGGTGACCACCGCGAGCGCCGGGACAGGGCCCTGTCCGGCCGCCTCCCGCAACCCGGCGAACTCGTCACGCACGCGTGCGGGCCGGTAGCCCTCCTGCCGGACCGTTTCCGCACCGGCGATCACCACGTCCGCCAGCGCTCGCAGCGTCCCGAAGATCCGCATGTCGGTGGCGGTCGAGATGGGGTGCGACCGGCCGTCGTGCTGGGCGGCCCCGTCCAGCGTGGAGACCATGTTGGCGCGCAGCCACACCTCGGGGGTCCCGGGGCCGGGCCCGAGCTCGGGGTACGCGTAGGCGGCGGCCAGCTCGGCGAGGCTCCAGTCGTGGCCAGCCTCCCCTTCCTGGCTCCGGATCGCTGTCTCGTCGGTCACAGGGAACAGGCGTCGCATGTCGTGCAGTGTGGCACGGCGCTTAGCATGGTGAACCGTGTCTACTTCCCCCGCCGCGTCCGGGTCCGGTTCGATGACCGACACCGCCCCGCCGTCCCTGTGCGACCGTGAGCCGCACGTCCCCGCGGACCGGCTGGTCGCCGAGATGGTGCCGCCGCCGCGGTTCGACTCGGTGCGTTTCAACACCTACATCCCGGACCCGGACCAGCCCAGCCAGACCGAGGCCGTCCGGGTCCTGGAGGGCTTCGCGGCGGGCCTCGGCGGCGCGCACGCGGTCGGCGGCGGCAAGCGCGGCTTCCTCGGACTCGGCAGGCCCCGGACCCCGAAGCCCCCGGCGGGCCCCCGCGGCGTCTACCTCGACGGCGGCTACGGCGTCGGCAAGACCCACCTGCTGGCCTCCCTCTGGCACGCCACCCCCGCCGAACCCTCCCTCAAGGCCTTCGGCACCTTCGTCGAGCTGACCAACCTGGTCGGCGCCCTCGGCTTCCAGAAGACGGTGCAGACACTCTCGGGCCACCGTCTGCTGTGCATCGACGAGTTCGAGCTGGACGACCCGGGCGACACCGTCCTGGTCTCCACCCTGCTCGGCAAGCTGGTCGACGCGGGCGTGGCGCTCGCCGCCACCTCCAACACCCTGCCGGGCAAGCTCGGCGAGGGCCGGTTCGCGGCCGTCGACTTCCTGCGCGAGATCCAGGGCCTGGCGGCACACTTCCGCCCGCTGCGCATCGACGGCGAGGACTACCGCCACCGCGGACTGCCAAAGGCTCCGGCGCCGTTCACCGAGGAGGAGGTCACCAGGGCGGCGTACGCCACCGAGGGCGCCTCGCTCGACGACTTCCCGAGTCTGCTGGCGCACCTCGCCAAGGTCCACCCCAGCCGGTACGGCGCCCTGACCGACGGCCTCAAGGCGGTCTGTCTCACCGACGTGCAGCCGGTACCGGACCAGTCGACGGCGCTGCGGCTCGTGGTGCTCGCGGACCGGCTCTACGACCGCGAGGTCCCGGTGCTGACCTCCGGGCTGCCCTTCGACCGGCTGTTCAGCGAGGAGATGCTGAACGGCGGCTACCGCAAGAAGTACTTCCGCGCGATATCCCGGCTGACCGCGCTGGCGCGCGACGCGAAGGGTCTCGTCGCTTAATCACAGCGAAACCTCGCACGTCAAGGGCCAGTTCGCGTCAGCGACCCCGCAGGCTTCAGCCTCTCTTCAGCCGGAAACGTTAAGTTAACCCTGCAAACGACTTTGCCGAGTTAAGGTGTTTCTTGACCAGCCGTTGACCAATGGTTGGTCTGGACTAGAAGTGTGAACTGCCGAGAGGGGGACGCGTGTTCCGAGGTGCGAGGGTACGGACCGTGGTAGCGGTCGTCTCCGCCGTTCTTCTGGCGCTCCCCTTCTTCGGATCCACCGAGGGATTCGCAACCGCGCACACAGGCCGTCAGGCTGAGGCCAAAGCTCAGACCGGAACCAAGCTCTCCGGCAAGGCATCACGCGCCGAAGCCTCCGGCAAGCGCCACTGCAACCACATAGGGGGCCCGACCGGCCCCCTGCGCACCCGCGACCGGCACCGCGCCGTCGACTTCGCCCCGGAGGGGCCCGAGCGCTCCTTGCCGGCGCAGGAGCCGGCGGCCGCGCCCGAGCGGGTCGCAGCAGGCGAGTTCCCCCTGTCGAGACCCTCGACAGCCCATGCTCCGGCGGCACTTCAAGTTTTCCGCTGCTGACAGCAGAGCAGTGCCCCACCTCTGTTCCCCCCACCTGTCATGTAAGCCGACGCGCCCTGCGGCGCGCCAGGTAACCCGACGCGCCCCCACGGCGCGCCAGGAGGAGTCACCACATGCAGCCCCTCATCGACAACGCCCGTACGTTCGGACAGCGCCCTGAGGAGTTCGCCAAGCTGGCCGAAGGCCAGTCCCCCCAGGTTCTGTTCATCACCTGCTCGGACTCCAGGGTCGTCCCGGCCCTGATCACGGGCGCCCGCCCCGGCGAGCTCTTCGAGCTGCGCACCGCGGGCAACATCGTTCCCCCCTACGCCTCGGAGCACCCCACCAGCGAGGCGGCCACCATCGAGTACGCCGTGGAGGTGCTGGGCGTCCGCGACATCGTGGTCTGCGGGCACTCGCACTGCGGCGCCGTCGGCGCCCTCGTCCGCGGCGACGACCTGGACGCCGTTCCGGCCGTGCGCGACTGGCTCAATCACGCCACCCCGCGCCCGGCCGGCACGACCGAGGACCCGGAAGTGGCCGAGGGCGTGCAGAACCACGTCCTGGCCCAGGTGCTGCGCCTGCGGTCGTACCCGTTCATCGACAAGAAGCTGGCGGAGGAGCAACTGACCCTGCACGCCTGGTACTACGAGGTGCACACGGGCGCGGTGCGCGTCCACCGCAGCGAGACCGACGCGTTCGAGGGTCTGTGATCGCCATGATGACCAAATACCCTCACCTGCGGCAGGACTTCGCCGCGTCCCTGGTCGTCTTCCTGGTCGCGCTCCCGCTCTGCGTGGGCGTGGCCGTCGCCTCCGGAGTCCCGGCCGAACTCGGCCTCGTCACCGGCATAGTCGGCGGTCTGGTCACCGGACTCATGCGGGGCAGCAGCCTCCAGGTCTCCGGGCCGGCCGCCGGTCTGACCGTCCTCGTCTTCGAGGCGGTCGACGAGTTCGGGCTGCCCGCTCTCGGTGTGATCGTGCTGACCGCCGGACTGCTCCAGCTCGCCATGGGCGCCCTCAGGCTGGGGCGCTGGTTCCGGGCGATATCCGTCTCGGTCGTCGAGGGCATGCTGGCCGGAATCGGCCTCGTGCTCATCGCCGGCCAGCTGTACTCGGCGGCCGGCCTGAAGGCACCGACCACGGGTGTCGACAAGATCCTGGGGCTGCCCGGTGCCGCCCTCGACGCGCTCGGCAGCAGCACGGCGCTTGCCTCGCTCGCCGTCGGCGCGGGCACCGTCGCGGTGCTCGTGCTGTGGAAGAAGCTGCCCAAGAAGGCGCAGACCGTGCCCGGCGCTCTCGCCGCGGTCCTGCTGGCCACCCTGGTCACCCAGGTCTTCGGCCTGTCGATAGCCACCGTCGAGGTGAACGGCCTGCTGGACTCCATCCAGCCGCCCGGCACGGACGCCTTCGGCGAGCTGGCCAACCCCGCCATCTTCGGCACGATCATCGCCTTCACCCTGATCGCCTCCGCCGAGAGCCTGTTCAGCGCCGCGGCGGTGGACCGTCTGCACGACGGCCCGCGCACCGAGTACGACAAGGAACTCATGGCCCAGGGCGCGGGCAACACGCTGTGCGGCGCGCTCGGCGCCCTGCCCATGACCGCGGTCATCGTGCGCAGCTCCGCCAACGTCCAGGCGGGCGCGAAGACCAAGGCGTCCCGGGTCATGCACGGCGTGTGGCTGCTGCTGTTCGCGGCTCTGCTGCCCTCGACGCTGGCGCTGATCCCGCTGCCCGCGCTCGCCGGCATCCTGGTCCACGCGGGCTTCAAGCTGATCCCCTTCCGGAGCATCGTGTCGCTGTGGCGCGGCCACCGCGGCGAGGCGCTGATCCTGGTGGCCACGGCCGTCTCCATCGTCGCGGTGAACATGTTCGAGGGCGTGCTGATCGGTCTGGCCCTGTCGGTCGTCAAGACCGCGTGGGAGGCCTCGCACCTCAAGCTGGAGATCGTCGACAAGGGCGCGGGCCCGATCCAGGCGCACCTGTCGGGCAACGCGACCTTCCTGCGGCTGCCGAAGATCCTCGACAGCCTGGAGTCGCTGCCCCAGGACCGGCCCGTGGAGCTGGACCTCTCCGGTCTGCACCACCTGGACCACGCGTGCCGTACGGCCCTGGAGAACTGGGCCGAGCGGCACAGCGCGGTCGGCACGGAACCGGTCCGGGTCACCGAACCGGAGCTGGTGAAGGCCACCACGCCGTAGTGCTCCGACGCCCGGTCCGGGGCCTGTCATGGCTTCGGACCGGGCACCGGGCATATCGTTGCAGGAGCAGACATACAGACCTCTGGACGAGGAGGTCGGAATGCTCCAGGAACTGTTGACGGCGGCCGTGGCGGTCGGTTCCGCGGGGGTCGTCTACCTCGCGGCGGCGGCCCGGGTCGTCAAGCAGTACGAGCGCGGGGTGGTCTTCCGCCTCGGACGCCTCGCGGGCGAGGTGCGCGAGCCCGGATTCACGGCGATCGTGCCGTTCGTGGACCGGCTGCACAAGGTGAACATGCAGATCGTCACGCTCCCCGTGCCGGCCCAGGAGGGCATCACGCGGGACAACGTGACCGTGCGCGTGGACGCGGTCGTCTACTTCCGGGTCGTCGACGCGGCGAGCGCCCTGGTCAAGGTCGAGGACTACAAGTTCGCCGTCTCCCAGATGGCGCAGACCTCGCTGCGCTCGATCATCGGCAAGAGCGAGCTCGACGACCTGCTGTCCAACCGCGAGAAGCTCAACGAGGGCCTGGAGCTGATGATCGACAGCCCGGCCGTCGGCTGGGGCGTGCAGGTGGACCGCGTCGAGATCAAGGACGTGTCCCTGCCGGACGCGATGAAGCGGTCGATGGCCCGGCAGGCCGAGGCCGACCGTGAGCGGCGGGCCCGGATCATCAACGCCGACGCCGAACTGCAGGCCTCCAAGAAGCTCGCGGAGGCCGCCAAGGAGATGTCCGAGCAGCCCGCCGCGCTCCAACTCAGGCTGCTCCAGACGGTCGTGGCGGTGGCCGCCGAGAAGAACTCGACGCTCGTCCTGCCCTTCCCGGTGGAGCTGCTGCGCTTCCTGGAGCGGGCGCAGGAGCACCCGCCCGGGACGTGACGGGCGGGGACACGCTACGCGCGTGGTTCCCGCGGGCCGACCCAGGTGATAGACACAGCGACGTCACAGTCCTGTCCGCCAGCAGGAAGGTTGCTTTGCCATGTCCGCAACACGACGTCAGGTCCTGGCCCGCTCCGGCGCCTTGGGCGTGGGCATCGCCTTCACCGGCGCCCTCTCCGAGCTCTTCGCCGGCACCGCCGCCGCCCAGTCCCTCGGACACACCGGCTACGGCCCCCTCGTCCCCGATCCCAAGGGCCTGCTGGACCTGCCGAAGGGCTTCCGCTACAAGGTCCTCTCCCGCGAGGGCGACCAGCTGCGCTCCGGCGAGGGCAAGGTCCCCTCCAACCACGACGGCATGACCGCTCTGCCCGGCAGACACGGTCGCGTCCACCTGGTCCGCAACCACGAGAACCGCCCCACCGCGGCCATCGCCGTCCCCACCGTCGAGGGCCTGACCTACGACCCGGCGGGCAAGGGCGGCTGTACGGCCCTCACGCTGGACTCCCGCAACAACGTGCTCTCGGAGCGGGTCGCCATCGCCGGTACTGCGGTCAACTGCGCGGGCGGGCCCACCCCTTGGGGCACCTGGCTGACCTGCGAGGAGACCGAGGACAAGGCCGGCACCAACGGCTACACCAAGGACCACGGCTTCATCTTCGAGGTCGATCCGACGGACCCGGGCAAAAGTGGCGCGGTCCCGCTGACCGCGATGGGCCGCTTCCAGCACGAGGCGATCGCGATCGACCCCAAGCGCGGCATCGTCTACGAGACCGAGGACGCCTTCCTCAAGCCCTTCGGCCTCTTCTACCGCTTCCTGCCCAACAGGCCCGAGGGCGGCCTCGGTTCACTGCGCGCGGGCGGCCGGCTCCAGGCGATGCGGGTGCCCGGGGTACCCGACCTGTCGGTGGTCCAGGAGACCGGTGCCTGCTTCGAGGGCATCGAGTGGGTCGACGTACCGGACCCGCTGGCCACCCAAACCCCGGTCCGGCTCCAGGACTTCGGCCCGAAGGGCATCACGCACGCCCAGAAGCTGGAGGGCTGTTACTGGGGCGGGAAGAGCGTCTACTTCGTGTCGTCGTTCGCGCACAGCGCCGAGGGGTCGGCCGCCGACCACTTCGGGCAGATCTGGCGCTACGACCCTTCGGCGCGCCGGCTGACCCTGGTGATCGTCTTCGGCCCGGACACCGACGTGCAGCTGCCCGGCGAGTCCCCGGACAACATCTGCCTGGCCCCGAGCGGCGGCCTGATGGTGTGCGAGGACGGCAACGGCGCCCAGCACGTCTTCGGTGTGACCCGGCACGGCGAGGTCTACGCGATGGCCCGCGGCCGGCAGAACATCGGCACGCCCGAGGCACCGGAGTGGGGCGAGTTCGCGGGCGTCACCTTCTCCCCCGACGGGCAGACGATGTACGTCAACTGCTACACGCCCGGGACGACCTTCGCGGTGACGGGGCCCTGGCGCAGGTAGCCGCCCTCCACGACGGCTGGCGCGCCCCGGTCCTCCGGCGCAGGATCGAGGGGCCGGGCCCGGACCGGAAGGGGTGCCCCATGGCGAAGAAGGGCTCGAAGACCCACGCTGCGAAGAAGGGCTCGAAGGGCGGGGGCGACCTCGCCCTGCGCGAGCTGCTGCGCGTACCGGGCGGCAAGCCGGTGGACCTGGCCGCCCACGACGCCCGGGAGACCCCGGCAGGCCCCCAGGACAAGCGGGCGGGCCAGGCCGCGATGACCGAGCTGGCCACGCCGCTCGCCGACCTGCAGGAACGTCTGTGGGCGGCGAGCACGGCGGGCGACCGGCGCCGGGTCCTGCTGGTGCTGCAGGGCATGGACACCAGCGGCAAGGGCGGCACGGTCAAGCACGTCATCGGCCTGTTCAACCCGTCGGGCTGCCGTATCCACGCCTTCAAGGCGCCCACGCCGAAGGAACTCACGCACCCCTTCCTGTGGCGCGTCAAAAAGGCCCTGCCGCAAGCCGGTGAGCTGGGCATCTTCGACCGCTCGCACTACGAGGACGTCCTCATCGCCCGTGTCCGCTCGCTCGCCCCGCCCGCCGAGATCGAGCGCCGCTACGACGAGATCAACCGCTTCGAGAAGTCCCTCACCGACGACGGCGTCACCGTCGTCAAGTGCTTCCTGCACATCTCGTACGGCGAACAGCGCGACCGCCTCCTCAAGCGACTGGACCGCCCGGACAAGCACTGGAAGTTCAACGTCTCGGACATCGACGAGCGCGCCCTGTGGCCCGCCTACCAGCAGGCGTACGAGACGGCCCTGGAGCGCTGCTCGACACCGCACGCCCCCTGGTATCTGGTCCCCGCCGACCGCAAGTGGTACCGGAACTGGGCGGTGAGCCGGCTTCTGCTGGAACACCTGTCGCAGCTGGACCCGCGCTACCCCAAGGCCGACTTCGACGTGGAGGAGGCCCGCAGGCGGCTGCTGGAACAGTGAATCCCGGGGTACCCGGGGCACATGACCGAGAACCGGCACGTCAAGGGCTCGTACTGGCTGGAGACGGCACCCGGCGGGGCCCGGCCGCCACTGACCGAGGATCTCGACGTCGACGTGGCCGTCATCGGCGCCGGTATCGCCGGGCTGAGCACGGCGTGGGAGCTGACGCGGGCCGGGCGGCGGGTGGCGGTTTTGGAGGCCGGGCAGGTGGCCGCCGGAGTCACCGGGCACACCACCGCCAAACTGACCGCACTGCACACCCTGATCTACGACAAGCTGCGCCGTACCCGCGGCCCCGAGGGCGCCCGGCTGTACGCCCGCTCGCAGAGCGAGGCGATCGAACGGGCCGCGGAGATCGCGGCCGAGCTGGGCGTCGACTGCGACTGGGAGCAGCGCAGCGCCTACACCTACGTCCGTGACGAGAGCCGGGTCGAGGAGCTGCGGGCCGAGGCGGCGGCCGCCCGGGAGGCGGGGCTGCCGGCGTCGTTCGTGACGGAGACCGGGCTGCCGTTCCCGGTGGCGGGCGCGGTACGGGTGACCGGTCAGGCGCAGTTCCATCCGCGCAAGTACCTGCTGGCGTTGGCCGAGGACCTGGTCGCCTCGGGCGCGGCCGTCCACGAGCACACCGCAGTCCTCGGGCTCGACGAGGGCGAGCCGTGCCGGCTGTCGACCGACACCCGGGCCACGGTGACGGCCCGGGACGTCGTGGTCGCCACCCACTACCCGATCTTCGACCGGGCCCTGCTGTTCACCCGGCTCTCGCCACGCCGTGAGCTGGTCGTCGCCGGGACCCTCGACCGGGAGCGGGATCCGGACGGCATGTACATCACGCCGGACGAGGACACCCGGTCGGTCCGCACGGCTCCCTGGGACGCCGACCGGCGTCTGCTCATCGTCACCGGTGAGCACTTCACGCCGGGCACGGGCGACACCCGGGCCCGGTTCGACGAGCTCTCCGCCTGGGCCGTCCGGCACTTCCCCGGCGTCGAGCTCACCCACGCCTGGGCCACCCAGGACAACGACCCCACCGACACCGTGCCGATGGTCGGCCCGCTGCACCCGGGGGCCCGGCACACCTACGTCGCCACCGGCTTCGGCGGCTGGGGCATGAGCGGCGGCATCATGGCGGGCCGCCTGCTCGCGGCCCAGATCACGGGCGAGGACTGCGCCTGGAGCGACCTGTACGACCCGCGCCGTCTGCTCTCCCAGGTCCGTGAGGCCCCGTCCTTCCTCAAGACCCAGGCCCAGGTGGCCCGTCACTTCGTCGGCGACCGCCTGCGTCCCGCGCCTCCGCTGGAGTCGCTTCCGCCGGGAGAGGGCGCCGTGGTCCGCGTGAACGGCGACCGTCTCGCGGTCTACCGCGACGACGACGGCAGCCTCCACGCCGTCTCCCCCCGCTGCACCCACCTCGGCTGCCTGGTCTCCTTCAACGGGGCCGAGGACGCCTGGGAGTGCCCCTGCCACGGCTCGCGCTTCGCCACGGACGGCAAGGTGATCCAGGGACCGGCGACCAAGCCGCTGGAGCGGCGGGACATCTGAGCGGGTGACGTCACGGCCAGGGTGAGCGGGAAATGATACATTTCGCCCTATTTTCATATGGTGATCACTCTGGTACGACGCGTCACCGCCGCCTGTGTCCTCGCCGCCGCCCTCACGGCCTGCGCCGCCACTCCCCATCCGGCGGCCCCTCGCCCGGCCCACCCGGCCCCCTCCGCGACCTCCGCACCCCCCACGCTCGCCCCCGGCCCCGGAGGCCTGACCCCCGTCTTCAAGAACGGCTCCCGCGCCCACGGCAGGACGGTCGCGCTCACCTTCGACGCCGACATGACCGCGGACCAAGGGGCCCGGGCGGCAGCCGGTGAGCACTTCGACAATCCCGGGCTGATCGCGGCGCTGCGCGCCCTGAAGGTGCCGGCCACCGTGTTCATGACCGGGCGCTGGGCCGAGGAGTATCCGAAGCAGGCCCGCTCCCTCGGACGGGACCCGCTGTTCGAGATCGCCAACCACTCCTACAGCCACTACGCCTTCACCGACGACTGCTACGGGCTGCCGACGGTCTCCGGTGACCGGATGCGGGCGGACGTGGAGCGGGCGTACGCGGCGTTCCGGAGAGCCGGGGTGCCGGACGCGAGGCCGTACTTCCGTTTTCCCGGCGGATGCTACGACCGGCGGGCGCTGAAGGCGCTGACCCCGGTCGGCGTGACCGCCGTGCAGTGGGACGTGGTGAGCGGGGACGCGTTCGCGACGGACGCGGAGGCGGTGTCCCGGCAGGTGCTGGAGGGGGTGCGGCCGGGGTCGGTCGTGGTCATGCACTGCACGCGCAGTGCCGCGCCGACGACGGAACGGGTGGTGCGGACCGTGGTGCCGCAGCTGCGCGCGCGGGGGTTCCGGTTCGTGAAGGTGTCCGAGCTGATCGGGTCCTAGGCTGGAGGTATGAGCGAGGACTACTGCACGATCGGCGACGTGCCGAAGCCTCCGGTCGCCGACGGGCCGCCGTACGCGCAGTGCGTGCTGTGCCGGGAGCCGACGGAGTATCCGGAATCGTACAAGGGGATCACCCTGTGCCCCGTCTGCGAGTGGCAGGAGGCACAGCGGACGGCTTGTTCGGGGTGACCTTAGGGTTGTCCGGGTGAGCCACGACGTGACGCCCTCGACCGACAGCCCCTTCCGCCCCGAGCCGACCGCACGCGACCAGGCACCCCAGTTCGTGCTGCCCCTGGTCGTCCGCATCGAGAAGGCCGCTCCGCCCGCTCGGACCGACGCCCTGGAGACCGCCGCCCGCGCCGTTCTCGTGATGCTCGGCGACGAGCGCTCGGTCGGCGACGGGGAGTGGGCCGAGGCCGTGCGGGACTGGCAGGACGCCCGGATCCGGAAGGTCGTACGACGGGCCCGCGGGGCCGAGTGGCGGCGGGCCGAGGCACTGCCCGGCATCACCGTGACGGGGAAGGCGGCGGAGGTACGGGTGTTCCCGCCCGTGCCGCTCGACGGGTGGCCCAAGGAACTGGCCAGACTCCAGGTCTCCGGCACCGACCTCGACGATCCCGAGCCGCCCGGCGAGGCGGACACGACCGCTCCCGTGCTGTGGCTCAGCCCGGACCTCGACATGTCGGCCGGCAAGGCGATGGCCCAGGCCGGTCACGGTGCTCAACTGGCCTGGTGGGAACTGTCGGACGAGGAGCGGGCCGCCTGGCGGGACGCCGGGTTCCCGCTCGCCGTACGCACCGCGGATCCCCGGCGCTGGTCCGAACTCACCACCAGCGGGCTGCCGTTGGTCCGTGACGCCGGCTTCACCGAGATCGCGCCCGGCTCCTGCACGGTCGTCGCGGACCATCCGGCGCTGCGATGACCAGGGTCGACGGGCGCGTCGAGCGGGGCAACCGCACCCGGCGGACCGTGTTGCGGCGTGCCGTCGACATCGCCTCGGTCGAGGGACTGGAGGCGCTGTCGGTGGGGCGGCTGGCCGGGGAGCTGGAGCTGAGCAAGAGCGGGGTGTTCGCCCTGTTCGGCTCCAAGCAGGAGTTGCAGCTGGCGACCGTGCGGGAGGCCTCGCGGATCTTCGTCGCCGAGGTGCTGGAGCCGGTCTCCGAGGCGGCCGACGGGGTCGATCGACTGCGGGGCCTGTGCGAGGGCTGGCTGCGGTATTCGGAGCGGCGGGTCTTCCCCGGGGGCTGTTTCTTCTACGGCGTGATGGCCGAGTTCGACGCCCGCGAGGGAGCCGTCCATGACGCCCTCGTCGAGGCACAGCGCTCCTGGCTCGGGGAGTTGGAGAGGTGCGCCGGACGGGCGAGGGCCGCGGGTGAGCTGGGCGCGGACACCGATCCGGCGCAACTCGCCTTCGAGGTCGTCGCGTTGATGGAGACGGCGAACGCGATGTCGGTACTGCACGGCGAGGCCGCGCCCTATGTGCGGGCCCGGCGGGGCATCGCCGCACGGCTGCGGACCTGACACCTGAACCATTGCTCGGCCGGAGTCGTCCCGGGCACGGAAACTACTAGCACGATCGTTCGTTTAGTTTTATGGTCGGGGCATGGGCATTCCTCGACCACGCATCCTGCGCTCCCGCTGGAAGTCCGGCCCCGCCATCCCGCTCGACGATCCCGTGCTCGTCGGCGTCACCGACTTCACCGCCCACGACCACGGGCAGTTGCTGGCCGTCGCGCGGGCCGGGATGCGGTTGCGCCGCACCTGGCCGTCGACTCCCGGCGCGGTCGGGATGTGGCTGTGGGTGGACCCACTCCGCCGACGGTCCGGGTCCGTGTCCGTGTGGGCCGACGAGCGAGGACTGAAGGAGTTCACCGGCCGCCCCGACCACGTACGCATCGTCCGCGCGTATCGCGGGCGCGGCGAACTGCGGTCGGCCCGGCGGGAGTTCGAGGAGTTCGACCCTGATGCCGTGTGGGCGTACGCCCTGGATCTGATCACCGAGGAGCACTGATGGATGTGGTCGAGCTGGACCGGATCGCCGTACAGGAGGCTGCGCGGGTGGTGGAGCTGGCCCGGGGCGGGGACGACGGGGACTGGGCGCGGGACACCCCCTGCGCGGGGTGGGACCTGCGACGGCTGGTGGCCCACATGACCGCGCAGCACCACGGGTTCGCGGCCGCCGCCCGCGGCGTGGGCGGCGAGTTGGGGTACTGGCGGGAACCGGAGGAGGTGGACGAGCCCGCCCGGGCGCATCGCGCGGCCGCCGACGCGGTGCTCTCCGCGTTCGCCGAACCGGGTGCGCTGGAGCGGGAGTTCGTGCTGCCGGAGCTGGGCGGAGGGTTCGCCGGCCGTACGGCGATCGGCTTTCACTTCGTCGACTACGTCGTGCACGCGTGGGACGTGGCGGCCGCGCTCGGGGTGCGACTCCGGCTGGCCGACGAGGTGCTCGTCGCGGCGCTGGCGGTGGCCCGGCGCGTCCCGACCGATCCCGCCGGCCGTGGCCCGGGGTTCGCGTTCGCGCCCGCACGGAAGGTGCCGGAGCGGGCCGGGCCGCTGGAGGAGACGCTGCGGCTGCTGGGCCGGGAGCCGGAGGCGTGGCCCGGAACCAGCGTGTGACCTCACGTCCTCGCGGGGGTCGAACCTCAAATGTTGCTCTGAACGTCCCCCCGGCACGGTTCGAGCCCGTACCCCGGGGCCATACCTCCGTCACGCCGAGCGGGCGACGACCGAGCGGATGCGGGAGAGGCCGAGGAGGGGGACGGACATGGAGCGACTGGGCACGGGGATCGGGTGGCGGCCGGAGATCGCGGACGCCGTGGAGGGCATGCCCGGCATCGAGTGGGTCGAGGCCGTGGCCGAGAACGTCTGCCCCGGGCACCTGCCCGAGTCGCTGCGGCGGCTGCGCGAGCGCGGGGTGACCGTGGTGCCGCACGGCGTCTCGCTCGGCCTCGGCGGCGCGGACCGGCCCGACGCGGGGCGGCTGCTGGCTCTCGCCGAGCGGGCCGAGGCGCTGGGATCGCCGCTGGTCACCGAGCACATCGCGTTCGTCCGCGCGGGCGGCCCGCTGACCGTCTCCCCGCGCCTGGAGGCGGGACATCTGCTGCCCGTCCCGCGCACCCGGGACGCCCTGGACGTCCTGTGCGAGAACATCCGCATCGCCCAGGACGCGCTGCCGGTGCCGCTCGCCGTGGAGAACATCGCCGCACTGATCTCGTGGCCGGGCGAGGAGATGACCGAGGGGCAGTTCCTGTACGACCTCGCCGACCGCACGGGGGTACGGCTGCTGATCGACGTGGCCAACCTGCACACCAACCACGTCAACCGCGGCGAGGACCCGGCCGCGGCACTCGCCGAACTTCCCCTGGAGGCCATCGCGTACGTCCATGTCGCGGGCGGGTTCGAGCGGGACGGGGTGTGGCACGACAGCCACGCCCACCCGGTCCCGCGACCGGTCCTCGACATCCTCACCGACCTCGCGTCCCGGGTCTTGCCGCCGGGGGTACTGCTGGAGCGGGACGAGAACTTTCCCGAACCGGCTGAACTGGAGCGGGAGTTGGGGGCCATTCGCGAGGCGGTGGAGAAGGGGGGCGGCGCGCGGGCCGGAGGCGCGTGGGGCGCCGCCGCGTCCGCGGAGCCGTCGGGCGTCTCGACCGACCCCGCCCGCCAGCGGCTCGCCCTCGCCCAGACCGCCCTGCTGTCCGCGCTCGCGGCGGGAACGCCAGTGCCGGAGGGCTTCGACCGGGTACGGCTGGGGGTGCAGGCGCGGGCGCTCGCGGGGAAGCGGGCGGATGTGGTGGCGAAGGTGGCGCCCGAGCTGCCGGTGATCCTGGGGACGGGGTATCGACCGGCGTTCCTGGCGTATGCGCAGGGGGCGCCGATGGCCGACGGGTATCGGCGGGATGCGCTGGACTTCGCCGAACACCTGCTGCTGGGAGGGGAATTGCAGGAGGCGAGGGCACGACGGGAGCTGCGGGAGTGGTGGTTGGAGCGGTCGGGCCCGGCACCGAGGTCCCGCAGGCCGGGGTTGCGGCTGGCCCGGGCCACGCGCAAGGTGCTGCTGCGGCGCCGTTGACCGGCGCGCAGTGAGCACAGATCGAGCCGTTGCTCGGCAACCGGCAGAGCATCCACAACGACGCTGAGGGGCGGCAGACCGCCTCACGCGCCGGCTCAGAAAAGCTCGCCGTACACCTAGTGACAGAGGCTCAGACCGCTGGCCACCCCTGTCTCGGCTCAGTCATTCGGCCACATGGTGACCGGCCCGGCGGAGCACACCGACGGCTTCCTCAAGTCGGTCGGCCGGGACGAGTACGAGGTCTCCGTCGTAGCTCGCGGCGGTCCAGACCGGGAGCTCACCGGCCGCGAGCGGCGCGACGACGGCGCTGAGCATCCCCGTCGCCTCCGGGTCGTGCGCGTCATCGCCGTTCCACAGCGCCGCCCAGCCGTCCTCGGCCGTGTCGTCGCGCCGCATCGCCGCGCCTCCGTCCGGACCGAGCACGAGCGCGAGCAGGCCGGATTCGAGGGTGACCTCGCGGACGTCGGAGACCCGCTCGAGAACGAAGCGGCCTTCGAGCACACGCAGGTTCTGAGTCCGGGCGACCGGCACCGAACTCACGCCCCGCGCGGCCGGTGCACGCGCTGGTACAGCATCCGAGTCCGCCTGACCGTTTTCGTCGTCGCCGTCCTGAGCCATGCGCATGTCCTCCGATTGCGTCGTCACGATCCCGAAGGTGGCCGAGGGCGTTGCACCCCCGAAAGGGCACGATATTCGGCTGTTCCGCGAGGGACCACACCCTACGAAGGGCCGCACGGACTCGGCAGTAATATGTCAGTCCCGCACCTGAAACCCTCTAGCGTGCGGTGCCGCAACAGGAGGCACCATGCGAGCGCGACCGCGACCGCCCGTCAAGGGGCGAGGCATCTTCACCGGCACCGGGGTCATCATCGCCGGACTGACGGCGACCCTCGTGGCCCTGCTCATCCCGATCTGGTCGTACGCCGACCGCTCCGGCACCGGACTGAGCGTGCTCAAGGCCGGAACCGTGACGACACCGTACGGACCGCTCTCGGCGCTGGACCGGGACTTCGTCACGAAGGTGCGGCTGGCGGGGCTGTGGGAGCTGCCCGCGGGCCAGCAGGCCCAGCTGAAGGGGACGACGCAGGCCGTGCGGACGGCGGGGCAGCACCTCGTGGAGGGGCACACTTTCCTGGACGCACGCGTGCGTGACGTGGCGTCCAAGCTCGGACTCGCCCTGCCCAACGAGCCCAACGACCAGCAGAAGCAGTGGCTCGCCACCTTGAACCAGGCGCAGGGCGTCGACTACGACCGCCAGTTCGCCAACATCCTGCGCCTCGCGCACGGCAGGGTCTTCTCGGTCGTCGCCGAGGTCCGCGCGAGCACCCAGAACTCCCTGGTCCGCGCCCTGGCCGACGACGCCAACACCACCGTGCTCGACCACATCAAGATCCTGGAGGCCACCGGGTACGTCGACTTCGGCGCCCTGGCACAGGACATGGCCGCGGGCAGCACCCCGCCGATCGCCAACTCCCCCACGCCGCCCGGCCCGACGACCGACCCGGGCCAGGTCGTGCCTGTCACCCCGACGCCGTACGCGACGACCTTCACCCTTCCCCCGGCCGCCTCCAGCCCGCCTCCGGTCCCCGTGCCGTCGTAGTTCACTTCCGGACAAACGGAACGTCACACACCGACAACGCTCCGTCCGGATCCTGAACAGCCCATGGCGCCGCCAGGGCCTTTGGCATAGAAACGCGGCATGTTCTGGGTTCTTCTTCTGCTGCTGGCCTGGGCCGCCGCCGGCACCGCGTGCACCCGGCTGTGCCTGGCCGCCGTACACGCGGCGGCCGCGGACGCGGATCCCCGGGCACATGATCTGACGCTCTACGAGGCCGCGTTCCTGTCCGGCGGCCCGCGACGGGTCGCCGATCTGACGCTCGTCTCCATGGCCCGGCAGCGACGGCTGCTGCTGGCACACACCGGCTGGGCGACCGTCGTCGATCCGCGCGGCCGGGACGAGATGGAGCGCACGGTCATCGGGGCCATCGGGCCGGAGGGACAGTCCCGGATCGCTCCGGTGCGGGCGGACGCGGCCTCGGCGGACGCGGTGCGCAGCCTCGCCGACCGGCTCGTGGACGCGGGACTCGCCGTGCCCGACGGCGCCCGCTCCGGCATCGCGGCAGGCGTACGCCAGGTACGGCTGGCCGCGGTGGCCGTCGTCGCACTGGGCGCCATCGCCCTGCTGGTGCCCGCCCCGTCGGAGATGCCGCGGCACCTGGTCGCCCTCTGGTTCGCGCTGCCGCTCGCCCTCAGCCTGAGCTGTCTGGCCATCACGCGGGTGGAGGTCCACCCGTACTCGCGCTGGGCCTCCCCGGCCGGCCAGCGGCTGCTCGGCGCCCTGACCCGGCGCCCTGGCGGCACGGACGAGCGGACGTATCTCACCTCCGTCGCCGTGCGCGGTATCAGCGCGATCGGCGAACCGGGCCTGCGCGCGGCCTTCGCCCACCGTGAGCAGCACCACGGCCCGCACCGCGCGCAGGGGCGAGGACAACGGCCCGGTGGGCACGGCGAGGAGGACCGCCGTCCGCACCGGCGCGACTGAGCCCACCCGGGGGCGCACGGAGGCATTGGGGCCGACACCGGCGGGGCGGTGCTTGCCTTCACCCACAGCCGAACGAAACTTCCCTTTTGTCGCTGCCGCGCACCGAAGGGATACCGATGAGAGCTCCCGCCCTCTACACGGCCGCCGGGTCCTTGCTCCTGACCGCGCTCGTCGCCGCACCGGCCGGGGGCGCTACGGCCGCCCCGGGCGCGGCGGAACTCCACGGCACCGCGGTCGCCGCCGCGCGTGCCGGGGCGGCCGGGATCCGCTTCGGCGCCTGCCCCGCGGTGGAGGACCTGCCCGAGGGCGTCCGGTGCGGCACGGTGTCCGTCCCGCTCGACTACGCGCGCCCCGACGGCCGGCAGATCGAACTGACCGTCAGCCGCGTGCCGGCCACCCACAAGGACCCGCACAACAGCAAGCGCCGCGTGCCCCGGCAGGGCGCCCTGGTCTTCAACCCCGGCGGTCCCGGCGCCTCCGGCATGTACTTCCCGCTGGTCGGCGCGCTCCCCGAATGGAAGAGGCTCGCCGCGGCCTACGACCTGGTGGGCTACGCCCCGCGCGGGGTGGGCCGTTCGGCGCCGCTGTCCTGCACGGACCCGAAGCACTACTTCAAGGCACCCACGCAGGCGCCGACGCACCCCTCGGAGTCGTACAAGAAGGAACGCATCGCGCAGGCGAAGGCGTACGCGCGCGGATGCGCGCGGCGGGCGGGAACGGCTCTGCGCTCCTACACCTCCCTGAACAACGCCCGGGACCTCGACGTCCTGCGGGCCGCGCTGGGCGAGCGGAAGCTGACGTTCACGGGGGCGTCGTACGGGACCTACTTCGGCGCGCTGTACGCGACGCTGTTCCCCTCACACGTACGGCGGATGGTGTTCGACGCGGCGGTGAACCCGGACCCGGAGCAGGTCTGGTACCGCAACAACCTGGACCAGTCGGCCGCGTTCGAGGGGCGCTGGGCGGACTTCCGGGAGTGGGTCGCCCGGCACGACGACGTGTACGGGCTCGGGGCCACGGCCGACGAGGTGCTGCGCAGCTACGAGAAGGCGGCGGCGCGGCTGGCCGCCGAGCCGGCCGGCGGGAAGGTCGGGCCGGGCCAGTTGCAGGGGGCGTTCCTGTCGGCCGGTTACTACGACGACTTCTGGCCGCATCGGGCACAGGCCCTGTCGGCGTACCTCAAGGGCGATCCGAAGCCGCTGATCCAGCAGGCGCGGCCGCATCAGGAGGCGGCGAAGGAGGCCGAGAACTCGAGTGCGGTCTACACGGCCGTCGAGTGCAACGACGCGGCCTGGCCCACGGACTGGAAGGTGTGGGACCGGGACAACACACGGCTGGCACGGGTGGCGCCGTTCGAGACATGGGGCAACGTGTGGACGAATCTGCCCTGCGCGTACTGGCCGGCGCCTCGTCAGCAGGCCCTGGACGTGCGGACCGGGCCCGGTGAGGTGCCGCCCACGCTGATCCTGGCGGCCGAGCGGGACGCGGCGACCCCCTACGACGGCGCCCTGGAGCTGCACCGGCGGCTGTCCGGGTCGGTGCTGGTGACCGAGCGGGACGCGGGCACGCACGGCATCGCGGGCGGCCCGAACCCCTGCGTCAACGGATACCTGGACGCCTACCTGCTGGAGGGCAGCCTCCCGGTGCGGCGCGCCACGTGCGCCCCGCACCCCGAGCCGAAACCGAAGCCGAAGGCCGGCCCCCACAAGGCGACCGGCAAACCGACTCGCTGATCAGGCGAGGCCCGCCACGAGGTCGCCGAGGTCCTTGCGGCGGCCCGTGTAGAACGGCACCTCCTCGCGGACGTGCATGCGGGCCTCCGACGCACGCAGGTGGCGCATGAGGTCGACGATGCGGTAGAGCTCGTCGGCCTCGAACGCCAGGATCCACTCGTAGTCGCCCAGGGAGAAGGAGGCGACCGTGTTGGCGCGGACGTCCGGGTAGCCGCGGGCCATCTTGCCGTGGTCGGCGAGCATGCGGCGGCGGTCCTCGTCGGGCAGGAGGTACCAGTCGTAGGAGCGGACGAACGGGTACACGCTGACGTAGTCGCGAGCGTGCTCGTCCGCCAGGAACGCCGGGATGTGCGAGCGGTTGAACTCGGCGGGGCGGTGCAGCGCCATGTTCGACCAGACCGGCTCCAGGGCGCGGCCCAGCTTCGTGCGGCGGAAGAGGTTGTACGCCTCCTGCAGCTGGTCACTGGTCTCCGCGTGCCACCAGATCATGACGTCGGCGTCGGCGCGCAGCCCGGACACGTCGTAGGTGCCGCGGATCGTGACGTCCTTGGCCGCGAGCTGGTCGAACAGCTCCTGGACCTCGTCGGCGTAGCCGGTGCGGTCCTCGGGCAGCACGTCCTTCAGCTTGAAGACGGACCAGAGCGTGTAACGGATGACCTCGTTGAGGTCCTTGGCCAGCTTGCCCTTGTTCGGGACCCTGCCGGACTCGGGGGTGGGGGCGTCGTTGCTCATGGGTCTTATTCTCCCGCTCCGCCATGGAGACTCTGCACCGGGTTGGCGGTGAGCTCCCGTACGGCGGTCAGGTCGCCCCGGATCTGGTCCACGGCCGCGTAGGCGCTCGCGATGCAGGCCGGGATGCCGACGCCGTCGTACTGCGCGCCGCACACCGCGAGGCCCGGGAGCTTGGCGACGTGCTCACGGATGCGGGACACACGCGCGTAGTGACCGACGGGGTACTGGGGCAGGCCGTCGGTCCAGCGGGTGACGCGGGTCTCGAGAGGGGTGGCGTCCAGGCCGGTGGCCGCTTCGAGGTCCTGGCGGGAGACGTCGACCAGGTCGGCGTCGGCGCGCTCCAGGATCTTCGTCTCGCCGTAGCGGCCGACGGAGGTGCGCAGGACGACCATGTCCGGGTTCTCGTCGGCGATCCAGCCCCACTTCTGGGAGGCGAAGGTGGACGCCTTGATGGTGCGGCCGTCGACCGGCGGGACGAGGAAGCCGCTGCCGGCCGGCAGGGCGGTGTCGGCGCGGCGGTAGGCGAGGGTGACCAGGGCCATGGAGGCGTACTCCACGGTGTCGAGCTCGGTGGCGGCCTCGGGGGCCTCGGCGCGCAACAGGCCCGCGGCGGCCGGGGCCGGGACGGCGACGATCACTGCGTCGGCGTGCAGGACGCGGTCCCCGGTGACGACCCTCCAGCCGCCGGACGGCTCGCGGCGCAGTTCGCTCACCGGGGCGCCGGTGACGATCTCGCCGCCGCGCGCGCGGACCGAGTCGGCGACGGCGAGCGGGAGGGTGCCGACGCCGCCCTCGATGCCCATGAACACCGGGCCGGTCTGCTGGTTGGCGGCCATCCGCGCCTGGATCTCGCGGACGCCCTCCGTGAGGGAGGTGTGGGTCCTGGCGACCTGGAAGAGCTGCGGGACCGCCGAGCGCATCGAGATGCGGTACGCGTCGCCCGCGTACACCCCGCCGAGGAGGGGTTCGATGAGGCGGTCGACGACCTCGCGGCCCAGGCGCGCCGCCACGTACTCCCCGACCGCCACGTCGTCGCCGACCTCCGTGCGGGGCAGCTCGGCGTCCTGCCCGATGCGGGCGAGGCCCTCGTCGGACAGCACCCCGGCGAGCGCGTCGGCGGTGCCGGGGACGCCCATGACGTGGCCCTTGGGCATGGGGCGCAGGGCGCCGCGGGTCCAGATCGAGGCGGTCGCGGTGGCGGGCGGCTGGAGGCGCTCGCCGAGGCCCACCTCACGCGCCAGGTCCACCGCCTCCGGCCTGCGGGCCAGCATCGACTCGGCGCCGAGGTCCACGCGCGCGCCCGCGATCTCGCCGGGCAGCAGCTTGCCGCCGACACGGTCCGACGCCTCCAGCACGGTGACGCGCGCGCCACCCCGCGACAGCCGGTGGGCCGCGGCCAGTCCCGCGATGCCGGCTCCGATGACGACGACCTGTGATCCGCTCATGGCCCCAGCCTCTCAGACCCCACTGACAGTCCACCGGTGCCCCGGTGTCCTCCACGAGTCCTGACCGTGACCGCATCGGAACCACCGGAGTCCAACGTCCGCGGCCCCTCCGGCGTCGAAGGAGCGTCAGTTGTTCACGACCCTCGGGGGGACACCCATGCGGACATCACGTTCACGAAGTTCGGTACGGCCCGTGCAGGCCCTGGCCGGGCTTCTGCTGGCCGCGGCTCTCGCGCTGACCGGGTGCAGCGGGGGCGCCGACTCCAGCAGCGACGGCGGCAGCGCCCTTTCCGACGGCAAGGCGGCGCAGAGCGAGGCGAGGGGCGCGGCCGGTGCCGAGGACAGCGCGAGCGGCAAGCGGGCCACCGCCGCACCCCAGCCCGCCACGAACCACATCATCCGCACCGCCACGCTGACCGTGCAGGTCAAGAACGTACCGAAGGCGCTCGCGGCGGCCCGCACCACCACCGAGAACGCGGGCGGGTTCGTCGGCAAGGAGTCCACCTCCCGCGACGAGGAGGGCCACGAGCAGACGGAGGTGGTGCTGCGGGTGCCCGTCGAGAAGTACGACGAGGTCCTCGCCGATCTGGAGGGCGCGGGCAAGCTCCTGGAGCGCACCGCGAACGCGCAGGACGTCACCGACCAGGTCGTCGACGTGCAGAGCCGGATCGCGACGCAGCGCGCGAGTGTGGCGCGGATCCGGGAGCTGATGGACAAGGCGACCGTGCTGAGCGACGTGGTGACCCTGGAGGGCGAACTGAGCACCCGTCAGGCCGACCTGGAGTCGCTGCTGGCCCGCCAGGCGTCCCTGAAGGACCGCACGACGCTGGCCACCATCACTCTGTCCCTGTCCGAGAAGCCCGTCGTCATGGCCGAGGAGGACGACGACCCCGGCGTCGTGGACGCGCTGGCGGGCGGCTGGGACGCGTTCGTGACCATGCTGCGCTGGGTCGTGATGGCGCTGGCCGCGGTGCTGCCGTTCCTGGCGGGGATCGCGTTGCTCGTGCTGGTGTGGCTGCGGGTGGTCCGGCCCCGGCTGCCGCGCCGGCCCGCCCCCGCCGCCGCCTCGACCGCTCTGGGCCCGCTGCCCATGGCGCGTCCCGTACCGGACCCGGAGCGTGAGCAGGAGCGGGGCGGGCAGGACTGAAATGCCCCGCCCTCGTAGCGTGTTCGCATGAACATGAGCCGTACGCGGGACACGAGGGAACGTCTGGTAGTGATCGGTGGCGACGCCGCGGGGATGTCCGCGGCGTCGCAGGCACGCCGGGTGCAAGGCCCCGAGGAACTGGAGATCGTGGCGTTCGAGCGGGGCCACTTCACCTCCTACTCGGCGTGCGGCATCCCGTACTGGGTGGGCGGGGACGTCGCCGGGCCGGACCAGCTGATCGCCCGTACGCCCGAGGAGCACCGGGCCCGCGGCATCGATCTGCGGATGCGCACCGAGGTCACGGAGATCGACGTCGACCGGCAGCGGGTACGCGCGCGTGACCTCGATTCGGGGGCCGAGTCCTGGACGTCGTACGACAAACTCGTGATCGCGACCGGCGCCCGCCCGATCCGCCCGGACATGCCGGGCGCCGACGCCCCCGGTGTCCACGGGGTGCAGACCCTCGACGACGGCCAGGCGCTCATCGACACGCTGGCACACACGCGTGGCCGCAAGGCGGTGGTGGTGGGCGCCGGTTACATCGGCGTGGAAATGGCCGAGGCCCTGATCAACCGCGACTACGAGGTGACGGTCCTCAACCGCGGCAGCGAGCCCATGTCGACGCTCGACCCGGACATGGGCCGCCTGGTGCACGAGGCCATGGAGGGCCTGGGCATCACCATGGTCAACGACACCGAGGTGACCAAGATCCTCACCGGCGAGGACGGCCGGGTCCGCGCGGTGGCCACGCAGGACGGCGAGTATCCGGCCGACGTGGTGGTGCTCGGCATCGGGGTGCGCCCGGAGACGACGCTCGCGAGGGCGGCCGGTCTGCCGCTGGGCAGCCACGGCGGCCTGCTGACGGACCTCGCGATGCGGGTGCGCGGTCACGAGAACATCTGGGCGGGCGGTGACTGCGTGGAGGTCCTCGACCTGGTCTCCGGGCAGCAGCGCCACATCGCGCTCGGCACCCACGCCAACAAGCACGGCCAGGTCATCGGCACGGGCGTGGGCGGCGGTTACGCCACCTTCCCCGGGGTCGTCGGCACGGCCGTCAGCAAGGTCTGCGACCTGGAGATCGCCCGCACCGGGCTGCGGGAGAAGGACGCGCGTCGGGCGGGCCTGCAGTTCGTGTCGGTCACGATCGAGTCCAGCAGCCGGGCCGGCTACTACCCGGGCGCCTCCCCCATGACGGTGAAGATGCTCGCCGAGCGCCGCACGGGGCGGCTGCTCGGCGTGCAGATCGTCGGGAGAGAGGGCGCGGGCAAGCGGGTCGACATCGCCGCGGTGGCCCTGACGGCGGGGATGACGGTGGAGCGGATGACAACGCTGGACCTGGGGTACGCGCCGCCCTTCAGCCCGGTGTGGGATCCGGTGCTGGTGGCGGCCAGGAAGGCCGTCGCGAAGGTACGGGCCTCCTGACGGCTACGCCGTCCCGTTGATCCGTTCGATGGCCTGGCGGGCCTGGTCGGCGGGCGGCCGGGGCGGCAGCGCCGACACGGAGGCACTGCTGCCGGCGGGCATCGCGGACGGCTGCTCACCCGCCGGCTTCGCGTGCGCCGCGGACCGGGCGGACCTGAGCCGGTTGCTCACCGCCTCGTCGAGCGTCACCGGCCGCTGCATCTGGGACGCCAGCCGCCCGGCCTCCTGACCGAGCCTGGCCACGTCCTCCCACGGCAGCCGCACCACCAGGGAGAGTTCGGCCTCACCGTCGGGAAGAGCGTGCATCGGAGGAGTAATACGGTCGTTCATCGCTGTTCCTCACGTAGTCCCCGCGGCCCGCCTTCCCCGTGCCGCGGGCGGTTGAGGAGACATACGCACGCGTGCCTGCGGGTGTTCACCGAAGCGGCACCGATTCACGGGGCCCATCGCGGGCAGTACTTCCTTGTGGTCATCCCCGTCCATGACGTGAACCCCGTGCGCCGCACCCCCGTGGTGACGTACGCGCTCATCGCCGCGAACATCCTCGTGTTCCTGTACACGCCCGGCCTGGCCGGCTCCGTGGCGGGCGACAGCAGCCTGTCCCAGCTGTGCCACCTCCAGGCGTTCCTGGACCACTACGCGGCGGTGCCACAGGAGTTGATCCACCATCAGATGCCGCACCTCGTCCCCACGGGCGACGTCGGCACCAGCGCGCAGGGCTCGGCGGGCTGTGTGGTGGCCCCGCCGGACTACGACAAGTCCCCCGCCCTGTCGGTCATGACGGCGATGTTCCTGCACGGCGGCTGGCTGCACCTGCTGGGCAACATGCTGTTCCTGCTGATCTTCGGCAACAACGTCGAGGACCGCATGGGGCATGTGCGCTTCGCGTTGTTCTACGTCGTCTGCGGCTACGCGGCGTCGTACGGCTTCGCGCTTCTCAACGACGACTCGGGCGACCCGCTGATCGGCGCCTCGGGGGCCATCGCGGGAGTCCTCGGCGCCTATCTGGTGCTGTACCCGAAGGCCAGGGTGTGGGTCCTGGTGCCCTTCCTGGTCTTCCTGCCGCTCAGACTGCCGGCCTGGCTGGTGCTGGGCTTCTGGTTCGTGCTCCAGGCGGTGTACTCGTCCGGTGAGGGCGTCTCCGCGGCGGGCACGGTCGCCTACGCGGCGCACGTCGTGGGCTTCCTCGCCGGGATGCTGCTGGTCTGGCCGCTGAAGCCGGGCACTCCCCCGCCGCCGGAACCGCGCGGCCTGCTGTTCGGCAGGAAGGCGCGGCCCCGGCACACGTGGTGACTCAGCGGGCGGTGTGCGTGTGTACGTACTCCACGAGGCGGGTCAGGGCGTCCGGGTCGGTGGACGGCATCACGCCGTGGCCGAGGTTGAAGACGTGCCCCTCCAGGCCCTCGGCCGAGTCCAGGACCTCGCGGGTCTTGGCCTCGACGGCCTCCGTGGACGCGAACAGGACCGTCGGGTCGAGGTTGCCCTGGAGCGCCTTGCCGGGGCCGACGCGGCGGGCGGCCTCGTCGAGCGGGACGCGCCAGTCGACGCCGACGACGTCCGCGCCGGCCTCTCCCATGAGCCCCAGCAGCTCGCCGGTCCCGACACCGAAGTGGATGCGAGGGACGCCGTACCCCGCGACCGCCTCGAAGACCTTCGCGGAGGCGGGCAGGACCGAGCGGCGGTAGTCGACGGGGGCGAGCGCACCGGCCCAGGAGTCGAAGAGCTGGACCGCGGAGGCGCCGGCCTCGATCTGGACCTTCAGGAAGGCGGCCGTGATCTCGGCGAGCCGGTCGAGCAGGTCGGCCCACAGCTCGGGGTCGCCGTACATCATCGACTTGGCGTTCTCGTACGTGCGCGACGGGCCGCCCTCGACGAGGTAACTCGCGAGGGTGAAAGGCGCGCCGGCGAAACCGATGAGCGGGGTCGGACCGAGCTCGGCGGTCAGCAGGCCGATGGCCTCGGTGACGTAGGAGACGTCCTCGGGGGTGAGGTCGCGCAGCTGGGCCAGGTCGGCACGGGTGCGGATGGGGCGCTCGACGACCGGGCCGACGCCGGGCTTGATGTCGAGGTCGATGCCGATGGCCTTGAGCGGGACGACGATGTCGCTGTAGTAGATCGCCGCGTCCACGCCGTGCCGGCGGACCGGCTGGAGGGTGATCTCGGCGACCAGCTCGGGCCGCGTGCAGGACTCGAGCATCGGGATGCCCTCGCGGACCTTGCGGTACTCCGGCAGCGAGCGCCCGGCCTGGCGCATGAACCACACCGGGGTGTGCGGCACGGGTTCGCGCCGGCAGGCCTTGAGGAAGGCGGATTCGTACGTGGCTGACGGCGGCGTCTGGTGTGCACTCACGTCGGAAAGTCTCGCACGGTGTGATGAGTGCCGAGTGCGCGGTGTCTGTGTGGGCATGGAGCCGAGTCAGGGTGTCTAGGCCCGCACCACGCCCCCGTTCCCCTTAACCTTCCCGCATGGCTGCGGCACAGGGACGACTGTCGGACGACACGGGCGGAATGGACGACGCGAAGGGGAGTGACCGGGAAGGGAGCGGAGCGGCTCCGCCGGCCTTCCAGGCCGCGGTTCAGGCACTGCGCACCAGTCGGCTGCGGCCGCAGATCGAGATCGAGTCGACGCGGGCACCGCAGCGGCTCGCCCCGCACGCGTACGCGTTGGAGGCCGCCGTCGTCGACGGCGACCAGGACCTCGCCGACGGGCGCCTCGTGCTGCTGCACGACCCGGACGGCCACGACGCCTGGCGGGGCACCTTCCGGCTGGTGACGCTGGTGCGCGCGGAGCTGGAGCCGGAGATGGCCGCCGACCCGCTGCTGCCCGAGGTGTGCTGGTCGTGGCTGACCGGCGCGCTCTCGGCGCGGGGGCTGTCGTACGGCGAACCGAGCGGCACCGTCACGCGCGCGAGCTCGCACTACTTCGGCGGCCTGTCCGAGCGCCCCGCCGCCTCTCAGATCGAGATCCGTGCCTCCTGGACGCCCCGTGAGGGCCTGGGCGGGGTGCCGGACACGGCGGGGCACCTCGCCTCCTGGTGCGATCTGCTGGCCCAGGTCGCGGGCCTGCCGCCGGCCGGTCCGGGGGACGCGTCGGTCGTGACGTTGCCACAGCGGCGGGATCCGCAGGCCCGCTGACCACCCGTGCGGAGCATCAATTTGTCGATACGGCCACTTTCAGTCAGGAGTGGCCCCTCGAACGAACCGATATGTTCACCGAACGATCGACCGTACGTCCGAATTGCACTAATTGTTACTCACTAGATCGTGATCATTCTCTAAAGGACGCCGGGTTCGGTGCCGAAGACGTCTGTGACCTTCCAAGCCGTCCCGCACCCCAGGAGGCCCGGTGTCCGTTCTCCTCGAGCAGCCCGCAAGCCTGGTCGCCTACCGCCCGAACAAGCCCACCGCCATGGTGGTCGTGGCCGACCCGCGTGTCCGCTCCACCGTCACCCGTCACCTCTGGGCGCTCGGTGTGCGCGATGTCATCGAGGCCTCGTCCGTGGCAGAGGCCCGCCCCCGTATCGGCAGCCCCAGAGACATCTGCGTCGCCGAAGTCCACCTACCCGACGGCTCCGGCCTGACCCTGCTGTCGGAGACCCGCGCCGCGGGCTGGCCCAACGGGCTCGCCCTCTCCGCGGCCGACGACATCGGCGCCGTGCGCAACGCCCTCGCGGGCGGCGTCAAGGGCTACGTCGTCACCGGCACCCGGACCAACATCGGGCTCCCCACCCGACCGGGAGCCGCCCCCATCGGCGCCGCCGCCGCCCGTATGCACCGCCGCCCCCCGGGTGCCCCGAGTCACCCGGGCGGCTACCGCGAACTCTCCGGCCGTGAGGTCGAGGTGCTGCGGTTGGTGGCCGAAGGGCAGTCGAACAAGGCGATCGGCGTCTCGATGGGCCTGTCCGCACTGACCGTCAAGAGCCACCTCGCCCGGATCGCCCGCAAGCTCGGCACGGGAGACCGCGCCGGCATGGTGGCGGTGGCTCTCCGTACCGGCATCATCCACTGAGGCTCTTCGGGAGCCTCACTGTTCAAGGACGTGAACCAGTGCTTTCTCCGAGCTGACTGGTTTACGACCCTCAGGCGCCTGCCGACGGAACGTTCCGTCGGCAGGCGCTGTCCATACACAGATACCCTTGACATGTGACCGACGCCCAAGAGACCGCAGCAGACGTTTCACTGCGAACCACCGGAGGCGGCCCTCCGGACGATGGCGGATCTTCTGTCGCGGAGGCTCCGATCCCTCTGCTGGAGCCGCGCGAGGGCATTCCTCCCGTGATCGCCGACGAGGACGCGCTCGCCGAGGTGATCGCCGCGTTCGCCGCGGGCTCCGGCCCCGTCGCCGTCGACGCCGAGCGGGCGTCCGGCTACCGCTACGGACAGCGCGCGTATCTCGTGCAGCTGCGCCGCGCGGGGGCGGGGACCGCGCTGATCGACCCCGTGGCCTGTCCCGATCTCTCGGGCCTCGGCGAGGCACTCTCCGGTGTGGAGTGGGTGCTGCACGCCGCCACGCAGGATCTTCCGTGTCTTCGCGAGATAGGCATGATCCCCTCGCGTCTCTTCGACACCGAGCTGGCCGGGCGGCTCGCCGGGTTCCCCCGGGTCGGGCTCGGCGCGATGGTCGAGGGCGTGCTGGGCTTCGTACTGGAGAAGGGGCACTCGGCCGTCGACTGGTCGACCCGTCCGCTGCCCGAGCCCTGGCTGCGGTACGCCGCCCTCGACGTGGAGCTGCTCGTCGATCTGCGGGACGCGCTGGAGAAGGAGCTCGACCGGCAGGGGAAGCTGGAGTGGGCCCTTCAGGAGTTCGACGCGATCGCCTCGGCTCCCCCGGCTGAGCCGCGCAAGGAACCCTGGCGCCGGACCTCCGGGATGCACAAGGTACGGCGGCGTCGGCAGCTGGCGGTCGTGCGGGAGCTGTGGGAGGCGCGGGACCGGATCGCCCAGCGGCGGGACGTGTCGCCGGGCAAGGTGCTGTCCGACGCGGCGATCGTCGAGGCCGCGCTCTCGCTGCCGGTCAACGTGCACGCGCTGGCCGCGTTGAACGGGTTCGGGCACCGCATGGGGCGGCGGCAGCTGGAGCAGTGGCAGGCGGCCGTCGACCGGGCCAGGGCCCTGGCCGAGGCGCAGCTGCCGCAGCCCGGGCAGCCGGTGACGGGGCCGCCGCCGCCGCGGGCCTGGGCCGACAAGGATCCCGCGGCGGCGGCTCGGTTGTCCGCGGCCCGGGCGGCGGTGTCCGCGCTGGCCGAGACGCTGAACATGCCTCAGGAGAACCTGATCACGCCGGACACGGTGCGGCGGGTGTGCTGGGAGCCGCCGAGTGTGGTCAGTGCTGAGTCGGTGGGCGCCGCGTTGGCCGGCTTCGGGGCTCGGGCCTGGCAGGTCGAGCAGGTCACGCCGGTGTTGGTCGCCGCGTTGTCCGCATAGCCGCCGTGGGTGGAACTTGAGACACGGCGGCTGCGGGTTCGTCGTGGCTTGTCGCGCCCACGCGGCGGAGCCGCACATTGATACAGCCCCGCGCCCCTGGAGGGGCGCTTACCTGGTCGCGCCCCTCATGAAGCCGTTGTAGATGAATCGCTGCAATGACAGGAAGACGATCAGCGTGGGCAGGATCACCAGGACCGCTCCCGCCGAGATCACCTCCCAGTGGGCCGCGTACGGGCCCTTGAAGCGGAACAGCGACGTCGAGATCACGCCAAGATCTTCCGAGGGCATGTAGAGGAACGGGATGTAGAAGTCGTTGTAGACGGTGATGCCCTTCACGATCACCACGGTCGCCGTCGCCGGCTTCAGCAGCGGGAAGATGATCTTCCGGTAGATCGTGAAGGCGTTGGCGCCGTCCAGGCGGGCCGATTCGTCCAGGGAGATCGGGATCGAGCGGACGAACTGCAGGAAGATGTAGATCGAGACGATGTCCGTGCCCATGTAGAGGACGATCGGCGCCCACAGGGAGTCGAACATGCCGAAGCTGTTGACGATCTGGAACGTCGCCACCTGGGTGGTGACGCCGGGGACCAGCGCGGCCGTCAGGAAGAGCGCCACCACCAGCTTCTTGAAGCGGAAGGTGAAGCGGTCGATGGCGTAGGCCGTCATCGAGCCGATCAGGACCGTGCCGCTCACCGAGACCAGCAGGATGATCGCCGTGTTGGTGAAGGCGGAGAGCATCCCGCCGTCCTGGAAGGCCGCCACGTAGTTGTGGAAGTTCAGCGGATCGTCCGGGAGTTCCAGGGCGCCGCTCGTGTTCGCCATCTCCTTCTCCGACTTGAGGGAGGTGAGCAGGACGACCACGAGCGGGAGCAGGACCACCACCGTCGCGGCGATCAGCGACAGATGGACCAGGACGCGGGCGATCGTTCGGCGGGTCATACGAGGTCCACCTTGTCGTCGGGGACCAGGCGCCGCTGCACCCAGGTCACCAGCAGGATGATCAGCAGGAGGACGACGGCGGCCGCCGAGGCCAGGCCCGTCTTGTTGAAGCGGAAGGCCAGGTTGACCGTCTGGATCACGAAGGTCTCGGTGCCGGTCGCGCCGCCGGTCATGATGTACGGGATCTCGAAGACCGAGAGCGAGCCGGAGATCGAGAGGATCACCGTCAGCGTCAGGACCGGTTTGATGCCCGGCGCGATGATGTAGCGGAACTGGTGCCAGCGGTTGGCTCCGTCCAGCTCCGCGGCCTCGTACAGCTCCCCCGGGATGGACTGGATCGCGCCCAGGAAGAGGACGAAGTTCAGGCCCAGGTAGCGCCAGACCGAGACACCGGCCAGCGAGGTGTTCGCGGAGGCCGGGGTGCCGAGCCAGGCGTGGTCGGTGTGGACTCCGAACAGGCTCAGCACCGAGTCGAGGGTGCCGCCGTCCTGGAAGAAGTACAGGAACACGAAGCCGATCGCGACCCCGTTGATCAGGTACGGGAAGAAGAGCACGCCCTTGAAGAAGTTCCGGAAGCGGACGTTGAAGCTCAGGACCGTCGCGAAGTAGAGCGCGAGGACGATCTGGACCGCGGAGGCGGCGAGGTAGTAGCCGCTGACCCAGAACACCTCGAAGAGATCCGGGCGGGTGAAGACCTCCTGGTAGTTCTCGGTGCCCGTGTAGTGCAGTACGGGGCTGACGCCGTCCCAGTCGGTGAAGCTGTACGCGAGCATGTTGACGATCGGCGCGTAGGTGAAGGTGACCAGCAGGGCCAGCGGGGCGATCAGGAACAGCCAGGGGGTGACGCCTCGCCACGCACGGGTCCGGCGCGGGGCGGGCGCCGGGACGGGGGCGGCCGGGGTCACCTCCACGGCCGCCTTCTGTGTCGTGTCCGTCATCAGGACCCCAGGTTCTTCTGGGCGTCCGTCCAGCGCTTGCTGAGGTCGTCGAGGAAGCCGTCCAGGCTGCCCTTGCGGGCTCCGCGGGCGAGATCGACGAGGTTCTGGCGGTACTCGGGGGCGTAGATGCCCACCTCCGAGTCGCTGTCGAGCTGCTTGACCCGGGCGCCCTTGGCGTCGTCGACCTCGATGAGCTTCACGCCCTGCTCCTCGTACGGCTTCATCACCTCGGGCAGGGCCGCGTCCTTGAGCGGGGAGATGGCCAGGTTGTCCTCGACGTAGCCGGACTTGTCGGTGAACCAGTCGATCCAGGCGCGGGCGGCCTCCTTGTGCTGGGAGTGGACGTTGACGGCCTGGTTGTAGTCCGGGGCGACGGTCGCGCAGAACCTGCCGTCCGTCTGGGACGGGAAGGGCATGAAACCGATGTCGTCCGGGTTCACCCCGGCCTTCTTGGCGGCGTCCTTGAACTGCACGATCGCCCAGGTGCCGAGCCACTGGGTGGCGATCTCGCCCTTGGCGGTGCGGGGCTTGGACTCCTCCCAGTTGCTGGTCGTCGGGTCCTTCTCGATCAGGCCCGCCTTCACGATGTCGTAGAGCAGGGTGTCGCCGACGCGCAGGTCGGCGCCCTCGGCCCACGGGTCGTCCTGGGCCAGCTTGGTGGTGGCCTGCGGGTCGCAGTGGACCGCGCCGTCGACCGACGTCCACGAGGTGAGCGTCCAGCCGGCCGCGAAGTTGGTGTAGTACGGGATCGCGTCGGTCCTGGCCTTGATCGCCTTGAGGTCCTTGATGAACTCGGCCGGGGTGGTGGGCCATTCGGTGACCCCGGCCTCCTTCCAGATTCGCTTGTTGTAGACGAACCCGGGGGCCACGCCGATCGGGCTCTGGCCGTAGACCTTGCCGTCGACGGTGGCGTAGTCGGTGAAGCGGTACTTCTTGGCGCGTTCGGCCTGGGTGCCCAGCGAGGCGAAGAACCTCGGGTAGTCGGCCTTCTTGATGACCGCGGGGATCAGCAGGACGTCACCGTAGTTCTCGGTGTTCATCCGGATCTTGACCTCGGCCTCGTAGTTGGTGAGGGCCTCGAACTCGACCTTGACCTTCGGATAGGTCTTGTTGAACGCGGCGGCGTACTTCTTCATCGTGCCGTCCTGCACGAGGTCGGTGCGCTGGGTGAGGACCTTGATGGTGCCGGTGACCTTCGACGGATCGTCAGGAGCCTTGGCGTCGGCGCCCTTTGAGGATCCCCCGGCGCCTGTGCACCCAGGGAGCAGCAGGGCGGCACTCGCGACCATGGCCAAGGACAGGACTGTACGGCGGTTCATGTGCATCAGCTCCGTTCACGGGACGGACGAGCACGAGCGGGTTGGCTGGTTCGGTACTCTGACAACGTTTTCTTAACCGGTAAAGTCCCTATCGCGCCAACGATGCCGAAAAGCTTTCGCAACACTGGACTTGATCGGTTTAGGGAGTGCGTTCATGCTTCAGGCCACACCGCTCACCGACGGCTGGATCCTGCGGCACGAGGAGGGCACGCTGCCCGCCGTCGTGCCGGGCTGTGTGCACACCGATCTGCTGGCGGCGGGGGTGATCCCGGATCCCTTCCTCGGGCGCAACGAGACCGAGGTCGCGTGGGTGGGGCGGCGGGAGTGGACCTACGAGAGCGACCTCGCGCCCCCGAACGGGCATGAGCAGACCGACCTCGTCTTCGACGGCCTGGACACCGCGGCCGAGATCCGGCTCGACGGGCAACTCCTGGGCCGGACAAGGAACATGCACCGCTCGTACCGCTTCGACGTGACCGGCATGTCCGGGCGGCTCGTCGTGCGGTTCGTCTCCGCGTACGCCGAGGCCGAGGCGGTGCGCGGGAAGCTGGGCGAGCGGCCCGCCGCGTATGCCGAGCCCTATCAGTACATCCGCAAGATGGCCTGCTCGTTCGGCTGGGACTGGGGGCCCACGCTGGTGACGGCCGGGATCTGGCGGCCGGTGCGTCTGGAGCGGTGGTCGACGGCCCGGATCGCCCGGGTGAGGCCGCTGGTGACCGTCGAACAGGGCGTGGGGATCGTGGAGTTGGCGGTCGACGTGGAGCGCTCCCGGGTCGAGGCGCCGCTGACGGTGGAGGCTTCCGTGGGCGGGGTGCGGGCGCGCGCGGCGATCGACGGAACCTCGGGGACCGTGCGGCTGGAGGTGCCCGACGCCCGGCTGTGGTGGCCGCGCGGCTACGGTGAACAGCCGCTGTATGACGTGGAGTTGACGCTGCTGCACGAGGGCCGACCGCTGGACGTGTGGCGGCGGCGGGTGGGCTTTCGGACCGTCGAGCTGGACCGATCGGCAGATGAGCACGGCACGGGGTTCACGTTCGTGCTGAATGGCGAGCGGCTCTTCGCTCGCGGCGTGAACTGGATCCCGGACGACGTGTTCCCCTCCCGGATGACCCGTGAGCGGTACCGGGAGCGACTCGGGCAGGCGGCCGACGCGGGCGTCGATCTCGTACGGATCTGGGGCGGGGGGATCTACGAGAGCGAGGACTTCTACGACGCCTGCGACGAGTTGGGGCTGCTGGTCTGGCAGGACTTCCCGTTCGCCTGCGCGGCCTATCCGGAGGAACAGCCGCTCAGGGGCGAGGTGGAGGCGGAGGCGCGGGAGAACGTCGTACGGCTGATGCCGCATCCCTCGCTCGTGCTGTGGAACGGCAACAACGAGAATCTGTGGGGGTTCCGTGACTGGGGGTGGGAGGCGCGGCTCGCCGGGGACTCCTGGGGCGAGGGGTACTACCTGGGCGTACTGCCGGGGGTGGTGGCCGAGTTGGACCCCACGCGTCCTTACACGGCGGGCAGTCCCTGGTCCGGGTCGTGGGAGCACCATCCGAACGACCCGGCGCACGGGACACACCACTCCTGGGAGGTGTGGAACCGTCTCGACTACGCCGGGTATCGCGACGATGTCCCTCGATTCGTGGCCGAGTTCGGCTGGCAGGCACCGCCCTCGTACGCCACGCTCGCGCGTGCGCTGCCCGGGGAGGAGCTCGCGGCGGACTCCCCCGGGGTGCTGCACCACCAGAAGGCGGACGACGGGAACGGGAAACTACGTCGTGGCCTGGAGCGCCATTTCGCCTTCCCCGAGGGGGACTTCGACCGCTGGCACTACCTCACGCAGGTCAACCAGGCACGGGCGGTGGCCGCCGGGATCGAGCACTGGCGGTCGCACTGGCCGGTGTGTGCGGGGACGGTGGTGTGGCAGCTCAACGACTGCTGGCCGGTGACGAGTTGGGCGGCGGTGGACGGTGGCGGGCGGGAGAAGCCGCTGTACCACGAGCTGCGGCGACTGTACGCGGATCGGTTGCTGACGGTTCAGGAGCGGGAGTGGGGGCTGGTGTTGGCGGTGGTCAACCAGGCGGGTGAGCCGTGGGCGGGGGTGCTGCGGCTGCGGCGGATGTCGGTGGACGGCGACGTGATCGACGAGTCCGAGGTGGGCTTCCGCGCGGACCGACGGACGGTGGCCGATGTGACGGTGCCGCCGGAGCTGGTGCCGGCGGGGCCGAAGGAGTTCCTGGTGGCGGATGTGGGCGGGTTCGGTGGGACGACCCGAGGGGATGAGGCGGACGCGGGGCCGGAGACGGGCGCGGGCGGGCTCGGTGGGGCGGGCCTGGGCGCGGGTGGGCTGCGGGCCCTGCACTTCCCCTCCCCCGACCGTGAAATCCCCTACCCGCGGCCGGAGTTCGACGTGTCCGTGGGCCCGGGGGCCGTGACGGTGACGGCCCACACCCTCGTACGGGATCTGTTGCTCCAGGCGGACCGGTTGGATCCGGCGGCGCGGGCCGACCGGGGGCTGGTGACGCTGTTGCCCGGGGAGCGGGTGACCATCGGGGTACGGGGCTGGGAGACTCCTGATGCGGATGCCGCCCGGTCCGCCCTGTACTGCCTGGAGCCCAGCCGATGACAGCCCAGCCGGCCCCTCGCGTCACCATCAAGGACGTCGCCGCGCGCGCCGGGGTGTCCAAGGGGGCCGTGTCACTCGCCTTCAACCACAAGCCGGGGCTGTCGGAGGCGACCCGGGACCGGATCTTCCTGGCCGCCCGGGAGCTGGGCTGGGCGCCGAACCTCACGGCGCGGACGCTGGCCGGGTCGCGGGTGGACGTCGTAGGGCTCGCGATCTGCCGGCCGGCCCGGCTGCTGGGGCTCGAACCCTTCTACATGGAGTTCGTGTCGGGCGTGGAGAGCGTGCTGATCGAGCGGAACTGCTCGCTGCTGCTGCGGCTCGTGCGGAACGTGGAGGAGGAGGTCGGGCTCCAGGAGTCGTGGTGGCGGGGACGGCAGGTCGGGGGGTCGATCCTGGTCGACTTCCGGGCGGACGATCCACGTGTCGCGGCGGCCGAACGGCTGGGGATGCCGGTGGTGGCCGTAGGGCATCCGTCGTTCACCGGCGGCCTCACCTCCGTGTGGACCGACGACGCCACCGCCGTGACGGAGGCCGTGCGGTATCTGGCGGCGCTGGGGCATCGGCGGATCGCCCGGGTGGGGGGCGCGGCGGCGCTGGGGCACACGGCGATGCGGACGGCCGCGTTCGACGACGCGGCGCGCGGGCTGGGCCTTGCGGGGGCCTGGCAGGTGACCACCGACTACTCGGGAGAGTCCGGAGGGCGGGCCACCCGGTCCCTGCTGACCGCCCCGCCGAGCGACCGGCCGACGGCGATCGTCTACGACAACGACATCATGGCGGTCGCCGGGCTGTCGGTCACGGCGGAGATGGGGCTGCACGTCCCGCGTGACGTCTCGCTGCTCGCCTGGGACGACTCCCAGCTGTGCCGGCTCACCCATCCCACGCTCTCCGCGATGAGCCACGACGTGCACGGATTCGGCGCGGAGGCGGCGCGTACGCTGTTCGGGGTGATCACCGCGGAGGGTCCGGGTTCGCACCCGGTGCCCACTCCGGTACTGACACCGAGGGGTTCCACAGCACCTCCCGGGGTGTGACCTTCGCCGCTCCGGCCGCCAGGGGTGGGCAGTCACGTTACTGATAAGTAGCATGGGTCCTGAGCGCGCGCTCAGCGCATCGCAGCAGTGCAGATCCCGCATCTGGAGGAGAGCCATCGTGCCTCGTACCGTCAGGGACGTCGTCTTCGTCGACGGCGTCCGCACCCCGTTCGGCAAGGCGGGCCCGAAGGGCATCTACCACGAGACCCGCGCCGACGACCTCGTCGTGAAGGCGATCCGGGAGCTGCTGCGCCGCAACCCGGGTCTCGACCCCAAGAAGATCGACGAGGTCGCCATCGCCGCGACCACGCAGATCGGTGACCAGGGGCTCACCATCGGCCGTACCGCGGGGATCCTCGCCGGTCTGCCGCAGTCCGTGCCGGGTTACTCCATCGACCGCATGTGCGCCGGTGCGCTGACCGCCGTCACCGCGGTGGCCGGTTCGGTGGCCTTCGGGGCGTACGACATCGCCATCGCCGGTGGTGTCGAGCACATGGGCCGCCACCCCATGGGCGAGGGCGTGGACCCGAACCCGCGGTTCGTGAGCGAGAAGCTCGTCGACGAGTCGGCCCTGTTCATGGGCATGACCGCCGAGAACCTGCACGACCGGTACCCGACGATCACCAAGCAGCGCGCCGACGAGTACGCCGTGCGCTCCCAGGAGAAGGCCGCCAAGGCGTACGCCAACGGCAAGATCCAGGCCGACCTGGTGCCGATCTCGGTCCGCCGCACCAACCCGGAGGCCGGTGAGACCGGCTGGGGCCTCGTGACCGCCGACGAGCCGATGCGCCCGGGGACCACCCTGGAGAACCTGTCGGGCCTGAAGACGCCGTTCCGCGTCCACGGTCGGGTCACCGCCGGTAACGCGGCCGGTCTGAACGACGGCGCCACCGCCTCCCTCATCGCCTCCGAGGACTTCGCCCGCGAGAACGACCTGCCGGTGAAGATGCGTCTCGTCTCGTACTCCTTCGTGGGTGTCGAGCCGGAGGTCATGGGCTACGGCCCGATCCCGGCCACCGAGAAGGCGCTCGCGCAGGCGGGTCTGTCGATCTCCGACATCGGTCTCTTCGAGATCAACGAGGCCTTCGCGGTCCAGGTCCTCGCCTTCCTGGAGCACTACGGCATCGCGGACGACGACGAGCGCGTCAACCAGTACGGCGGCGCGATCGCCTTCGGTCACCCGCTGGCCTCCTCGGGTGTGCGTCTGATGACGCAGCTGGCCCGTCAGTTCGAGGAGCAGCCCGAGGTCCGCTACGGCCTGACCACCATGTGCGTCGGCTTCGGCATGGGCGCGACGGTCATCTGGGAGAACCCGAACCACAAGGACGCCGGAGGCAGCAAGTGAGCACCACTGAGCTCTTGAAGGGTGCGGCCGAGCTGTTCCCGGACGAGGTAGTCACCCAGGCGCACGTACGCCACCTGGACCTGCCGTTCAACGCGGGCCGTTTCGCGCTCATCACGCTGGACAACGGCTTCGACCACACCAAGCCGACCACCTTCGGCCCGGCCTCGCTGGCGAACCTGAACACCGCCATCGACCAGGTCGAGAAGGAGGCGTCGGCCGGCGAGATCGTCGGTGTCGGCATCACCGGCAAGCCGTTCATCTTCGCCGTCGGCGCGGACCTGAAGGGTGTCGAGCTCCTCAAGGAGCACAAGGACGCGCTCGCCATCGGCAAGGGCGGCCACGAGGTCTTCAAGCGCCTCGCCGGCATCGCGGTGCCGACCTTCGCGTACTACAACGGTGCCGCGATGGGCGGTGGCGTCGAGGTCGGTCTGCACTGCACCTACCGCACGGTGTCCGCGGCCCTGCCCGCCTTCTCGCTCCCCGAGGTCTTCCTCGGTCTGGTCCCCGGCTGGGGCGGCTGCACGCTGCTGCCGAACCTGATCGGCGCCGAGAAGGCCGTCTCGGTCATCATCGAGAACTCCCTCAACCAGAACAAGCAGCTCAAGGGCGTCCAGGTCTACGAACTGGGCATCGCCGACGCGCTGTTCGAGGGCGCGGACTTCCTGGAGCAGTCCCTGCTGTGGACGGCGTCCGTCCTCAAGGGCGAGATCGTCGTCGACCGCCCGGTGATCGACCGCGGTGAGGCCTGGGACCAGGCCGTCGCCAAGGGCCGTTTCGTTGCCGACTCCAAGGTGCACGGGGCCGCTCCGGCCGCCTACCGCGCCCTGGACATCATCGAGGCCGCCAAGAACGGCGACCTCCAGCAGGGCTACGACGCCGAGGACCAGGCCCTCGCCGACCTGATCATGGGTGGCGAACTGCGCTCCGGCATCTACGCGTTCAACCTGGTGCAGAAGCGCGGCAAGCGTCCCGCGGGCGCCCCGGACAAGAACCTGGCCCGCCCGGTCACCAAGGTCGGTGTCGTCGGCGCCGGTCTGATGGCCTCCCAGCTCGCGCTGCTCTTCCTGCGCCGCCTGGAGGTGCCGGTCGTGCTGACCGACATCGACCAGGAGCGCGTCGACAAGGGTGTGGGCTACGTCCACGCCGAGATCGAGAAGCTGCTCGGCAAGGGCCGTATCAACCAGGACAAGGCCAACCGCCTCAAGGCCCTGGTCACCGGTGTGCTGGACAAGGCGGAGGGCTTCTCCGACGCGGACTTCATCATCGAGGCCGTGTTCGAGGAGATCGGCGTCAAGCAGCAGGTGTTCGCGGAGGTCGAGGCGGTCGCCCCGGCGCACGCGATCCTCGCCACCAACACCTCCTCCCTCTCCGTCTCGGAGATGGCGTCGAAGCTGAAGAACCCCGAGCGGGTCGTCGGCTTCCACTTCTTCAACCCGGTCGCCATCCTCCCCCTGCTGGAGATCGTCCGCGGTGAGCAGACCGACGACGCCTCGCTGGCCACCGCCTTCGCCGTCGCCAAGAAGCTGAAGAAGACCGCGGTTCTGGTCAAGGACGCCCCGGCGTTCGTCGTGAACCGCATCCTCACCCGCTTCATGGGCGAGATCCAGAACGTCATCGACGAGGGCACCCCGGTGGCCGTGGCGGAGAAGGCGGTGGAGCCCCTGGGCCTGCCGATGTCGCCGCTCGTCCTGCTCGAGCTGGTCGGTCCCGCGATCGGTCTGCACGTCTCGGAGACCCTCAACCGGGCCTTCCCGGACCGCTTCACGGTCTCCCCGAACCTCGCGGCCGTCGTCAAGGCGGGCAAGCGCGGCTTCTACGTCTACGACAGCGGCAAGCCCGAGCTCGACCCCGAGGTCGCGGCGCTGCTCAAGCAGGGCGATGTCGTCCTGTCCGAGGAGCAGGTCCGTGAGCGCGTCCTGGACGCCGTCGCCCAGGAGATCGGGCTCATGCTCGACGAGGGTGTCGTCGCCGAGGCGCAGGACATCGACCTCTGCCTGATCACGGGCGCCGGCTGGCCCTTCCACCTGGGCGGCATCACGCCGTACCTGGACCGCGAGGGTGTCTCCGAGCGCGTCAACGGCAAGAAGTTCCTGGCTCCGGGCCTGGCTTCGGTTCCGGCGTAACACCCAGGCAGTTGACGAGGGCCTCCGCTTCGGCGGGGGCCCTCTGTCGTGCACCGTGACCGGACGGGCCGGGTGGGCGCTCAGACCTCCTGCCAGGCCGCCAGCGCGAGTCCCGGCTCGTCCTTCTGCCGGGCGATGCGGAGCTCGCCCTCAGGGGTCACCGTCGCGGCGACGATACGGCCGTCCGCGTCCTCGGCGAGGGCCACGGCCGTGCCCGTCGGCAACTGCGGCCCGGACTCGGTCCACCACAGGCCCGCCGCCTCCTGCTCCGTCGGACAGGCGGCGAAGGCGACCCGGCCGGAGGCCGAACGCTGGGCGAGCATCGTGCAGTCGTGGCCCTCCAGCGTGCAGCGCAGCAGGGCCGCCGGGCCGGGGCCGGCCGCCGCCAGCAGCGGGATGGGCTCGGTGTCCGCACGCCAGGCGTACAGCATGCCCTCGGGGTCCGCGTAGAACAGGGTGGTGTGTTCCTTGGAGGTGGGCAGCGCGCTGAGCGTGCCCGGCTCGACGCGCACCGGCAGCGGGTCGGCCGGGACGGGAGGCGCGCCCGCCTCCCCCGGGAGCCAGCGCAGGATGCCGGCCGCGTCGGTGCCGTACAGCTCGACCCGGCCCGACTCCCCCGTCACGGCGGTCAGTTGCTCGTGCACGCGGGTCCCTCCGAGGTCGGCCCAGGCGTTCCAGCCGCCGCGTTCCTTCTGGACGAGCCCGCGCACACCGTTCCCGCGGTCGCGGACGAAGACATGGGCCCGGCCCTCCGCGTCGACGGCCACGGCGGGCACGCCGGTGCGTGGGCCGGCCTTGTCGGGATGACCGACCGGGGCCCAGTCGAGGGCGGCGAGGTGGACGCGGAAGTGCGTGGAGTGGACCAGGCCCGCCTCCTGCGCCTTGGTGGGCCGCCAGGAGACGAGGTGTGCGTAACCGTCGACGCCGTGTCCCACGGCGAGTCCGGGATGCAGGCGCTGGCCGCCGCCGACCTTGCGCCAGGGCAGCCAGGTGTCGCCGCCCGGGTGGCGCTCCGCCCTGCACCACACCGCTTCGTCACGGAGGGCGTAGACACCGAGTCGGCCGTCGCGGGCGCGGATGAGCCAGTCGCCGTTCACTGTACGGACCATTGACACGGGTCCACTCTAATCAGGCGGTCAACGCCGTCTTCGGGTGGGCCGGTCGTGGGACGCTGGGGACATGAGTGACGTGCTGTTGGTCGTCGTGGATGCCGCGAACGTCGTCGGGTCGGTGCCGGACGGGTGGTGGCGGGACCGGCGGGGGGCGGCGGAGCGGCTGCGGGACCGGCTGGCGGCGGACGGGGTGCCGGGGCGGGACGGGCCGGTGGAGATCGTGCTGGTGGTGGAGGGCGCGGCTCGGGGGGTGGAGTCGGTGCCGGGGGTGCGGGTGGAGTCCGCTCCGGGAAGCGGGGACGACCACATGGTGGAGCTGGTCGCGGGGGCGGGCGAGCGGCCGGTGCTGGTGGTGACGGCGGATCGGGAACTTCGGCGGAGGGTCGGGGAATTGGGGGCGGAGGTGGCGGGGCCGCGGACGGTTCGTCCGTGAGACCTGCGGGTGAGTGACTGCGGGTGCGTCGTGGCTGGTCGCGCAGTTCCCCGCGCCCCCAGGTGGGTACGGCCGGGCATGCGTTGACTGCACCCAGTCAGGGGCGCGGGGAACTGCGCGACCAGCCCCCACCCGGCCGCACCCGACGACGCGCCCCCTACCCCCGTCGCACATACAGCACCGCCCCATCCACCGCCCCCACCTCCTCGTACCCCGCCGCCAACAACCGCCGGAGGCCCCGCACCCGTTCCGGCGCGTACGGCTTGCCCCGGGAGTCGTCCACCACCAGGACCGCCGATCCCGCCTCCCGCCGGAACACCGTCCACGCACCCCGGACCGCGTACCTCTCCCCCACCCGCCCGCCGTCCCGGCCCCCGCTGTAGTTCGTGAGGAGACCCGCCGTCAGATAGCGGGTGGCCGGGGCGCGGTCCGCCAGCCAGTACGTCTCCGGGTGTATCCCCCAGACCAGGACCGGATCGCCCGGCGAGGTGCGGGACGACACCGCCTGCGCGACCCGTCGGGCGTGGTCGAGGTCCGGGCGAGGGGCCAGCACACCCCAGGTCAGGAACAGCACGCACGCGCAGGCCGACGTGAGCACCGCCGTGACCGTGCGGTCGTACGGCACCGCGCTAAGCGCTCCCGCGGCCAGGAGCGCGACCGGCGGGAGGAGTTGGAGGTAGTAGTGGCCGAAGAAGTGGAGGCCGAGCAGGACCGCGGCCGCCGACGCGAGCAGCCACAGCCACAGATCGGTCGCCGGTGCGCGCCGGGCCCGTACGACAGGCGCGATCAGGCCCACGCAGGCCACCGACACGATCGCGGTGTTGACCAGACCCCTTGCCAGAACGTGGAGTTCGGAGCCGGTCAGGGTCGCGTAGGCGCCCGAGCCCGTCACCGTCCAGAACACGAAGCCCGCCGGGTCCGTGACCAGCGCCGCGCACAGCACCGGCACCACCGCCCCCGCGACCAGCCGCGCAAGGCCACCACGCCGCGCGCCCGAGGCGACGTACAGCCACAGCACCGGCAGCAGCACCGTCCCGCCCGTCTGCTTGGTCAGGAAGGCGCACGCGACCGCCGTCCCCGCCGCGCCCCACCGCCGCCGGTCCGCGCACCACATCGCCGCGGCCGTGCAGGGCAGCAGGAACACCTCGAAGGTCGCGGCCTGGGCGTCCTCGGGGTTCAGTCCGACGGAGATCAGCAGGTACAGCCCACCGGCGGTACGGCCGGACGTGTCGCCCCAGCGGCGGCGGGCCAGGGCGGCCAGCAGGGCGGCGGTGAGGAGTTGGGCCAGGACCGCCAGGACCCGCACCCCGGCCAGCGTGCCGGAGCCCGTCACCGCGAACGCGGCCTCGTAGAGCCACGGTACGAGCGGCGGCTTGCGGTCGACGACCGTCTCGTAGAGCTGTCCGCCGTGTGCCAGCAGCCGTGCCTGTACGGCGAGATAACCCTCGTCCGGGTTCCAGAGGGGCCGGGTGAAGGACGGGAGCCTCGTCGCGCAGGCCAGCGCCGCGAGCAGGGGCAGCAGGCGGCTCCAGTACGCCGTACGGGAACCGGGTACGGAGGGTGACGGGAGCAGGAGCTCTGCGGGCATGGGCGGCACGCTATCCGGCCCCGTATCTCCTGAGTGAGCAGGACATACGGGGCCGGAGAGGTGGAACGTATGTGTTACTCCGTGGTGTCGGCGGTCGTCGCCGTGCGCTGTGCGAGACGGCTGTGCGTGCGGCCGTAGAGGAAGTAGACGAGGAAGCCGATGACCATCCAGATCGCGAACCGCAGCCAGGTCTCGGCCGGCAGGTTGAGCATCAGCCAGAGGGAGGCCGCCACCGACAGGATCGGGATGAACGGCACCCAGGGGGTGCGGAAGGCCCGCGGCAGGTCGGGGCGGGACTTGCGGAGGATGATCACGCCGATCGCGACGACCACGAAGGCGAACAGGGTGCCGATGTTGACCAGTTCGGCGAGTTCGCTCAGGGGCGTGAAGCCGGCGACGATCGCGATGATCACGCCGAGCAGGATGGTCGGGCGGTGCGGGGTCCGGAACTTCGGGTGGACGTGGGAGAAGAACGTGGGCAGCAGTCCGTCGCGGCTCATCGCGAAGAAGACCCGGGTCTGGCCCAGCAGCAGGATCATGCACACCGTCGTCAGGCCGACCGCGGCGCCGAAGCTGATGAAGCCCGCGAACCAGGGGTGGCCGGTGGCCTTGAAGGCGTCCGCGAGCGGGGCTGTGATGGACAGGTCCGTGTACTTCTGCATACCCGTCACGACGATCGACACGGCCACATAGAGGGTCGTGCAGATGATGAGGGAGCCGAGGATGCCGCGGGGCATGTCGCGCTGCGGGTTCCTGGTCTCCTCGGCGGCCGTGGCGACGACGTCGAAGCCGATGAAGGCGAAGAAGACGACGGAGGCCGCGGTGAAGATGCCCATCACGCCGAAGTTGGAGGGCGCCCAGCCGAACATCAGCTGGATCAGCGGCGACTGGAGACTGTCACCGGCCGGCACGCCCTTCGCCTTCGGGACGAACGGGTGGTAGTTGTCGCCGCTGACGAAGAAGGCACCGGCGATGATGACGGTCAGGACGACCGTCACCTTGATGGCGACGACGACCGAGGTCACGCGCGCGGAGAGCTTGGTGCCGAGCACGAGGATGCCGGTGAGCACCAGGACGAGCGCGGCGGCGAGGATGTCGAAGCCGAAGCCGTGGGCCCCGTCGCGGCTGCCGAGCGCCGCCGGCAGATGCCAGCCCGCGTTGTCCAGCAGCGAGGCGATGTAGCCGGACCAGCCGACGGACACCACCGCCGTGCCCAGCGCGAACTCCAGGACCAGGTCCCAGCCGATGATCCAGGCGGGCAGTTCACCGAGGGAGGCGTACGCGAAGGTGTACGCCGATCCGGCCACCGGGACGGTGGAGGCGAACTCGGCGTAACAGAGCGCGGCGAGCGCGCAGACGACACCGGCCACGACGAAAGCCAGGGCGACGGCCGGTCCTGCGTTGTTCTTGGCGACGGTGCCGGTCAGGACGAAGATGCCGGTGCCGATGATGACACCGACGCCGAAGACGGTCAGATCCAGCGCGGACAACGACTTCTTGAGCGCGTGCTCTGGCTCCTCGGTATCGCGGATGGACTGCTCGACCTTCTTCGTCCGGAAGAGGGTGCTGCTCACGGGTACCTCCCACGCTGTGTCGTCCTCGACATGATCGAGAGGGGGCGTAGGTCGTATGCCCCGGCGCGGGCGGATTCACGCGAACGGGCCGGTCACACCACTGTCAAGAGTGGTGTGCCCGGCCCGTTCGGGCGAGCCCCGGTCAGTCGCGGGCGGGCTCCGCCTCGGCCGGGGCGCTGTCGTAGCGGCCATCCAGCTTGGAGACCAGCCCGGTGACCTGGCGGGCGATGTCGGGCGCGGTCAGCCCGATCTCCGCCATGATCTCGGCGCGGGAGGCGTGGTCGAGGAAGCGCGGCGGGATGCCGAAGTCGCGCAGCGGGACGTCGACGCCCGCGTCGCGCAGGGCCTGAGCGATGGCCGAGCCGACACCCCCGACGCGGGAGTTGTCCTCGACGGTGACGACCACGCGGTGCCGCTCGGCGAGCGGGGCCATGGCCTCGTCGACGGGCTTGACCCAGCGCGGGTCGACGACGGTGGTGGAGATGCCCTGCTTGTCGAGCAGACCGGCGATCTCCAGGCACATCGGGGCCAGGGCGCCGACGGAGACGAGGAGCACGTCGGGCTTGTCCGTCCCCGGCTCACGCAGGACGTCCATGCCGCCGACGGTGCCCACGGCGGGTACGGCGGGGCCGACGACGCCCTTGGAGTAGCGCAGCACGGTCGGCGCGTCGTCGACCTGGACGGCCTCGCGCAGCTGGGCCCGCAACTGCTCGGCGTCGCGCGGGGCGGCGAGCCGGAGCGTCGGGACGACCTGGAGCATCGACATGTCCCACATGCCGTTGTGCGAGGCGCCGTCGTCGCCGGTGACGCCGGCCCGGTCGAGCACGAAGGTCACGCCGCACTTGTGCAGGGCGACGTCCATGAGGACCTGGTCGAAGGCGCGGTTGAGGAAGGTCGCGTAGACGGCGAAGACGGGGTGCAGGCCGCCGGTCGCGAGGCCCGCCGCGGAGACGGCCGCGTGCTGCTCGGCGATGCCGACGTCGTAGATGCGGTCGGGGAAGGTGTCCGCGAACTTCTTCAGGCCGACCGGCTGGAGCATGGCCGCGGTGATGGCGACGATGTCCTTGCGCTCCCGGCCCAGCTTGACCATCTCGTCACCGAAGACGGAGGTCCAGCTGGCGGCGGACGCCTTGATGGGCAGTCCGGTGTCGGGGTGGATGGGGCCGATGCCGTGGAAACGGTCGGCCTCGTCCTGCTCGGCGGGCTTGTAGCCGCGGCCCTTCTCGGTGAGGCAGTGCACGATCACCGGGCCGCCGAAGCGCTTGGCGCGGGCCAGCGCCGACTCCAGCGCCTCGATGTCGTGGCCGTCGATGGGGCCGACGTACTTCAGGCCGAGGTCCTCGAACATGCCCTGGGGCGCGATGAAGTCCTTGAGGCCCTTCTTGGCGCCGTGCAGGGTCTCGTACAGCGGCCGGCCGACGACCGGAGTGCGCTCCAGGAGGTCCTTGCCGCGGGCCAGGAAGCGCTCGTAGCCGTCGGTGGTGCGCAGGGTCGCCAGGTGGTTGGCGAGGCCGCCGATGGTCGGCGCGTAGGAACGCTCGTTGTCGTTGACGACGATGACCAGCGGCCGGTCCTTGGCGTCGGCGATGTTGTTCAGCGCCTCCCAGGCCATACCGCCGGTCAGGGCACCGTCACCGATCACGGCGACGACGTGGTCGTCCCGTTCGAGCACCTGGTTGGCCTTCGCGAGCCCGTCGGCCCAGCCGAGGACCGTCGAGGCGTGGCTGTTCTCGATGACGTCGTGCTCGGACTCGGCGCGCGAGGGGTAGCCCGACAGGCCGCCCTTGGAGCGCAGCTTCGAGAAGTCGTGGCGCCCGGTGAGCAGCTTGTGCACATAGGACTGGTGCCCTGTGTCGAAGAGCACCCGGTCCCTGGGCGAGTCGAAGACCCGGTGCAGGGCGATGGTCAGCTCGACCACACCGAGGTTGGGGCCGAGGTGGCCGCCGGTCTTGGAGACCGCGCCGACGAGGAAGCTCCGGATCTCCTCCGCCAGCTGGTCCAGCTCCTCAAGGCTGAGCCGGTCCAGATCACGCGGTCCCCTGATACGGGTCAGCAGCGCCACCCGTGCCTCCTTGCATTAGAGCTGATCGAGCTTTGCCGGGCGTGTCGAGTCTAGTGTTCTACGAGAACAGTCTTGCCCGGCACCTCGTGGGTACCGGGCAAGACGATCGACCTGGGGGGGCGCTCCCCTGCGGTGTTATCCGCGACCCGCGGCCTTCTGAGACTTACGGGACACCGAGTCGATGACGACCGCGCCCAGCAGAACACCACCGGTGATCATGTACTGGATGGACTGGTTCATGTTCAGCAGGTCCAGACCGGTCTGGATCGACTGGATCACCAGCATGCCGAGCAGCGCCGACCACACCGAGCCGCGCCCACCGAACAGCGACGTACCGCCGATGACGGCCGCGGCGATGGCGAGCATCAGCGTGTTGCCGCCGCCCGCGCTCAGCGTCGCGCTGGCGGTCTGACCGGCGAAGAACATGCCGCCGATCGCCGCGAATCCGCCGGAGATGGCGAAGACGGTGATCCGGATCATCGGCACGTTGATACCGGCACGACGGGCCGCCTCGATGCCGCCGCCGACCGCGAAGACCTTGCGGCCGTACGTGGTGCGGCGCAGCACGAAGTCCACGATCACCAGCGCCGCCAGGAAGATCACCAGGGCGTTGGAGACACCCGCGGCGTTGTTCAGCACGGCCGCCGTCGCGAAGGACGCCACCGCGAGCGCGCCGACGCGCACCAGGATCTCGCTGGTCGGCCGGAAGGGGACGCCCGCTGCCTTGCGGCGCCGCTGCTCGCCGAAGTTGCCGACGAGGGTCAGGACGACACCGAGAGCGGCCAGCAGGTACGCGCCGATGATGGCCTGGTCCATGAAGAACGAGTTCTGGCCGAGCAGGTGGACCGGACCCGAGTCGGACGGGATGTTGATGGTGCCGCTGGAGCCCAGCAGCCACAGCATCAGACCGTTCCAGCCGAGGAAGCCGGCCAGGGTGACGACGAACGCCGGTACCCCGATCTTGGCGAAGAACCAGCCCTGCAGCGCACCGACGGCGATGCCGGTGAGGACCGCCAGGATCAGCGCCAGCCAGGGGTTCATGCCGTGCTGCACGACGTACACCGCGAACAGGGTCGACGCCAGACCGCTGACCGAACCGACCGACAGGTCGATCTCGCCGAGCAGCAGGACGAAGACCAGGCCGATGGCGAGCATGCCGGTGGCCGAGAGGTAGTAGCTGATGTTCGAGAGGTTGTCGGCGCTCAGGAAGCGGTCGTTCTGCAGCTGGAAGATCGTCCAGATGACGATCAGTCCGATCACGACCGGCAGCGAGCCCAGCTCACCGCCCTTGACCTTGCGCGTGAACTCGGTCCAGTAGCCCTTGAGGCCCTCTTCACGGACCAGCAGTCGGGGGTCGACCACCGAGACCGGTGCGGCGGTGGGGTCGTCGGCGGGGGCAACCGTTGACTGCTGCGCCTGACCGTCCGCCGCGGAGTCCGCCTTGGAAACCTTGGATGTGTCGCTCACTTCGCGGCCTCCGTGCTGCGACGCCCCGCACGACGGGTCACGGCGTTGTCCGTGGCACCCGTGATCGCGGAGATGATCTCTTCCTGACTGGTGTCCTTCACCGAGAAGGAACCGTTGTTCCTGCCCAGCCGCAGCACGGCGACGGTGTCGGCGACGGCCTTCACGTCGGCCATGTTGTGGCTGATGAGGATGACGCCGAGGTTGCGCTCGCGCAGCCGCTCGACGAGGTCGAGGACCTGTGCGGTCTGCTCGACACCGAGGGCGGCGGTGGGCTCGTCCAGGATCACGACCTTGGGGTCGCCGATCAGGGCGCGCGCGATGGCGACGACCTGCCGCTGACCACCGGAGAGGCTCGCGATCGGGATGCGCACACTCGGGATGCGGATGGAGAGCGTGCTCAGCAGCTCGCGGGCCCTCTGCTCCATCGTGACCTCGTCGATGATGCCGCGGCGCAGCAGCTCGCGTCCGAGGTAGAGGTTGCCTACCACGTCGAGGTTGTCGCACAGGGCGAGGTCCTGGTAGACCGTCGCGACGCCGAGTCCCTGGGCGTCGTGCGGCTTGTTGATGCTGACCGGGTTGCCGTCCCACTCGATGACACCCTCATCGATGGGGTGGACACCGGCGATCGTCTTGACCAGCGTGGACTTTCCGGCGCCGTTGTCGCCGACCAGGGCGACCACTTCTCCGGCGTGGACCTCCAGTTCGACATCGGTGAGGGCCTGCACCGCACCGAATCGCTTGGAGACTCCGCGCAACGCCAGCACGGGCGTAGCGGACACGTGAACCATCTCCTTCGCCGCCTGACCGGCGGGGATGCCGCGCTTGGGGTAAGGCGCGGAGGGGTTGTGCTCTGGCACTCAGGCTCGTAGCACTCGACTGACGAGTTGTGCCGAAAGCACGGATTTACTAGTCGAACATGCGCGCGGCCGATGCCTCTTGGCAACGGCTGCGTCCGCCATGCTTCCGTCCGGCGCCCGCCCCGCAGCGGGGTATGAAGGCGGTGCGGGCACCGGACAGGCTTGGGGCCTGCCTCGGGGCGGGTCCGTCGAAGGACGCGCCCCGGGGCTCAGCGGCTCTTACTGAAGGCCGGCCTTCTTGCACGCGGCGGCGTAGTCCGAGGTGCAGATGTCGGCGACGGTGTACAGACCGTCCTTGACGACCGTGTCCTTGATGTTCTTGACGGTCACCGAGACCGGGGTCAGCAGCTTCGCCTGGACCTTGTCACCGGAACCGCTGGTGACCTGCGTGTCGGCGAGGGACTTGATGTCCTTGCCCTGGAGCAGGTTGACCGCCAGCTCGGCGGCGTTGTCGGCCTCGCCCTTGTAGGGCTTGTAGACGGTGGCCGACTGGGTGTCGGCGACGATCCGCTGGATGGCCGCGAGCTCGGCGTCCTGACCGGTCAGCGGGATGCCGCTGATGCCCGCGCCCTTGAGGGTGTTGGCGATACCACCGGCCATGCCGTCGTTGGCGGCGTAGACGCCCGCGATGTTCTTGGCGCCCAGCTGGGTGATGGCCGCGGACATCTTCTGCGCGGCGACGGTGTCCTTCCACAGGCCGGACTGCTCGTAGGCGATCTTGACCTTGCCGTCGAGGACCTTGTGCGCGCCTTCCTTGAACTGCGCGGCGTTCGGGTCGGCGTCGTCACCGTTGATCATGACGACGTTCGACTTCGGCGTCGCCTTGGAGCCGAGGGCGTCGAGCAGGGCCTGGCCCTGGAGCTCGCCGACCTTGACGTTGTCGAAGGAGACGTACGCGGAGACCGGGCCCTGGGCCAGACGGTCGTACGCGACGACCTTGACGCCCTTGCTCACGGCGGAGGCGATGGAGGACTTGATGGCTGCGGAGTCCTGCGCCGAGACCACGATCACCTTGACGCCCTTGGTGACCATGCTGCTCATCTGCTGGGCCTGCTTGGCCGGGTCGGCCGCGGCGTTGGCGTAGGAGACGGTGCAGTCACTGCACAGCTCCTTGACCTTGGCCTCGAAGTACGGCTTGTCGAACTTCTCGTACCGCGCGGTGACGTTGTCGGGCAGGAGCAGGCCGATCGACTTGCCGCCGGAGCCGGAGCTGCTGCTGTCACTGCCGCTGTTGTCGTCGCCGGCCTTGCCGCAGGCGGCGACCGAGACGGCGAGTGCCGAGATCGCTACGGACACGGCGGCACGACGCATGAGCGTGTTCACTTTTGAAACCTCCCTGACGAGGCCGCGTCGTTGCGGCCGAGGTGGCTGGAAGTCAACTCGGCCACACGTGCGACGTCAAGAAGTAAATACTTAACGAGATGGCAACGACGTCGTGCGTTCTCTAAGTGAACGCAGGCGCCGCGGCATGCAGCGTGCTGTCCAAAAGGGTCGAATCACCCATCTCGCTGAGGGCGAGGGCGAGTGCTCCGAGCACTTCCGCACGGCCTCCAAGTGCCCCTGGAAGCACGGACAGTTGACGTGCCGCACTCGGGATCGCGTAGCGGCCGACGGACTCCCTGATCGGACCGAGCACCAGCTCACCGGCCTCAGCGAGATCACCGCCCAGGACGACTCGGCTCGGGTTCAGCAAGTTGCAGAGATTGGCGACTCCACTGCCGATGTGTCGGCCGACGTCGGCGATCACCCGACGGCAGCCAGGGTCTCCGTCCCGTGCGAGTCGAACAACGCCTTCCATGGTGAGATCGGTGCCGTGACTGGACTGGAGCAGCGGCAGCACATAGCGCGCGGCCGCGAAGGTCTCCAGGCAGCCGCGGTTGCCGCAACGGCAGACGGGGCCGGACTCATCAAGAGTAATATGCCCGATTTCTCCCGCTGTGCCACCCGGGCCCCGATAGATCTTGCCGCTGATCACCAGTCCGGCGCCCACACCGCTCGCGACCTTGATGTACGCCAGGTCGCGCACCCCGCGGCCACTGCCCCACACCAGCTCGCCGAGGGCGCCGAGGTTCGCGTCGTTGTCCACGTGGACGGGCACGCTGAGGCGCCCCTGGAGCTCCTCGGCGGGCTTGGTGCCGATCCAGCCCGGCAGGATGGCGGAGGAGCCCAGCGACCCGGACTCCAGGTCGATCGGCCCGGGTACGCCGAGACCCACCCCGGCGATCTTGGAGCGGTCCACGCCGGTCGCCTCGATCAGCCGGTTGACCAGCTGTTCCGCCCGGTCGAAGCCCTGGGTGGAGGAAGCGTCCACGTCCAGCGGCTCGGACTCCTCGGCGAGCACCTGATGGGCCAGGTTCCCGACCGCGACGCGCAGATGGGTGTGCCCGAAGTCCACCCCTATGACGATGCCGGCGTCTCCGCTCAGGGAGACCGCGCGGGCCCGTCGGCCACCCGCCGATGTGGGGGTGACCTCGACGGTTCCGCCGTCCTTGAGCTCGCGCACGATGTTGGAGACGGTCGCGGCGGACAGTCCCGTGGTCCGTGCGATCTCCGCCTGCGTGAGCGACCCGGCCAGCCGGACGGCCCGTACGACCCGCTCCAGGTTGGCTCGGTGCAGCGACGACTGCGACCCCGGAGTCTCCACGACGACCTCCTGCGCGCGGGACCGCAGCGATGAGGCCCCGTCTATGTCCAACTAGTGAACTCTAAGCTGAGCCGTTAGGGTCGCCTCCCGTCAAGAGGTTGAACAGTATCCGGGGTGTAGGGCACACGTGCGCGCACCGTCACCGGGGCCGGGGACGGTGCGCCTGCGCGCGCTCGCGGAGCGCTACTTCAAGGTCGCCGAAGTCAGGCCCGCCTGCACCTGGCGCTGGAAGGACAGGTACACCACCAGCATGGGGATCATCGCGATGGTCACCCCGGCGAAGAGCACGGGCAGGTCCGAGGCGTACCCCATCTGCTGCTGGAGCTGGATCAGGCCCTGGGTCAGCACATAGCGCTCCGGATCGTCGCCGCTCTGCGGCTGCATCAGCACCGTGGGCAGGATGAACTGGTTCCACTGGCCGAGAGTGTTGAAGATGCCGACGCTGATCAGTCCCGGCTTCGCCATCGGCAGCATCACCTGGAAGAAGGTCCGGGTGTGCGAGGCGCCGTCGAGGACCGCGGCCTCGAACACGGCCGTGGGCAGCGTCCGGAAGAACGCGTGCATGAAGAAGACCGTGAACGGCATCGAGTAGGCGACGTACACCAGGATCAGCCCCTGGTAGGTGTTCAGCATGTCCAGCCGCTTCACCATGAAGAACAGCGGGACCAGCGCCAGGAACACCGGGAACATCGCGCCCGCGACGAAGAAGAAGTACAGGAACCTGTTGCCCCAGAACTGGTAGCGGGCCAGGACGTAGGCGGCCATGGAACCGAGCAGCATCGTCAGCGGTACCGAGAAGACCAGCACGATGACGGTGTTCAGGAAGTAGTCGCCGATGCCCTTGTCCCAGGCGCGTCCGAAGACGCCGAGGGACCAGTTCTGCGGCCATCCGAAGGCCGAACCGCCGATCTGGACGTCGGTCTTGAAGGAGCTGAGCACCAGCCACAGCAGTGGCAGCACGATCAGCAGGGCCCACAGCGCGAGGAAGCCGTGCGAGAAGGCGTTCAGCACGACGCCCTCGCTGCGCTCGCTGCCGGGGCGGGCCGGGGCGGTGCCCGTGGTCCGCTGGGCCGGCACGGCGGCGGTCTCCTTGATGGGTGCGCTCATCGTCGTATCTCTCCCGCTCAGAACTCGACGCGGTCGCGGCGGGTGGCACGCAGCATGACCACGGACAGGACCAGGGTGAGCAGCAGCATGACGACGCCCATCGCGCAGGCGTATCCGCTCTTGCCGAAGTACTGGAAGTTGCGCATCATCACCGTCGACATCACGTCGCTGTGATGGTCGGGGCCGCCGCCGTAGGCGCCCATGTTCTGGGTCATCGACGACACCAGCACGAACATGTCCATCGCGACGATGCCCAGATAGACCCAGGCGGTCTGCACGGTGTCCCACAGCAGCGGCAGGGTGATGCGGAAGAAGGACTGGTTGCGGCCCGCCCCGTCGATGAGCGCCGCCTCGTAGATGTCCCTCGGAATGGACTGCATGGCGGCCGAGAACAGCACCAGGTAGAAGCCGACCCCGTGCCACACCACGGCGATGACCAGCATCCACAGCACGAGGTTGGGCTCATTGAGCCATTCCATGGGATTCTCGGCGTCGACCAGGCCGAGTTTGATCAGGATCCCGTTGAGGAGACCGCCGCCGTCACTGCGGTACACCGCGTTGAACAGCACGGCGACAATCGCCAGCGACAGCACCTGGGGAAAGAAGTAGACGACTTTGTAGACCTGCGATCCGGCGACTCCCCGCACCCCGCCGGCCTTGCTGCGCCCGCCCGCGTTCAGCATGAACGCGAAGAACAGGGCGAGCAGAATCGTGATCACCGGGATGAAGATCAGGAACAGGATGTTGTGCCAGATGGCCTGCATGAAGACGTCGTCCTGGAACAGCGCCTTGTAGTTGTCCAGGCCGATGAACTTGAACGTCTGCGACTGCCCCTTCCAGTCGGTCAGCGAATAGCCGAACGTCTGGACGTAGGGCCAGATCACGAAGATCAGGTAGAGCGACACGGGAGCGAAGAGAAAACCCGCGACGAACCTGTACTGCCCTTTGCGCATTGGCGATTCCTGCCCCTGGTGTCCCTTCCCGGGCCGGAGTGCTCCGGCCCGGGAAACGGCGTTGCGGTCAGTCCCGGTGGTTCTTCTTGGAGGCCGGGTCCTTGGCCTGCTTGTCGACCGCGGCCTGGGCCCGCTTCAGCCACTCCTTCGGCTGGATGCGCTTGGCCATCAGCTCGTTGGACGCGGCTTCGATGGCCGCTCCCATCTCGCTGTACCACTCGGTGTACAGGTAGCGGAAGGTGTCGTCACCGGCCGCCTTCGAGGCCTCGACGGTGGACTGGGTGCCGGGGCGCAGCTTCACGCTCGGGTCGACGCCGTCCTTGAGGATGGTGAGGGAGTTGGCCTCCTTCGCGAAGAGCGTCGACCACTCCTTGGAGAGCATGCGCCGCATGAACTCCTTCGCACCCGCCAGGTTCTTGGCCTTGGCCGGGATGATGAAGGGCTCGCCGGAGCCTGCCCGGATCGCCGGGAAGGGCAGCGCGCTGTCGGGCAGCAGCGGCATCGGCATGAACTTCATGTCGAAGTCCGCCGGCGTCTGCTTGAGCTGCTCGTTCTCCAGCCAGGAACCGCAGGTGATGAAGGCGGCCTTGTACTGGTTCCAGCGGGTCTGGGACTCGGTGTGGGTGAGACCGTTGGTGCCCGGCATCAACAGGCCCTTCTCCACCACCTCGTAGATCGCCTCGACACCGGCCTGGGCCGCGTCCGAGCCGACGAAGGCCTTCGGGTCGAGGTTGTCGATCGCCTTCATGGCGTCCAGGCCGCCCTTCTTGGCGATCAGGTCCATGATGGCGACGTTGATGTAGTACGGGTACTTGCCCTGGTGGGCGAGGCCGCCGATGCCCTGCTTCTTGGCGTCCTGGCAGACGGCGAGGAAGTCGTCCCAGGTCTTGGGCTCCTCCCAGCCCTTCTCCTTGAAGAGCTTGCCGGAGTACCACAGGCCCCAGACGGTGTAGATGTAGTTGAGGGCGACGACCTTGCCGCCCTGGAGACCCGCGTCGAGCGTCCCCGGGATGATGAGGTCTTTGACCTTCTTGCTCGGGTCGTCGATCGCGGGCGCGTCCAGGACCTCGGCGAGATCGAGCAGCTGCCCGTTCTTGTAGAGGACGTCGACCTTGATCTGCTGGGCGCCGGAGTCGTCGACGATGTCCGGCGGGTTGCCCGCGTTGAAGCGCGGCTGCAGCTTTCCGGTGATCTCCTGGGTGCCGGTGTGGGTGGAGGTGATCCCGAGCTTCTTCTGGAAGTCGGCCTCCCACGCCTTGGCGTAGTCGTCGCCGTAGCCGCCCTTGAAGATCACGACGTCGAGCTTGCTGCCCTTGGCCGCGCCGAAGGGGTTCTCCTTCGAGGTGGTGCCCTTGGTGTTGTCGTCACTCGGTTCGTCGCCGCCACCGCTGGCGCAGGCGGACAGAAAACCGGTCGCGGGAACAGCGGCCAGTCCGAGCGCGGCAGAGCGCTTGATCAGATCGCGGCGGCCGACACCTTCATCACCGTGGCTGTCTGCGGAAGTGGATCCCATGCTCAAGTCCTCGCCTTCTCCAGGACTCAGGCGGTGAACCGGATCCTCCCCGGCACCGCGGTCAGGTCAAGCAGGTTCGTGCAGGAGGTTCGTGCAGGAGCTTCGTGCAAGAGGGGTGAATCGCCGACAGGTATAGTCCACTTCCGGTCGGCGGAGCAAGATCGAACGCAATGTTGGCCATGGGTGTTTTCGAGTTGAGACCTCACGGAAATATGAGCGGACTGTGCGAAGCTTGCCGGAAAAATCCGCGACATAGGCCTCGAATGCCACAGGCAACACCCTTGACATCACTGTCCACTTGGGCCACTACTGATCCTTGCACGGAATTGGTGACAACGTTGTCCGTCCTCGTGCAGGGAGGGTACTCGCCCATGCATCGGTACAGAACTCGGCTCAGACGGAGTGCGGCGGTCGTGTTCACGGCCGCCTTTGCCATGACGGTGGGCTCGCAGGGCGCGGCGGTCGCCCTGCCCGAGGCCGCCGCTCAGGCCGATCGGGGGTTCGCCACCTCCTTCGAGGCGGGCGATCCCGCCCCCGACTGGATCAACAGCGTCGACGGCGGCAGGTCCTCCGGCGTCGACGGCGGCTACAGCACCGGCATCCCGGGCAACATCACCGACCACGTCACGGACGTCCGGGCGAGCGCCGAGAACACCGGCGGCGGCGAGGTGAAGGAGAACCTCGTCGACGGCGAGCCCGGCACCAAGTGGCTGGCCTTCCAGAGCACCGGCTGGGCCGAGTTCGACCTGGACAAACCGGCCAAGGTGGTCACCTATGCGCTGACCTCGGCCAATGACTACGCCGAGCGCGACCCCCGGGACTGGACACTCCAGGGCTCGACGGACGGCAAGGACTGGAAGACCCTCGACACCCGCTCGGGCGAGGCCTTCACCGAACGGTTCCGGACAAACTCGTACGACATCCAGGATCCGGCCGAATACCAGCACTTCCGGCTGGACATCACACGCAACAACGGCGCCTTGGGCATCCTCCAGCTGGCCGACGTGCAGTTCTCCACGGGCGGGAGCGACGGGCCGGTTCCGCAGGACATGCTCTCGCTGGTCGACCGGGGCCCGAGCGGATCGCCCACCGCGAAGGCGGGCGCCGGATTCACCGGAAAGAGGGCTCTGCGTTACGCCGGTCGGCACACCGCGCGGGGGCGGGCGTACTCGTACAACAAGGTCTTCGACGTGAACGTGGCGGTGGACCCGCTGACCCGGCTGTCGTACCGGATCTTCCCCTCGATGGCGGACGGCGACCGGGACTACGACGCGACGAACGTCTCCGTGGACCTGGCCTTCACCGACGGCACCTTCCTGAGCGACCTCGGCGCGCGCGACCAGCACGGATTCACGCTCTCCCCGGAGGGACAGGGCACCTCGAAGGCGCTCTACGTCAACCAGTGGAACCACGTGGTCTCGCGGATCGGGTCGGTCGCGGCCGGCAGGACCGTCGACCGGATCCTCGTCGCCTACGACTCCCCGAGCGGGCCGGCGAAGTTTCGGGGCTGGCTGGACGACGTGACGCTGGAGCGGGCCGCGCCCGAGCAGCCCAAGGCGCATCTGTCCGACTACGCGCTCACCACCCGCGGCACCAACTCCAGTGGCGGCTTCTCGCGCGGCAACGACTTCCCGGCGACGGCCGTGCCGCACGGCTTCAACTTCTGGACGCCGGTGACCAACGCGTCCTCGCTGAGCTGGCTGTACGACTACGCCCGCGCGAACAACGACGACAACCTGCCGACGATCCAGGCGTTCAGCGCGAGCCACGAGCCGAGCCCGTGGATGGGTGACCGGCAGACCTTCCAGGTGATGCCCTCAGCCGCCTCCGGCACCCCGGACACCGGCCGCGAGGCCCGGGCGCTGGCCTTCCGGCACGAGAACGAGACCGCGCGGCCGTACTACTACGGGGTGCGGTTCGAGAACGGGCTGAAGGCGGAGATGGCGCCGACCGACCACGCGGCGGCCCTGCGCTTCACCTACCCGGGCGACGACGCGAGCGTGCTCTTCGACAACGTGACGGACCAGGCGGGCCTGACGCTCGACAAGGACGCGGGCGTGATCACCGGGTACTCGGACGTGAAGTCCGGGCTGTCGACCGGGGCGACCCGGCTCTTCGTCTACGGCGTCTTCGACTCGCCGGTGACGGACGGCTCGTCGAGCGGGGTCAAGGGCTATCTGCGCTTCGACGCGGGCGGCGACCGGACCGTCACGCTGCGGCTCGCGACCTCGCTGATCAGTCTCGACCAGGCGAAGGACAACCTGCGCCAGGAGATCCCGGACGGCACCTCCTTCGAGAAGGTCCGCGACCGCGCCCAGCGGCAGTGGGACCGGCTGCTCGGCAAGGTCGAGGTGGAGGGCGCCACGCAGGACCAGCTGACCACGCTGTACTCCAGCCTGTACCGGCTGTACCTGTACCCCAACTCGGGCTTCGAGAAGGTGGGTTCGAAGTACCAGTACGCGTCCCCGTTCTCCCCGATGCCCTCTCCCGACACCCCGACGCACACCGGGGCGAAGATCGTGGACGGCAAGGTGTACGTCAACAACGGCTTCTGGGACACCTACCGGACGACCTGGCCGGCGTACTCACTGCTGACGCCCTCTCAGGCGGGTGAGATGGTCGACGGGTTCGTCCGGCAGTACAAGGACGGCGGCTGGACCTCGCGCTGGTCCTCCCCCGGGTACGCGGACCTGATGACCGGCACCTCCTCGGACGTCGCCTTCGCCGACGCGTACGTCAAGGGTGTCGACTTCGACGCGAAGTCGGCGTACGACGCGGCCCTGAAGAACGCCACGGTCGTGCCCCCGTCCTCCGGTGTGGGCCGCAAGGGCATGGAGACCTCACCCTTCCTCGGCTACACCAGCACCGACACCCACGAGGGCCTGTCCTGGGCGCTGGAGGGCTACCTCAACGACTACGGCATCGCGCGGATGGGCCGGGCGCTGTACGCGAGGACCGGCGACAAGCACTACAAGGAGGAGTCGGAGTACTTCCTCAACCGGGCCCAGGACTATGTGAACCTCTTCGACAAGAAGGCGGGCTTCTTCCAGGGCCGGGACGCGGACGGCAAGTGGCGTGTGGAGTCGTCCAGTTACGACCCACGGGTGTGGGGCTACGACTACACCGAGACCAACGGCTGGGGTTACGCCTTCACCGCCCCGCAGGACAGCCGGGGCCTCGCCAACCTGTACGGCGGCCGCTCCGGGCTCGCCGAGAAACTGGACCAGTACTTCGCCACGCCCGAGACGGCCTCGCCGGACTTCGTCGGCTCCTACGGCGGTGTCATCCACGAGATGACGGAGGCGCGGGACGTCCGGATGGGCATGTACGGCCACTCCAACCAGGTCGCCCACCACGTCAACTACATGTACGACGCGGCCGGCCAGCCGTGGAAGACGCAGCGGAACGTCCGTGAGGTGCTGTCGCGGCTGTACGTCGGCAGCGAGATCGGCCAGGGCTACCACGGTGACGAGGACAACGGCGAGCAGTCGGCCTGGTACCTGTTCTCGGCGCTGGGCTTCTACCCGCTGGTCATGGGCAGCGGCGAATACGCCGTCGGCTCACCGCTGTTCACCAAGGCCACGGTCCATCTGGAGAACGGCCGGGACCTGGTGGTCAGGGCGCCGAAGAACAGCGCGCGCAACGTGTACGTGCAGGGCCTGAGGGTCGACGGGAAGCCCTGGAGGTCCACTTCGCTCCCCCACTCGGTCCTGTCCAGGGGTGCCGTCCTGGACTTCGACATGGGGCCGCGGCCGTCCAAGTGGGGCACGGGCAAGAGCGCCGCTCCGGCTTCGATCACCCAGGACGACGAGGTGCCGACGCCGCGTGCGGACGTGCTCACCGGCGACGGCGCGCTGTTCGACAACACGTCGGCCACGGACGCGACGGTGACCTCCGTGGACCTTCCGGTGTCCGGCGGGGTGAAGGGGCTCCAGTACACGGTGACCTCGTCGTCGGACCACGCGAAGGCCCCGACCGGCTGGACGCTCCAGGGCTCGGACGACGGGACCACGTGGAAGACCCTGGACCGGCGGTCCGGTGAGTCCTTCGCATGGGACCGGCAGACACGGGCGTTCTCCGTGTGGTCTGCGGGTACGTACGGGAAGTACCGTCTCGTGTTCGACGGCGAGGCGGTGGTCTCGGAAGTCGAACTGCTCGCCTGAGCAGTGGCGTTGGGGGTCTCATGCAGGGTGTCGATCCGGCCTGGCTGCCGGACGGGGCGTTCCGGCCGATCGGCACCCGGCGGACCCTGATCCGCGGTTCGGGTCCGCTGGTGGACACGGTCCGCGGGGAGGTGGCGGCGGCCTGCGAGCGCTTCGGCGGAAGTGTCTCGAGTGAACCCGGGCCCTGCGACCTGGTGTTGCAGTTGGACGGCGACGACGGCTCCGAGGGATTCGTGTACGGACGCCGTGACGGCTGTACGAGCGTCACGGCGTCCGGCGCGCGCGGGCTGCTGTACGGGTTCTTCCACGTCGTACGGCTCGGTGAGGCGGCCTTTCTGGGCGAGGCTCAACCTGCCGCACATGGGCCGGTGTTGGCGTCGCGCATGCTCGACCACTGGGACAACGTGGCCGTGCACCCGGTCATGGGCCAGGTGGAGCGCGGGTACGCCGGCGGCTCGCTGTTCTGGGAGGACGGGCGGGCGCGCGGGGAGCTGGAACGCGTACGGCAGTACGGCAGGCTGCTCGCGGCCTGCGGGATCAACGCCGTGGCCGTCAACAACGTCAACGTGCACGCGGCCGAGGCACGGCTGCTGACCGACCGGATCGGTGAAGTGGCCGACATCGCGGGCGCGTTGCGGCCGTACGGCATCCGGACGCATCTGTCGGTCACCTTCGCCGCGCCGATGGTGCTGGGCGGGCTGCCGACCGCGGATCCGCTGGAGGAGTCGGTGCGGGCGTGGTGGGCCGAGGCGACCGCGCGGGTGTACGCGGAGATCCCCGACTTCGGCGGGTTCGTGGTGAAGGCCGACTCCGAGGGGCAGCCGGGGCCGTTCGCGTACGGGCGCAGTCACGCGGACGGCGCGAACATGCTGGCCGCCGCGCTCGCCCCGCACGGCGGCACGGTCCACTGGCGGGCCTTCGTCTATGACCACCGTCAGGACTGGCGGGACCGTTCGACCGACCGCGCGCGGGCCGCGTACGACCATTTCGTGCCGCTGGACGGGGAGTTCGCCGACAACGCCGTCCTCCAGGTCAAGCACGGGCCGATGGACTTCCAGGTGCGCGAGCCGGTCTCCCCGCTGATCGGGGCGATGCCCGGGACGCGGCTGGCGGTGGAGCTCCAGGCTACCGGGGAGTACACCGGGCAGCAGCGGCATGTGTGCTGGCTGGGGCCGATGTGGAGCGAGGTACTGCGCTTCGGGATCGACGGGGAGTGCGCTGTCGGAGAGCTGGCGCGCGGTGGGCTCGTCGCCGTGTCCAACGCCGGGGACGACCCGTTCTGGACCGGGCATCCGCTGGCCCAGGCGAACCTGTACACCTTCGGGCGGCTGGCCTGGGACCCGGATACCGATCCGCATCGTGTGCTCGACGAATGGATTCGGCTCAGCTTCGGGACGGACCCGGCGCTCGCGGCGGGTCTGCGCTCGATCCTCGACGGTTCGTGGCGGACGTACGAGAAGTACACCGCTCCCCTCGGAGTCGGGTTCATGGTCCAGCCGGGGCACCACTACGGGCCCAGCGTCGACGGCTACGAGTACAGCCCGTGGGGCACCTACCACTTCGCCGACCGCGACGGCATCGGTGTCGACCGGAGCGTGGGGAGCGGGACGGGGTACGCGGGGCTGTACGCCAAGCCGTGGGCCGAGGTGTACGAGTCGCCGGCGACCTGCCCCGACGAGCTGCTGCTGTTCTTCCACCACGTGTCGTACGGGCACGTGCTGCACAGCGGCAGGACGGTGATCCAGCACATCTACGACACGCACTTCGAGGGTGTGGCGGAGGTGGAGGCGGCCCGGGAGGTGTGGGCCTCGCTGACGGGCCTCATGGACCCGGCGCGTCACGCGCGGGGGGCGGAGCGGTTCGAGGAGCAGCTCCGGAGCGCCCGCGAGTGGCGCGATCAGGTCAACAGCTATTTCTTCCGGAAGTCGGGAGTGCCGGACGAGCGGGGGCGGACCATCTTCTGAAGCCGGCTATGGGAGGCGCAGGACCGCGACGCCCCGTGGGTCGAGGGTCACAGCAGCCCCGGCCTCCGTCTGTTTGCCGGTGAGCAGGTCGGTCGCGGTCACGTGAGCCGTCAACTGGGCCGACTGGTCCGTGTGGTTGAGGAGGAAGAGCAGGCGGGTTCCGTCGGGGGCCACTCGGGTGGCCGTCTCCAGGCCCTCGTGGTCGGCGTACGGGCCGATGAGGTCGTGGCGGGACAGGACGCGGCGTACCACCTGGTCCACGCCGGGCTGGTCGAGGGCCGTGGCGACGTACCAGCCCTCGCCCCGCCCGTACCGGTTGCGGGTGACGGCGGGGGTCCCCGCGTAGAAGTCGGAGCCGTAGGTGGCGACCGTCTCGGCGCCCCGGGGCAGGACGATCTCGAAGACGAGCCGTGCCTGTGCGGCCAGTTCCGGGACGGGCTGGGCGAACTCCGCCTGTCGGGAGTCCCATTCGTCGATCCGGATGCCCATCAGGGGCGCCAGAGGGCCGGGCACGTCGGTGAGGAAGGCCCGGTCGTGTTCGTCGACGCGGCCGGAGAGGAAGGTGGCGAGGACCGTGCCGCCGCGTTCCGCCACCGCTTCGAGGCGGGTGGCGAGGTCGCCCTTGACCATGTGCAGGGCGGGGGCGAGGACCACGTCGTACGGGGTGAGGTCGGCGGTGTGCGGGACGACGTCGACGTCGGCGCCTGCCTCGCGGGCGGCCCGGTAGTAGGCGTGGACCACCTCCTGGTACTTGACCAGCCGGGAGGGGCCGTCGGAGATCTCCAGCGCCCACCAGCTGTCCCAGTCGAAGAGCAGGGCGGTGCGGGCGGGGGTGCGGGCGCCGAGGGAGGCACTGCCCAGCAGCTTCAACTCCTCGCCCAGTGCGGCCACTTCCCGGAAGACGCGGGTGTCGTCGCGGCCGGCGTGGCCGATGACCGCCCCGTGGTACTTCTCGCAGGCTCCCCGGGAGGCGCGCAGCTGGAAGTAGAGGGCCGCGTCGGCGCCGTGGGCGATCGCCTGGAAGGTGGCCAGGCGCAACTCACCTGGTCTGCGCAGGGGGTTGACGTCACGGCAGGCCGTCGTGGACGGGGTCTGCTCCATCAGCCAGAAGGGGGCGCCGTCCTTGAGGCCGCGCATCAGGTCGTGGGCCAGGGCGGCCCAGCTCGGCGGGGCGTCCAGGGGCGGGTAGCTGTCCCAGGACGCGAAGTCGAGGTGGGGTGCCCAGCGGTGGTAGTCGAGGGGGCGAAACATGCCCATGAAGTTGGTCGTGACGGGGGTGACCGGATCATGGGTGCGGATCACCTCCTTCTCGGCGAGGAAACAGCCGAGCAGCGCGTCGGTGGTGAAGCGGAAGTAGTCGAGCGTGACGCCCTGGAAGGCGGTGTGGTCGGGGCCCCGCCAGTGCTCGGTGAGGGCGCTGGGCGGTTCGATCTCCTCGAAGGAGGTGTAGCGGTGCGACCAGAACGTCGTCCACCAGGCGTCGTTGAGGGCGTCGAGGGTGACGTACCTGTCCCGCAGCCAGTCCCGGAAGGCGTCGGCGCACAGCTCGCAGTAACAGACGCCGCCGTACTCGTTGTTGATGTGCCAGGCGAGCAACGCAGGGTGGTTCGCGTACCGTTCGGCGAGTCGTGCCGCCATTTGCGTGGCCAGCCTGCGGTACGCCGGCGAGCTGGGGCAGAAGTTGTGGCGTTGCCCGTAGCGGTGCCGCCGGCCCTCGAAGTCGGTGCGGTTGACCTCGGGATACCTGTGCGCGAGCCAGGGCGGCAGGGCGGCCGTGCCGGTGGCCAGACAGACCTGCCGACCCTCGGCCGCCGCCCGGTCCAGGACGCGGTCGAGAACCGTGAAGTCGTAGGTGTTCTCAGCGGGTTGGGTGAGGGACCAGGAGAAGACGCCGACGGTGAGGGTGTCGATCCCGGCCCGGGTGAACAGGTGGTGGTCCGCGTCCCGGACCTCCTCGGGCCACTGCTCGGGGTTGTAGTCGCCGCCGTAGGGGATCTTGGAGCTCGACGGGCTCATACGGTGAAGTCCTCCTGGGTCTCGGCGATCACCGGACGACTGCTGTGCAGCAGGGACAGCAGCAGCGGTGCCGCCAGCAGGGCGGGCAGGGCCTCGGTCAGTACGGCGGTCCCGGCGGCGGTCAGGACGAGCAGTGAGGCGGCGCCGAGGGTGGCGCGGCCGTGCCGGAACAGGAAGTAGCCGGCGAGGCGTGCGGTGTCACGGGTCCGGAACGCGAACAGGGAGGTGAGCACGAGTGCGTGCGCGCCCCAGAGGAGCGAGCCGACGCCGATCCCCGCGAGCAGCACCGCCCACCAGCCGGGCAGGCCGGTGGCGGTGAAGTGGGTCAGCGTGAACGCGATGACCGTCAGCCACGCCAGCAGGGGTGCCCACAGCTTCAGGGCGGGGACGGCGTTGAGCCGCCAGCCGCGCCAGTAGGACCGGGCCGGGTGGAGGTCGGCGAGGTCGCGGTCGCGGTGGTCGAGGGCGTACAGGGCGGCGGCCGTGGCCGGGCCCAGGGGCAGCAGGCACACGGCGGCCAGGGGGAGGTTGGCGGGGGCGGGGCCCAGCAGGAGCAGACCCGCCAGGCCCGGGGAGGCGGCGACGAGGAGCAGGGCCTCGACGGTGAGGAGGGTGTGGACGAGGGCCGCGGCGCGGGAGAGGGAGCCGGATCCGAAGGAGGGGGACGAGGGTGGGGCGTCGTGGGCTGCCGGTGTCCGCCGTTGCGTGGGCCGGAGGCCGGGGGCCGTGCCCTGCGGGACCTGTGGGTCGGCGGGCACCTCGCCGGGCCGCTGGTCGCGGCTCGCCCGCGTCGGCACGGCTCGGCCGGTGGTCGAGGCTCGGCGGGCCGCGCGGGCCCCGGCCCGGGTGCGGTCGGCTGTCAGCCGTTCCCCGCTCACCGCGGCTCCCTTCCCAGCAGTCGGCGTTCGTCCGACCACTCCGGTGCCTCCTCCACGACCGGGGACACCTCCAGGAGGGTGATCTCGTGGCGGGCGAGTGTCAGGTCCAGTTCGGTGCGGTCGTCCTCGACCGGGAGCCGCAGGTGCTGTCGGGCGGGCTCGGCCGCCTCGTGGAGTACGTCGAGCTGCTGCGGGCCGGGTGAGCGCGGGCTGCCCATCCGCTGCCAGGCCGTGCGGGCGTTGCCGTGCTCCTCGTCGACCACGGACCGCCGTACGAACGCCACCCGTGCGCCCCGCACCGGCACCGACAGGCGCAGCCGGTGCCGCTCAGGCCCCGGCGTCTTGCCGGTTTCGTCGACCGGTGCCCAGGCGAGGACGGTCACCCGGCCGTCGGGGTGCCGGGTGGCCAGGTGGTCGGCGCCCCGGGTGAGCAGGTCGGGGCCCATGCGGGCCATGAAGGAGTAGAGGTGGTACGTCGGTTTCCGCACCTGTCGGTGGGTGAGCAGGCCGAAGCCGCCGTGGAAGAGAGCCGTGGGAGGCCCCGCCTCCTCGAACATGTCGCTGAAGGTCCAGTACGAGAAGGAGTCGGCGTGGTCACCGCCGCGGGCGAGGACCGGTGCCAGGTACGCCGCGTGGAAGGCGGTGTCGTGGACCGGGTTGTCGGGGCGGTAGGAGGAGTTGAACTCCGTGATGTGGACCGGGAGTTCGCCGAGCCGGGTGCCCTTCAGCCGTGCGCGGGGCGTGGCGAACTGGTCCAGGAGGTCCTGGGCGGGTGCCAGGACCTGGTGGGTGCCGAAGGGGACGTGCTGGGCGGGGCCCGAGGTGTAGGCGTGCTTCGACACGAAGTCGACCGGGACGTCGTGCTGTTCGGCGAACTCCGCGAAGCGGTCAAGCCACTCGTCGGCGGCCGGTGAGATCGCGGGGCCGCCGACCTGGAGCTCTGCGTCCACTTCCTTCACCGCGCCCGCCGTCACCTCGTAGAGGCGGTGGTACGCCTTCTCGTCCGCGCCCGCCCAGAAGTCGGGCAGGTTGGGCTCGTTCCACACCTCGATGGGCCAGGTGCGCACCTCGGCGAGGCCGTACCGGTCGACCAGGTGCCTGAGGGTCGCCCGGACCAGGTCGGCCCACTCCCCCATGTCCCGGGGCGGGGTGACATTCCCGTGCCACCAGAACACCGTCTGCTCCCCCGACGCCAACTCCGTCGGCATGAAGCCGAGTTCGAGGAAGGGCCGGATGCCGAGCTCCAGGTAGGCGTCGACGACCTGGTCGACGTAGGTGAAGGAGTGACGGACGCCTCGGACACCCTCGGGCCACTCGTACGGCCGGTACACGCCCATGCCGTCGCTCAGCAGCCCGTGCCCGCGGATGTACCGGAAGCCGATCTCGCGCTGGAGCAGCCGCAGGGAGTCCTGGTAGTCGCGGCGCAGGGCGAGTTCGATCCTCCCGGTGCCGACGCAGTGGCGCCAGGCGTCGGAGAAGGGGACGGACGGCTCGGCGGGGACGCGGTGGATCACCCGTTCTCCTTCTTGAACCGATCGTGCGCCTTGTTGTGCAGGTCGACGAGTTGCTGCATGTTCTTCGCCTTCAACTCGGACAGGAACGCGTCCCATTCGGACATGGGGCGCTTGCCGAGCACGAACTGCAGGGTGTTCTGGATGGCGTGGTCCTTGAGGGGGGTGTCCCAGAGCGTTGCCTGCTCCTGCTCGAAGGACTGCAGGGGGTGGGCCGGGTCCACGGGCAGTTCCCTGCGCTGGGACATGACGTCCTGGAACTTCTTCTCGTCCGGGCTGAAGTTGGAGGACACCAGCTCCCAGCTGCCGCCGTAGGTGAACACTCCGTTGAAGAAGCCGAAGTCCTTCTGGAGGTCCTTCGGGGCGTCGGGATCGGAACCCATCAGCGAGATACCGGGCTTGAGCGTGTACTTGCCGCCGGACTCGGTGTAAGTGACGCCGTCAACACCCCACTTGCAGAACTTCTGACCCTCGTCGGAGTACCAGAGCCAGTCCACGAACTGCATCATCGCGACGAAGTCGGCGCTCTTGAGGGCCTTGCTGGAGATCATGATGCCGTTCTCCAGCCGGATGCCGCTCAGCAGAATGGGCCCTGCCGGTCCGAGGGGCACCGGGACCATCTCGATCTTCGAGCCCTTGACCTGCTTGCCCAGGTTGTAGCGGTAGTTCTGCACCAGCTCCTGCGGATTGGCGCTGATCACGTACGACTTCTCGGCCAGCAGCTTCTGCACGGCCTGGTCGTCCTGCTGGGTGAAGCTCTCGGGGTCCAGCAGCTTCTCGGCGACGATCTTTCGCAGGTACTCGATCATCTGCCGGTAGGCGTCCTGAGCGGCGGTGAAGACGAACTTCTGCGCCTTGGTGTCGAAGCTGATGTTGTCGTACGTCCAACCGGCCTTCACTCCGTGCGCCTGGCCGAGGTACTGGAACAACGCCCCGCACGGGAACGGGGTGTTGGTGCTCCAGCGGTCGGTCCAGGGGTATTTGTCGGGGTACTCCGCCTTGAGTGCCTTGAGGACGTCGTACACCTCGTCCCAGGTCGTGGGCAGGGACAGGCCGTGCTTGTCGAGGATGTCCGTGCGGAAGGACAGCGAGTAGCCGGATCTGGGCTTCTCGTGCAGGCCGGGGAGCAGGTAGTACCTGCCGTCGGACTGGCGGATGGAGTCGAGTTCGGGCTCGAGCTTCCATTTCTTCACCTTGTCGCGGAAGTTGGGCATCAGATCGACGTATTCGCTGACCGGGAGGATGGCGCCCGAGGACACGAAGGCGACCTCGCCGGGGTGGTACGTCTTCGGGATGATGAAGGGGGCGTCGCCCGAGCCGATGAGGACGCTGCGCTTCTTCTCGTAGTCGGCCAGCGGGACGTCGAGGGGCTTGATGGTGACCCCGGTACGCCGGGTGACCTCCTTCCAGAACAGCCAGTCCTTCTTGAGCGGGTAGACCGGGTTGTCGTTGTGCAGCATGGAGAAGGACAGCGCCTTGGTGGCCTTGAACCGCTGGCCGGCCTGGTACTCCTTCATCGCGCCGTTCTGCTTCTTGGACAGGTCCTTGGAGTCGCCTCCGTCGTCGCCGCTGCCGCAGCCGGTGAGGGTGGCGAGACCGATGAATCCCGCGGCGGCGAGGATCTGACGCCGCGACAGCTGTCCGGTGTTCTCCACGGATGCTCCCTTGTTCCGTAAGTGAAATGACGGGCTGTCAGCCCTTGACCGCGCCGAGCATCACGCCCGAGACGAAGAAGCGCTGGACGAACGGGTACACGCAGATGATCGGCAGGGCGGTGAGCACGATCGTGACCGCCTGGATGCTCGCGCCGACCTGGCTGAGCTCCGCGGTGCCGGCGCCCGCGTTGCCGCCGCCGGTGGCACCCGCGATGAGGTTGCGCAGATAGACGGTGACCGGCATCAGGTCGGAGTGGTCCAGGTAGAGGAACGCGCTGAACCAGGAGTTCCAGAAGGACACCGTGTAGAAGAGCACCATGGTCGCGACGACCGCCTTGGACAGCGGCAGCACGACCCGCAGGAGGATGCCGTAGGTGTTCAGGCCGTCGATCTGCGCAGCCTCCTCCAGCTCGGTCGGCAGGCTCTCGAAGAAGGCCTTCATCACCAGCAGGTTGAAGACGCTGATCGCGTTGGGCAGCGCGATGGCCCAGACGCTGTTCTTCAGTCCGAGCTCGGTGACCAGGATGTAGTGGGGGATCAGACCGCCGGTGAAGAACATCGTGAACACGGCGATACCGATGAGCAGCCCGCGTCCCCTGAGGTGCTTCTTCGACAGGACGTAGGCGTAACAGGTCGTCAGGACCATGGCCACCGCGGTGGACACGACCGTGTAGAACACGGTGTTGCCGTAGTTCCGCCAGAACATCGAGTCCTGGAAGACGATCCGGTACGTGGTGAGGTTGAACCCCTTGGGCCACAGGGTCACTTCACCGGCCCGGATCTGCCGCTCCCCGCTGAAGGACCGCGCGACGATGTTGACGAAGGGGTACAGGGTCACGATCACGACGAGGGTGAGGATCACCCCGTTGACGCCCTGGAAGACCCGGTAGGAACGGCTCGGCTTCACCACAGGCTGGTCCCCACTGTGCGGCGCGAGAGCGTGTTGGCGGAGGTGATGAGGACCAGGCCGATGACCGCCTCGAACAGGCCGATGGCGGCCGCGTAGCTGAAGCTGTTGGACTCGACGCCGGCCCGGTAGACGTAGGTCGAGATCACGTCGGCGGTCGGATAGGTCAGCGGGTTGTACAGCAGCAGGACCTTCTCGAAGCCGACCGCCATGAACGTGCCGACGTTGAGGATCAGCAGCGTGACCATGGTGGGGCGGATACCGGGCAGGGTGACGTGCCAGATCTGTTTCCAGCGGTTGGCGCCGTCGATGCGCGCGGCCTCGTACAGGTCCTCGTCGATGGTCGTGAGCGCGGCGAGGTAGAGGATCGTGCCCCAGCCCGCGGTCTGCCAGATCTCCGAGCCGACGTAGATCGTGCGGAACCAGTCGGGCTCCTGGATGAAGCGGATCTCCTCGTGCCCGAACCAGCCGAGTGCGTGGTTGACCGGCCCGTCGGTGGCGAGCATCTGCATGGTGAGGCCCGCGACGATCACGATCGACAGGAAGTGCGGGAGGTACGACACCGACTGCACGAACCGCTTCAGGGAGCGCCGGCGCACCTCGTTGAGCAGGAGGGCGAGGACGATCGGGAGGGGGAAGCAGAACACGAGCGTGAGCCCGCCGAGCCACAGGGTGTTGCGGAACACCTGCCAGAAGGTCGGGTCGCTGAGGAACATGCGCACATAGCGCAGGCCCACCCAGTCCTCACCGAACATCGAACCGCCGGGCTCGAAGCGCCGGAACGCGATCACGTTGCCGATCATCGGCAGATAGCGGAAGACCAGGAAGAACAGCAGCGGCAGGACGGCCAGCGAGTAGAGCTGCCAGTCGCGACGCAGGGCCCGGCGCCATCCGCTCCGCGGCACAGGGCGGGCGACGGCTCCGGGCGGGTCCTCGACGCTGGGTGATGGAGAGGCCGACTTGACGGATGTGCTCATGCTCGGTCCTCTCAGACGGAGACATGGAACCGAAACTTTCGAGCTCTTACCGGTAACTTCGCGGCAACTTAGAGGCAGCGAGAAAGCGCTGTCAATGGGGCGGGTGGGAGATACCCGGGACAGGAGTGGGGTAGAACAGGGGAGGCCACATCCCGGCCCCCTCCGCAAGTTTCACTACTTGGACCGACTCATGCGAGGTGCCCTGTGCCTGCGTTCGACCTGCCCGCCGCGGAGCTGGAGCACTACCGTCCCGATGTCCAGGAACCCCCGGATTTCGACGAGTTCTGGCGTGACACCCTGAAGGAGGCCGCGCAGACGGACGCGTTGGTGTCGGTACGCCCGGTGGAGAGCGGGCTGCGGCTGACGCAGACCTGGGACGTCACGTTCCGGGGCTTCGCCGGCGATCCGGTACGCGCATGGTTCAGCAGACCCGCCGGGGTGCGCGAGCCGCTGCCGGCGGTCGTGGAATATGCGGGCTACGGCCGCGGCCGCGGCCTCCCGCACGAGCGGCTGACCTGGGTGAACGCCGGGTACGCGCATCTGCTGATGGACAACCGCGGCCAGGGCGACCAGTACGGCAACGGCGGCGCGACCCCCGACCCGCACGCCTCGGCACCGGGCGGGCCGGGCCCCGCGGTACGGGGACTGCTCGACCCGCGCGCCTACCACTACCGGCGGCTGATCACGGACGCGGTGCGCGCGGCGACGGCGGTGCGGGCGCTGCCGGAGGTGGACGGGGGACGCATCGCGGCCGTCGGCAACAGCCAGGGCGGCGGGCTGGCGCTGGCCGTCGCGGGACTGGTCCCGGATCTGGCGGCGGTCGTGGTCACCGCGCCCTTCCTGTGCGGCATCCGACGCGCTCTGGACCTGACCGACGCGAGTCCGTACGGCGAGATCAGCGCGTACCTCTCCGTGCACCGGGGCGTGGAGGAGGCCGCGTATCGCACGCTCTCGTACGTGGAGGGCGTCTCCTTCGCACGGCGCGCCGTCGCCCCGGCCCACTTCGGGGTCGGCCTGCGCGACACGGTGTGCCCGCCGAGCGGGGCGTACGCGGCCTTCAACCGCTACGGCGAGGTGACCGGCGTGGATCCCCGCAAGGAGATCCACGCCTATCCGTACAACGGCCACGAGGGCGGCGACGCGGTACAGGTGCGTCGCCAACTCAAATGGCTGGCAGGGGTGTTCGGGATCAGCCCCGTCAGCTCACAGCCATGGTGAACACGTGAAGGTCCGTGTTCCGCGGCAACTTCACGCTCGCGATGCGCTTGCCTTCCGGTGCCGTGAACGGCTTCGTGGCGAAGACGTACGTCGCCACCGGATCCCGGTCCGCGCCCGCCACGTTGCGATAGGCGGCGCGGGCGACGACCTCGTTGCCGTACTGGACGGTGCCGCCGCCTCCTCCGACGGTCCAGTCGGTGAAGGCGAGTTCGACCGTACCGATGCTTCCGTCGGTGTAGGTGACGGTGGCCTGGGACCGCTGGTCGCCGTTGACCGCGCTGCCGATGAAGGACAACTGGCTGATCGGCTCGTCCAGTTGGATGGTCTGGCCGGATGCCCTCGCGTTGTCGGGGCGGCCGTTCGGTGAGTTCGGCCAGGTGAAGGTCAGGCCGTCGACCGTGCCCTGCTCGCCCGGGGCAAGACCTGCCGCCTCCAGTGCCTGGCGGGAGTAGCTCCAGCCGCCGCCGTCGTAGTCGGCCTCGTCGTGGTCGCCGGAGTCGTCCGAGACACCGGTGTTGTCGTAGGCGGCGAGGAGGGCGCCGGGTGCGGCGACCGTGAGGGACACGGGCTGTTCGTACGCGGTGCCGTCCGAGGTGACGGCGACCGTGACGTCGTAGAAGCCCTGCGTGGTGCCCTCGGTCGTGCTCAGGGTGATCTCCTTCGAGCCGTCGGTCACCGTGCCCTCGGCGGGGGTCGCCGTGATGCCGTCCGGTGTCTCGACGCGGAAGCGGACCTCGGGGCCGGTGCCGTCGCCGCTCAGGGACAGCGCGCGGACACCGACCTTCGTGCTGCCGCCCGGCGCGATCGTCGCCGTGGTCGGGCCGACACCGATCTGGTACGGCTGCTCGCCCTCGCGGAAGGACGGCGGGGCCGCGCTCGTCCCCCAGGCCGGGGCGGGCTCGGTGGAGAGGGTGTAGTCCAGTCGGCCGCCGTCCCGCACGAAGGAAGCCGGCAGCCAAGGTGCCCGGCTGGTACGGCCGTTGACCTTCAGGGAGTGGACGTACGGCGCGTCGGCGGCCGCCCCCTCCGCGCGGACGGAGATGTCGTTGCCGGACGGGCGGTCGATCTCGATACGCGGGAAGAGCGGTGAGGCGAGGACCAGTTCGGACCGGGACGGCACCTGGGGGTACATGCCGACGGCGGAGAAGACGTACCAGGCGGACATCGCGCCGAGGTCGTCGTTGCCCGGGATGCCGCCCGGCTGGGTGGACCAGAGCTGCCGCATGGCGGCGCGGACGGTCTCCTGCGTCTTGTAGGGGGCGCCCGCGTAGGCGTACAGGTACGGGACGTTGATCGACGGTTCGTTGTCCAGCTCGGACTTCTCGCCGCCGTTGCCGGTGAAGGCCCAGTCGCCGTTGTCGTCGTGGAAGAAGGCGTCCAGGCGGTCGAGGGCCTTGTCACGACCGCCCATCGCGGCGAACAGGCCCGCCGGGTCGTGCTGGACCATCCAGGTGTACTGGGCCGCCGTCTCCTCGACGAAACCGTTGCCGGTGGCCGGGGTGAAACCGGTGACCCAACTGCCGTCCGCCTTGCGGTTGGCGATGTATCCGCCGCTCGGGTCGGCGGCGATGTTGAAGCTGTTCTGCCACCACTGGGATCTCTTGGTGAAGGTCGCCGCCGTGTCCTTCTCCCCTGCCGCGCGCGCCAGTTGGGAGAGCGCGAAGTCCGCTCCGGACATCTCCAGGGTCTCGGCGGCGCCGCCCCAGGCGTTGGAGACGGACGGCATGTAGTGCAGCTTCAGGTACTTGTCGAGGGAGGGGCGCTGACCGATGGACAGCACCGGCTTGCCGGCGGACGACAGGTCCTGTGCGGTGGGGACCGTGGCGGCCTGGACGAGCGAGTCCAGTGCCCCGCGCAGGTCGAAGCCGGTGCCGCCGAAGGCGCGGATGCCGGCCAGGGCGATGGGTGAGGGGTCGCCGTTCATGACATGGGTGCCGCTCGCGCCGTGCAGCCAGCGGTCCCAGACGCCGCCGTTCTGCCGGGCCAGCTCGTACAGGGACTGCGCCACGTCCGTGCCGGTGCGCGCGTCGAGCAGGGTCAGCAGCTGCACCTGGCCGCGATAGACGTCCCAGCCGGAGAAGGTGCCGTACTGGGCCCGGTGGCCGCGGGCGACACGGTGCACCTCGTCGTCGCTGCCCCGGTATCTGCCGTCGGCGTCGCTGATGACGTTGGGGTGGAGGAGGGCGTGGTAGAGCGCGGTGTAGAAGGTGGTGCGTTCGTCGTCGGTGCCGCCGCCGACGCGGATCGCCCGCAGTCGGTCACGCCAGGCGTGGCGGGCCGCCTCGCGCACCGCGTCGAAGGAGCGCCCTCGCGGGTTCTCCGCGGCGAGGTTGGCCTCGGCTCCCGCCCGACTGACATACGAGATCCCGATCCTGACGCCGACCTGCTCGGTGCCGGGCGCGAACTGGACGTATCCGCCCGCCCCCTTGCCCACGACGGGCCGCCCGCCCTGGGAGAAGCCGCCCGTGCCGCCGGAGGCCTTGAGGCTTCCGGGGGTGAGCTTGTCGTCCTGCCAGGTGCCGGTGGCCGCGAAGGGGCGGTCGAAGTGAGCCGTGAAGTGGACGGTGTAGTAGGCGCGTTGACCTTCCGGGTCCAGGTAGCCGCAGAAGTTGCCGGACGTGACCGAGCCGGAGACCGTCCGGGTCGCCGGGTCGATCTCGACCGTCGAATCGGTCGAGCCCACCTCGGAGTTGGCGGTCCGGAAGAGCAATGAGGCGGGCTGGTCGGCCGGGTAGGTGAAGCGGGCCGAGCCGGTGCGGGCGGTGGCGGCGAGGTCGGCGGTGACTCCGGAGGCGAGGCCCACCTTGTAGTGGCCGGGCTCCGCGGTCTCGTCGGCGTGACTGAAGTCGGCCGCGTACACCGCGTCCTTGGTGTCGCTCGCCGGCGACGAGGTGACCTCGCCTGCGAAGGGGAAGAGCGGGATGTCGCCGCTGCCGCCCGCGCAGCCCGTGCCGGACATGTGCGTGAGGCTGAAGCCGCGGACGCGGGTGGCGTCGTACAGGTAACCGCCGGGCGCGGCGGTGCGGGTGGCGTCGCCGCGGGTGTTCTCGGGGCTGAAGGAGAACATGCCGAACGGGGTGACGGCTCCGGGGAAGACGTTGCCGCCGTTCTTCGTGCCGATGAGCGGGTTCACGTAGGCGGTCGGGTCGTCGACGAGATCGGGTGGCGCGGCGGGCGCCGCGAGGGCGGGGGTGGCGCCGGTGGCCGCGAGAACGGCCGCCAGCAGCAGGGACGTAGGACGGAAACGCATGACGCGGCCCCTCCTCCTTCGGACGGGTCGCGCACCACAGGTCGCACAAGCCGCAGGGACAGTAACGTGCGCCACGCGTATCACGGAAGGGTGCGTACGGCGGAAGGGACGCGCGAGGGGTTCGCCCGGGCGGGTCCAGCCATTGCCCCCAACTGATTTGACATCGTTGTCCGTTGACGCGGTAGAGTCATGTACAGACCACTCGACAACGTTGTCGCGCGTCGCGTCGTCACAAGCCATGCACCATCCGCGTCGGCCACCACCCCCCTTGTGCCGACACGGCTCGCGGACCCGGTGGCGCACAGCCCCACCGGGTCCGCCCTGAGCGGTTCGAGCGCGTACTGACGGTGCCTCAGCCGACCCGGCAGGGCAGGGTCGTGGCCGTGTCGCCTCCGGAGCCGGTGACGACGTAGCCGAACGTCGCACTCTGCCCCGGACTGAGCGAGCCGTTCCAGTTGGCGTTGTGGACCATCACGTCCTGGCCGGTGTAGGTGGCGTTGCCGTTCCAGAGACTGTCGACCTTCTGTCCGGTGGGCAGGATCCAGTCGACCATCCAGCCCAGCATGGGGACGTTGCCGGAGTTGGTGACGGTCACCTCGGACTGGTAGCCGCCGTTCCAACTGCCTGTCGTCTTACGGGTGGCGGTGCAGGTGCCGGGGACCGGATCGGTCGGGTTGCCCGGCTCATGGATGCCGGTGACCTCGCCGTTGCCGCCGTCGAAGACGACGTCGGAACAGGAGTAGAAGGTCTCTGCGCTGTCCGAGCGCTGCCAGACCATGTAGATGATGTGGCGGCCGGACTTGTTCGCCGGAAGCTGCCCGGTCCAGGAGTAGTTGGCCTCGACCGTGCCCGGGCTGCCGTTGAGCGGCGGGTGGTCGACGCTGAGGAACGGCTGGGCCTCCATGTCGTCCCAGGTGAGCGTCTTCTTCGGGTCGAAGCCGTCCTTGGTGACGTAGACGTAGAACCAACCCGGGTGGGCGGCCCAGGCGTTGTAGGAGAAGTCGACCGTCTTGCCGGCGGTGAGGTGGGTGAGCGGCCAGTCGTCGCGGGGGGCGTTGAAGCCGGTGAAGTTGGTGTTGCCGCCGCTGCACAGCTGACCGTCCGGCACGAAGCCGCGGGTGCGGCCGGCGCCGTCCGAGCGGAGCACGGAGAACCAGTTGTAGAACGGCGTGGTGCCGCTGACCGCCTGTGCGTTCCGGCAGGCCGGGTTGACCGGTTTGATCTCACCGGTGTCGGTCAGCCCGTCCTGCCAGCACAGGAAGGTGCGGCTGGCGGGCTTCATCGGGGTGCCGTGGGCCTCGGCCTTGCCACCTGCCGTGAGAACCAGGCTGAGGGCGGGGATGGTGGCGAGCAGGGAGACGAGGACCAGGAAGAGGGCTCTGGGACGGGTCACCCTCGATAACTTTGTCAGGATCATGACAGACCAGTCCGTTCCTTGAGGTACGGGCCGTGCGGGGTGTGTGTGGTTGCCGTGGGGTGGGGGCGGCACGCGGGCGGGTTCCGGTCCGTCCGGGTGGGAGCGCTCCCACCCCACGTGTTGCGGAAGGTAGCGCGAACTGGGGCGACTGTAAACAGCTGACGGTGCTTCGTGCGGTGGGGATCCCGGGTGGGTGGGGCGGGAGATCTGGGCGGTCTTGGGAGGCCGGCGGGACAGGCCGTCCGGGAGCTGAACCGCCTCCCCTCGTGGGCACCTGGGGCCTGGCCGGGCAGGCCCCAGGTACCCAGGTGGGCTCAGCGCTTGAGCGTGAAGGAGAAGGCGTCGGAGAGTTTGGCGTTCAGCCGGACTGCCGAGACCAGCCTCCCCTCCGCGATCAGTCTCTCGACCTCGGCCCGGGAAAGGCCGCAGCCTTCGGCGATCAGCCGTACCGGACGGACAGGGATCCGCGCGGCGAAGCGGACCGATATATCGATCACCTCGCGGTCCAGATGATCCGATCCGTCGGTGTCGAGACGCCAGGCGCCGTCCCAGTCCAGGGCGACGCGGTTACGGCGCCGCACGACCGGGTCCTGGAGCAACTCGGCTGCGAGAGCAGGGTCGTTGTCGTGCAGCCGGTCCAGCAGTTCAGGTCGTACGGAACGCACATGCATCCGCTCCAGGACCGTGAGCTTCGCCGTTTCCCCGCAGGCGGTGCAGAGGACGAGGAGCCAGACGTCGAGGAGCTTGTGGTTCGCGTTGACGCGAAACTTGCCGTTGGCCCGGAAGCGGTCCGACGCGCAGGTGTGGCAACGGCGGAGGACGTGCGGAAGGCAGGTGGGCATGACCACCCAGGTGGTGAGCACAGAAGTACACCGGTTTCAGTGAGAAGTCCGCAGCAAAAAGCAGCGCGGCGCACATGTGCGACGCGCGACCGATCAGCGCTTGGGGGGTCTCACAGGGTGTACAACGGGACGTCCTTGCCTGGGCGACTTGGTTCGGCAGCACGGTAGCGGCGCATGGCGGCCCTGATCCACTGGTTTTTCGGCCGCCGACCGCACACCTGCCGGAGCGTGCGGGCAGATGGCGCGAGGTTCTCGACTCGGGTGCTCTGTCACGACGGCTGGTAAACGCCTGCCCGCGAACACCCGTCTCTCGGAAGGGAGTTACACCGACGCGCCGTTTCCCGCAACGGCCCGTTCCGCCACCCCCGCCTCCATGGATGCCGGTAGATCGATCGTGAACTCGGTATGTCCTGGGACGCTGTTGACCTGGATATGGCCTCCGTGCGCCCCCGCGATCGCCGTCGCGACGGCCAGACCCAGGCCGGATCCACCGGAGTTGGCGTCGGCGCGGGAGCGGGAGGTGTCCGCTCGGGTGAAGCGTTCGAAGACGGTGGGAAGGAGCGCCGGGGGGATTCCGGGGCCGTTGTCGTGGACGCGGATCACACAGCGCCCGTCGGCGGACTCCACCGATGCCGTCACCCTCGTGCCGGCCGGCGTGTGCGTCCGCGCGTTGGACAGGAGGTTGGCCACCACCTGGTGCAGGCGGGCCGCGTCCCCGGTGACCAACGCCGGGACCTCCAGGCTCAGTTCGAGCTGCCAGTCGTGGCCGCCGCCCGCCGCCCTCGCCTCCCACACCGCCTCCGCGACCAGCGCCGCCAGGTCCACCTCGGCGGACTGGAGGGGGCGGTCCTCGTCGAGGCGGGCGAGCAGGAGCAGGTCCTCCACCAGGCCCGTCATACGGGCGGACTCCGCCGAGACCCGACGCCAGGCCAACACCGGTTCGATGCGGCCGGTGCCGCGGTTCATCAACTCGGCGTATCCGGCGATCGAGGCGAGCGGTGTACGCAGTTCGTGGCTGGCGTCGGCCAGGAACCGCCGCATGCGTTCCTCGCTGCGCCGCATCCGCTCCTCGCCGCGCTGCCGCTCGGCGAGGGAGGACTCCACCTGGTCGAGGAGATGGTTGAGCGCGGCGCCGACCTGACCGGCCTCAGTGGCGGGGTCGGTGTCGCCCTCGGGTACGCGGGTCAGGCCGGTGACCTCGCCGTGTCCGAGCGGGGCCCGGGAGACGGCGGCCGCGGTGGCGGCGACCCGGCCGAGGGGGTGCAGTTGCCGTCGTATGACCACCGCGCAGACACAGCCGGCGGCGACGAGCCCGGCCGCGGCGACACCTGTCTCGATCATCACGAGTTCGCTGATCATGTCCTGGACGTCGTCCATGGGCAGGCCGGCGAGGACCCGGACACCTCCGTCCACCAGGACCGTGACCCGATAGGTGCCGAGGCCGGGCACGTTCCGGGTGTGCATCGCGCCGTCGGCCCGGAACCCGGCCAGGGCGGTGCGCTGGCCGGTGCCGAGGTCGCGGGGCGGGGCGTCCTGGACGACGACGGCCGCGGAGAGGATGGCGCCGTCCTCGTCCACCCGGGCGGAGAGCAGCCCGGCGGGCTGCCCGGTCTCCCTCAGGAAGGTCAGATCGCCCTCGCGATCCGGATGCGACGAGGCTCCCGCCAGGGCCCGTTCGGCGGCGTCGAGGACGCGGTCGTCCAGGTTGCCCATCAGGTAGGCGTGCTGGAACAGTGTCGTGATCACGCCCATCGCGACGCAGACACCGACCAGCGTCGCACTGACGAAGACGAGCAGACGGGTACGGATCGACCGGGTACGGATGGAGCGGGTACGGATCGACCGGGTACGGCCGGAGCGGGTACGGATCGACCGGGTGCGCATCCTCGCGCTCTGCCGCCGGCTCATCTCCCGTCCTCCGCGGGCCTGATGGCGCTGTCGAGGCCGCGCACGGTGTGGATCAACGGCGCCCGTCCCTTGTCGATCTTCCGGCGCGGACCGGAGATGTGGACCTCGACGAGGTGGCCGTCGCCGAGCAGCAGGCTGAGCAGATCGAGCTCCTTCGCGGCGAGCCGCACGGGCACGCCCGTCCAGCGCACTTCTCGGGTGTCCTCGGCCATGGCCAGGTCCCCGAGCACATGGACGGAGTCGCCGGTGCGGCCGTGCCCGGAGCCCGCCCGGCGCAGCAGTCCGTGCAGCCGCCGTACGGCCTCCTGCAGGGAGAAGTGCTGGGTGACGCGGTTGTCGGCGCCGGTCTCCGGTCCGTCCAGCCGGTGGTCCAGGGCGTGGCGGGCGGTGAGCATGCGGACGGGCGGCTTCAGGTCCTCGAAGCGCGGCCGGCGCAGTACCTGGAGTCCGTCCAGGTCGGGCAGCGGGCCGTCGAGCGCGACGGCGTGGGACGCGGGACCGCGGGCCGCTCGAGGGGCGCTGCGCCCGTCCGCGTCGACACCGGCCGCGAACGCCCGCCGCCCGCGCGCCGATTCGAGCTCGCGGGTCACCGCGTCGGCGCTCTCCGGTACCGGGCAGGGGCGGCGGCCCGCCTCGGTGAGGGCGGCGGACGGCACTTCGTTGAGTGCGGGCCCGGCGTCGGCGATGAGCCCGCGTACGCGGCGGGTTCGGGGCCCGGATGTGCCAGTCATGTACCGATCGTGTCCCCGCCCGCTGAGGGAACCCTGTGTTCCGCCTGAGGGTGGGTCATGACCTGCGGTGACGGGGGTACGGCGAAGGGCCGCGCCCCCGTCACCGGGAGTGCGGCCCTCAGGCGCCCGAAAGGATTTACTTGCGGATCAGGCTGCGCAGCACGTACTGCATGATGCCGCCGTTGCGGTAGTAGTCGGCCTCACCGGGGGTGTCGATGCGGACGACCGCGTCGAACTCGACGCCCGTGTCGGTGGTGACCTTGACCGTGCGCGGCGTGGTGCCGTTGTTGAGCTCCTCGACCCCGGTGAAGGAGAAGGTCTCCTCGCCGGTCAGACCGAGGGACGCGGCATTGGCGCCCTCCGGGAACTGAAGCGGCAGGACGCCCATGCCGATGAGGTTCGAGCGGTGGATGCGCTCGTACGACTCGGCGATGACGGCCTTGACGCCGAGGAGCGCGGTGCCCTTGGCGGCCCAGTCGCGGGACGAGCCGGAGCCGTACTCCTTGCCGGCCAGGATGGCCAGCGGGATGCCCTGCTCGATGTAGTTGCGGGAGGCGTCGTAGATGAACGACACCGGACCGCCGTCCTGGGTGAAGTCGCGGGTGTAGCCGCCCTCGGTGCCCGGCGCGATCTGGTTGCGCAGGCGGATGTTGGCGAACGTGCCGCGGATCATGACCTCGTGGTTGCCTCGGCGCGAGCCGTAGGAGTTGAAGTCACGACGCTCCACACCGTGCTCGGTGAGGTACTTGCCGGCCGGGGTGTCGGCCTTGATGGCACCGGCGGGCGAGATGTGGTCGGTCGTCACCGAGTCGCCGAGCTTGGCGAGCACGCGGGCGCCGGTGATGTCGGAGACCGGGGTGGTCTCCATCGTCATGCCCTCGAAGTACGGGGGCTTGCGGACGTAGGTCGACTCGGCGTCCCACTCGAAGGTGTTGCCGGTCGGGATCGGCAGCGCCTGCCACTGGGCGTCGCCCGCGAAGACGTCCTGGTAGGACTTGTTGAACATGTCCTCGCCGATGGCGTTCGCCACAACGTCGTTGACCTCGGCCTCGGAGGGCCAGATGTCCTTCAGGTAGACCGGGTTGCCGTCCTGGTCGGCGCCCAGGGCGTCCTTGGTGATGTCCACCTTCATGGAACCCGCGAGGGCGTACGCGACGACCAGCGGCGGGGAGGCCAGGTAGTTCATCTTGACGTCGGGGTTGATACGGCCCTCGAAGTTCCGGTTGCCGGAGAGGACCGAGGTCACCGCGAGGTCGTGGTCGTTGACGGCCTTGGAGACCTCCTCCGGCAGCGGGCCGGAGTTGCCGATGCAGGTGGTGCAGCCGTAGCCGACGAGGTTGAAGCCGACCTTGTCGAGGTACGGGGTCAGGCCCGCCTTGTCGAAGTAGTCGGTGACGACCTTGGAACCCGGGGCGAGGGTGGTCTTGACCCACGGCTTGCGGGTCAGGCCCTTCTCCACGGCCTTCTTCGCGACCAGCGCGGCGGCGACCATGACGTACGGGTTCGAGGTGTTGGTGCAGGAGGTGATGGCCGCGACGGTCACCGCGCCGTGGTCGATCTCGTACGTCGAACCGTCGGGGGCGGTCACGGTGACCGGGTTGGACGGGGCGCCGTTCGGGGCGACGGCCGGGGCGTCGGAGGCCGGGAAGGACTCCTTGCCGGACTCGTCGACGTCGTCGACGTAGTTGCGGACGTCCTGCTTGAACTGCTCGGCGGCGTTCGCGAGGACGATGCGGTCCTGCGGGCGCTTCGGTCCTGCGATGGAGGGGACGACCGTGGAGAGGTCGAGCTCCAGCTTCTCGGAGAAGTCCGGCTCGGCCTTCGGGTCCAGCCAGAGACCCTGCTCCTTGGCGTACGCCTCGACGAGCGCGAGCTGCTGCTCGGAGCGGCCGGTGAGCTTGAGGTACTTGATGGTCTCGTCGTCGATCGGGAAGATCGCGGCGGTCGAGCCGAACTCCGGCGACATGTTGCCGATGGTGGCGCGGTTCGCGAGGGAGGTGGCGGCGACGCCCTCGCCGTAGAACTCGACGAACTTGCCGACCACGCCGTGCTTGCGGAGCATCTCGGTGATGGTCAGCACGAGGTCGGTGGCGGTGGTGCCGGGCTTGAGCTCACCGGTCAGCTTGAAGCCGACGACGCGCGGGATGAGCATGGAGACCGGCTGGCCGAGCATCGCCGCCTCGGCCTCGATGCCACCGACGCCCCAGCCCAGCACACCGAGGCCGTTGACCATGGTGGTGTGCGAGTCGGTGCCGACGAGGGTGTCGGGGTACGCCTGCCCGTTGCGGACCATGACCGTGCGGGCCAGGTGCTCGATGTTCACCTGGTGGACGATGCCGGTGCCCGGCGGGACGACCTTGAAGTCGTCGAAGGCGGTCTGGCCCCAGCGCAGGAACTGGTAGCGCTCGCGGTTGCGGCCGTACTCCAGCTCGACGTTCTGCGCGAACGCGTCGTGGGTGCCGAACTTGTCCGCGATGACGGAGTGGTCGATGACCAGCTCGGCCGGGGAGAGCGGGTTGACCTTCGCGGGGTCGCCGCCGAGCTCCTTGACGGCCTCACGCATGGTGGCGAGGTCGACGACACAGGGCACGCCGGTGAAGTCCTGCATGATCACGCGGGCCGGCGTGAACTGGATCTCCTGCGACGGCTGGGCCTGGGAGTCCCAGCTGCCGAGGGCGCGGATGTGGTCGGCGGTGATGTTCGCGCCGTCCTCGGTACGGAGAAGGTTCTCCAGGAGAACCTTGAGGCTGTACGGCAGGCGGGCCGCGCCCTCCACCTTGTCCAGCCGGAAGATCTCGTACGACTCGTCGCCCACGCTCAGCGTGGCGCGGGCGTCGAAGCTGTTCGCCGACACGACAGTCTCCTTCATTTTTGTGCGCTTACCACCGCATCCTGCCGCCACGCCGTCTTGGCCGATCCGCTAAGGTAAGGCTAAGTTAGGTATGCCTTACTGCCAGACCCAGCGAAAGCGTGCGACTGCGGTACGCCTCGGCAGATATCTCGATGTCGAGATAACTCTAGTACATGAGGCCCGGATGGTCATGCCCGGGCTTGCTGTCCTGTCCCAGCGAACCCTGGGCAGTCTCCGTCTTCCCTGGGCAAATGGACCCACGTCTCAGTCTTCTCCGGGCAAACGGTGTCGTGTCTCAGTCTTCCGTGAGCACCGGCGTCCGGCCTTTCGTAGCTTCGCTGCACCGCGTCGGCGCTTGGCTGCGGAGGCCGGGATGGATGCAGCGGACTACTGGATGACGTTGATCGGCCCTGATGATGCCGATCGGCAGGGTCCGATGAGTGTGAGGTGGCCGCAGCGGTTCGAGGTGGGCCGCCCGTCGCGGCCCTTTCCCGCCTATCGCGGGCAGCGCAACTCAAGATGGCTCTTCACATCAACAGATGGGAGATCCTGACCATCCTCTTCCACGAAGAGACCATCCGCCGCCTCACCAAACGGCCCGCAACCGACCTACGCACCTTCCCCCTGCCCCTGCCCTCCTACTGAAGAGCCTCTGGACGGATTCCGTATTCGGCCAGCCAGGTCATCAACTCCTGCCGGGAAGCCCCGACCAGTCTCCCGCCGGTGAAGCGCGCGTCGTCCGTGACCTCCGCCAGGCACTCCGCAGGAGGTACGAAGGCCAGGGCCTCTTCATCCCTGGTGAACTCGGCCTCCGCCAGGACCAAGCCCTGCAGAGGACCGTCGAAGACGTCAACGCCCAACGGAGGCACGCTGAACCGCGTCTTGGACAACACCGCAGCCGGCAGCGAGGCAAGCAAGTCGTACTCGGCTGGGGACAAGTAGGTATTCGTGATCAGCCCCTGCACGGCACCCGGCCGATCGGCAGGCACCTTCTGGGTGAGTTTGAGTTCACAACCACCGACATCCGGGCGCTCGGCCCGTCGCAGACGCAGACGTGTCCCTACCAGATACCGGTCTGTGATCACACGGGTGACTGTGACCGCCGAAGGAGCCGGAGGCCCTGCCAGCAGGAACCGTCTCTCCCTCTCGACACGCGCATACTTCCCCTGACTGACGACATCACCTTGCACACGATCGGCCCGATCCACCATGAGCCGAGCATCTCAGCCCGCCCCGATTCGCACAGGACACCCACGATCGTTTGAGACATGAGCCCGCGCTGGTCTCATCCGATCGTGGGCACCCCAGGTCACGGGCCCGCACTGCTCTCGATCGATTGAGACAGGGCACTTGCCGTGATGTCCGGGCGGCTCGTGGATCCCGTGCGAGCCGGGGTGACCGTCGCCTTCCGGGAGCCTCGCGGGGCGGCCGACGCGTGCCGGTGACCTGGCACGGTACGGCTGGTCCCGACCCTGACCATGCCGGTGCCGACCGGAATCACGCCGGACGTCCGGCTCCAGTCCCGAAGGGCGACAGTTCGGCCCGGCTCGCGGCCACCGCGGCGCCCGGCGCGGTGGGTGTGCTGTGCGAAACCAGACGGCCGTCCGGCCATCCGGTTTCGCGGCCTCGCGGCCTTTCGGGTGGCGATGTCCGCCAGGCCCCCGCGGGGACACCGGCCGCGATGTCCGGGCCAGGCTTCGGGTCGACCTTTCGGCCTCGGTCGCGGGTGCGGAGCCGCAGCCAGGTGGCTCACCGTCGGGTGACGCTTCGACGCGGCGGTCGGTCGACTCCGGAAGAGGAAGCCGACCGGATGCCGTCGCGTTGCCGGGACGGGCGTCGCGGGTGACGTCCACCCCGGACGACACGTCCTGCCCCAACTCGCCCGCCGGAGCGGGGCGGTTACAAACCCGGCACCCATCACTTCGCCGGGCGGGGGTATTCGAACACCGTCGCAAGCACGAGACCGAACCTTCGATGGGAGACCCCGATGCCGCTCACGTTCCGCAAGAGTTTCCGGATCCTTCCCGGGGTGCGACTGAACATCAACCGGCGCTCCTGGTCCATCACCACCGGCGGGGGAAGCCACGGGCCGAAGCACACCCACAGCAGCACGGGACGTCGTACGACATCGGTTGATTTGCCCGGACCTTTCGGATGGCGTCGAACCCGTAGCGCCAAGCGTCACTGACGTTCCCTCACGTTCGTCCAGGCCCTCCCCCGAACGGACCTCCCCGGAATGCGCCATCTCATATCTGAGATAGCCTCAGCCCCATGGCAGACGACTACCTCGTACGTATCGGCAGGCTCATCCGTGACGCCCGGCAGCACCGGGGCTGGACACAGTCGCAGCTTGCCGAGGCGCTCGGCACCAGTCAGAGCGCCGTCAATCGCATCGAGCGCGGCAACCAAAACATCAGCCTTGAGATGATCGCCCGTATCGGTGAAGCACTGGACAGTGAAATCGTCTCTCTGGGCTACGCGGGCCCGATGCATCTGCGTGTGGTCGGCGGCCGTCGGCTGTCCGGCGCGATCGACGTCAAGACGAGCAAGAACGCGTGTGTGGCCCTGCTGTGCGCCTCGCTCCTCAACAAGGGGCGCACGGTGCTGCGCAGGGTCGCCCGCATCGAGGAGGTCTACCGCCTCCTGGAGGTACTGAGCTCCATCGGGGTGCGCACCCGGTGGATCAACGGCGGCGTCGACCTCGAACTCGTACCGCCGGCCGAGCTGGACATGGGCGCCATCGACGCCGAGGCCGCGGTCCGCACGCGCTCGATCATCATGTTCCTCGGCCCGTTGCTGCATCGCATGGACAGCTTCCGGCTGCCGTACGCCGGAGGTTGCGACCTCGGCACCCGGACCATCGAGCCGCACATGATCGCGCTGCGCCGGTTCGGTCTGGACGTCGCGGCGACCGAGGGCCAGTACCACGCCCGGGTCGATCGGGCGGTCCGCCCCGACCGCCCGATCGTGCTGACCGAGCGCGGCGACACCGTGACGGAGAACGCGCTGCTCGCGGCGGCCCGCCACGACGGCGTCACCGTCATCCGCAACGCCTCCTCCAACTACATGGTCCAGGACCTCTGCTTCTTCCTGGAGGCTCTGGGGGTCAAGGTCGAGGGCATCGGCACCACCACGCTCACTGTGCACGGCGTGCCGCGCATCGACGTGGATGTCGACTACTCCCCCTCCGAGGATCCGGTCGAGGCGATGAGCCTGCTGGCCGCGGCCGTGGTGACGGAGTCGGAGCTGACGGTGCGCCGGGTGCCGATCGAGTTCCTGGAGATCGAACTCGCGGTGCTGGAGGAGATGGGGCTCGACCACGACCGTACGCCGGAGTACGTCGCCGACAACGGCCGTACCCGACTGGTCGACCTCACGGTCCGGCCCTCCAAGCTGGAGGCGCCGATCGACAAGATCCACCCGATGCCGTTCCCCGGCCTGAACATCGACAACGTCCCCTTCTTCGCGGCCATCGCGGCGGTCGCCCAGGGCCAGACCCTCATCCACGACTGGGTCTACGACAACCGCGCGATCTATCTGACGGATCTGAACCGGTTGGGCGGACGCCTCCAACTCCTCGACCCGCACCGGGTGTTGGTGGAGGGCCCGACCCGCTGGCGCGCCGCCGAGATGATGTGCCCGCCGGCCCTGCGCCCCGCCGTGGTCGTCCTGCTGGCGATGATGGCGGCGGACGGCACGTCCGTGCTGCGCAACGTCTACGTCATCAACCGCGGTTACGAGGACCTGGCCGAGCGGCTCAACTCGGTGGGGGCGCAGATCGAGATCTTCCGGGACATCTGAAGGTCTTCAGGAAAAGTGCCGCTACACCCCTCCTGACCTGCATAAACGCGAGGCGGGAGGGGAGGCGGCGGCACCTCTGGGACTTTTCTGGGACTTTTGGCTGGGACCGCGTCATCGAAATGACGTCAGAAGTGTGGCCCCCTGACGTAACCGCAGGTCAGATGGCATTTTCGACTCCACCGAAGGACCCTTTGAACGCTCAGAGCGTCAAACGAGCGTCACGGCCGAGGTATGCATTGGCCTCCGTTCCTGAGCCCTCCAGTGCAGTGCCGCACGGGTGACGGCCGTCCCTCTCCCCGTAATCGGTAGTACCGAAGGGGGACGCCTGTCGTCGGCGTGACGGAGGAAGGCGACGTGATCCGGGTGGCGGTACGAATCAGTGACGATCCGGTGCCGTGCCCGGTGTGTGGGCAGCTGACCGGGCGAGTCCATGTCTTCCACGCGCGGTTGGTCGCGGACGTGCCGATGGACGGACGACAGGTCGTGGCGTCGGTGGGGGTCTGCCCGGTGCCCGGTTGCCCGCTGGTGGCGTTCCGCGAGCAGGTTCCCAGCGTCGTGGAGCGCCACCAGCGACGCACCAGACGTCTGGCCACCCGACTCGGCTCCACGTCACGGAGACCGGCTTATGGTGAGAGCCCTCAGCGAGGCGTGTCACTCCGGCCGTGAAAACCCGAGATCAGTTGTAGGCGTTGAATTCCGCGATTGACCACCAGTTACTCGCGACATCACCGGTGTTGACGACCTTGATGTAGCGAGCCGTCTGGGTCGGGAAGGAAATCAACTCGACTCGCTGGCCGTCCTTTATGGAAGAGACCTTGGTCCAGTCGGTTGCGTTCGCGGAGACGTACATGTCCGCGCTTCGCGCATAGTCGCCGATGTTGCTGCCGGAATCCAGCAGAATCTTGCCGAACGTCTGCGTCTGCCCCATGTCCACCTGGATCCACAGGCCGTCGTATTGGCCCCTTCCGGAGCTGTACCGGGTACTGGAATCGCCGTCCAGCATGTTCGCGGGACCGTCGTTGTACGGGCTTGTGTCGGAGGTCGTGGCGGTCCAGCCCGTGCGCGACAGAGCGGGGCCCAGGTCTATGACGTCGAAGGAAGCTTCACCCGCGTCCGCTCCGCTGGCGCCGTTCACCGAGACCTTGTACGTCCCCACCGGAAGACCGCTCGGCACGTACGCGCTGATGCTCGTGTCCGACCAGCTGTCGATTTCGGCGAAGAGCTTCCCGAAACGCACCGTACCCAGCCCCTGGGCGTCACCGAAGTGAGAACCGCTGATCGTGAACTTGGCACGCGGTATGCCTTGCTTCGGCTTCAGGCTGCTGAAGACCGGTGCGGGGAAGCTTGACAGCTTCTGCGTGGTGAACATCGCCGAGGTCCCGCTCGTGAGGGTGTAGGTGTACGAGCCGTCGGCGGCCACCGGGAAGCTCTGGCTGCTGGCGGTGCCGTTGAACACCGCGGTGACCTGCGCCCCTTCCGGACTGGTCCACGTCTTCAGCTGGAGGCCCTTGGGCACCGCCGTCGGGGCTGCGATCGAACCGGTGCCACTCGCGGATCCGTATACGTTGATTTCGGCGACGCTCCACCAGAAACCGGATGCCGCGACACAGACGATGCGGATGTACCGTGCCGTCCGAGTTGGCAACGTGACGGCTATCTTCCCTATGTTCCCATTGCCGTTCGCGACCGCGCTGCCCCATTCGGCCCCGTCGTCCGAGACATACACCTGGTATTTGGTGACGTAGTCGAAGGAGTTGCTTTCTCCGGTGGCGAAGACGATCTTGTTGAAGCTCGTCGGGCTCCCCAGATCGATCTGGAACCAGGCGCCGCTGGTCGTCCCCTGGCCGAGATTCCACCGGCTGTTGATGTCGCCGTCGATCGCGTTCGCGGCCGCACCCCAGTCCGGGCTCGACGAGGCCGTGGCGGTCCACTTGCCACGGCTCAGTGACGTTCCGGGCGTCTTGATGGACGCTCCGATCGGCAGGGAGTACGTGAGCAGCTTGCTTCCGGTGCGGACTGCGTTCTGGTACTGCAGGAGTGCCGGGTCGTACGTGACCGTCATCGGCCCCATCGACGACTTGAACGTGAAGTCATGGGTCGGGTCGAAGACATTGGTCGCCGCGGGGGTCCCGCCGCTGCGCCCGCCCGTGTAGGTGAACGTGACAGCGTCGCCGGCGTTCAGGGTGTAGTCGAAGGACTGCGTCCCGTCCGCCACACTGAAGTTCTTCGCCGCGCTACCCGAGTTATACGCGATCACGACCTTCGAGGCGTCCGGGTTCAGGAACGCGACGCTCTCGATGCTTCCCTCCCCGAAGGTGTTCGAGTAGATGCGATGCGCTCCGGGCTTCACAAACCGGCTGGCGTGAGCGAGTGCGTAATAGTCCACGTTGTAGGACACCTGCCCACTGTCCGGATCGACCGTGACCAGTCCCCGGCACATGGGGATGCCGTTGGTGTCGCTGTTGAGCGGCCCCAACTTGGGGTCGAGCGCGGTGTTCCAGAACATCACGCCGTTGGCCCAGTTGCGCATGCCCTTGATGATCCACGTGCCGAGTGCGTCATTGAACGCCGTCTCGTCGTCGCCCTGCCAGACGCCTCCGCTGGCCTCCGTGATGTAGGTTTCCTTGCCCGGAAAGTCGTTGTGGACCACAGTCTGGTACGTCGGGTTGCCACTGTAGATGTGCCATCCGGTGCCAGCCGTGTATTGGGAGGCGGCGGGGTCGCTGAAGATCGTCTCGGGATACGAGGGCACATCCCAGTTGTGGTCCCAGGCCAGGATCTTCGTGGAGATGCGGTTGGCCGCGAACGCCTGGCCGATCTCCTGGATCAACGCGGATTCCTGGTATGCGGACAGGAACATGCCGGGCCAGCTGGGCGTGCCCATGGGTTCGTTCTGCGGCGTGATGTAGGAGATGGGCACACCGGCCTTGTCGTAAGCCTTGATGAACTTCACGAAGTAGTCGGCCAGCGTGGAAGTGCTCTCGCTGTTGAGGGTGCCTCCGATCATGGAGTCCGAGGTCTTCATCCAGCCTGGCGGGCTCCATGGGTTGGCCAGGATCTTGGCGGACGGGTTCTGTGCGAGAGCCTGCCGCAAGACCGGAATGATGTACTTCTCGTCGTGCTGGACCGAGAAGTTGGCCAGCGTCTGGTCCGTCTGTCCCGCCGGCATGTCGTCGTAGGAGTAGTTGCCGGACGCGTTGAAGTCCGTGGCGCCCATCGGCGTACGGATCAGGCTGAGGCCGATGCCCTTCGAGGGGTCGTACAGCTTCTGCATCAGCTTCGCTCGGTCAGCGGTGGACAGCTTGTTGATGAGCCAGGCGGAGGAGTCGGTCATGGCTGCCCCGAAGCCCTGGATCTTCTGGTACTTGACGCTGTCGTCGACCTTGATGGTGAGCGGGTTGCTGGCGCTCTTCGTCCGGAACAGCACATCGCTCTGGCCGACGACCCACTTCTTGGCCGATATGTCGGTCAGCCAGACCTGCACCGAAGAATTGCGCGAGGAGGTGGCGGCGGAAGCGTTGCCGGAAACCTGGGTCCAGGCTGCGGCGACGCCGATGGCGGTGGTGAGGAACTGACGTCGTCCAAAATCGTGCGAGCTCATTGAGGATCCTCCTTCAGACCTGTTGGTTTCAGTACTGCTCTGCGGCGCCGGCGGTCGGCGTCTTGATCACCAGCGGGTGCAGCTCCCACGCGTCGACCGCGTAGCGAAGGCGCGTGCCCGGTGCGGTGCGGGCCTGAAGTCGCCACGCGTCCTGCCCTGTCGGGTAGAAGCGCAGCGTGAGGACCTGGCCGGTAGAAGTCAGGAAGACCTCGGCGATGGAGTGGTCGACGACCACGCGCAGGTCGACCGGCTGGCCGGTGGGGCAGGGCATCCGGTAGGCGCCGCCGTGGGCCCGCGTGTCCAGGGAGGCGTGGTCACGGTCGACGACCAGTTCGCCCGCGTCCGGATCGAGACGGATGTCGAGGTACTCGGATCCGTCCGGGGTGGTGAGCAGCCGCAGGCCGGCGATCCCGGTCGGCTGCAGACGGGCCGTCAGGTCGAAGGCGCGTCCCACGCTGCCCAGTTCCACCGGCTCCGGGCCATGGGTCGCACCCTCGGCCTGCACAGTGCGCTCACCGCGCAGCGCGAGCAGCTCGGTGGCGGGCCGCTGACGCAGCATGCCGTCGCCGCCGACATGGATCTCGCGGGGCACGGTCAGAACGCCGGCCCATCCGCCGGCGACGGCCCAGGCTTGGTCGCGGGCTTCCCAAGACCAGCCCCACAGCAGCCATCTGCCGCCAGGTGCACGCAGGAGGGCAGGTGCGTAGCAGTCCGGGCCGTGGTCCGCCCACACCGGGCCGCCTGCCCTGAAGTGGCCGTCGTGCTCTTCGCCGATCAGAGCTGCGACGCGCATCGGGCCAGTAGGTTCGGTCCAGGTACTGAAGATGAGCGCGGCCGGTCCGCCGGCTGCCGGGAGGTACTGGGGGCATTCCCAGCCATCGCCGGTGAGCTCCTCGGTGCCGCCGATGGGCTCCGGATGACGGGCCACGAAGGGCCCTCGGTAGACCCAGGTCTCCAGATCGGGTGAGTCGTACAGGAGGGTGGCGGCCCGGCCGTCGGCGAGAGCGGCGCCGACCAGCATCCGCCAGCCGGCACCGTCACGCCAGACGTACGGGTCGCGGTACATGGTGCAGCCCTCGGGCAGCTCGGGGATGAGCAGTTCGCCTCGCGGGCTGAAGGTCTGGCCGCCATCGTGGGAGACGGCACAGGTGACCGGCTGGTGCTGGGGCGAGCGCTCCACGAGGTGCGCGGAGTAGAAGGCGACGAGCCGGTCGCCGTCGGAGACGACGTTGCCGGAGAAGCAGCCGTCGCCGTCCACGCCACCGGGCGTCGGTGACAGGGCGATCGGCAGCGGCTCCCAGGTCAGCAGGTCGGGGCTGCGGAAGTGGCCCCAGTGCATGTTCGCGTGTGTCGCGCCGTACGGGTTGTACTGGTAGGAGACGTGGTAGTGGCCGTCGTGGAAGACCAGCCCGTTGGGATCGTTGACCCAGTTGCGGGGCGGGCGCAGGTGCACCACGGGGTAGTGCACATCGCGGGGTGTGGTGGACACACGCGTGCCTTTCGGTGGTTCGGAGGGGCCCGCCCAGCCGGGTCAGGGATCGGCTGGGCGGGGGCTTCGAGCGGCCTTCGCATAGCCGACAGGCGGCGTTTCAGGCCCGGATGCGGAATTGCTCGCTCAGCTGTTGTTCCCGCCGTGAGCTGGGGCCGACGCGGAGGGCGAACTCCCCTGGTTCGACCACGCGGCGGTTGTCGGCCGTGACGAGTGAGCACTGCGCGGCGGGGATGCTCATGTCGACGGCAACGGTTTCACCTGGAAGCACTTCAGCCTGGGTGAAAGCCTTCAGCTCCTGCTCGGCCCAGGTGACGCTGGTGGTCAGGTCGCTGACGTACGCCTGGACCGTCTCCAGGGCCGGACGGCTTCCGCTGTTGGTGAGTCGCACCGTGGCGTGGACGGTGCCGTCGGCGGAGACCTCGTCCTCGTGCACAGTGAGGCCGGAGTAGGTGACGGTGGTGTAGCTCAGGCCCTCGCCGAACGCGAACAGGGGGTCCTGGGTGAGATCGGCGTAGCGGTCCCCGTGCTGGCCGCGCACCTGGTTGTAGAAGACGGGCTGCTGTCCGACGTGGCGGGCGAAGGAGACCGGGAGCCGGCCGCTGGGTTCGATCAGCCCGAGGAGGAGTTCGGCAATGGCGCGACCGCCGCGCATACCCGGGTTGAACGCCTCGATGAGCGCTGCCGCGTTGAGGGCCGAGTCCGGGAGGCTGCTGGGCTTGGACTGGGCGAGTACGACGATCATGGGTGTGCCGGTGGCAGCCACCGCGTCCAGCAGGGCGAGCTGGCCTCCTTGGAGCTCGAGCGTGGCCGTGGAACGCACCTCGCCCGCGAGCGCGATGGTGTCCCCCACGACGACGACGGCGTAGTCGGCGGCCTCGGCAGCGGCGGTGGCCTCCCGAAGCTGTGCCTGGTCGACCGGGGCCGGGGTGAAGACGGGCGGCTGCGGCTGGCCGTCGGGCCCGAGCGACCACTGGGTGGGGTCGAAGGCGAGGCTTTCGATGTCGGCCCCGCGGGCATGTGTGATGGTCCAGTCGGACGGCGCGACGGCGCGCAGGCCGTCCAGCACCGTCTCCACCGACTCCCGTGGATGGCCTTCGGGCATCCACGGGACCTGCCCGGTGGCGCCCGCCCAGTCGCCGAGCATGACTTGCGGGCTGTCGGCGTTGGGGCCGATGACCGCGATGGTCCGCGGCGTGCCCTGCCCTGCGGCGCGGCCGGTTCCGTCCGAGGTGAGCCCGCCTTCGAGGGGCAGGACCCCGTCGTTGCGCAGCAGCACCAGGGAACGACGGGCGGTCTCCAGGTTGAGGTCGGCGTGTGCGCGGCAGCCGATCACCTGTGCCTGCCGCTCGGGGTCGGGCATACGAGGGTCCTCGAAGAGCCCGAGCTCGAACTTCAGCCGCAGAACCCGCCGTACCGCGTCATCGATCTGCTTCTCCTCGACCAGACCCCGGGCGACCGCCTCCTGGGCGCCCTCGAAGAACGCCGGCGTAGCCATGATGAGGTCGTTGCCGGCGTTGACGGCGAGAGCCGCCGCCTCGACGTGGTCGGCACAGACCCGCTGGTCGTAGACCATCCGGCCGACGTTGTCCCAGTCGGTCACCAGCGTGCCAGTGAAGCCCCACTCGCCCTTGAGTACCTCGTTGAGCAGCCACTGGTGCGCGGTAATGGGCACGCCGTCGATCGACTGATAGCCGATCATGAACGTGCGGCAGCCCGCCCGGGCCGCCCGCTCGAACGGGGGCAGGAACCACGAGCGCAGCTTGCGCGGGCTGAGATCGGCCTCGCTCGCGTCGCGTCCGCCGAGAGTCTCGGAGTAGCCCGCGTAGTGCTTGGCGCACGCCAGCACGGCCGTCGGGTCGCCGAGGCCCTCCCCCTGGTAGCCGTGCACCATCGCCGCGCCCAACTCGCCTATCAGGTAAGGGTCTTCGCCGAACGTCTCGTCGATTCGCCCCCAGCGCAGGTCCCGGGTGATGCACAGGACCGGCGAGAACGTCCAGTGGATTCCAGTGGACGCGATCTCGGTAGCGGCCACGCGGGCGACCCGCTGAAGCAGAGCGGGATCCCAGCTGCAGGCCATGGCCAGCTGGGTCGGGAAGATGGTCGCACCCGGCCAGAACGAGTGGCCGTGGATGCCGTCGTCGCCTGTCAGCAGCGGAATCCCGAGCCGAGTTCGCCGAGCCAGCTCGATCGCTTCCGGCATCAGCGCGGGTGTCACGTGCAGGACGGACCCGGCCAGCTTGGCCGACACGATGTCCTCCAGGTCCCCGTGCTGTGCGTCGAGCGTCAGCAGCTGCCCGGCCTTCTCCGGCAGGGTCATCCGTGACAGCAGGTCCTCGATCCTCGCTTCCACGGAAGCTTCCGGATCCAGGTACGCCGCGGTGCGGACGGGCTGTCCCACTGTGGACTCCAAGTCATCAGTCGTCATAGGTCATCAGTCGTGACGGGGCAGGAAGTTGATGGCGGACGGAAGGTCGCCGCCGGTCAACGCAGGTGTGTCACTTCAGGCCGGTGGTGGCGATGCCCGCCACGAACTGGCGCTGGAAGAGGAGGAAGACGATCATCACGGGCAGCAGGACGATCACGGCGCCCGCGAGCAGGATCCCGAAGTGGGTGAAGGACTGTCCGCTGCTGGCCAGGGCGAGGCCGACGGGGAGGGTGTACTGGCTCTCGTTCTGGGCCACGACCAGCGGCCACAGGAAGTTGTTCCAGGAGCCGAGGAAGGTGATGATCCCCAGGGTGGCGAGGGCCGGCTTGGTCAGTGGCAGGACGATTCTCCAGAAGATGGCCAGCTCGCGGCAGCCGTCGACGCGGGCGGCGTCGATCAGCTCGTCGGGCAGGGTGGAGATGAACTGCCGCATCAGGAACACGCCGAACGGGCCGGCCAGGAACGGCAGGACGAGCCCGAGCATGGAGCCCGTCAGCTTCATGTTGGCCACCAGCACGTACAGCGGTACGAAGGTGACCAGGCCGGGGACCATGAGCGTCCCCATGACCAGCAGGAAGACGGCGCGCTGTCCGCGGAACTCCAGCTTGGCCAGGGCGTAGCCGAGCATCGAGCAGAAGAGGAGGTTTCCCGCGGTGACGGCGAGGGCCACCATCACGGAGTTGGCGAACATGCTCGTGAAGTCGAGCTTGCTGAACAGCTGGCTGTAGTTGCCGGTGGTGGGCGCGGTGGGGATCAGGACCGGCGGCACTCTGCGGATGTCGGCCTCGGGCTTGAAGGAGCCGGAGAGCATCCACAGGAACGGCGCGATCGTCAGCAGCAGGGCGCCGGCGAGCGGTACGTACATCCAGGGGTGGCCCCAGGTCTGCCGGATGTGCCGGCGCCTCAGGGCGCCGTCCGCGCCCGGGTCGCCCGGATGTGCCGTGCGAGTGGTGAGGGTGCTCATGGGGCGTCAGTCCTTGTCTCGCAGCAGCCGGAACTGCAGTACGGTCAGCGCGACGATGAGGACGAAGATGACGTAGCCGGCGGCCGACGCCATGTCGTAGTTGCCGTTGCCGAACTGGTTGTAGGCGTACAACGTGGCCGACAGGGTGGAGTCCAGCGGTCCGCCGCCGGTCATCACGAACGGCTCGTCGAAGAACTGCAGATAGCCGATGCCGGTGGTGACGGCGGTGAGCAGCAGGGCCGGGCGCAGAAGCGGGAAGGTGACCCGCCAGAACCGCTGCCAGGCCCCGGCGCCGTCGAGTTCGGCCGCCTCCATCAGGGACTGCGGTACGGATTGCAGCCCGGCCAGCATGATGATCATGACTGTGCCGAGATTGCGCCACACCGCCATCAGGATCATGACGGGCAGGGCGAACCGGGTGTCGGCCAGCCAGTTCGGACCGTCGATCCCGAACCAGCCCAGGACGGTGTTCACCAGTCCCGAGCGCGGGTCCAGGAGCGTCTTCCAGACCACGGCCACCGCCACGATGCTGGTGATCACCGGCAGATAGAAACCGACCCGGAACACGGCCCGGAAGCGGCGGATGCCACGGTCGAGGGCGACCGCCGCGGCAAGCCCGGCGGCCAGCGTCAACGGCAGGCCGACCAGGACGAAGACGGCCGTGTTGCGCAGCGCGTGGCGGAACTGCTCGTCCTGGAAGAGCCGCACGTAGTTGTCGAACCCGACGAACGACACGTTCAGCGGGGTGCGCAGGTCGGCGTTCTTGGTGTCGGTCAAGCCCATCAGCAGAGACCACACCACCGGCAGCAGCATGAAGGCCGCGAACAGCGCGAGAAACGGGGCGGCGAGAACCCAGGCGGCCCGGGTCTGTCGGCCGCGCGCCGTGCCCCGGAGCACGGAGCGCCGGCGACCGGCACTCCGCTCCGGCAGTTTGGTGTTCTGCTCTTGGGTGTCGCCCCGCCCGGGGAGCGTTTTCGTGGACATGGATGTCATCCGTCCGTACGAGGGCTGCTCACGCGTCGGCGCTCAGCGGCCGGTGCCGATACTGGTGGCCTTGGACTGCAGCGACTGCTGCACCTGGGCGACGCTGGCCTTGCCGAGGGTCAGCTTCTCCAGTTCGGAGTCGATGGCGTCGGCGATCTGCTGCCAGGTGGTGATGGCGGGAGGCGCCTTGCTGACCTCGAGCTGCTCGGCGAACGCCTTCATGTTCTCGTCCTCGGTCAGCTTCCCCACCGTCCACGCCTCGGGCGCGGGGGGCAGGCTGCCGGTGGCCTTGGCATAGGCCGCGAGGTTGGCGGGCTCCGTGAGGAACCGGGCGAACTTCCATGCCGCGTCGGAGTTCTTGGCGTCCTTGAACACCGCCAGGTCGCTGCCGCCGGCGAACCCCGCGGGCTTCTTGGTGTACGGCACCGGCATGGTCTTCCACTTGCCGTCGAGCTCCGGGGAGTCCTTGTGGAGGCTGCCTCCGGCCCACGCGGCCTCCTGGTACGTGGCGGTCAGCCCATCCCGGAAGTCCTGCAGGTTGTCCGCCTTGTCGGTCGGCGCCAGGCCCTGCTTCGGGACGCTCGCGTAGTACTCCAGCGCCTTGGCGACCTCGGGCGAGTCGAAGGTGAACTTCCCGGTCTTGGCGTCGTAGATGTCACCGCCCTCCTGCCACACCATCGGCAGCAGGAAGAGCCAGGAGTTGAAGCCCATCACCAGCCCGGTGGCGTGGCGCAGCTTGGGATTCTGCTTGCCTGCGGTGGCCTGGATGGCCTTGAGGTCCTTCAGGTATCCGTCCCGGTCGCCGGCCAGGGCGCCCTTGATGCCGGCCTTCGTGGTGATGTCGGTCCGGTAGTAGACCGCCGTGGTGTCGGCAATGAACGGCACGCCGTAGGCGGTGTCCTTGTACTTGGTGGTGTCCCACTGGCCGGAGTAGAAGTCCGCCGACTTGATCGACGTCGGCGTGGCCTGGAAGCCGTTCATGGCGGCCATTTCGGCCATCCAGGTGGAGCCGACCAGGGACATGTCCGGTGTGTTGCCACCGGCGATCGCGGTGGTCAGCTTGTCGTGGGCGCCGTCCCAGGGCACCGCCGTGATCTGGACCTTGACGTCGGGGTTCTGCTGCTCGAACTTCTTGGCCAGGCTCTCGAGGTTCTTGTCGGTGTCGCCCATGGACCACATGACGACCTTGCCGGTGGCCTTGCCGCTGCTGAGCTTCGCGGGTGCGTCCTTGCCGGAGCCGGAGTCGGCGCTCCGACCGCAGCCGGTGGCCACCAAGGCCGCCGTGACGGTGACGCACAGGATCTGGGCGGTTCTGACGGTGTGACGAGTAGTCGTACGCATTGTGCGGCTCCTTGCCGTTGAAAGCGATACGGGCGCAGGGGGGCGGCGAAGGGTGGGACCGGGCGGTACCCGGATGGGTCGGCCGGAGAGGTGGAGGCCGTCTGCGGTGACGGCGGCATCGACGGTCAGCCGCAGGTGGCGGCTGGCACGTCCGAAGCGGTGTGACGGGGGCCGGGCGGGGTGTGCCCGGTGTGCCTGATCGGGGAGGCGCGGCTGAGCCGGCGCCTCGGCGGTGACCGTGAACGCGGTCCCGCGTGGATGGTGGTGAAGCCGACCGGTGAACAGGCCGGTCGCGGCCGCAGCGTGGAGCGGCTTCAGGTGGAGCTCAGATGGAGCTGGACGACCTACCGCCCTGCCCGAGGGCCGGTTCGGTCAGTTCCGTGGCTGGCTGGAGTCCGTCCCCGCCTGCGGGGCGGGCAGGATGGCGGAGACGGACGGTTCGGAGGACACTGACACCCCACGCATGCGATGACGCGGCGTCAGTTCGAGTTCGGCTTTAACGTCGAGCCACGGACCACGAGGCTGGTGGGAATGGTGCAGGAGGGGGCGGCCTTCGGCGATCCGCGTACGTGGTCCAGCAGCAGACGCGCCGCCGCCTCACCCATCTCCCGCATCGGCTGACGGATGGTGGTCAGTGCCGGATAGGTGTACGACGCCATCTCGACGTCGTCGAAGCCCACCACGGCGACATCCTGCGGAACCCACAGACCGGCCTCGTGCAGGGCGGCGAGCACGCCGGCCGCGGAGGGGTCGTTGTGCGCGAAGACCGAATCGAACTCCACGCCGTCCGCGAGAGCGCGCGCGACCTCGCTCCGGCAGCGGTCGAAGTCGAAGTCACCGCAGACGATGCTGCGTTGGCCGATCTCGACCCCGGCTTCCGCATAGACATCGACGAAGCCGCCCAGCCGTTCCCCAGTGCAGCCGAACGCCTCGGGACCGGTGATCACCAGGGGACGACGGCGCCCGATGTCCAGCAGGTGCCGTGCCGCCTGCGCACCCCCCTCCCGGTTGGTGGTGGCCACGTAGGGGAATCCCGGCCGCTGGAAGCGATCGTCGATCAGCACGACCGGCAGCCCCGCTTCGTGCAGTTCCGTGATGTACCCCATGGCGCCCTCGGGCTCTATCACCAGCAGACCGTCGAACGACTTGGCGGCGACCTGCAGGCCCAGCCTGCGCAGTGACTCCTCACCGCGGTTCCAGGTCAGCATGCGCAGCCCGAAGCCCTCGGCCTCCAGCGTCTCGATGACCGCCTGCACGATCCCGGCCCAGGCCCAGGCCATATCAGGCACGAGCATGCCGATCATCTGGGTCGTGCCGCGTGCGAGCCCGACTGCTCCGGCGCTCGGCACATAGCCCAGCTCCGAGATCGCCTCGCGGACCTTCAGGACGGTGTTCTCGTTGATCTCGCCTTTGCCGTTCAGCACTCGCGAGACCGTCGTCTTGCTGACGCCGGCCCGTGAGGCCACGTCGGCGATGGTGACTCCCATGCCACCTCCTCTCACTCCACGCAGAGGCGGAAGACGTCCTCCCGCACCGAAGGGCCGATCGTACAGAGATCGGTGGAACCGGTACCGGGAGCGGTTCCGGAACCGGTTTCGGTACCGGTTCCGGCAGTGAAGCACCGGGAGGCCCGACCCGTCAACACACCGGAAACAACTCGTTCACGGGGAAGTCGTCAGCCGTCCTCGGGAGCAGGGAGTTCGCCGGAGCCGCGGGCGAGGTAGCGGGTGGGCAGCACGCTGTGACGGGCGGGCCCGGTCTCGCCCTCGATTCGGTCGAACAGCAGGCCGGCGGCCTCCCGGCCGATGGCGGAATGATCCTGGGCGATCACCGAGATACCGGGTTCGAGCAGGTCGGCGAGGGACAGGTCGTCGAAGCCGACCAGCGCTACGCGGTGCTGCAGCCCGCGCTCCTGCAGGGTCATGCGGGCCCCGACGGTCAGGAGGTTCTGTCCGGAGACGAGTGCCGTGGGGGCGTGGGCGAGGGCCAGGAGTTCACGGGTGGCTTCCTGGGCGGCTTCCGCACCGTGCAGGCCACGCCTCACCAGAGAGGGGTGCAGGACACATCCCACCTCGGCCAGCCCGTCCACGAACCCGGCGTAGCGCTCTTCGGCGGTCCAGATCGAGCGGAGGTCCCCGAGGAAGGCGATGCGCCGGTGACCTGCCTCGTGCAGCCTTTTCACCGCTGCCCGCACTCCCGCGCGGTTGTCCACCGTCACGGTGTCCACCTGCGGCGCTGTGGTGCGGCGGTCCACGCAGACGACGGGTGTGCCAGCGCGTCGGGCCGCGTCGAGGTCGGTGTCGTTCTGTCCGGTGGGCACCACGATGAGGCCGTCGACCCGGCGGGCGGTGAAGGTCTTCAGCAGGCCGCGTTCCCTGACCGGGTCCTCGTCGGTGGACCCGGCCAGGAGCAACATGCCGTGCTCGGCGGCAGCGTCCTCCACCGCGCGGTGCAGCGCGGCGGAGAAGGGGTTGGCCGCGTCCTCCAGGACCAGGCCGAGGGTGTGGGTGCGGCGGTCGGCCCGTCGCAGGCTGCTGGCCGTCAGATCCTGGCGGTAGCCGAGCTGCTCGGCGGCGCGCGTCACCCGTTCCGCCAGGTCAGGGGTGACGGGCTTGCCGTTGACGACCCGCGAGACGGTGGCGATGCCTACCCCGGCCGCAGTCGCGACGTCGCGGATGGTCGCCGGTCGCCGACCTGAGTCGTTGTGCTGGCTGGGCAACGTTTTCTCCCGGAGTCGATGGCAGCGTGCAGCCGTCTCGATCCTCGCATTCGGGAGTTTTTCTGCACAGGGTCTGGACTTCGGCGACATGGTCCCCGTACGTTCGGCGAAACGTTTCCAGCCCTGGCTGGAGCTGCCGGTGCCGTGCTGCCCCCACAGCCGGCTCGCCCTTGGCCTTGGATCAGGCCACGGCGGAGCCGCCGCCCGTAACCCGCACCCGTCACGCGCGACTCGTCACGCGTCAGTCCCCCTATGGCTGAGCCGAAGCCCGCCCGCCTGCAAGGAGCCGCCATGTCCAGCACCATCCGTCCGCGCCGCAGACTCCTGCCCGCGCTGGCCGTCCTGTCCGGGCTCGGCCTGGTCGCGGCCTCTCCCGCCATGGCCGACACGCTCTACCACGAGCAGTACCGCCCCCAGTTTCACTTCACCCCGGCCCAGAACTGGATGAACGACCCCAACGGCCTCATCTACTACAAGGGCCGGTACCACCTGTTCTTCCAGTACAACCCGTCCGGCAACAGCTGGGGCAACATGTCCTGGGGCCACGCGGTCAGCACTGACCTCGTGCACTGGAAGCAGCTGCCGGTGGCCATCCCGCAGGACGACCAGGAGATGATCTTCTCCGGCAGCGTGGTGCTGGACAGGAACAACTCCACCGGCTTCGGGACCAAGAAGAACCCTCCGCTCGTCGCCGTCTACACCAGCGCGCAGAAGGCTTCCGGCAAGCAGCAGCAGGCCCTTGCCTACAGCACCGACGGCGGCACCACCTGGACCAAGTACGACGACAACCCGGTGCTCGACATCGGCTCGAACAACTTCCGTGACCCCAAGGTCTTCTGGTATGCCCCCACGCAGCGCTGGCTGATGGCGGTCTCCCTCGCCGACCAGCACAAGATCGCCTTCTACAGCTCGGCCGACCTCAAGCACTGGACCCACCAGAGTGACTTCGGCCCGGCCGGCGCCACCGGCGGGGTGTGGGAGTGCCCGGACCTGTTCCCGCTGCCGGTCGACGGCGATCCGAAGAAGACCAAGTGGGTACTCGCCGTCAACCTCAACCCCGGCGGCATCGCGGGCGGCTCCGGCGCCCAGTACTTCGTCGGCGACTTCAACGGCAAGAAGTTCACCTCCGACGACGACGGCAGCTACACCCCGCCGAGCGGCACCGTCATGCAGGACTTCGAGTCGGGCTCGTTCGGCGACTGGACAGCCACCGGTGACGCGTTCGGCAGCGCGCCGGCGACCGGGGCGGTGGACTGGCAGTCACAGGTCACCGGCATCGAGGGCAAGGCTTTCGCCAACAGCTTCCACGGCGGGGACGCCTCCACCGGCACGCTGACCTCGGCCGAGTTCACGGTGACCAGCAACTACATCAACTTCAAGGTCGGCGGCGGCAACCACCCGTACAACCCCGACTCCGTCCTGGGCGACGAGCCGACACCCACCGGTGAAACCCTCGCCGACTTCGAGGGCAGCACCTACACCAGCCCCATCGGCGACTGGACCACCACCAGCGACGCCTTCGGCACCGGACCGGCCCAGGGCGCCATCGGAGACCAGCAGCAGGTCTCCGGCTACCTCGGCAACGGCCTGGCCAACAGCTTCCTGGGCGGCGACGCCAGCACCGGCACCCTCACCTCCCCGACGTTCACCATCGACAAGAGGTACCTGGACTTCCTCATCGGCGGCGGCTACCACCCCGCGAGCTCCGACGCCCCCACCGCGGTGGAGCTCATCGTGGACGGCAAGGTGGTGCGCTCCGCCACCGGATCCAACGGCGAAGCCCTGAACTGGTCTTCCTGGGACCTGTCCGACCTGCAGGGCAAGCAGGCCCAGATCAAGGTCGTGGACGACAACGCGGGAGGCTGGGGCCACCTCAACCTCGACCAGGTCGTCCTCTCCGACACCCAGGCGAAGCCCCCCTCCATCGAGACCGGCGTCAACCTGCTCGTCGACGGCAAGGTCGTCCAGAACGCCACCGGCGCCGACTCCGAGAACCTCGACTGGGCCTCCTTCAACACCACCGCCTACAAGGGCAAGAAGGTCCAGATCCAGATCGTCGACGCCAACCCCGGCGGCTGGGGACACGTCCTCGCCGACCAGTTCACCACCGCCGACAAGCCCGCCCTGAACACCACCCAGCGCGCCCACTGGCTCGACTACGGCGCGGACTTCTACGCCGCCAACACATGGACCGACGCACCCGGCGGCCGCCGCGTCATGACCGCCTGGATGAACAACTGGAACTACGGGCAGGCCATCCCCACCAGCCCGTGGCGCAGCGCCGACTCTTTCCCCCGCCAGCTCTCCCTTAAGACCGTGAACGGCAGGGTCCAGCTGATCCAGCAGCCGGTCCGCGAACTGACCACCCTGCGCGGCGCCGGCACCAAGGTGCCCAGCACACGCGTCACGAACACCACCGCCCCGCTCGCGGTGCACAGCAGCACCCAGGAACTCCAGGCCGACCTCACCGCCGGCACCGCCGACCGCTTCGGCCTGGACGTCCGCACCGGCGGCGGGCAGCGCACCCGCATCGGCTACGACACCGCCACCGGCGAGGTCTACATCGACCGCACCGCCTCCGGCGCCACCGACTTCGACCCCACCTTCTCCGGCATCCAGCGCGCTCCCCTCGACCTGCACGGCGGCCAACTGAGCCTGCACGTCCTCGTCGACGCCTCCTCCGTCGAGGTCTACGCCCAGAACACACGCGGCGAACAGGTCACCCTCACCGACCAGATCTTCCCCGACCCCTCCAGCACCGGCATCAATGCCTTCGCCGAGGGCGGCACCGCCACCATCGACCACATGCAGGCGTGGCAGCTGAAGTCCATATGGCGGTGACGAGCCCTCAGAAATGTGCCCCGGTCTACGGCGTCGGGGTCAGGGTCAGGACCAGCACAACTGGCCACCTGACACCCATCAGAAGGATGACAAACCAGAGCACCCTACCCCTCGAACGTCACATCGCCTCTTGGTGAGGACATCGCATACAAGGCCCGCGCCAAGGATGCCCAGTGATCGCCGATAAGGCCGCGACGGGTACGTCCTGGCCTCGTCGGCCACTTGTACCTCAATGCGCTTGCCCGCTGGTTCCAGGCCGTGCCGTTTCGCGTAGTTGACGACGCGCCGCCACTCCGCGACCTCGTCGTCATCAGGGTCGGTGATCCGAACGCGGCCCCCGGCGACGAGCCGCTCGATCAGCTCATGAGCCTTCGCCCGCCGGGCTCGTGCGACGGGCCTCTCGCTGTAGGGCGTCCGAGGGTTGGCGGGCGCTGCCGGCTCACTGCCATCAGCGACCGCACAGTCGTCGTCGATCATCAGGACCTCACCATCCCGCAAGGTATCGGCCGAAGGCCAGTCCCTCGACATCTAGGCCCCACTGCCCGCGCTGGAAACGAGGGCGTTCGACGAACCCCTACTGCTATTTGAGCCGAAAGGCGCCCGGGAGCAGTAGGAGTCCTCTGGGACTTTTCTGGGACTTCCGACCCCATCAACGGGCACGAACGTGAAACAGCTGAAAGGGCATTCGCGCAGGTCAGCCGTCCTCAGCCACTCATTGCAGCAGGTCCCCGCGTTCACGGGTCTCTTCCGGGACATCTGATCGGCGCGATGTCGGGCCCCTTGGAGACAAAGGGGCCCGACACTTCGACATGCCATCCGACCTGTGGATACCCCCCTTCACGCCCCTCCACGATCACTGTTGTTTCTCAGCACCTCGTGCAACACACATGAAAGATGATCTTGCTGGCTGATCATGGGTCAGCATGAGCGGAGCTTCCGCAGGATTCGCCGGCACTTCAGGGTGGCTGCGTCCTCCACTGTTGCGCGCGGTGCGCCGGAGAACTCGACCGAGTTGAGCTGTCGCGCTACCTGCCCTCTCCAGCCGAGCGACGGCCATAATCTGTCACGCCGTCCGCGATAAGTACTTACGATCACTATTTCGCCAAATCGTCTGGACGGGGTGACATGAGGCGGGGTTGAGTACTGGAGTACCCGCTCAACCATGTCCGACTCGCTGTCCACGCACGTGACTGCATCACCCCCGGTGAGGTCCCTCATCGAACGATGCCGATGGCGGGCCCGCTTCTCGGTCGCACCCACGTGGAACACGTCATCGGCGTATGAGGAACGACAAGTTCCTCCGCAACTGCCGACAGCATGGCGATGGCCCGCATCACGCCGTCGAAGGGTGTCGCCCACAAGAGCCCAACGTGCGCTCGCGGCCAACCATGGCGAACTCCGAGCGCCGCGAAAGGAGTGAGAGGGATGATCGTCACGCCGACGCTTGCGGATGTGCCTGACGCCCCGCCCGCATACCTGTCGGTGTGCTTCTTCGGGCGGTTCACCACCTCGGTGGGCGGGGTACCGGTCGCGCGGTGGAGGGCCGGCAAGTCACGCAGTCTCTTCCAGTACCTGATGCTGCACCGGAACCGGGTGATGACCCGTGACCAGCTGCGGGATGCTCTCTGGCCGGAGGCCGAGTGGCGCGCCTCCTCCAGTTCGCTGAAGGTCGCGTGCTGTGGAGCGCGCAGCACGCTCGGTGCCGGCAAGCAACCGGAGGACTCCGGATCGCCCATCCTGCTGCTGCACCGGGACGGCGGCTATCTGCTGGACGCCGCTGACACCTGGTGCGACATCGAGGAGTTCCGGGAATGTGTCCACGAGGGAATGCAGCACCGCTCCCACGGCCGCCCCGATCAGGCCACGCGGAGCCTGACACGGGCGTTAGCCCTCTACCAGGGTGATTTTCTCGCCGGTCAGGACGAGGACTGGATCGCCGAGACGCGGGAGTACTACCGGTCGCTGGCACTGGGCGTCCTCGATGTCCTGCGCGAGAACGCGATGAAGCGCGGCGACGCCGAGGCGGTCGTCGCGCTCGGTCAGCGCACGCTGCAGATAGACGCCCTCCACGAGCCCACCTACCAGGCCCTGATCGGCGTCGCGGGCCTGCTCGGCCAGCCGGAGCAGGCGTTGCGCTGGTACCAGTTGTGCGAGCGTCGGCTGCGTCGCCTCATCGGCGTCGAACCGTCCGTTCAGACCCGGCAGGCTCTCCAGCAGGCCCTGAACGGCCTCGGCCGGCCCTTCATGCCGGGCCCCCGCGATGCGTGGCCGGTGGAAGGAAGGGCCAGCGCATGACTGCGACTTCTCCGACCACGACCCCACCGGCCGTCGTCGCCCGCCTGCTCGGTCACCTGGACCGGCACGCCGCTGAGCGCCCCGACGAGCCCGCGGTCCTGACGTCCGACGCCGGCCTCAGCTGGACCGAACTCGCCGCGTCCGTCGCCACGGCGACGCGAGTGCTGCGCGTGCACGGGATCGAGCGCGGCACCGCGGTGGCGCTCACCACCGGACGGGACCGGCACGCGGTCACCGCTCTCATGTCCGTATGGGCGCTCGGGGCGACCGCGGTGCTCCTCGACGAGCGGCATCCGGCGGCTCACATCAGCGAGATCGTCGTCAACTCCGGTGCCGAGTGGATCATCGCGGCCGAACTGACGTCCGAGGTACTCGGACATGGCATTCCCGTGCTGACGACCTCGGACCTGTTCGAGGAGCCCGGTGCGGCCGTCGACGCCCTCGCGGCGGATGCCGGGCCGGTCCGCCCCGATGATGTCGCCTACGTGATCCACACCTCCGGCAGCAGCGGCAGGCCGAAGGGAGTCGATGTCTCGTTCGCGAACCTGGAGGCGTTCCTCGACGCGATCGAGACCCTCGGGATGCCGAGTGGGGGCAACGGCATCAACGCGGTGTCGCCCGCGTTCGACGGCTGGCTGTGGTGCACCCTGCTGTACCTGGTGTTCGGTAACGCCCTCGGTATCGTGGACCTCGCGCGGTCGGCGGCCGACGGGCCCGCCGGCGCGATCGCCGCCCTCGCCCCCCGGGTGGTGTGCCTGACCCCGTCGTTGCTGGCCGCCTGCGAGGCGGGTGTGGACAGCGCCGAGGCGATCGTGGTGGCCGGCGAGCCCTGCCCCCCGGACCTGACGAAGCGGCACGGGACCGGTCGCCGCATACTCAACGTCTACGGTCCGACCGAGGCCACCATCGCCGCCACCTGGGCGGACAGCGCCCGGGGCGACGACCTGGACACGATCGGCACGGCGATCCCCGGCTACACCGTCCATGTGCTCGGCCCCGAGGGCCGGCCGGTGCCCGACGGCACACAGGGCGAGCTGTACATCGGCGGCCCCGGGGTCGCCCTCGGCTACCGCAACGAACCCGAGCTGACGGCACGGCACTTCGTGACCGACCCCGAACTCGGGCGCGTCTACGGCACCGGGGACCTCGTCCGGCGCCGGAGCGACGGCCTGCTGGAGTTCTGCGGCCGGAACGACGCCCAGGTCAAGGTGCGCGGATTCCGCGTGGAACTCACCGAGATCGAACGCCGGGCCATCGGCCCCGGCGTGGCACAGGCCGTCGCCTACCTGCTTCCGGGGGACCGGACCATCGGTCTCACGGTGGTGACCGCCGAGGGCTATCCGGGGGACGGCGCGCTGCGGGACCGGCTCGCCGCGGCACTCCCCGCGCACCAGGTGCCGAGCGGCATCCGGTGTCTGGAGAAACTGCCGCTGACCCCGAACGGCAAGACCGACCGGTCCGCGCTCGCCACGGCGCACGCGGCCGCGGACGGCGCCGGGCCGCACCCGCCGCAGATCACGGACACCCTGCTCGGCACCGTGACGAAGGTCTGGAACTCGGTCCTCGAGCAGTCGGTGACCGACGCGGACGCCAACTTCTTCGCCTCGGGCGGGCACTCCTTGCTGGCCGCCGAGATGATCACCACGCTGCGCCGGGAGACCGGCGTGTCCCTGTCGATGCGCGATCTGCTGGGCAACCCCACCATCCGGAGCTGCGCGGATCTCGTCCGCACCCGGCTGGAAGAATCCGCGGCGGCGTCATGACCTATCTGCGCACCTGGACGAATGACGTGCCGACGGCCCGGCCCGTGCTGCTCTGCCTGCCGCAGGCCGGGGCCGGCGCCCTCCAGTTCCAGAACTGGCAGCTCCGGCTCGGCTCCCGCGCCACCGTGTGTGCCGTGCAGCTGCCCGGCCGGGAGGACCGGTGGGGTGATCCGGCGCCGTCCGACATCGCCGAGGTGGTCGAGACCGTGGTCGCGGAACTGGCGGACATCGGACTCCTCGGCAGGCCGCTGGTCGTCTTCGGGGACAGTTTCGGCGGACTGCTCGCGTACGAGGTGGCCCGGGCCGTCGGCCCGGCCGCACTCGTGGTCTGCGTCTGCCGGGCGCCGGTCCATTGGACGCGGCAGGGCGGACTGGACGATGACGACGTCGAACAACTGGCGTACGCGAGCGTCGAAGGCTCCTCCCTGCCGTCGGAGCTCGTCGACGAGATGCGGGAGATCACCGCCGAGGTGCTGCGGCGCGACGCGGTGCTGTCGACGACCTTCCGGATCCCGCCGGACGCGGAGCCGCTGCGCTGTCCCGTGTACGCGTGGGGCGCCGTCCACGACGAGAAGGTCACCCCCGCGCAGCTCGATGACTGGCGCGAAGTGACCATCCGACCGCTGCGCCGCCACGACTTCGACGGCGGACACCGGATCAGCCGTGAGGACCCGCTCGCGCTGCTCGGGCAGCTGTCCGAAGTCCTGTCCGATCTCGCCGAGGAGGAGCCCTCGTGACCTCTCAGGCATCGCCGGTGATCGACCTGCTCGATCCCGGTCCCTTCGCGCGCGACGATTTCTGGGACACCCTGGCCTGGCTGCGCGCGCATGCACCGGTGTACCGGCACGAGGGCGGTGGCGCGCCGTTCTGGGTGCTCACGAAGCACCGTGACATCACCGACGTGTACGCGGACTCCACCCATTTCGGTTCCCGCTTCGGCATGCGGATAGGCAGCGACGTGGCCGCCGTGGCGGCGGTCGCCCAGCGCATGCTGATCGTCTCCGATCCGCCGCAGCACACCGCCGTCAAGCGGACGCTGATGGAGTGGTTCGGGCCTGCCCGGATGCCCCGCGTCGAAAGGCTCGTACGGCAGGTGGTGGACGAACTGGTGACCGACGACATCCTCGACCGGCCACTGGACTTCATCGAGGTGGCCAAGCGGCTGCCGAATCACGTGGTGTGCGCCTTGATGGATCTGCCCCGGGCGGACTGGGACTGGGTCGGCATGGTCACCACCGAGGCGTTCGACGACGCGTCGGGCAAGCAAGCCAACACTGAGATCTTCCTGTACTTCGCCGATCTCCTCGCGACGCGCAGGGCTCGGCCGGGCGACGACTTCGTGAGCTGGGTCGCGGCGCACGGCAGGGTGGAGAGCGACGGCGGCCGCCCGCTGACCGACGAGGAGATCATCTTCAACTGCAACGGGGTGCTCTCCGGCGCCAACGAGACCACCCGCTATGTCGCCGCCGGTGCGCTCCTCGCCTTCTCGAAGTTCCCCGGGCAATGGGAGCGGCTGCGCGCTCTGGGGGCGTCCGAACTCCCCGCGGCCGTCGAGGAGGCGCTGCGCTGGACCTCGCCGGGGGTGCACGCGATGCGCACCGTTCTGCGCCCGACGGAGGTGGCCGGGCAGCGGCTGCGGCCCGGAGAGCGGGTCACGCTGTGGAACGCGTCCGCCAACCGGGACGAGGAGGTCTTCGACGAGCCGGACCGGTTCCTCGTCGACCGCAGTCCCAACCGGCACCTGGCGTTCGGGCACGGCAGGCATTTGTGCCTGGGCGCGCGGATGGCGCGCTGTGAACTCGGCGCCCTGTTCGGCCGGCTGGCCGAGCTCGTCGGGCAGGTGGAACTGCTCGGCACGCCCTCGTTCACGCCGTCCAACTTCACCTGGGGAGTCAGCGCGCTCCCGCTCCGGCTCCACCCACGTGCGTAACCAGCGGGTAATCGCCTGCGCCGACGATGCCGCGAGGACAATCATCTGACGGAGGTCACCATGGGGGAGCCCATCCGCAACATCATTATCCTGGGCGGCGGCACCGCCGGCTGGATGGCCGCTTCCTACCTAGGGAAGGCGTTGTCCGGCCAGGCGGCCATCAGCGTCGTCGAGGCACCGGCCATCCCGCGCATCGGCGTCGGTGAGGCGACGGTGCCCAACCTCCAGCGGGTCTTCTTCGACTACCTCGGGCTGCCCGAAGAAGAGTGGATGAGCAAGTGCAACGCCGGTTTCAAGATGGCGGTCAAGTTCACCAACTGGCGCACGCCCGGACCGGGCGAACCGGTCAGCAGGCAGGACGCCAACGGGTCGGACCACTTCTACCATCCGTTCGGTCTGCTCCCCTCCCCCGACGGGGTACCGCTGTCGCACTACTGGACGCGCAAGCAACTGTCCGGCGCGACCAGTGAGCCCTTCGACTACGCGAGCTTCGTCGAACCGCCGCTGATGGACGCGAAGCGCTCGCCCCGGTTCCTCGACGGCACCCGCTGCACGAACTACGCCTGGCACTTCGACGCCGCCCTCGTGGCCGCCTTCCTCCGTGACTTCGCCACCGTCAAGCAGGGCGTGCGGCACATCGAGGGCACCGTCTCGGACGCCCAGGCCGACTCACGCGGGTACATCGAGTCGATCACGCTGGAATCCGGCGAGGTGATCGGAGGCGACCTCTTCGTCGACTGCAGCGGCTTGCGCGGTCTGCTGATCAACAAGACGCTCGGCGAGCCCTTCATCGACATGAGCGACCACCTGCTGAACAACAGCGCGGTCGCCACCCAGGTACCGCACGACGACGAGGCGAACGGGATCGAGCCCTACACCTCCTCGATCGCGATGCCGGCCGGGTGGACGTGGAAGATCCCGATGCCGGGCCGGTTCGGGACCGGTTACGTGTACTGCGACAAGTTCGCGGACAAGGACGAGGCCGCCCGCGACCTGTGCGGGCTGTGGGGCCTGGACCCCGAGAAGGTCCCGCTCAACCACATCAAGTTCCGGGTCGGCCGCAACCGCCGTGCGTGGGTGGGCAACTGCGTCAGCATCGGCCTCTCCTCGTGCTTCGTCGAGCCGCTGGAGTCGACGGGCATCTACTTCATCACCGCTTCGCTGTACCAGCTGGTCAAGCACTTCCCCGAGCGCAACGTCGACCCGGTGCTGCGGGACCGGTTCAACCGCGAGATCGTCGACATGTTCGACGACACCCGGGACTTCCTCCAGGCGCACTTCTCGCTGTCCCCGCGTACCGACACGCCGTTCTGGCTGGCCACCAAGGAACTCACCCTGGCCGACCAGATCAAGGAGAAGATCGAGATGTACCGCTCCGGAGTGCCGGTCAATCCCCCGGTGACCGACGAGGGAACCTACTACGGCAATTTCGAGGCCGAGTTCCGCAACTTCTGGACCAACGGCAGCTATTACTCCATCTTCGCCGGGCTCGGCGTCCGGCCGCGCTCCTCGCTGCCGATCCTCTCGTACCGGCCTGACTCGGTCGCCGCGGCCGAACGGGCCTTCGCCGACGTGAAGACCCGCCAGCGCCAACTGCTGTCCGAACTGCCCTCCACCTACGAGTACTTGCGCTCACTGCACCAGACGGACCAGCCGCGGCCCGCCCCCGGGGAGACGCCACGGCGGCGGCAGGTGTGACCCGCACCCCGGCACCGCTCGTCGCGACGGAGGAAACGTTCCGCCGGGTCATGGGCTCGCTCCCGGCCGGAGTCACCGTGGTCACCGCGCCGGCGGACGACGGCCCCCGCGGAATGACCTGTTCCTCGCTGACCAGCGTGTGTCTCGAACCGCCGACGCTGGCGGTGTGCCTGCGCACCGCCAGTTCGACGCTGAGCGCCGCTCTGCGGCAGGGACGCTTCGCGGTGAACCTGCTGCACGGCGGCGCGGAACGTACGGCCCGAGTGTTCTCCACCGACGTCCCCGACCGGTTCGCGCTGGTCGGCTGGCACACATCCGGGACCGGAATGCCGTTGCTCACCGCGGACGTCTGCGCGTACACCGAGTGCGAGGTGAGCCGCGCGGTCGAGATCGGCGACCACACGATGGTGTTCGGCACGGTCATCGAGGCCGGCGTGGTGCCCGGGACGCCGCTCGTCTACGCGCACCGGTCGTTCCGGTCCTGGGACACCCTGCCCACCACCCCCGAACGCCCGGAAGGCGACCGCTGATGCCCACTCCTGCCGTAGAACCGCTGCCGGCGCTGCTCGCGGACCGGCCGGCCGAGCCCCACGAGCCGCGCGAGCCGCATCGCCCCTGGCACGTCGCACCGGCCGGTGACGTCCTCGGCCGCGACCACCGGTGGTGGTCGGGCGTGTGGGCCGCCCTCCTCGCCCGGCAGAGCGGACACGACCGGGTGTGGCTGGTCGGCCGGGGCGGCTGGTACGAGATCCCGGTGGGCCAGGAAGCGCCGGTCGGTGACGTGGTCTCCGCCACGGCGAAGGCGCTCGACGGGCCCGCGTTCCAGCCGTCCCGGCCGCCGGCCGGCCCGGTGGCCCTGATCGCGGGCGGGCCGGGGGAACACCGCGGCGCCGGCGACCTCGCTGTGGAGCTCGCGGACGGCGCCGTCGGCGTGGCCGGTGACGCCGGGCTGTGGGAGTTCGCGACGCTGCGACGGCTGGCCGGACAGTTGCGGCTGCTCGGCGCGCAGGCGGCGGCCGCCCCGGACACGCCGCTGACCACGGTGGACCTGCTGACCGACGCGGACCAAAAGCTCATCACCGAGGAGTGGAACCGCACCGCCGCCCCCTGGCCGTCGACCGGCTACCTCGACCTGATCGCGCAGCAGGTGCGTACCCGCCCGGACGCTCCGGCGGTCGAACAGGGCGAGCGCGTCGTCTCCTTCGCCGAACTCGACCGACGCGGTGACCAGATCGCCGGTGAGCTGCGCCGGGCCGGGGTCGAGCCCGGGGACCACGTCGGGCTGTTCTGCCCGCGCGGCGCCGACTACGTGCTCGCCGTCCTCGGCATCCTGAAGGCCGGCGCGGCGATCGTCCCCCTCGACCCGGTCGTCCCGGACGCGCGGATCGCGTTCATGCTCCGAGACAGCGCGGCCACGGCGGTCCTCACGGGCGACGGGCTCGGCGACCGCCTTCCGCAGGGTCCGCCCGTCCTCGACATCGCGGCCACCGCGACCGCGCCCGCCCGGCCCCCGGACACCCCGGTGGCCGCGGACCCCCTCAGCCACCTCATCTACACCTCGGGCTCGACCGGGGAGCCGAAGGCGGTCCTGGAACGCCTGCACGCGATCGAGAATTTGGTGCACTGGACCGGCCGCGCCTACGGGGTGCGGCCCGGCGACCGGGCCTCCTGGCTGTCGGCGCCCGGGTTCGGCGTCCAGATCATGGAGTGGATGCCGCACCTCGCGCTCGGCGCCACGGTGTGCGTCCCCGCCGCGCGCCACGCGCTGTCCCCGGCGCAACTGCGGGACTGGCTGGTCGCGGAGAAGATCACCCACACCATGCTGGTGGCCGCCCTCGCGGAACCGGCCTGGGCCCTCGACTGGCCCGCCGACGCCGCGCTGCGCATCATGGTCACCACCGCGGAGCGCGTGCACAGCTGGCCGCCCGTGGACACGCCGTTCCGCGTCGTCATGACCTATGGCACCACCGAGAGCACCAACGCGCTGACCTGCCTGGACCTGGGCGCGGGAATCGACCTGACCAGTCAGGCGACCGCCCCGCACGTCAAGGCCGCGCATCCGGTCCCCGCGGGACGGCCGATCGCCAATGTTCGCGCCTACGTGCTCGACGCGCTGGACCGTCCGGTGCCACCGGGACTGACCGGCCGGCTGCTGATCGGCGGGGCCGGCCTCTCCGCCGGGTACCACAACCGGCCCGAGCTGACCCGGAAGCTGTTCCGCCCGGACCCGGTGACCGGCGACGGACTCGTGTACGAGACCGGCGACCTCGCCCGGTACCGCGCGGACGGTGCGATCGAGATCCTCGGCAGAGCCGACGCCCAGGTGAAGATCCGGGGCTTCCGGGTCGAGCTCGGTGAGGTGGAGACCGCCCTGGTCAACTGCCCGGAGGTGGCCGAGGCAGTGGTCACCACCGTCCAGACCGGCCAGGGCGGCCGGCAACTGGCCGCCTACGTCACCGCGGCCGACGTCGCCGGACTGGACGGCGCCACGCTCAAGGCCAGGCTCAGTGAACGGCTGCCGTACTACATGGTCCCGGCGACGGTGACCACGCTGCCGGACATCCCCCGGCTGCCGAACGGTAAGACGGACCTGCGCGCGCTGCCCGCCCCCGACGCGGCGGGGCAGAGCGACGACGACTTCGTCCCCGCCCGCAGCGAGACCGAGGCCGCCATGGCCGGCCTGTGGGCCGAGATCTTCGACGGCCGGACGATCTCGATGACCGACAACTTCTTCCATCTCGGCGGCCACTCACTGCTGGCTTTCCGGCTCATCGACGAGCTGCGCGGCCGGTTCGGCACCGAACTGTCCATGACGGAGCTGTACGCCAACCCGACCGCGGGCGAGCTGTCCGCGGCCGTGGAGGCGGGTCTGGCGGGCTCGGCCGCCTTCGCCGGCCTGCCGCCGGTCGAACCGGACCCTGCCGCGCGGTGCGAGCCGTTCCCGCTGAACGACGGACAGCAGGCGATGTGGATCGGCCGCGGCAGCCTGGTCGATCTCGGGAACGTCGGCTGCCACGGATACTTCGAATGGGAGTCGGACGACCTCGACCTCGGCGCGTTCGAGCGGGCCTGGCAGAGTCTGGTCGAGCGCCACGACGCGCTGCGCACCGTCGTGCTGGCCGACGGCACCCAGCAAGTGCTGGCCAAGGTGCCCGACTTCGTGATCCGGCACCACGACCTGCAAAACGCAGCGGACCCCGAGCCGGAACTGCTCGCCCTGCGAGAAGTGTTGTCGCACACCATCCTCGACGCGGCCACATGGCCGCTGTTCGACCTGCGGCTGACCCTGCTCCCCGGCGGCAGGACCCGGATCCACCTGGTGCTCGACTTCCTGGTCGCCGACGCCTGGAGCTACTTCCAGGTGATCGTGCCCGAGCTGAGCGAGCTGTACGCGGGCCGGGGCGCGGGGCTCGAACCCCTGCGGCTGACGTTCCGCGACTACGTACTCGGTCTCGCGGCGAACCTGCCGGAAAGCGACGTCTATCAGCGCTCCCAGTGGTACTGGCTCGACCGGCTCGAATCGCTTCCCGGCGCACCCCGACTGCCCGAACGCCCCTCGCACCAGGCCGAGTTGCCGACACGGATCGAACGGCACAGCGGTACCCTCGCCACCGAGGACTGGGCGGCGATCAGCGCCCTGGCCGGCGAGCACGGCGTGACCGGCTCCGGCGTGCTCGCCGCCGCCTACGCCGAGGTGCTGCGGTCCTGGACCGCCGAACCCTCGTTCTGCCTCAACTTCCCGTTGTTCAGCCGACTGCCCCTGCACCCGCAGATCGGCAAGGTGATCGGTCACACGACCACGACGCTGCTCCTGGAGGCCACCGGCGCCGGGGAGACGTTCGCGGACCGCGCTCGGACACTGCAGCAGCGGCTCTGGGCCGATCTCGAACACCGCCACTTCACCGGTATGCAGGTCCTGCGCGCCCTGACCCGCCTGCGAGGAGCGCTCACCCCCGCGATGCCGGTGGTGATGACCAGCCTGGTCGGTTACCCGCCGGACCCGCGGGAGACCACGTTCGGCTCCGCGGTGTACGGCGTCTCCCAGACGCCCCAGGTCAGTCTGGACTTCCAGGTCTTCGAGACCGAGGACGGGGGTCTGCGGTTCAACTGGGACTACATCCAGGCGGTTTATCCCGACGGACTGATCGGCGAGATGTTCACCGCCTTCCTCGACCTGCTGGGCCGGCTCACCACACGCGAGGGCTGGGACGCCGTCGACCTCGGCTACGGGATCACCCGGCCCGCGGTGGCCTCGGCGGGTCCCTCGGCGGCCGCCGGCACGCAGCGCACCGGTGAGGCGTGGGAGCGGTACTGGGCGTCGGTGGACGCCACCGGCCGCGGCGGGGACGTGCTGTGGGACGCCGACGACGCCGAGGAGATGCGCTGGCTCCTGGACACCACGGCACGGCACCTGGACCCGGAGCTGCCGGTCATCGACCTGGGCTGCGGCAACGGCCGGTATGCCAGGGCGCTGGCCACCCGGTTCCGCACCGTGGTCGGGGTCGACGTGTCGCCCACCGCCATCGCCCGTGCGCGCGCGGAGAGTTCGGCGCACGGCGACCTGTCCTTCGACGTCCTCGACCCGGGCGACCTGGACGCGGTCGAGGCACTGGCCAAGCGGATCGGCCCGGCCAACGTCTTCATCCGCGCCGTCCTGCACATCCTGGGCGACGAGGAACGGGCCGCGACGGCCGCCGCGACGGCCGTGCTCACGGGTGGTCAGGGAGGTGTTCTCATGGTCGAACCCGACTACGCCGCCGACTCGTTCGGCTATCTCGGCCATGTGGGCGGGGCCCGCGGCCGGGCCGCCCACCTGGTCAGGCCTCTCGAGGCCGCGGGGGTGCGCCACTCGACCCGCTTCGGCCCGACGGACCTGGACCGTCACTTCCCCCAGGCCCGGTGGCGCCGGCTGTCCACGGGACCCGCGCAGATGTATGCCGTCGACCCCGAGTCCGACGGCGGCACGATCCGCGTGCCCGGCTACCTCGCCGCGGTCCGATCCCGTACCGCCGGAAAGTGAGACAGGGCCCGGCGGACGGCGGAGTCGGCCGAACCCGACCGCCGGAACTCTCTTCCCTACTACAATCGGCGCGCTCTGCAAGGCTGTTGCCCACCACGGCGACGTGGGCGGACCCGTCGGCTCCGGCACGAAAGCAGGATGACCCCATGGCCTTCACCGGGATTCCGGACGAGGCGTTCGACTTCTACAAGGAGCTCGCCGAGGACAACTCGACCTCCTTCTGGCACCGCAACCGCGACAGATACGAGCAGGCGGTACGGGAGCCGATGGCGGACCTGGTCGCGCAGCTGTCCCCGGAGTTCGGTGAGATCCGCATGCTGCGGCCCCAGCGGGACACCCGGGCCTCCAACGACAAGTCGCCGTACAAGACCTACCAGGGGGCCCTGGTGGATCTCGAACCGGGCCTGGGCTACTGGCTCCACCTCGACGCCGACGGCCTGCGCGCCACCGGCCGGTACTACTCACGCGCCCCGCAGGAGATGGCCGCCCTCCGCGCGGTGGTGGCCGAGGAGAAGGGCGCGGAACTGCAGTCGCTCGTCGATGGCCTGGAGGGGCTCGGCCACACCGTGGGCGGGGTCGCGCTGCAGACCAGACCGCGCGGGGTATCGGCCGACCACCCGCGGGTGCGGCTGCTGCGCCACCGCACACTGGACATCGGCCGGAGCTGCGACCGGACCACCGCCGGCCGGTCGTCGGCCGCCGGGTGGGTGGCCGGGACCTGGCGCGAGCTGCGCCCGACGCTGGACTGGCTCGCGGTCAATGTCTGCTCGCGGGCACGCGAGTTGCGCGGCGCGGGCGCTTAGCGGCAGACGGAAGGGCCGGCCCGCGGCAACGGGCCGGCCCCTTCTCACGTCTCCGTGCGGCCGGCGGACGGGACCGTCTCACCGGCGGCGGACACCGGGCCGCGGGGCCGGGCGAGGAGCGCCAGCAGCGGGCTGGTCGTGGCCGTCGTGATCAGGGCCACCAGCACCAGGACGGTGAAGAGCCGGCCGTGGATGATCCCGGCGCTCAGGCCGACGTTCAGCGCGATCAGCTCGGTGAGCCCACGGGTGTTCAGCAGGACCGCGACGGTGGCCGACTCGCGCCGCTCCAGCCGGTTGAGCCGGCTCATCAGATAGCCGGGCACCACCTTTCCGGCGACCGAGATCAGCAGGAGCAGGAGGAGCACGAGGGCACTGTTCCGGTCGAGAGTGCCGAGGTTCAGGGAGAGCCCGGTCACCACGAAGAACAGCGGCAGCAGCAGATCGGTGGCTCCTTCCATCGCCCGCAGTACGTCGGCGTCGGGTGCCCCGTCGTGTCGCGGCATGAGCAGCCCGGCCAAGAAGCCGCCGAAGACCGCGTGCAGGCCCAGTTGGGAGGTGGCCCAGGCGCAGCTCGTCGCCAGGATGATCGCCACGGGCAGCTGGGAGGCGAACAGGCCGCCGGGCCGGTCCATCCACCGGCTCAGCAGCGGACGGACCACCAGGACGCCGCCCAGCCCGAGGACGACGGTCAGCGCGACGGTCTTCGGGACCGACAGTCCGTGCGACTCGCCCGGCATCGCGGCGGCGAGCGCGGTCCACGCGCCGATGTCCATGAGACCGGCGGCGGACAGCGCGACGACGCCGGCCCGCGTCCCGGCGATCCCGGTGTCCCGGATGATCGCCGCCAGCACCGGCAGCGCGGTGATCGACACGGCGACGGCCATGAACAGCACGAAGGAGCGGGAGCCGACGGCGTGTTCTCCCACCGCGGAGAAGACGGACGGCAGGAACTCGACCATGCCCGCGCCCAGGGTCATCGGCACGAGCAGGGCCACGGCCGCCACCGACAGGGTCGTCCTGCCGCTCGCGCGCAGGGACCCGAGGTTGAGCTCGTAGCCGACCACGAACATGAAGGTGACGATGGCGACCTGGGCGAGCACGGACAGATACGGCAGGGCGTCCGGCGGGAACAGCCGGCCGGTCGGATTCCCCGGGAGCCGGCCCAGCAGAGTCGGGCCGAGCACCACGCCGGTCAGGATCTGCCCGATGACCGCGGGCTGACCCAGGCGTCTGGCCAGCCCGCCGAGCAGCGTGGAGACGAGCAGGATGACGGCGATGTCGCCCAGTACGGCGGTGGTGACGTCAGCGATGCTCAACGTGCAACTCCCGGTGGTCGGTCACGGTGATGGCGTCAGCGTCCGCGCGGTGCGGCCTTGGGGGACGGCGGAGGCCCCGTCCTGTCAGGGGATACGGGGTTTCGCGTACCCCGGGACGGGGTGCTCGGCGCAGATGCGGCGGACCTCGGCCTGGATCTTGGCGGTCGTGCTCGGGTGCACGGCCCCGGCGGTGCGCAGTTCCTCGACCACGTCCGCGACGAGCTCGGCGCACTGGGCGGCCGTCTCGGGCGAGACGCCGCGTGCGGCCAGCGTGTTGGTGCCGATCCTGATCCCGCCGGTGACCCGGGGCGGCGTGTCGTCGCCGGGCACCCGGTTCCGGTTGACCAGGATTCCGCAGGCCTCCAGGGCCTCCTCGGCGTCCGCGCCGCTGACGTGCTCGGGCCGGAGGTCGGCGAGGACCATATGGGTGTCGGTGCCCCCCGTGATCACGCACAGGCCGCGCCGATCGAGCTGCTCCGCGATGGCCGTGGCGGTGTCCAGTACCCGCGCCATCAGCGCGCGGAAGGCGGGCCGGGCGGCCGCGTGCAGGGCCCTCGCCTTGGCCGCCACGTTGCCGAGGTCCGGCGTGCCCTGGACGAGCGGGAACACCGCGCGGTCGGCCAGCTTGCGCAGCGGCAGCCGGCCGTCCGGTCCGGGCCCGTCCGCGTCCCTGCCGAGCAGGATCAGGCCACCCCGCGGCCCGTAGAGCTGCTTGTAGGTGCTCGTGGTGGTCAGATGCGCGTGGTCGACCGGGCTCGGGTGCAGTCCGGCGGCCACCAGGCCCGCGATGTGCGAGATGTCCGCGATCAGGTACGCGCCCACCGTGTCGGCGATCTCCCGGAACCGGGCGAAGTCGATCTGCCGGGGGTAGGCGCTGGCGCCGGCGATGATGACCTTCGGCCGGTGCTCGTCGGCCAGTCCGGCGATCTGTTCGTAGTCCAGCAGGTCATCGGCGCCCGTGCGGTAGTGGACGGAGCGGAAGTAACGTCCGGTGACCGAGGCGGCCGAGCCGTGCGACAAGTGGCCACCGCAGTCCAGGCCGAGGCCGAGAAGGGTGTCGCCGGGCTCCAGCAGCCCTGTGAGGACGGCGAGGTTCGCGGAGGATCCCGAGTGCGGCTGGACGTTCGCGGCCCGGGCCCGGAAGAGCGCCCGGGCCCGGTCGAGGGCGAGGCGCTCGACCTCGTCGGCGATCTCCGCTCCCGCGTGGTAGCGACGGCCCGGATACCCCTCCATGGTCAGGTTGGCCAGCGATGAGCCCGCGCAGGCCAGGACCGAGGGCGGCGCCACGCTGGAGGAGGCGACCAGCACCAGGGTGTCGTGCTGCCGGACGTCCTCGCGGGCGAGCAGGTCCGCGAGCGCCGGGTCGTCCTCGGCGAGCGCGCTCGGAGGCCGCCCGGTGCCGGTGGCCGGTCGGGTGTCCGGCTCGGCGAGCGGAGGCGGGACCGGTTGCGTGGCCGGCTCCTCGCGCGGATTCATGTCCGGCTCCCCGCGTCCGGCTCCCCGGCCGGTTCTGCGTCCGGCTCCTCGTCCGGCTCCTCCAGGGTGTGCAGCAGCCGGGCGACCCGGATGGCCTGCGGGCCGGCGGCCGGATCGCCGGCGATCGCCGACGCGAGGTCGCCGAGACCCGGATTGGCGAACACGGTGCGGATCGGCACCGGGGTGCCGAGCAGGTCCTGCAGGCGGGAGGCCAGTCGGGTGCCGCTGAGCGAATCGCCGCCCAGCCGGAAGAAGTTGCCGGTCGTGGGGACCTCGTCGAGCCCGAGCAGCTCGGCCACGCAGGCGGCGACCAGCTCCGCCAGCAACCCGACGTCCGTTCGCGGCGCGTCGTCCGTCCGTGCCTCGGGCTCGGCCGCCTCTTCCGGGGTGGCCGCGAGCCGCGCGAGCGCCAGGCGGTCCACCTTTCCGTTGGCCGTGAGCGGCAGTTCGGGCAGCAGCCTGATCGCGGCGGGCACCATGGCGGCGGGCAGTTCCGCGGACAGGTGCTCGCGGAGCGCGTCCACGCTCAGGCGTGCGCCCGTCTCCGGCACGACGAAGGCCTGCAGCCGGACCACGTCGGCGCTGCTGCGCGGCGCCGTCACGACCGCGGCCCGCACCCCGTCGGCGCGGTGCAGCAGCGCCTCGATCTCGCCGAGTTCGATCCGTTGCCCGGCGACCTTGACCTGGAAGTCCTCCCGGCCCAGGATCTCGATCCCGCCGTCCGGCAGCAGGCGTCCGAAGTCACCGGTCAGATAAGCGCGTTCACCGGTCCCCGGCAACGTGACGAACTTGGCCGCGGTGCGCTCGGGGTCGTTCAGGTAGCCGAGGGCCAGGCCCAGGGGGCTCGCCACGGCCATCTCGCCGCGTGCCCACGTCGGGCGCGGCCGCAGGTCCCGGTCCACTATGTAGTACCGCTGGTTGGCGATCGGCTTTCCGTAGGGGATGCTCGTCCACCGCGGGTCCACCGCGTCGATCGGGTGGAAGAGCGACCAGCAGATGGTTTCGGTGGGGCCGCCCGATCCGACGACGCGCAGCCCCGGCGCCTGGGCGCGGGCCCGGCCAGGCAGGTCGAGCGGAATCCAGTCCCCCGACACCACCGCGAGCCGGAGGGTTGCCAGCGGCCGGTCGTCGCGCGACTCGGCCTCGCCGACCAGCAGTTCCAGCAGCACCGGTACCGAGTTCCAGAACGTCACCCGCTCGTCCCGCACGAGTTCCGCCCAGACGTCCGGTTCGGCGCGCCGGAACGGCGGCGGGACGACGACGGTGGCCCCGCAGGCCAGCGGGCCGAACACGTCGTAGATCGACGCGTCGAAGTGCAGGCCGGAGAGCGCGAGGAGCCGGTCCGCCGGGGTGACCGCGAACCGTCGCCGTACGTCCCGTACGAGGTTCGCGACCCCGCGGTGCGCCACCACGACGCCCTTGGGTTCCCCCGTGGATCCCGAGGTGTAGATGACGTAGGCCGGGTCGTCGGGCCCCTGGACGGGGGTGAGCGGAGCGGTGGAGGCGGTCTCGAAGTCGGTGTCGGCCCGCAGCACGGTCGTCCCGGCCGGCAGGTCGAGCTCGTCCCTCAGGCGGGACTGGGTGAGGACGATGCCGGCACCGGCCGCCTCCAGCAGCCGGGCGACACGTCCCCGCGGTGACGCCGCGTCGATCGGCAGGTAGGCACCGCCGGCGGCCAGGATGCCGTACACCGCGGCGTACTGCTCCCAGCCCTTCTCCATCACCACGCCGACCAGGTCCCCGGGCCGGACGCCCCGCTCGCGCAGCGTGTTCCCGATGCGGTACGCGTGACGGGCCAGCTCGTCGTAGGTCAGCCGCAGACCGGACGCCACGACCGCCTCCGCGTCGGGGGTGCTCCGCGCCTGGGCGAAGAACCGCTCCTGGAGAAGGACGGCGGGCACCGGTTCGGCGGTGTCGTTGGTCTCGTTCCAGACCGCCCGGTCACGCCTGCTCCGCATGTCGGCGAACGGGGCGTCCCAGACGCCGTGGCCCGGCTCGTCCGCGAGCATCCGCCCCACCAGGTCCAGGAACGCCTCGAACGCGCCCTCGACGACGCCGGGCGCGAAGGCGCCGGACCGGTGGTCCCACACCAGCCGCAGCTCCCCGTCCTCCGGCCGGATCTGGAAGTCCAGCGACACCTGCGGGGTCTGCGTGATCGAGTGCACCTCGGTACCGAACTCGGTGATGGACCGGGCGGCGGACGGCAGTCCGAGGAGGCTGGTCACCACGACCGGCATGGCCGCGGCGGCGAGACCGCGGCGCCGGGCCAGCTCGCGCAGCACCTCCACGCCGTTCACGCTCGCGTGCCGGGTGTCGGCGCGCAGCCGCGCGGCCAGGGCGACGATCCGTTCGGCCACGGTCCGTCCCTCGGGCCGCGCTTCGAGCAGGATCGGGTTGGTGTAGTCGCCGATCACGTCCTCGATACCGGGGACATCGAACCGCTGGAAGACCGGCACGTTGAGGGTGAAGGCGGGATCGGAGCTCCACCCGCGGAGCACCTCGGCGAACGCGCCGACGAGCAGTTCCGTCTCGGTGAGGCCGTGGGCGAGGGCACGCTCGCGCAGCAGCGCGAACTCCTCGGCGGGATAGCGGACCGTACACCGTTCGAACTTCCCCGGCCCCTGCGCGCCGTGCCGCGCCGCGGGCAGGTCGGGCGCGGGCGGAAGGCCGTCGAGGCGCTCCTGCCAGTACGCCCAGTCGGCCCGCCAGCGCGCTCCGCCGCGTACGTCCTCCTCCAGCCACCGGGCGAAGTCCCGGAAGGCGAGCTTCTGGGATGCCAGCGCCGCGTCCGGATCGTCGTAGAGCGTGACCAGGTCGGAGAAGAGGTTGAGGAACAGGCTGCTCGCGTCCATGAGCTGGAGGTCGATGCCGAGCTGCACCCGGACCCGGCCGGACAGCAGCACCACCCGCAGGTCGAACATCGGCCAGGTCCCGGGGTCGAGGGCGCGGTGACCGCGCTCGGCCCGGCTCTCCTCCAGCCGCCGTACCGCGTCCGGGTCCTCGCGCAGGTCCTCGACCGTGATCGGCACCGGTCCGGGGCGCTCCAGCACGTGCTGGGTGCCGTCCGGGCGAACCACGGTGCGCAGTCCGGGGTGGTGGGCGACCAAACGCTCCCAGGTACGGCGGTACCGGGCCAGGTCCAGCTCGGGCCGCTCCCACTCGAAGTACCCGTAGCACCCGATGTCGCCCAGGTCGACGGCATCCGCGCGGCCCACCCACAGCGCCTGCTGGGTGGGAGTCAGCGGGAACGGCTCGCCGGCGTCGTCCGGTTCCGGCACCAGTGGTGGCAGCACGGCCGCCTCGCCCCCGTTCGCGGCAGCGCCGTCCGGTGCGAGGAGCGTGCTGTCCCCCGGGACACTGATCGTCATCGCGACTCCTCGAACATGGCGGCGGACAACAAGGCCCGACTCTAGGAACCGCAGTTACCCGGGGGTTACGTCACCGGGTGATAACCGACGGGGCCGATGCTGCGCGCATGGAGAGTACGAGCGCAAGGATTCCCGCGGTGGCCCGTCGTTCACGCTCGGTCCAGTGGATCGACGGCGACTGGCGTGCCGCGCGGTCCGACGAGGTCGTCCCGGTCGTGGATCCGGCGACCGGTCTCACCCTCGCGGAGGTCCCCGCGGGCGGGAGGGAGGATGTGGACGCCGCCGTCGCGTCCGCCGCCCGGGCGTTCCCCGCCTGGTCCGACACGCCCCTGGAGGAACGCCTGCGGTACCTCGACCGGCTCGCCGGGCTGCTCGAGAAGCACGCCGACACCGTGGCCGGCGTGCTGACCGCGGAGACCGGGATGCCGGTGACCCTGGCCCGGCACGCGCAGGTCCCCTTCGGCCTGGAGGCTCTCCGCTCCTCCACCGAGGCCGCCCGGGAGCATGTCTGGGAGCAGCGGATCGGCAACTCCCTGGTGCGCTCCGAGGCCGCCGGACCCGCCGGGTGCATCACCCCGTGGAACGCCCCGGTGGCGCTGAACCTGCAGAAGGTCCCCGCCGCGCTGGCGGCCGGCTGCACCGTGGTGCTCAAGCCCAGCGAACTGGCGCCGCTGAGCGCCTACCTGCTGACCGAGCTGCTCGCGGAGACCGACCTGCCGCCCGGGGTGTTCAACCTTGTCTGCGGGACGGGCCCGCAGGCCGGCGAGGCGCTGGCCGCCCACCCCCAGGTCGCCGTCGTGTCCCTGACCGGCTCGATCCGCTCCGGACGCCGGGTCAGCGAGCTGGCCGCGCCGCGAGCTGCCCGGGTCAACCTCGAACTGGGCGGCAAGAGCGCCTCGCTCGTGCTGCCCGACGCCGACCTTCCCGCCGCGGTGGCCGCGACCGTCGAGCAGGCGAACTTCAACACCGGTCAGGTCTGCTTCGCCTGGAGCCGCCTCCTGGTCCCGGCCGACCGGTACGACGAGGCCGTGGCGCTCGCGGCCGACACGGCCGGGGCCCTGCGGGTCGGCGACCCCTGGGACCTGGCCACCCAGATCGGACCGCTGATCCACCCTCAGGCGGCCTCGCGGGTGCGCGGCATCCTGGACGAGGCGGTCGCCGGCGGCGCCACCCTGGTCACCGGCGGCGACACCCCGTCGGGGGCGGCCGGCGGTGGCTGGCTGACCCCCGCCGTCCTCGCCGGCCTGCCGACGGGGGCGCGGGCGGTCGTCGAGGAGGTCTTCGGCCCGGTCGTCGTGGTGCTGCCCTACCGGGACGAGGACGACGCCGTCCGGATCGCCAACGACACCGGCTACGGCTTGTCGGGCGCCGTGTGGTCGGCCGACGTGGTGCATGCCACCGCGGTGGCCGGGCGGCTGCGCACGGGCCGGGTGGACGTCAACGGCGCCCCGTTCAACATGCGCGCGCCCTTCGGCGGGTACAAGAGCTCGGGTAACGGCCGCGAGCTCGGCACCTGGGGCCTGGCCGCCTTCAGCGAGACCAAGGCGATCCAGCTTCCGCCCACCGACGAGGACCCGGCCGGCCTCACGCTCAGCTCGACGGCGGGCTGAACAGCGCCGCGCCGGGCCGAGCGGTCGTCAGATCCCGGACAGCAACTCCGCCAGCTCCTTGGGCCGTGACAGCATCGGCCAGTGCCCGGTGGGCAGGTCGGCCATGGTCCAGCCCGGACCGGCCAGCATCGAGAAGGCCGGGAGTCCGGCCGCGACCATGGCCTCGACCTGCTCGGTCGTGAAGGTGGAGGCGATCAGGGTGCGGGGGGTGTCCGGGATCTCGGCGGGCCTGCGCGCGGGCTCCAGCAGCATCGCGGCGGGCTGCGCCGAGGCACGCCCGCGCATCAGCGCCAGGTCCCGCTCCGAGAGACCGGCCAGGGAGACCGGGTCACGCTGCTGGTCGTCCCCGTCGAAGGGCCGGGTCGGCAGCAGCCATCCCTGTCCCTCCGCCTCGATCTGCCGCCGCTGTTCCGCCTGCGCCTCCGGCGGGAGGAACTCGATCTGCGCCATACCGTCCGGGAACGGGGCGGTGTCCACGTAGACGATGTGCCGCAGCCGCTCGGGTACCCGGTCGGCGGCTGCGGTGCCCGCGATCGTCGCGCCGCTGTGCAGGACGAGCACCACGTCGTCCAGGTCGCCGATCGCGTCGGTGATGTCGGCGATGTGGGTGGTGATGCCCACGTCGGGCGTCGCCTCGCCCGCGCGCTCGCCCTGGCCCGTCAGCGATACCGTCCGCACCTCGTGCCCGGCGTCGCTCAGCAGCCTTCCGGCTTCCTCCCAGACCCAGGGACCGAAGAAGAACCCGGGAACCAGCACGTACGTCGACATCCATGCTCTCCTTGCTTCGCCACATGCTCCGACCCTCCGACGGTAGACTCGTATCAGGACGAAATCGGTCCGGATACCCGTCGGGAGAAGAGGGGTTGTGCCGAAGGAGCGACCCACGGCGCGCGTCCTGGCGATGCTGGAGCTGCTGCAGGACCGGCCCGGGATCAGTGGCGCCGACCTCGCGCAGCGGCTCGGTGTGGGCGAGCGAACCGTCCGCCGCTACGCCGCCCACCTCGCCGATCTCGGCATCCCGGTCACCGCCGAGCGTGGACGCTACGGCGGCTACTGGCTGTCACCCGCCTTCCGGCTGCCGCCGCTCGCGCTCACCGACGGGGAGGCGGCCGCGGTCGTCCTCGGGCTGCTGGCGGGCTCCCCGCACGGCCTGCCCGGCGGCGCCACCGAGAGCGCCCTCGCCAAGATCAACCGGGTGCTGCCCGAGTCCGTCGCGGACCAGGTCACCGCGCTGCGCGACACGTTCGCCCGTACCCGCCCCGACGGGCAGGCCACCGCGCCCGACTCCCGCATCGCTCTGGGTCTGGCCACCGCGGCACGCGATCGCCGCCGGGTCCGCATCACCTACCAGTCGTGGCACGGCGAGACATCGGCGCGTGACCTGGACCCGTACGGCCTGGTCCTGCACGGCGGCCGCTGGTACGTGACCGGGCTGGACTCGCTCCGCGCCGCGATCCGCGTGTTCCGTGTCGACCGCGTCCGCTCCCTGGAGCCCGCCGAGGATCCGCGTGCCGACCCGCCGCCTCCCGGCTACGACCCGGCCGCGCAGCTCACCGAGGCCCTCGGCGAAGTCGCCGGCCGGCACCGGGTCCGGGTGCTCCTGCACACCACCCTGGACCAGGTCACGCGCCGTGTGCCGCCGGCCGCGGCGACCCTCGTCCAGACCTCCGGGGGAGTACTGCTGGAGACGCGCGCCGAGCGGTTCGACACCATGGCCGGCTATCTGGCGGGGCTCGGCTGCCCCCTCACCGTCCAGGAGCCGGCGGAGCTCCGCGAGGCCCTCGCGGAGCTGTCCGACCGGCTCGCCTCCTGCGCGGCCCGCACCGGCGAACCATGATTCCCGGCGTGGGAGTTCAGTGTTTGACAGCCTTGATCATGGCGTGCTCCATGGGCAGTCCCCCGACAGCACCGACCTGGTCGAAACCGGCCTTCCGCAGCATCCGCTCGTAGTCGGCGACCGGGTACGCCATCCCCTCGCCCGTGGCGATCACGTTCAGGAACAGGGAGAGCGAGGTGGCGATGACGCCACCCGCCTCGTCCGGCGCCGTGTTGCACGAGTAGATCAGCACCCGGCCGCCGGGACCGAGCGCGTCGTAGGCCTTGGCGAGCAGCGTCTCCACCCGCTCGGCGTCGAAGACATCGAGCACGCTGCTGAACAGGATGGCGTCCACGCCGGCCGGGAACGGGTCGATGAACATGTCTCCGGACTGGAAGCGCACCCGGCCGTCCACCCCGGGCGGCAGTTCGCGCGCGGCGAGCCGCGTCACCGACGGCAGATCGAACACCGTGACCTTGATCCCCGGGAAGTGCCCGGCTATGGCGGCCGCCTTGGCGCCGCTGCCCCCACCGACGTCGAGCAGGTGCCCGGTGCCCTCGAAGTCCGCGGTGTGCAGCAGGCCGTGCATCTCCTGGTGGGCGAAGGCGGCGATCGACTGGTGCAGGATCGCCTCGGTCTCCGGGTCGGCGCCGAGCCGTTCGTAGACCGAACCGCCCTCCCCCGCGTGCACTTTCAGCCCGTCGTTGGTGCCCGAGCGCAGCGCCTGCGTCGTGTGGGCCATACCGGCGTAGTCGGTGCGGTGGCGGGAGAGGAAGATGTTGCGCCAGCTCTCCGGGCCCCTCGGTGCGAGGAGCCGCTCCGCGAGCGGCGCGTTGCTGTACCGCCCCTCCGTCCTGACCAGGAGGTCGATCGCGCACAGCGAGGCGAGCAGGACGCGCATCTTGTGCGGGGCGACGCCGGCCTGCTCCGCGAGTTCGTCGAGGGTGGCCCCCGGGTGCGCGGACAGATGCCCGAACACGTCCAGCTCCAGGCCCGCCACGACGGCGTTGAACAGCGTGTGCCCGTGGGCGACGAGCAGGAACCGCTGGTAGGCATCGTCTTCGGAAGAGATCGCCATGGCGGTGTGTTCCTCCTGGGTCGGTTCGGTCTTGTCGAGTTCGTCCAGCAGCGCAGCCACTTCGTCGTCGCTCATCGCGTCGACCTGGCGTTCGAGTTCGTCGGTGACGTTCCCCTCGTCGACCAGCGCGGCCAGCGCTTCGACGGTCGGTGTGGCCAGGAAGGCGGCGAGGCCGACGGCGACCCCCCGGCCGGTCGTCACCCGGTGCAGCATCGTGACCGCGAGCAGGGAGTGACCGCCGGCGCCGAAGAAGTCCTCGTGCACACCGACCCGTTCGCGCTCCAGCAGTTCGGCCCAGAGCTGCGCCAGCCACTCCTGCGTCGGAGTGGCCGGCGGATCACCGGCCTTCTCGTCCTCGGCGAGAACGGAGTCCGCGAGGTCCCGCTCCGCCAGCGCGCGCCGGTCCACCTTGCCGCTGGCGTTGTGGGGGAACTCCGGCAGGGCGACGATCCGGGCCGGCACCATGTACGCGGGCAGCCAGGCACGCACCGCGTCCTTGAGTTCCGCCTCACCGGTCCGCGCGTCGCCGGCGAGCCGCACGAACGCCACCAGCCGCAGGTCGCCGTCGCCGAACTCCCGGCCGAGAGCCACCGCCTCACGCACCCGGTCGTCACGCTCCAGCGCCTCGGCGACCTCGTCCGGCTCGATCCGGTGTCCGCGGATCTTGAGCTGGTGGTCCACGCGCCCGTGGCAGCTGAGCGATCCGTCGGCGTGACGTCGGAAGAGGTCGCCGGTGCGGTACAAGCGCTCGCCGGTCACCGGATGCCGCACGAAGCGCTCGGCGGTCAGCTCCGGCTCATCGAGATATCCGCGGGCCAGTCCGGCGCCCCCGAGGAACAGTTCGCCCAGCACACCGGAGGGCACCGGTCGCAGGTCCTCGTCGAGGACGTGCGCGGTCGTGCCGGCGATGGGCGGGCCGATCAGCGGGGCGGCGCCGTCCCATCGCCGGACCAGCGAGTAGACCGTGGTCTCCGCCGGGCCGTACAGGTTCCACACCGGACCGACGGCGGCGCGCAGCTCGCGGGCGAGTTCGGCGGGCAGCGCCTCTCCCCCGGACAGCACGGAGCGCAGCCCGGACAGGTCGGCCCCGGCGTCGAGCAGCATCCGCCAGGTGGACGGCGTGCCGTGCTGCACGGTCACGCCCCGCAGCAGGGCCGCCAGCCGGTGCGCGTCCCGCGCGTCATCACGTCGGCACACGGTCACCGCCGCACCGACGGCCAGGGGCAGGAACAGCTCGATCACCGAGCCGTCGAACGGCAGGCTGGCCAGCGCGAGGGTCACGTCGTCCGCGCGCATGACGTCGAGCTCGGCCATCGAGGCGAGGAAGTTCCCCAGGCTGCGGTGGGTGACCGCGACGCCCTTCGGACGCCCCGTCGAACCAGAGGTGTACATGACGTAAGCCAGCCGGTCCGGGTCCTCGGCCCCCGGGTCCCGGGTGAACGCACGGTGCGGCAGTGCGCGGACGTCCAGCGACGGAGGCGGTGACGGGAAGTGCGGCAGTGCGGCCCCCGCGGTCAGCAGCAGCCGTGCACCGCTGTCGGTCAGCACGCGGGCGAGCCGCGCCGCCGGATACTCCAGCTCCAGCGGCAGGTACACGCCGCCGGCCTTCCAGACGCCGAGTACGGCCGGCAGCAACTCGATCGAACGGCCCGTGCCGATGGCCACCACGGGCTCCGTGCCCGGGACACGCTCCCGGACCGCCGCGGCGACGGCGTCCGACGCCGCGTCCAGCTCGGCGAAGCTGAGGACGGCGCCGTCACAGCGCACGGCGGGCGCGTCGGGCCGTAGCGCGACCTGACGGGCGAACATCTCGCCGAACGTCGTCTCGTGTGCCGGCCTGCCCGGTACGGCGGCCGCCCGCAACGCCGCCAGGCGCACGGCCTCGGGCTCCAGCGGGTACCGGCCGATCGGCAGGTCGGGCTCGGCCGCGATGCCGGCCAGCAGGGTGACGTACCGTTCGAGCAGCCGCTCGGCCGTCGCGGCCTCGTAGAGGTCGCAGTTGTAGTCGAGCCGTCCGCCGAGGCCCTCGCCCGACTGCTCCACGGTCAGTTCGAGGTCCAGCCGCGCGGTGTTGTTGCAGAACGCCACCGGGCGCAGGCTCAGTTCGGGGGTGACGGCCACCTCCGCGTCCCCGAGCGGCAGGCTGCCCATGCTGAACAGCACCTGGTAGAGCGGATTCCGGGTGGTGTCCCGCGCGCCGCCGAGCCGTTGGACGAGCGACCCGAACGGCAGGTCCTGGTCGGCCAGGAGGGCCACGAGAGAGTCCTGGACCCGGTCGACGAGTTCGCGGAACCGCGGTCCGTCGGCGGAGTCGATCCGCATCGGCAACGTGTTGGCGAACGGGCCGATCAGCGCCTCGGTGCCCGGCCGAACGCGCCCGGACACCACGACCCCGGTCACCGCGTCGTCCAGCCCGCTGTACCGGGCGACGAGCACGTGCAGGGCCGCGAGCATGACCGGGAACAGCGTGACCCCGCGCTCCCTGGCCAGCTCACGCAGGTCCGTGGCGACGGCCCCGGGCAGCTGGAACGGAACGCTGCGCCCGTTGAAGGTCTGTACCGCGGGTCGGGCGCGGTCCGTGGGGACGACCGCCGCCCCGGCTCCGGTCAGCCTGGCCCGGTAGGCCTCGATGCGGTCGTCGGCCTCGTCGAGGCGGCGCTGCTGCCAGGCGGCGAAGTCCGCGAAACGCGTCTTCAGCGGCGGGAGTTCGGGAGCGGTACCGGCCAGCCTGGCCCGGTAGGCCACGCTCAGCTCCTCGATGAGAACTCCGACCGACCAGCCGTCGGCGGCGATGTGGTGCACGATCCACAGCAGCAGGTGGTCCTGCGGCGCGAGCGGAATCAGCTCGCTGCGGACCACTGGGCCCTGCTCCAGGTCGAAGCGGAGGCGGGCGCGCTCCTCGGCGTAGGCGAACGCCGCCCGCTCCCGCTCGGCCTCCGTCGCGTCCGGCACCGGCAGGGGCACGACGGACAGCTCGGGCGGCGGCCCGGGGACGGCCATCGCGGTTCCGTCCTCGAACCGGAAACGGCAGGAGAGCACCGGGTGCCGCTCGGTGACGTCCGCCAGGGCCAGCCGCAGCGCGGGAACCGACAGGGGACCGGTCAGCCGGAGGGCGAAGGGCACCACGTACGGGGCACCGTCACCCGTCCAGAGCCGGTCGAGAAAGAGCTGGTGGGCCTGGCCCGGCCCGGCGGGTGCGGCGGTCGGCTCGGGGGCCGGCCCGGCGGGTCCGGCGGACTCGGCCGATCGTGCGGCGGGCTCGGCGGCCGCCCCCGCGCGGCCGAGGAACGCGGCACGTTCCTCGGCCGTCATCCCGGCGAGCCGTTGGAGCGCGTGTCGCATGGGGGACTCCTCTCGTCGGGTTCCCCGGCCTCCGGCCGGGGAGGGGAAAGGCGCGTGACCGGGCGCGCCGGGCCCCGCCCGGGCCGTTCGGAAGGCGCTCCCGGCCGGTGCCGGCCTGATCCGGAAGACGGGCCCTAGGCGGCAAGCGGCACGGTCGCCTCGTCGGCGGCCGCGGGCTTGATCGTGCGGTGGGTGATCAGGTAGCAGACGACCGCGCCCACCACGAGCACCGCACCGGCGATCACGAAGGAGAGGGACCGGCCCTCCTCCGCCGCCTTCGCGGCGCCGGTGCCCGAGACGCGCAGCGCGTGTGCGTGACTCAGCCCGATGGTCATGATCACCGAGAGGCCCAGCGACTGGCTGATCTGCTGAAGCGACGTCAGCACACCGGAACCGAGGCCCGCGTTCTGCGGGGAGACGTCGTCGAGCGCGGAGAGCTGGAGTGCGGGGGCCGCGAGGCCGGAACCGAACGCGGCGAGCGCCATCCCCGGCAGCAGGCCGGTGACGAAGCCGCTGTCCCCACCGAGCAGGCTGAAGAGGAAGATCCCGACCCCGATGATGAAGAGCCCCACCGAGAGCAGCAGACGCGATCCGAGCACCGGCATCAGCCGGGTGGAGAGCACCAGCCCGGGAGCGAACAGAACGGTGTACGGCAGCCAGGCCAGGCCGCTCTCCAGCGGCGAGTAGTGCGAGGTCTGCTGCATGAACAGCACCACGAGGAAGAACATCACCGAGGTGGAGACCGCCATGAACACCTGCCCCGCGTACCCGGTCAGCCGGGTACGGCTGGTGAAGAACCCCAGCGGAATGAGCGGATTCGCGCTGCGCAGTTGCAGGAGGGTGAACACGCCGAGAGCGACGATGCCACCGACCAGGGAAACGAGCACCGAGGCCGAGCTCCAGGGGTGGGTGATGCCGTTGAGCAGGCCGTGCACGACGGCGATCATGCCGCCGGTGAGCAGTACGGCGCCGAACCAGGTCGTCCGCCCGCCGGCCGTCGCCGTCTCCTTGGTCTCCGGCACCAGCTTGAGGGTCATCACCAGCGAGATCACGCACGGCGGGACCCCGATGTAGAAGATCCAGTGCCAGCTCGCCAGGTCGGTGAGGATCCCGGACAGCAGTACACCCGAGGCGGCGCCGAGGCCTGCCAGCCCTCCCCAGATGCCCAGCGCCTTGGTCCTCTCCCGCTCGTCGGTGAAGAGCAGCGCCACCATGGACAGGGCGGTGGGAGCCGCGAGGGCCTCACCGATGCCCTGCGCGAACCGGCTCCCGATGAGCATGGCCGACGAGGTGGACAGGGCGGCCGTGAGCGAGGACACGGCCAGCAGCGCCGCGCCGGCGGTGAACACGCGGCGGCGTCCCACGAGGTCGCCGAGCCGGCCGCCGAGCAGCAGTAGACCGCCCGCGGCGATGAGGTAGGCGTTGACCACCCAGGTCAGCTGGGACTGGCTCAAGTCCAGGTCGCGCTGGATCGACGGCAGCGCCACGTTCACGTTCGTCGCGTCCAGGAAGATGATGAACTGGACGAGAGCCAGCCCGATCAGAGCCTTCCAGCGAAGAGGATTCGGCGCTGGTACGGCCTCGGTGTCGCCAGCCATCTGTGCTCCTGGTTCGTCGTGCGCGGTCAGGGGTCGTGGAACGCGCGGTACGGTACGAACGATCAGTTATGAGCCGGTTACGCAGGCCGGTTTCGCAGATGAGCGGTCAGTGCCCGCAGTGTCGCCAGTTCGTAGACGTCACGGACAGCTGCCCGCGCGAGGCCCCGGGCGCGCAGCTCCGCGACGAACCTGCTGATGGTCACCGAATCGGCGCCCCTGTCGAAGAGGTTGTCGTCGCCGCGGACACGCAGCCCGGTGAGCTGCTCCCAGATTTCGGTCAGCAGGTCCTCGGACGCTTCCGGGACGCCGGGCGCCGCCGGGTCGCTGGACGCTTCCCGGACGCCGGACGCCGGATCGGAGCCGGGCCGCGGCAGCCGTGCCCGGTCGAGCTTGCCGTTCACCGTCAGCGGGAACGCGTCGAGTACGGTGATCGTGGCCGGGACCATGTACGGGGGCAGCAGCGCGCGCACCCGCTGACGTGTCGCCAGCGGGTCCACCCCGGCGGGCGTCACATAGGCGTCGAGACGTGGTGCGACCGGCGTACCGCCGACCACCACCGCCGCGGAGGCGACGCCGTCCGCGGCGAGCAGCGCGGCCCGCACCTCCCCGAGCTCGATGCGGTAGCCGCGGAGCTTGACCTGATCGTCCAGCCGGCCGAGGCACTCGATCGTCCCGTCGGGCAGCATCCGGCCCCGGTCCCCGCTCCGGTACACCCGGGTGCCGTCCGGATCCGTGACGAACCGTTCGGCGGTCAGGTCGTCCAGGCCGAGATAGCCGAGGGCCACCCCCGCTCCGCCCACGTGGATCTCCCCGGGCACGCCCAGCGGAAGGAGCCGGCCGGCCCGGTCGCGGACCGACAGGGACTCCCCCGGCAGCGGCACCCCCACCGAGCGGGACGCCGTCTCGGCGCTCCGCGGCGTCACCGTCGTCCAGGTGCTGTGCACCGTGGTCTCGGTGATGCCGTAGAGGTTGACCAGTCGGCACCGTTCCGGCGCGTACCGCCGGAACCAGGGCAGCAGCATCCGGGTGTCGAGCGGCTCCCCGCCGAAGGTGACCAGGCGGAGCGCCAGCCGGCGCGACGCGTCCTGGTCGGCATCGATCAGCATGCCGAAGGCGGTGGGCGTCTGGTTCAGGACCGTCACCCCCTCCTCGGCGAGCAGCCGGTGCAGTTCGTCCGGGGCGCGGGTCACCGGCTGCGGCACCACGACGAGCCGGCCTCCCGTGGTCAGCGCGCCCCAGATCTCCCACACGGACATGTCGAACGCGACCGAGTGGAAGAGCGCCCAGACGTCGGAGGCGGCGAAGGCGAACTCGGTGCCGGTTCCGGCGATCAGCGCGGTGACGCTGCGGTGGGCGACGGCGACCGGCTTCGGCGCGCCGGTCGAGCCCGAGGTGCAGATGACATAGGCCGCGGCGCCCACGTCACCGCTGCGGGCCGGCGGTGTCGAAGGCCGACGTGCGGCGAGGGCGCCGAGCGACGCGGGCGACACGGTCCGGCACGCGCCGGGTGGGAAGCCGGCCGACGCGGTCACCACGAGCCGGGGGCCGGCGGCCGCGACGATGCGGGCCAGCCGCTCCGTCGGGTGATCCGGCTCCATGGGCAGGTACGCCGCTCCGGCGCGCAGCACGCCGAGCAGTACCACCACCAGTTCCCAGCCCCGGGCCATGCAGACGCCGACTCGGTCGCCGTCCTCGACGCCGAGCTCGCGCAGCGCCCGGGCGACCCGGTTCGCGGCCTTGTCCAGGTTGTCGTACCTCAGGCTGCTGTTCCGGTCGGTGATCGCGGTGGCGTCCGGTGTCTCGGCGGCGCGGGCGGCGACGAGCTCGTCGATCCTCCTGTGCTCGGTGGGCGGTACGAGCCCGGTGCCCAGCCGCCGGACGCGTGATCTGCCGGCCTCGTCCAGCAGCTCGATCCGTTCCAGGCGGCCGTCCCCGGCAGCCAGTTGTCCGGCGACGTGAGCGACGGCGCTCGCGAACCGCTCCGCGGCTCCCTGGCCGATCCGATCGCCACGGACGGCCGCGGTGAGGCTGTCGCCCACTGTCAGTGTGAGCGGGAACTCGGTCTCCGCCGACTCGTGGAACCGGATCTCGACGACCGGAGTGCCCTCGCCGAGCAACCTCGCGAGGAGGGGACCCCGGCGCGGCCATGTTCCCTTCAGCGCGTCCTCCGCGACGGCGAGCAGATCGGCGACCGGGGTCGCCTCGTCGGTCGGGAAGGCCACCAGAGCCGGGCGCTCGGCCTCCGCGCTCTCCCGCACCGCCAGAACGGTGACGGCCGAGCCGTGATACCTGCCCAGGACGACCGAGGCCGCCGCGAGCACACAGTGGCGCGGAAGGGCACCCAGTTCGTGCGTGCTCCGGGAGGCCGGTTCGGCGAGCTCCGGGAGCCCCCAGTCGGGGCTCGGGCTCGTCGCGGTGAGCAGCGCGTCGATCCGTTCCCCGACGCCGTCGGCCAGCCATTCGATCAGCTCCAGCACCGGGCCTGAGTCGTCCGCCAGGTACATGTGGCCGCCGGCGGTTTCGAGGGAACGCAGCGGGAGGGTCGTCGCCTCCTGCCAGCGTGCCGCGTCGGCGGTGCTCACCAAGGTGTCGGCCTCGCCACGGAGCACGGTGACCGGCACGTCGAGAGGGGTGAGCGAGGTCCGTCGGTAGTCCTCATACATCTCCTGGTCGGCGCGGAGCACGGGAAGCAGCAGTGCGGCCATCTCCGGGTCGGCCAGCGCCGGGTGACGGTAACCGGCCAGCTCCTCCAGCCGTGTCAGGAACTCCCGGTCCGGCAGCCCGGTGGTCCGCCGGGGCCGGGGCACGGTGGGACCGGGCGTGCCGCTGATGATCAGGTGCCGGAGCCGTACGCCGTGCTCCAGGAGCAGCTCCGCCAGCTCGAAGGCGATGGTGCCCCCCAGGCAGTGGCCGAACAGCACGGCCTCGTCCCGGCCGTCCAGGGCCGCGAGCACCCGGGGCAGCAGGTCGGCGGCCGCCGCGGCCACCGTGCGGTGCGGCGGCTCGCCGAACCGCTTGTCGTGCCCGGCCAGATCGGGCGCGATGATCTCGAAGTCCCCGTCGGCCTGCCAGGGCCGGAAGAACGACGCCCCGGCGCCGGTGTGCGGAAGGCAGACGACCGGCAGCCGGGACGCCGTTACGGCGGGGGACGCCGCGCTGATGACCCGGGCCAGCTCAGCGGCGTGATCCCGGGCGAAGTAGTGACCGCCGCCCTCGACGAGTTCGAGCCGCACGGTGTCGGCGAACACCGACCAGCCGCGGTGGCCGCGCTCCGGATCCGGGGTGACCGGATCGGCGGTCCCGAGCACGCAGTACAGCGGGGCGCGCAGGCGTGGTTCCGGGGTTCTGTGCGCCGCGGCCTGGAACCTCGTCGCACCGGCCATGTCGTGCCGTACCGCGGCGAGCACCTGATGGCGATCGGCCTCGTCGAGGGCGCCGTCGAAGCCGCCGATGGCCTTGATGTAGGTGTAGAACTCGTCGCCCGAACTGTCGTTGACGCGGGCCAGGTTCGCCTCGGCTTCCGGGTCGGTCAGGCTGGCACCGACAAGCACGGCTCGCAGGTCGGCTTCTCGCGCCTCCAGCTCGCGTGCCACCGCCACCGCGAGGGACGCGCCCGCGCAGTGCCCGTACACCACCAGCGCGCCGGTCACGCGCTCCTGGATCTCGTCGACCAATCGCGAGACGGCCGCGCCGAACTCCAGAAAATCACGGTCGTCACCCTCGTGGCCGGGCAGACCCGCCGCCCACAGCCGGAACCGCGGGGGCAACGCGTCCGCGAGCGGCTGGTAGGCGATCGCGGCCCCGCCGGCGTAGGGGATCGCGATGACAGTGAGGTCGGCCTCGGAGTCGTCGCTCGTGAGCGGCCACAGCAGCTGGTCGGTCGACGGCGGCGTCCCCTCGGCCAGGTAGGCCGCGAGCGCGTCGGCGGTCCGGTGGCGAAACAGTTCGGCGAGAGGTACGTCACCCCCGAGCAGCCTGCGTACTTTGAGCATGGCGAAGGAGTTGCCGCCCAGGTCGAAGAAGTCGCTGTGCGCATGGACGTCCTCCGCGTCCAACACCTCCCGCCAGACCTGGCGGACCCGCTCCAGCGTCTCCGACGTCGGCGGATCCTCCGGTGTCGCCTCGTCGATGGCCTCCGGCTCGGGAACACCGGCCGGAGCAGCGACGGCAGCATTGCGGGGAAGGGGAGTTGAAGTCGGAGCGGCGGCCGATACGGCCGTGCTCACCCGTGCCGGGGGGCGCGGCGGTTCGGGCAGCAGCAGGTCCTCGATGCCCAGATCAGGGCTTTCCGCCACCGCCTCGGCCACCCGCGCGTAGAACGCGGCGAGCCGGTCGGCGGTCGCCGGGTCGAACAGATCCCGCGCGTAGACGAGGTCCAGCACCAGCGCTCCCCGGTCGGCGCGCACCATGAAGTTGAGGTCGAACTTGGCGGCCGTCAGCTCCGGGACGAGTCCCTCCGCGGTCAGTCCGTCGTACGCCGGCAGCCGTTGGTAGGCGGTGGACTCGCCGTCCCGCTCCTCGAACTGGACGTGTACCCGGATCAACGGTGTCCGGGTGCCCGACCGTTCCGTCCGCAGGGCGTCGACGAGCAGTCCGAACGGCAGCGCGCTGCCCGCGTAGTCGGTGATCAGCCCCTGGCGGGTGCGCGCGAGCAACTGCCGGAACGTCGGGTTTCCCGAGAGGTCGGCGCGGACCGGGAACAGGTTGGTGAACAGCCCGATCAGGTGGCGCAGTTCGGGCTGCTCACGCTGGGCCGCGGTGGAGCCGAACAGCAGGTCCCGCTGCCCGGTGTAGCGGGCGAGCACCACGCCGAGCAACGCGGCGACGGTCATGAACCGGGACGCTCCCGCGCCCCGGGCGATCTGGTCGAGCCGGTCCACGGTGGGCCGGACAACCGTGGACCGGCACAGCTCGCCCTCGGCCGCTCGCGCGGGATCGGCGGGGCGGTCGGTCGGCAGCATCATCCACGCGCCGTCCAGCCGGGTACGCCAGTAGCCGGTCAGTCGCTCCCGCTCCACCGCGTCGAGCCGGTCCCGTTGCCAGGCCGCGAAGTCCGCGTACTGGACGGGGAGCGGAGGGAGCCCCGAAGGGACGCCGCGCAGAGCCGAGTTGTAGGTGTCCGCCAGTTCGGCGTGCAGGAGCGGAACCGACCAGCCGTCGCAGGCGATGTGATGCACGGCGAGCACAAGCAGGTGCTCCCGCGGTCCGAGGCGGAGCAGCTCCGCGCGCAGGAGGGGACCGGCTCCGAGGTCGAACCGGGCCGCCTGCGCCTCGGCGAGCCGGCGGGAGATCTCGGCGGCGGTCGTGCCGGTCAGGTCGCGGACCGGCAGCGGCACCGGAGCGGCAGCACCGATGACCTGGTACAACTCGCCGTCGCGCTCGGTGAACGTGGTGCGCAGCGCCTCGTGCCGCCCGACCACGCGGCTCAGTGCCGCGCCCAGCGCGCCGGTGTCGAGGGAGCCTCGCAACGTCACGGGCAGCGGCACGGTGTACGCCGACGCGCCCTGTTCCAGCTCGGCGGCCATCCACAGGCCGGCCTGTGCGTACGAGGCGGGGACGAGCGGTCCGGCCAGGTGCCGACGCCGGATACCGGGCCCGGCCGACCGCCGCTCCGCGAGAGCCCTCAGCAGCCGAGCCCGTTCCGGTGATCGCGCGGATGACCCCGGGGAAGGGATAGTCGCCACCTGTTCTCCTTGGACTCGGCATATCTCCCGAGACCGTAGAAGGGGGCGGTTAGCCCGGGGTTACGCGGCGAGGAAGCGGGAGATGTCGCGGATCTCGGCGTCGAAGGCCTGCGCGTCGGGTGCCGCCGGGTCCGGGGTGTCTGCGCCGGCGTCGTCCGGAGCCCCGCCGAACATGTCCAGGGCGACGTCGCGTGTCCGGTCACGGCGCCATACTCCGCGGACCAGTCCGTCCACCACCGCGGTGGCGCTGATCTGACCGCCGCCCGGCCAGACCCTGCGGTCGTGTTCGGGCCGGACGGACAACCGGCGGTCGGTGAAGCCCACCAGGTAGTTGTCGTAGGCCGGCAGCAACCGGACGTCGCCCGTCGGCTCCGGACCGGACGGCGCACCGGCCGGCAGCACGTACCCGTCCTGCCCGTCGACGCGGCACGGTTCGGTCAGACCGGCATCGAGCAGCTCCTTCCACGCCGAGCGGACGGCGGGCAGCCCGAGCCCCGACCAGGTGGCGAAGTCGGCCACCGTCGCCGGTCCGTGCGCCGTCAGGTATCTGCGCAGCAGCTCTTGGACCGCGTCCACGCCGGAGAGTCCGGCCGCGTCGGGCAGCCAGTCCTTCGCGAGCACATAGGTGGCGGAGCCGTCTTCCCTGACCGGGCCGAAACAGGCGGTACCGAGCAGAGCGGACCGGCGGACGAGATGGAACGGGATCTGCCCGGAGGCGTGGAGGCCCGCCTCGGTCATCCGCGCCGCGAGCTCGTCCCGGGTCAGGGGGCCGTCGGCCAGGGCATCGGTGATCACTCGCTCCCCCAAGGCCAGCTCGGCGGGGCCGAGACCCAGCTCGCGGTACCGGCGTTCGCTGCGGCGCAACAGTTGCGGAGCGAGCAGTTCACGGAGCCAGCCCGCGTCACGGGCCGGGACAAGGTACAGCGTGCCCCGCATGAACCAGCCTCGCACCACGGTTCGCGCAGCGCCGAGCGCCAGGTGCACGTCCGCCTCGGTCAGCCCGGAGCCGCGCGCCCTGATCCCGAGCGCCGCCGCCCTCAAATCCTGTGCCTGCACTGCCAGGCACCCCTCCAGAACGTCGGGCACCGACTTCGCGCGCCGGTCGCCCCCCACGCCCTGCGACCATGCGCGAAGCAGTCTTGCCTCAGACGGATCGAGCTCCCGCACGTTCCTCCCCCTGCCTCAGGCTGCTGCCGGTTTCCGAACTGTAGTGGGTGGCCGTCGCGCACGCGCGTTGTCACAGTATGTGCGCCGGCAGCCCTCGTGGTCGGCCTGTCCCATCCCGCGCACGCGACCGGTGACGGCGGGTCAACCTCAGCATCGACGGTCACATTTCGAGATCCATGAGACGGAGAACAAGAGCCGACCGCCGGTGTTCTCTCGTTATGTCAGGCAAGCCTTGACCTCCGCGACAAGGTCGCTCACGTCCGCGCGGCCAGTGGCGTGAGAGGTCATGAGACGGGCCTCCCCGGTTGGCGAGAGGTGGAACGCCCAGCGCTCGCGCAAGGAGTCCGCCGCGGCGCGTGGCAGCTCGACGAAGACCGCGTTGGACTGCACCCGCTGGGTCAGACGCAGCCCCGGCAGCGGCTCCAGCTCCGCCGCGAGGCGGCCGGTCATGCCGTTCGCGTGCCGCGCGTTGTCCAGCCAGAGCCCTCCGTCGACCAGTGCGGTGACCTGGGCGGCGAGAAACCGCATCTTGGACGCCAGCTGCCCCTGCTGCCTGCGCAGGTAGGGCGCACGCTCGGCGGTGCCGGGTGTCATGAGGAGCAGCGCGTCGACGCCGAGTGCCCCGTTCTTGGTGAAGCCGAAGCTCAACGCGTCGGCGAAGCGGGTGATGTCGGCCACTTCGCAGTTCAAATGGGCCACGGCGTTGGCGAGCCGTGCCCCGTCCATATAGATGCGCAGTCCTCTGCGGTCGCAGAATTCCCGTAGTTCCGCCAACTCCGCCAGGGTGTAGCACGTGCCCAGCTCGGTGGCCTGCGTGAGCGCCACGGTGGACGGACGCGGCGTACGTACGTCCGTGCACCGCTCCAGCAGGGCTTCGATCGCCGTCGGGGTGAGCTTGCCGTCCGGTGCCGGGACCGGCAGGAGCTTCCTGCCCAGCATCGCCTCGACCGCACCGCACTCGTCCATGGCGAGATGGGAGTGCTCGGCACAGATGATCGCGTCCCCCGGGCCGAGCAGGACCGAGAGGCCGAGCACATTGGCGGCCGTGGCGTTGAAGACCAGCAGGGGAACCGCCGCCGGCCCGGCCAGGTCGCGAAGGCCCGCCTCGGCCGCAGCCGTCCAGCGGTCACCGCCATAGGCGGGAGCCGGACCATGGGCGGCCGCCTGGAGTGCGGCGAGCACAGCGGGGTGCGCCTCCGCGTGGTTGTCGCTCGCGAAGTCCTCACGAGGGAATTCGGACGGTCCCTTCATCGTGCGACGAGCTCCAGTGGTTCACTGATGGACGCGGAGCCGGTCTCGGCGAACGGGTAGCCGTCCAGCGCTCGGCGGAAGGCCTTCTTCACGATCGCGTGCACACCTGAGGTCGTCGTCGCTCCCGCGGGAAGCGCCATCATCATCGCGATGGGGCCCGGCGGGGCGGGGAGCCCGAGCTTCGCGGCCCGCGGCAGCCCCCACAAATCGTCGCCGTTGGCGACGAGGCACGCCAGCCCCAGCCCGGCTTTGACCGCTGCGCGCAACCCGACGAATTCAGCTCCCTCGTACGAGATGCGCCAGGAAATGCCGGATGCGTCAAGGGCATCGACCAGTCGGCCACGCAGGATGCAGGGCTCGGTGAACAACGCCAGGGGCAGTCCGGCCTCCGTGCCGTGGACCGGCCTCCCGAACCACGCCATCCGGATACGACCGAGTTCTTCCTCTCCGGCGACCGCCTCCGGGGTCGGCCACCGGAACAACAGGGCTAAGTCAAGCTGTCCCGAGGTGACTTGACTCGACAGCGCTGGGCTGGGCCCGGTTCGCACGCTTACTTGGGTCCCAGGCAGGCTTGCCGACAGCAGCCGCAGGAACTCCGGGAGTGCTTCGGCAAGTTGGTCCACTACGCCGATGGAAATTCTGGTCTGGTTAGTCCTCGGCATCAGGCGGTCGACGACCTCATCGTTGAGGGCCACGACGCGACGCGCGTAGCCGAGCAGCTCCTCGCCCCGCACGCTGAGCTGTAGGTTGTGCCCGGTGGACGTGAAGACAGGTCCCTGGATGAAGCTCTCCAGCTGACGGATCTGTTGGCTGACAGCAGACTGGGTGATGTGCAGGATGGCGGCAGCCCTCCGGAATCCGCCGCATTCCACCACGGCCACCAGGGTTCGCAACCGAGTAACTTGCAGATCGTGGTACATTTCCCCCCGCTCATGATCACGACGCGTTGACATCGCCGCTGCCCGCAAGCGGCAACGTCGGCACACAATTCCTGAAGGACGCCGTGTTCACCGTCGTTCGTGACGAATGAACACGACTTCCGGTGCGGGCCAGCCAGTTCGGACCTGTGCACCTCTTCCACAAAGCCCCACGCATTGTCCGGGACCCGGCGCGGTCCTACGTTGCCATCAACGCTTATTCGGACGGCACCTGCGTGGTTTTACCCGGCAATTTCGGCGCACTGATCGACGATGCCGCATCGCGCACCATTTCTTTTGTCATTTCACCAAACACCTATCACCCTTGAGTGATCCGAAGGCGCCGGCTGTGGCGCAGGCTGCACCGGGCAGCGCTGCATGAGCCGGGCGTCAGAGGTGAGCTGGGCCGGACGTCCGCGATCGTCGACGCCGCGTCGCTGCCGGGGCAAGAGGAGCTCGCCGACCGGCCCGAATCCGGTCGGTCGCGGCAAGAAGGGCGGCAGCACACCGCACGTGCTGTCCGAGACTCAGGGCCTGCCACCGGCCGTCGCGGTGTCCGGTGCGAACCTGCATGACGGCCAGGCGCTCGAGCCGTTGATCCTCGGCGTACCCGCCGTTCGCTCCCGGCGCGAACCGCGACGGAGACGGCCTACAGCCCTGACCTGCTACAAGAAGCCGGTAAACCTCACCACGTGAAACATCCCCTGAGCGTGGCATTCACCACTCCTCCCCCTTCGCCCCTCGGGAGCGACCCCGGACAAGGGTTACGCACACCGAGATGTACGTCAACGATATTCGAACACTTTGAGCAAGCATTACTGAGCTCGACCAACACGGGTCTTCGAATTTACTGAGGATGCGGCGTCCGCCAACACCTGTGCCGGTCACGGTGCGTGATGGCCTGTCGGGTGGGATGCGGGCGGCAAGGACGACGGTGCGGGCGGCAGTCTGGTCCATGTGATGACCGCTGCCCCGGACGAGCGGGCCTGCCCGGCCGCGTTCACCGAGCGGATACCGCAGGTCTCGGCCGGAATGCGCACCACCGTCGCGCTGCGTGAGGCAGCAGGGGCGGCGGTGTGCGACGGCGGCCGCACCGGCCTCCAGTCCGGCCGTGACCTGGGCCTTCCTGGCCATCGTCCAACGCCGCTTCGAGGCGTACGCGACCGGCGCCCTGCCCGCTGAGCCGGAGGAGCCCGAGGCCGCCGGGATCGACGAAACCCGCCGCGGCAAGCCGGTCTGGAAACAGAACCCGGACACCGGCTCGAACCGGGCGTCCGCGATCACCTCCAGGTCGGCCCGGCCCTCGGTGGTGAGGTAGTCACCGAGGAAGATCGAGTTGGCCAGATGGAGAGGCAGCCCGGGTGGTGCGTGCCCGTGCACGTGCAGCGTGATGTGGAAGACGCGGCGAACGCCGACCTGACCTTCGCCACCGCCACCGCCACCACCACGGCAGTCGCTGGCTCGACGGTCGGTGGCACGATGACGCCGAGTTCACCGACTCGACCGAGACCAGCGCCGGCACCGTCCACGTCCCGGAGACGCGGGTCGCCTGCGCCGCATGACGTCGGGACGCCTATCTTGGCGCTCATGCAGTCCTACACGATCGGCCAGGCCGCACGGTTGCTCGGCGTGAGCCCCGACACCGCGCGGCGGTGGGCCGACGCCGGGCGGGTCCCCACGCACCGCGACGAGAGCGGTCGGCGCCTCATCGACGGGCGGGACCTGGCCGCCTTCTCCGTGGAGCTGGCCAAGGGCGACGGCGGTGAGGAGGAGACCTCCCACACCTCCGTCCGCAATGCCTTTCCCGGCATCGTCACCGCCGTCAAGCTCGGCGATGTCGCGGCCCAGGTGGAGATCCAGGCGGGCCCGCACCGGTTGGTGTCGCTGCTGACGCGGGAGGCCGTGGAGGAACTCGGACTGGAGGTCGGGGTGGAGGCCACCGCCCGGGTGAAGTCGACGAACGTGCACATCGACCGCACCTGAGCGGGCCTCCGGCTTGCGCTTGGTGACCGAGCAGGAGTGCGCTCCCGTTCCCTTGTGGCGGTTACGCACAAGGGAGTTGGGCGGCCACAGTGAGAGAGCGGCCCCTGCACCGAACGGGCAGTAGGGCGGCTCGCCGCCGGCAGTCGACCCGGTCAGCAGCATGTACCGCTCCTTCGTGAGGCGGCAGCCGGTGCAGGTGGCCTCGTCGAGGTGAGTCATCGCGGCATTCAGCCCGAACTCGGGGAGACCATGGGCGATCTCGGCCGGGAAAGCGACTCGGCGCCGACGCGGGCGAGGGGTGGCGCGGGCAGGAGGGGGTCGTCAGAAGGGAGGCAGCGGGTGGCGACGACCCAGAGGCGCAGGGTGCCGGTGAGGCCGTCCCTGGGCGGACAACTCCTGGACCGGGGTCTTCAGGGGGGAGGCCCACGTACCGTCTCGCCCCGCCGCACGATCGGTACGAGATGACGCTCGCCGGTGAGGGCGACCAGGAATCCCCGCCGGCGCAGTTGCATGGCGGCCACCTTGTCGCATGGGAGTCGTGGCTCGGGATCAGAGAGTGAGCAGTTCCTCGTGGAAGCCGCCGAACTCCCGCTCGCCGTCGATGAGATGGATCTCCAGGATCCAGTGGCAGCGACGTCCGGCCTTGTCGGTGCGGCGCAGCGGGGTGTCGTTGGCGGGGGTGATGTACGACTCCACGTCGGCACCCTCGATCGACTCGTGCGGAAACTCACCGACGAGATGTCCGGCGTGCCAACCACCCAGCGTCCAGCCTGAGTTGGCGGCCAGGCGTTCGACCTCGGCGTACAGTCGCGCACCGGTGACGTCCGGGTCGGCCTCGAAGGCACTCCGGCCCGCCGCGAAGATCTTCGGCAGGTCGTCGCGGAGGCGGTGCTTGACCGGGTCGTCGCCGAGGACGAAGGTCCGCCCGAAGTCGGCCTCGTACTCCTCGAAGATCGGGCCGAAGTCGGCGAAGACGATGTCGTCAGCGCCGATCATCCGGTCCGGCGGGTTCTCCCGGTACGGCTTGAGCGTGTTCGGTCCGGAGCGCACGATCCGCTTGTGCCAGTGCCGGGTGGTGCCGAACAGTTCGTTCGCCAGGTCCCGGACCCGGTCACTGACCGCCCGTTCACCCTGGCCCGGCGCGACGAGTCCGCGCGCCTCGATCTCCGCGAAGAGCCGCGCGGCCTTCGCCTGGGCGTCCAGCAACCTTGCCGCGCGTGTGGGTTCGTCGTCCGCCATGGGCCCGAACGTATTCACCTGGATCGACTGCGGCAACGGAATTCTCCTGTGCCGATCCGGCCCACGGCCCGCACTCCGTACGAACGCACATGCCACCCTGCTGGATCGGAGTTCCGGCTCATGCGATGAGACAGGGGACTTTTGCCTGGCATCTGCGTCAGTATGATCGATGTATCGACGTACGTGGCCCTGCCGAGGCCTGAGCCGGGACCATGTGGACCAGAGGGAGCGGACCTGTGATGACCCCTACCGCGCGCCGGCATCGCCGCGCATTGCGGACGGCCGGTGCAGGTGCGGGTGCCGCAGCGCTGCTGGTCCTGAGCGCCTGCTCGTCGTCGGGCTCGGACTCCCCGTCCTCGGGGTCGGCGTCCGCCTCGGGCGAGCTCTCCGGCACAGTGACCGTGTTCGCCGCCGCCTCCCTCCAGGAGAGCTTCACAGCACTGGGCAAGCGGTTCGAGCGGGCACACCCCGGCACGAAGGTCACCTTCAGCTTCGGCGGCAGCGACTCGCTGGCCGCGAGCATCACCGGCGGCGCCCCGGCGGACGTGTTCGCCTCGGCCAGCCCCAAGACGATGAAGATCGTCACGGACGCGGGGGACGCCTCCGGCACGCCCGTCACCTTCGTGCGCAACCAGCTGGAGATCGCCACCCTGCCCGGCAACCCGGACGGGGTCGGGTCGCTGAAGGACCTCACGGACAAGGACCTGAAGGTCGTGCTGTGCGCCGAGGAGGTGCCGTGCGGTGCCGCCGCGCGGAAGGCCCTCGACGCGAGCAAGCTGAAGCTCACACCGGTCTCCTACGAGCAGGACGTCAAGGCCGCGCTGACGAAGGTCGAGCTGAAGGAGGCCGACGCGGCCGTCGTCTACAAGACCGATGTGCACGCGGCGGGTGACAAGGTGGAGGGCGTGGAGTTCCCCGAGTCCGCCGACGCCGTCAACGACTACCCGATCACCCTGCTCAAGGGCGCGCGGCACACGGACGCCGCGAAGGCGTTCATCGCACTCGTGCGGTCCGCCGAGGGCCAGAAGGTCCTGACCGGGGCCGGGTTCCTCAAGCCGTGAGCCCGACCGACAAGGCCACTGCCGCGTCCGAGACCCTCCGGGGCGGGCCGCGGCGCCGGCGTGTCCGAGCGACCGGCGGCGGCCGCGGTGTGCCGTTGCCGCTGCTCGTGCCCGCGCTGATCGGCCTGGCGTTCCTTACCGTGCCGCTGATCGCCCTGCTCGTACGGGCGCCCTGGCGCGGCATGCCCGAGCAGCTGACCGGCGCCGCGGTGTGGCAGGCGCTCCAGCTGTCCCTGGTCTGCGCCACGGCCGCGACCGCGGTGAGCCTGGTGCTCGGGGTCCCGCTGGCCTGGCTGCTGGCCCGCGTCGAGTTCCCCGGCCGGGGCCTGGTCCGCGCCCTGGTCACCCTGCCACTGGTCCTCCCTCCGGTCGTCGGCGGTGTCGCGCTGCTCATGGCACTGGGCCGCAACGGGGTGGTCGGGCAGTGGCTGGACGCCTGGTTCGGGATCACGCTCCCCTTCACCACCGCCGGGGTCGTGGTCGCCGAGGCGTTCGTCGCGATGCCCTTCCTCGTCATCAGCGTGGAGGGCACCCTGCGGGCCGCCGACCCGCGCTACGAGGAGGCGGCGACGACCCTGGGCGCCTCGCGTTTCACCGCGTTCCGGCGGGTCACGCTGCCGCTCATCGCACCGGGGGTGGCGGCGGGGGCCGTACTGGCCTGGGCGCGGGCACTGGGCGAGTTCGGCGCGACGATCACCTTCGCGGGCAACTTTCCGGGCCGTACCCAGACCATGCCGCTGGCCGTCTACCTCGCCCTCCAGAGCGACCCGGAGGCGGCCATCGCCCTCAGCCTGGTCCTGCTGGCCGTGTCCGTGGCGGTACTGGCGGGCCTGCGCGACCGTTGGATGGCGACGGGATGACTGCGGTGGGCGGGAGCGGGACGGCCGGGGACGGGACGGACGGGGGCGGAACGGCCGACGGCAGGACGGCCCGCAGCGCATCGGCCGACGCCGGGACGGACGGTGGTCGAACGGGCGGGGGCAGGACAGCAGACGGCAGGACAGCCCGCAGCGGATCGGCCAACGGCGGGACGGGCGGTGGTCGAACGGGCAGTGGCAGGACGGGGGACGGCAGGACAGCCCGCAGCGCATCGGCCGACGCCGGGACAGGCGATGGTGGAACGCCCCGCAGCGCTGACCACACGACGTGCGACGCCGGCGACACCGAGACGGCCGCGGCCGCTGACGACCGAACGACTCTGACCGGAGCGGGACCCGGAGCCGGTCCGGCCACCGCGACCGGCGTCGACGGCGACCACGCGACACACGATCCCGGGGCCGGCAGGACCGCTCGGACTGCCGAAGCCCCTACGACGGAAACGGCACTCGCCCGATCGCCGCGACCGACGCCGGCCCTGACCACCCGACGCCCTACCCCGGGTGACAGCGACATGGCCCCGACCGCTGACACCCCTACGACGGAACCCGGCACTCGCCCGACCACCGCGCCCGGCGTCCGCCCCGTGAACCGCGCCGGAGGCAGTCATGCGGGCGGCACCGGTGACGGTCGGACGGTCCGGACCGGCGGCATCGCACGAACGGGACGAGTGACCGCGCCATGACCAAGCAGACCCCAGCCACCGCCCCCGACGCCACCCTGGACGGCCTCGACGCCCGCCTGGTGGTGGACCGCGGCGCCTTCCGCCTCGACGTGTCCCTGTCCGTCGCCCCCGGCGAGGTCGTCGCCCTGCTGGGCCCGAACGGTGCCGGAAAGACCACTGCCCTGCGCGCCCTCGCCGGTCTCACCCCGCTCACGGACGGCCATCTACGGTTGGACGGCGACGAGTTGGAACGTACGTCGCCGGAGTCCCGCCCCGTCGGCGTCGTCTTCCAGGACTATCTGCTCTTCCCGCACCTCACCGCCCTCGACAACGTCGCCTTCGGCCCGCGCTGCCAGGGCGCGTCCAGGGCGGAGGCCCGCGCGCAGGCCGCCGAGTGGCTGGACCGGATGGGTCTCGCGGCCCACGCGGGCGCCAAGCCCCGCAAGTTGTCCGGCGGCCAGGCCCAACGCGTCGCCCTGGCCCGCGCGTTGGCCACTCGCCCCCGGCTGCTGCTCCTGGACGAGCCGCTGGCCGCCCTCGACGCCCGCACCCGTCTGGAGGTCCGCGCCCAACTCCGGCGCCACTTGGCCGAGTTCGAAGCCGTCGCCGTACTCGTCACGCACGACCCGCTGGACGCGATGGTCCTCGCCGACCGCCTCGTGGTCGTCGAACACGGCGAGGTCGTCCAGGAAGGCGCTCCCTCTCACATCGCCCGGCACCCCCGCACCGACTACATCGCCCAGCTCGTCGGCCTGAACCTGTACCGGGGCGAAGCCGACGGCCACACGGTCCGCCTCGAAGCCGGGCCCGCGCTCACGACCACGGAATACCTCACGGGACCGGTGTTCGTGGCCTTCCCGCCGAGCGCCGTGACCCTCTACCGCGAACCCCCCGCCGGCTCCAGCGCCCGCAACCACTGGCGGTGCGAGGTGGCCGGCCTGGAGACCCACGGCGACCAGATCCGCGCCGACCTCACGGGCGAGCTCCCCCTCGCGGCGGACCTCACGACGGTGGCCGCGGCCGAACTGGACCTGCATCCGGGCGCGGAGGTCTGGGCGGCGGTGAAGGCGGCGCAGACGCACGCGTATCCCGTCTGAGGGAGGGGCCGGGCCCGGAACCGAGCCGACGATCACGAGTGATCACGCTTCGCCACGGCCGCGGGAACTCCCGGGCTTCACCCGAACGGCGGTCCGGACGGGCTGCCCGGCCCGCCCGTTCCTAGCGTGAACGCATGCGGGGTGCACCCGTCCGGCCCCTCGCCCCGACCGCCGGACGGAAGGACCGAAGGACCGAAGGACCGCCGGATCCCAGGAGGAGGAGACCATGACTCTGGCCACCCTCGAACACACCTCCGAAGCGAAGGCGGGCGGCCGGTGACCCCCGCGGACCCCACACCCGCACTGCGGTGCGCGAGTCGGCACTCCGGTCCCCGGGACGGGGAGGAGTGCGGGGCCCGCGCCCGCTTCGAGATCGCCTGCCACGCCCGGCCACCGCTGGTCGTGTGCCCTCAACACCTGGGCCCCGCACTGCTGTTGGCCGACGGCGTGCTGTGGCCTCCGGAGATCTCCCTCGTGCGCTGACCGCCCGGCGGTGAGCGAGCCCACCGGCGGGCACGTGCGCCTCGGTCAGCCCTTCGTCAGCGTGATGTCCCGCTGCTCGGCCGCGTGGAAGCGGGGCCACGGCAGGCCGCCCTGGAGGCTGAGTTCCATGAGGGTGGCCTCGACGTGGGCCGCACCCGGCTCAAGGGTCTCCAAGGTGGGCTTGCCCGTGTTTTCCCAGCTGTGCTCCACGCCGTCACACACCGCGCGGGTCCCGCCGAAGCCGTGCTGGACCGACGGCGAGCGCCCGCTCACGGAGGAGCTCACGAACACCGGGCCCGAACCGCCGGTGCAGCGGTAGGTGCCGGACAGGGTCACGGTGCCGTCCTCGGCGATACGGCCGACGGGGTCGACGGTGATGGTCTCGTTCGGGGCGGCGGCGGGCGGCGCGGCGGCGGCGGGCGGCGCCGCGGCGGCCATCAGGAACAGCACGGCGCCGGCAGCGGCGGCGAGAGCGGGGCGAACAGGCATGGGGGGTACCTCCCGGATGAGTGGAGCGGTGACCTCCACTGCTACCGGGAAGACGGCCGGACAGCCGTGATCGTCACTCCTTCGGTGGCGAGTCCGCACCGAGCGTCGTGGAACCGTCCGAGAGTTGTCCGCGTGTTGTCACGCTTCACGTCGGGCCGTTCCGATGAGTTCGCGACAGGAGCATGGTCTACCCATACGGATGCGGCCCCCATAGGGACGGTCCGACGAATATGGAGGTGCGCCATGTGTTCTCACCGGTCTTCGTGCGCTTCGTCCGACACCACCACCCCGCACATCGTGGCCGCCCACCCCGAACAGGGCTGGAACCTGCTGTGCGACGGCGCGATCGTCTTCGACGACACCGGCGAGCTGCTGCCCGACGGCCGCGTCGTCGCGCCGCACCGGGTGCCGACCGGACAGCTGGCCGTCGCCGCCTGATGCCCCCGCGGGAGGGGTCCGACCGGGCGGCGACCGTGGACGCGGGACGTCTTCGGATCCTCGGCCGCCCCCGCGACGAGCGCGAGCCTGACGAACGCCCTCACCCTCACCGAAGGGCCGCATCGGTCCACAGGGGCGCCCTGGCCCGCCGCCGACGTTCTCACCCGGCACCGGCCGCCCGCTGAGCGAACCGACCCCCGCCGACACCCGGCGCGGCGGCTTCAGCCCCAGGGTTCGCAAACCCTTAGGGCTCGCAAACGAGGAACAGCACCCCCGCCCGACACCTCGCCGGCCCCGCAGACCGCTCGGAAACGCCGAGCCGCTTCCGTCCGCGCCCGCTGGTGGTCCCCGTACGGCGGCGTGGCCGGGCCGTCACCGGTGGGGGGCGCCACGACCGCGCCGCCCCTGTCCTCGTACGCCACGATCCCCGCGCTGCACCCGATCCCGCGCAGACCGGCGATGCTAGGGCAGCACCGCGAAGCCGTCGAGTTCCACCGCGGCCTGGTCGTCCCACAGCCGTACGACCTCGACGACGGCCATCGCGGGATAGTCGCGGCCCGCCAACTCCCGCCAGATCCGGCCGAGTTCGCGCGCATGGGTGCGGTAGGCGGTGATGTCGGTGGCGTAGACGGTGACGCGGGCGAGGTCGGACGGGGTGCCGCCGGCGGCCTCGAGGGCGGTGAGGAGATTGGTGAGCGCCTTCTCGAACTGCTCCGGCAGGGAGTCGCCCACCACCTTGCCGTCGGTGTCCAGGGCCGTCTGCCCCGCCAGGAAGACGACCCGTGAGCCGGTGGCGACGACCGCGTGCGAGAACCCGGTGGGCGGGGACAGTTCGGGCGGGTTGATGCGCTCGGCGCTCACGACACCTCCAGGTCGGCGTACAACTCCTTGGCGATGATGCCCCGTTGGACCTCGCTCGCCCCTTCGTAGATGCGCGGGGCGCGCACCTCCCGGTACAGGTGTTCCAGCAGATGACCGCGTTGCAGGGCGCGTGCGCCGTGGAGTTGGACCGCGGTGTCGACGACGTACTGCGCGGTCTCGGTGGCGAGCAGCTTCGCCATCGCCGCGCGCTTGGGCACGTCCGGGGCGTCTTCGTCGTACGCCGTCGCCGCCGCGTACACCATGAGGCGGGCCGCGTCCGTACGCAGGGCCATCTCGGCGACCGTGTGGGCCACGCTCTGCAGGTCCCTCAACTTGCCCCCGAAAGCGTCCCGTTGCGAGGTGTGCGCGAGGGTCGCGTCCAGTGCGGCCTGGGCCATGCCGACCGCGAAGGCGCCCACGCTGGGCCGGAAGAGGTTCAGGGTTGCCATGGCGACCCGGAAGCCGCGGTCGACCTCGCCGAGGACGTCGTCGGCGCTCACCGGCACGGCGTCGAGGGCGAGGGCGCCGATGGGGTGCGGGGAGAGCATGTCGAGGGCGGTGCCGGTGAGGCCGGGGCGGTCGGCGGGCACGAGGAAGGCGGTCACTCCGCGGGCTCCGGCGGCGGGGGTGGTCCGGGCGAAGACGGTGTAGAAGTCGGCCTCGGGGGCGTTGGAGATCCAGCACTTCTCCCCGGTGAGCCGCCAGCGGGAGGGGCCGTCGGGCTCGGCGGACAGGGCTAGGGCCGCCGCGTCCGAGCCCGCCCCCGGCTCGCTCAGCGCGAACGCGGCCACCGCGGTGCCCTCGCCGACCGCCGGCAGCCAGCGCTCCCGCTGGGCCGGGGTGCCGTGGGCGTGGACGGGGTGGGCGCCGAGGCCCTGGAGGGCGAGGGCCGTCTCGGCCTCCGTGCAGGCGTACGCCAGGGACTCCCGCATCAGGCAGAGGTCGAGGGCGCCTGAGGTGAACAGCCGCTCCAGCAGGCCCAGTGCGCCGAGTTCGGCGACCAGCGGGCGGTTCACCTGGCCCGGCTCGCCCTTCTCCGCGAGCGGGCGCAGCCGTTCCGCGGCGAGGGTGCGCAGCTCCGTACATCGGGCGGTCTGTGACGGTTCGAGCGAGAATGCGGGCATTGCCGGTCCCCTCTCGTCGACAGGGCCCTCCGACAGTATCGCGTGCCGTTGACTGTCGTCACCAACACGATACGCTCCTTGTGCGAGCCCACCATCGACGCCCACAAGGCGGCCCACGCGGCCCAGAAGGCAAGGGGGCGACCCGCCATGAACGCCTCGGCCCACGTCGACACCTTCGCGCGCGACCACCTCCCACCCCCGGACCAGTGGCCGCAGCTCCGCTTCGACCTTCCGGAGCTGCGGTACCCCGATCGGCTGAACTGCGCCGCCGCACTGCTGACGGGCCCGCCCGACGACCGCCCGGTCTTCCACACCCCGGCCGGGGACACATGGACCTACGGCACACTCCGCGCCCGTGTCGACCGGCTCGCTCACCTCCTCACCGGTGACCTCGGAGTCGTTCCCGGCAACCGGGTGCTGCTGCGCGGCCCGACCACCCCCTGGCTCGCGGCCTGCTGGCTGGCGGTGCTGAAGGCGGGGGCGGTCGCCGTGACGGTGCTGGCCCAACAGCGCCCGCACGAGCTGGCCACGATGTGCGAGATAGCGCGCATAGAGCACGCCCTGTGCGACATACGCGCCGTGGACGATCTCGCCAAGGCCGAGATACCGGGCCTCCGGATCACGACGTACGGCGGCGACACCCCCGACGACCTGCTGAACCGCGAGGCGCCCGGGACGCCGTACCCGGCCGTGGAGACCGCCGATGACGACGTGGCGCTGATCGCCTTCACCTCCGGGACCACCGGCCGCCCCAAGGGCTGTATGCACTTCCACCGGGATGTGCTCGCGATAGCCGACACCTTCTCCAAGCATGTGCTGCGCCCCCATGTGGACGATGTCTTCACGGGCAGCCCCCCGCTCAGTTTCACCTTCGGGCTCGGCGGCCTGGTGATCTTCCCGATGCGCGCGGGCGCCAGCTCCCTCCTCCTCGAACAGGCCCATCCCCGGCAGCTGCTGCCGGCGATCGCCGAGCACCGCGTCTCCGTCCTGTTCACCGCCCCCACCGCCTACCGCGCCATGCTCGACGAACTCGACGCGTACGACATCGCGTCCCTGCGGCGCTGTGTCTCCGCCGGTGAGAACCTGCCCGCGGCCACCTGGCGGGCCTGGCAGGAGCGGACCGGGCTGCGGATCGTCAACGGCATCGGCGCCACCGAACTGCTGCACATCTTCATCTCCGCGGCCGACGAGCACATCCGGCCCGGGACGACCGGGGTGCCCGTACCCGGATGGCACGCGCGCGTGGTCGACGGGACGGGTCGTGAAATGCCCGACGGTGAGCCCGGGTTGCTCGCCGTACGCGGACCCGTCGGCTGCCGCTACCTCGCCGATCCACGGCAGCGCGAGTACGTGCGGGACGGCTGGAACATCACCGGCGACACATACATCCGGGAAAACGATGGGTACTTCCGCTATGTGGCCCGCGCGGACGACATGATCATCTCCGCCGGGTACAACATCGCAGGACCGGAGGTCGAGGACGCCCTGCTGCGCCACCCTGACGTGGTCGAGGCGGCGGTCGTGGGCCGGGCCGACGAGGCGCGCGGTCAGATCGTCGTCGCCTTCGCCGTCCTCAGGGAGGGCGCCGAGCGCGACGCCGACGCGCTGCGCACCTTCGTCAAGGCCGAACTGGCGCCCTACAAATGCCCGCGTGAGATCGTCTTCCTGGACGCGCTGCCGCGCACGGCGACCGGCAAACTCCAGCGGTTCAGACTGCGTACCGATGTGACCAGCAGTGATCCACACGACCTAAGATGATCAACGTGTCCGACCAGCATGCACCACGGTCTCTCATCGTCACGCTCTACGGAGCCTACGGCCGCTTCATGCCGGGCCCCGTGCCCGTCGCCGAGCTGATCCGGCTGCTGGCCGCGGTCGGCGTGGACGCCCCCTCCGTACGCTCGTCGGTGTCCCGCCTCAAGCGGCGCGGCCTGCTGCTGCCCGCCCGCACGGCACGGGGCGCCGCCGGGTACGAACTGTCTCCGGACGCCCGCCAGCTGCTCGACGACGGCGACCGGCGCATCTACGCGGTGACTCCGCCCGAGGACGAGGGCTGGGTGCTCGCCGTGTTCTCGGTACCCGAGTCGGAGCGGCAGAAGCGGCACGTGCTGCGCTCACGACTGGCCGGACTCGGCTTCGGCACCGCGGCCCCCGGGGTGTGGATCGCCCCCGCGCGGCTGTACGAGGAGGCCCGGCACACCCTCCAGCGGCTGCGGCTCGACCCGTACGTGGACTTCTTCCGCGGCGAGCATCTCGGTTTCGCGGCGACCGTGGAGGCGGTGGCCCGCTGGTGGGACCTGGCCGCGATCGCCAAGGAGCACGAGGCGTTCCTCGACCGCCACGCGCGCGTGCTGCGCGACTGGGAGGACCGGTCCGACACCCCGCCCGCGGAGGCCTACCGGGACTACCTCCTCGCCCTCGACTCCTGGCGCCATCTCCCCTACGCGGACCCCGGCCTGCCCGCCCCGCTGCTTCCAAAGGACTGGCCGGGCGAGCGGGCGGCGGCGGTGTTCCGAGGCCTGCACGAGCGGCTGCGGGACGCGGGGGCGGCGTTCGCGGGCCTGTGATGCCGGCCCCCCGGAGCTTCGTCCGGACCCTCAAGTCCCCAGCGTGAGACGGGGCTTGGGAGCGTCCGTGCGTCCGGTCTGCGGTCGGCGGCTGCCCGCGCGGTACGGGTCAGGCCAGACGACGCCGGGACCGTCGTACCCCTGCTCGGCGGCCGCGTGCAGGGTCCAGTGCGGGTCGTAGAGATGCGGTCGGGCCAGCGCGCACAGATCCGTACGCCCGGCCAGGATCAGGGAGTTGACGTCGTCCCAGGAGGAGATGGCACCGACGGCGATCACCGGGACGCCGGTCTCGTGGCGGATCCGGTCGGCGTAGGGCGTCTGGTACGAGCGCCCGTACTCGGGGTGTTCCTCGGCCACGACCTGTCCGGTCGAGACGTCGATCGCATCGGCGCCGTGCGCGGCGAAGGCGCGGGCGATCTCGACGGCGTCCTCGGCCGTGTTGCCGCCCTCGGCCCAGTCGGTGGCGGAGATGCGGACGGTCATGGGCCGTTCCTGCGGCCACACTCCCCTGACGGCGTCGAAGACTTCGAGCGGGAAGCGCAGGCGCCCCGCGAGCGAGCCGCCGTAGGCGTCGGTGCGCCGGTTGGTCAGCGGGGAGAGGAAACCGGAGAGCAGGTAGCCATGGGCGCAGTGCAGTTCGAGGAGGTCGAAGCCGGCTCGGGCGGCACGCCAGGCGGCGCCGGTGAACTGCTCGCGGATGTCGGTCAGTTGGGCGCGGCCGAGCTCGCGCGGAGTCTGGTTGAAGGGCCGGTACGGAATCGGGGACGGCGCCACGACCGGCCAGTTGCCCTCCGGCAGCGGCTCGTCGATGCCCTCCCACATCAGCTTGGTCGAGCCCTTGCGGCCACTGTGACCGAGCTGTACGCCGATCGCGGTGCCCGGCGACTGCGCGTGCACGAAGTTCGTGATCCGCTTCCAGGCCTCGGTCTGCCTGCCGCTGTAGAGGCCGGTGCAGCCGGGAGTGATGCGCCCCTCGGGCGAGACGCACACCATCTCGGTCATCACCAGCCCGGCGCCGCCGAGAGCCCGGGCGCCCAGGTGGACCAGGTGGAAGTCGCCGGGGACGCCGTCGGTGGCGGAGTACATGTCCATCGGCGACACCACGACCCGGTTGCGCAGGGTCAGACCGCGCAGCCGGAACGGGGTGAACATCGGGGGCGTGTCCGGCGGGCAGCCGAACTCGCGCTCCACGGCGCCGGTGAAGGGGGCGTCGCGCAGGCGCAGGTTGTCGTGGGTGACCCGGCGGCTGCGGGTGAGCAGGTTGAAGGCGAACTGGCGGGGCGGCTGGTCGAGGTACAGGCCGAGGTTCTCGAACCACTCCAGGCTGGCGCGGGCGGCGCGTTGCGTGGCGGCGACGACGGGTTTGCGCTCTGCCTCGTAGGCCGCCAACGCCCCTTCCAGGGATGGCTGTTCGTCAAGGCAGGCGGCCAGGGCGAGGGCGTCCTCCACGGCGAGCTTGGTGCCGGAGCCGATGGAGAAGTGGGCGGTGTGGGCCGCGTCGCCGAGCAGCACGGTGTTGCCGTGCGACCAGTGTTCGTTGACCACCGTGCGGAAGGTGGTCCAGGTGGAGTTGTTGGAGCGCAGGGGGCGGCCGCGCAGTGCCTCCGCGAAGATCTTGGCGCAGCTCTCCGTCGATTCCCGCGGGGGGACCTCGTCGAATCCGGCGGCCCTCCAGACCTCCTCGCGCATCTCGATGATCACGGTGGAGGCGCCGAATTGGTTCTGCGGCCCGGAGGGCCTCGTTGAGGGGTGGTGGTCGGGCGACGGGCGGGCGTACGGGTAGCCGTGGAGTTGCATCACGCCGTGTTCGGTCTCGGCGATCTCGAACCGGAAGGCATCGAAGGGGAAGTCGGCGGCGAGCCAGATGTAGCGGCAGTGGTGCGGGGTCACATGGGGGCGGAACACATGTGCGTGGGCCCCGCGTGTGGTGCTGTTGACTCCGTCGGCGGCGATGACGAGGTCGTGCGTCTCCTCGAGGCCGGCCGGGGCCACCGTACGGAAGCGGAGGTCCACGCCGAGGGCGCGGCAGCGGTGGTGCAGGATGTCGAGGAGTCGTCTGCGGCCGAGTGCGGCGAAGCCGTGACCTCCGGAGGTGTGGCGTACGCCCCGGTGCACGATGTCGATGTCGTCCCAGCGGACGACGTCGGACTGCATCGCCTCGTGGACCACCGGGTCCGCGTGCTCGATGCCGCCGAGGGTCTCGTCGGAGAGGACCACGCCGAAGCCGAAGGTGTCGTCGGGGGCGTTGCGTTCCCAGACGGTGATGTCGCGAGCCGGGTCGAGACGTTTCAGCAGGGCGGCCGCATAGAGTCCGCCGGGACCACCGCCGATGACCGCCACGCGGAGGGGGTTCACCGTCCGCTCCATTTCGGCGGCCTCTTCTCCGTGAACGCCGCGTGGAACTCCCGGTAGTCCTCGCCGTTCATCAGCAGTGCCTGGGTGGAGGCGTCCAGTTCCACCGCGGCCGCCAGCGGCATGTCCAGCTCGGCCGTCAGCAGGGCCTTCGTCTGGGCGTACGCCAGGGCCGGGCCACCTGCCAGGCGGTGGGCCAGCGCTCGGGCGGCCTCGTCGGCGCCGCCCTCCTCGGTCAGTTGGCTGATCAGGCCGATGCGCTCGGCCTCGGCTGCGCGGACCGGTTCGCCGAGCATGAGGAGGCGGGTGGCGTGGCCCAGGCCGACCACGCGCGGCAGCAGATAGGCCGCGCCCATGTCGCCGCCGGACAGGCCGACCCTGGTGAACAGGAACGCGAACCGGGCCGACGGGTCGGCCACCCGGAAGTCGGCGGCCAGGGCCAGTACGGCTCCCGCGCCCGCCGCCACCCCGTGCACGGCCGCGATCACCGGGAACGGGCACTCCCGTACGGCCCTCACCACCTGGCCCGTCATCCGGTTGAAGTCGAGGAGCTGGGCGGTGTCCATGGCGAGGGTCGCGCCGATGATCTCGTCGACGTCACCGCCGGAGCAGAAACCGCGTCCCTCGCCGGCCAGGACCAGGGCCCGCACGGAACGCTCGCGGGACAGTTCGGCGAGCAGGTCGCGCAGGTCGGCGTAGGCACCGAAGGTGAGCGCGTTGAGTTTGTCGGGGCGGGCGAGGGTGACCGTGGCGACACCGTCGGCGAGGTCGACGCGCAGGTGCTGCCAGTCGGGGGTGCGGGCGGCGGAGCCGGTGAAGGGGCTCATGTCCGTGCGGCCTCCTCGTGCTCGGGCTGGGTGCGAGGTTCGAGGTGCGCTCTGCCCTTCGAAGCTATCACCCATCTTTGACCGTCGTCACGAGTACGCGATACAGGTGTCCGGATGTGACCTGGGTCCGTCACATCCGTCACGGCTCGTCGACAGAGGGGCAACGGCGGGATCAGCGGTGAGAGGCAAGCCGTTGCTACGGGTAAGCCGCCTGCCAACGGGGCCGAAGGTCCCGTACGGTGCCCGCCGGTCGCCTCTGCCGACGGCGCCGTACCATTCATCAGGTTGAAAGCAGGAAAGCCTGCTCATGAACGGACCCGCCTTGCAAGATCGCCCTCCGGCCTCCGCCTCCTGGCGCATCGCGCTGCCGCATTCCGCCGCGGCCGTGCCCGTGGCGCGCGCTCTGGTCCGCACCGCGCTGGCCGAACTGGAGCACGGGGCGGACTGCGACACCGCGGAGCTGCTGACGGCCGAGCTGGTGGCGAACGCCGTGGAGCACACGGCCGGCGACACCCCGATAGAGCTGGTCGTGGAGCTGCTGCCGACCGGCTGCCAGGTGGAGGTGCACGACCCGGACCCGGCACCCCCGGGTCATCTCACCCAGCCGGACACCAAGGACCCGGACCCCTGGCAGGAGCACGGCCGGGGACTGCTGCTGATCAGGGCACTGAGCTCGTCCTGCGGTCACCGCCCGACCGAGACGGGCAAGGCGGTGTGGTTCCGCCTGCCGGTGGTGCCGCCTCAGTGGCGCCCGGCGTGACGCTCAGGCCAGCGTCGCGACCAGCACCGCCTTGATCGTGTGCAGCCGGTTCTCCGCCTCGTCGAACACGACCGAGTGCGGCGACTCGAACACCTCGTCCGTGACCTCCAGGGACTCCAGCCCGTGGGTCTCGAAGATCTCCTGCCCCACCTTCGTACCGAGGTCGTGGAAGGCGGGCAGGCAGTGCAGGAACTTGACGTCCGCGTTCCCCGTGGCACGCAGCACGTCCATGGTCACCGCGTACGGCGAGAGCGCGGCGATCCGCTCGTCCCACACGTCCTTCGGCTCCCCCATCGAGACCCACACGTCGGTGGCGACGAAGTCAGTCCCCCGCACGCCCTCCTCCAGCGATTCCGTGAGGGTGATCCGCGCCCCGCTGTCCACGGCGAGCGCCCGCGCCCGCTCGACGACGTCCTGCGCGGGCCAGTAGCTCTTCGGCGCGACGATCCGGACGTCCATCCCCAGCAGCGCACCGGTGACCAGGTACGAGTTGCCCATGTTGAACCGCGCGTCACCGAGGTAGGCGAACGCGATCTCCCGGACCGGCTTCGCGGTGTGCTCGGTCATCGTCAGCACGTCGGCCAGCATCTGCGTGGGGTGCCAGTCGTCGGTGAGCCCGTTGTACACCGGTACCCCGGCGTACGCGGCCAGCTCCTCCACCTTCGGCTGGCTGTCCCCGCGGTACTCGATCCCGTCGTACATCCGGCCGAGCACGCGCGCGGTGTCGCGCACGGACTCCTTGTGCCCGATCTGCGAGCCGGACGGGTCCAGGTAGGTCGTCGAGGCGCCCTGGTCCGCCGCTGCGACCTCGAACGCGCAGCGCGTACGCGTCGAGGTCTTCTCGAAGATGAGGGCGATGTTCTTCCCGCTCAGGTACCGCGTCTCGGTCCCGGCCTTCTTCGCGGCCTTCAGCTCGGCTGCCAGCTCGACCAGCCCGAGGAACTCCTGCTCGGTGAAGTCGAGCTCCTTGAGGAAGTGGCGGCCGGCGAGGGCGGTCGGGACTGTCGCCATGGGGGCGCTCCAGAGGGACGAGAACAGGACTTTGGAAGTCTATACGATATTCAGCATTTCTATACAGCCTCCCTTTCCACCGGACAGCTCATGCAGCGCGGCCCGCCCCTCCCCCGCCCGAGCTCGCTGCCCGGGATCTCGATGACCTCGATGCCCTGCTTGCGCAGATGAGTGTTGGTGGTGGCGTTGCGCTCGTAGGCGACGACGACACCCGGCTCGACGGCGAGGACGTTGCAGCCGTCGTCCCACTGCTCACGCTCGGCCGCGTGCACGTCCTGGGTGGCGGTCAGGACCCGGATCTCGCTCAGCCCGAGCGCGGCGGCGATCGCACGGTGCATGTGCTCCGGCGGATGGTCGGTGACCTTGAGCTCCTTGTCGTCGACGCCCGGTTCGATGGTGTACGAGCGCAGCATGCCGAGCCCGGCGTACTGGGTGAAGGTGTCGCCGTCGACCATCGTCATCACGGTGTCCAGATGCATGAAGGCCCGGCGTTTCGGCATGTCGAGGGCCACGATCGACTGCGCGGAGCCCTCGGCGAAGAGCTTGTGCGCGAGCATCTCGACGGCTTGCGGTGTGGTCCGCTCGCTCATACCGATGAGGACGGCGCCGTTGCCGATGACGAGGACGTCGCCGCCCTCGATGGTGGACGGGTAGTCGGCCTGCCCCTCGGACCAGAGGTGAAACGTCTCGTCGCGGAAGAGCGGATGGTGGCGGTAGATCGCCTCGAAGTGGACCGTCTCGCGCTGGCGGGCCGGCCAGCGCATGGCGTTGACGGAGACCCCGTCGTATATCCAGGCCGAGGTGTCGCGGGTGAAGAGGTGGTTGGGCAGGGGGGCGAGGAGGAAGTCGTCGAGGTCCATGACATGGAAGCGCACGGAGGTCGGCTCCGGGTGCGCGTCCAGGAATTCCCTTTTGGTCATGCCTCCTACGAGCGCCTCCGCCAGCTCTCCGGCGGGCAGCGCCTCGAAGGAGGCCCGGAGATGATCGGTGGCCAGCGGACCGTACTCCTTCTCGTCGAAGACCCGGTCGAGGACGAGCGACCGGGCCGCCGGGATCTCCAGGGCCTCGGAGAGCAGGTCGCCGAAGAGGTGCACGGCGACACCGCGGTCGCGCAGTACGTCGGCGAACCCGTCGTGCTCGGCGCGCGCCCGGCGCACCCACAGCACGTCGTCGAAGAGCAGTGCGTCCTTGTTGCTGGGCGTGAGCCTTTTGAGCTCGAGATCCGGCCGGTGCAGGATGACGCGGCTGAGCCGCCCGGCCTCGGAGTCGACATGGAATCCCATGCCTCCATCCTGACCAACCGGGGGCCTCTTGACCCCTCCGTCCACCCGGCTTCTTGTTCTCGTCCCCTTGACGACAAGCACGGCTCCCCGTTATCGTCCAACAGACGAAAAGAGGGAGTTCGATGGCCGACATCACCCGGCGCCTCGGCTGGCGCCATCTACGCGGCGCGCCCACGGCGCACATCCGGCACCACAGCGGCGGCAAGCTGCTGCACGACGGCCCGGGCCTCAGCTTCTGGTTCCGCGCACTGACGGCCGCGCTCTCCGAAGTCCCGGTGGACGACCGCGAGTTGGCCATGACCTTCCACGCCCGTACGTCCGACTTCCAGGACGTGGCGGTACAGGCGACCGTGACCTACCGGATCGGTGACCCGGCCCTCGCCGCCGCACGCCTGGACTTCTCGATCGACCCGGACACCGGAATCTGGCGGGGCGCGCCCCTGGAGCAACTGGGCACCCTGCTCACGGAGACGGCCCAGCAGCACGCGCTCGACGTACTGACCCGGACCTCCCTGTCCTCCGCGCTGGTGGACGGCGTGTCGGCGGTCCGCGAGCGGATCGCCGCGGGCCTGGGCGCCGAACCACGATTGCCGGCCACCGGCATCGAGGTGGTCGCCGTCCGCGTGATGGCACTGCGCCCCGAACCGGAGGTGGAACGGGCCCTGCGCACCCCGGCCCGCGAACAGATCCAGCAGGAGGCCGACCGGGCCACCTACGAACGGCGGGCCGTCGCCGTGGAACGCGAGCGGGCCATCGCCGAGAACGAACTGGCCAGCCAGATCGAACTCGCCCGCCGCGAGGAGCAGTTGGTGGACCAGCGGGGCACGAACGCCCGCCGGGAGGCGGAGGAACACGCGGCTGCGGACGCGGTACGGGCCGAGGCGGAGGCGACGCGTTCGGTACGGCTCGCTCGCGCGGAGGCCGAAGGGGTGCGCGCGGTCGGCGACGCGAAGGCGCAGGCGCAGGCCGCCTGGCTGAAGGTGCACGAGGAGGTCGAGGTCGCCACCCTGCACGCCCTCACCGGGGCCCGGCTCGCGGAGAACCTGCCCAACATCGACAGCCTGACGATCTCCCCGGACGTGCTGACGGGGCTGCTGGCCAAGCTGGGCGCACGGGAGCCGGAGTGAGTCTCGCACCGCGGGCGGTCCTGGTCCATCGCACCACGGAGTACGAGGAGCTGGTGGCCCACCACGGCACCCACGGCCAGGCCGCCTTCTTCCTCTCCTCCCGGGGCCGGGACATCGAGGAGGTCGCCGAACGCCGTGAGCGCACCCGCCGGGCGCTCGCCGAGGTGACCTCCGCGATTCCGCTGACCTGGCGTCAGGCCCGGGTGGAACGGGCCGACCTGGACCGTTTCCTGTTCGCTCCCGAGGATGTCGTGGTCGTGGTGGGACAGGACGGGCTGGTGGCGAACGTGGCCAAGTACCTGTCCGGTCAGCCGGTGCTGGGCATCGACACCGAGCCCGGCCGCAACCCCGGTGTCCTGGTACGGCACCGCCCGCGGGACACGGCGGAGTTGCTGGCGGTGGCCGGTGCGAGCGTGGCCGAGTTGACGATGGTCGAGGCCGTCGCCGACGACACCCAGCGGCTCGTCGCACTGAACGAGATCTATGTGGGCGCCGCCGGACACCAGACCGCCCGATACCGCCTGGGCCTGGAGGACGACGGGGGTGTCGTCGAGGCCCAGGCCTCCTCCGGGGTGCTGGTGGGGACGGGGACCGGGGCCACGGGCTGGCTCCGGTCCGTGTGGCAGGAGCGGGGCGGTGCCCTGCGGCTGCCGGCCCCGACGGAGACCCGCCTGCTCTGGTTCGTCCGCGAAGCCTGGCCCTCCCCGGCCACCGGCACCTCCCTGACCGCCGGCGAACTCCCCGCTCCCGCCCGCCTCCGCCTCACCGTCGAGTCCGAGCGGCTGATCGCCTTCGGGGACGGGATGGAGGGCGACTCGCTGGAGCTGACGTGGGGGCAGACCGTGGAGGTGGGGGTCTGCCGGGAGCGGCTGCGGCTGGTGGGGTGAGGAGTGACCGGTGGTCACCCCTCACCTCAGGACCCACGACTCACAGCCGTGGGTCGACCGGCTCCGACTCCAGCGCCAGCACCCCGAACACCGCCTCGTGCACCCGCCACAGCGGCTCGCCCTCCGCCAGCCGGTCCAGGGCCTCCAAGCCGAGGGCGTACTCGCGGATCGCGAGGGAGCGCTTGTGGTTCAGGAACCTCTTGCGCAGGCGGTCGAGGTTCTCCGGGCGGGTGTACTCGGGACCGTAGATGATCCGCAGGTACTCCCGGCCGCGGCACTTGATACCGGGCTGGACCAGGCGGCCCTCCGTGCTGCGGACCACCGCCCCGAGCGGCTTGACGACCATGCCCTCGCCGCCGCGGCCGGTCATCTCCAGCCACCAGTCGACGCCCGCCCGCACCGACTCCGGGTCACCGGTGTCGACGTAGAGGCGCCGGGTGGTCTGGAGCAGGCCCGTGCCGTCGTGCTCCACCAGGCGGTCCAGCAGGGCCAGTTGCTCGTCGTGCGGGAGTGCGGCGAGGCTGCGGCCCTGGACCGCGAGAATCTGGAACGGTGCCAGGCGGACACCCTCCAGGCCGTCCGTGGTCCAGCAGTAGCGCCGGTACGCCTCGGTGAACGCGCTGGCCGCGTCGGCCCGTTCGCGCTGGCGGGCCAGCAGGTCCGTCACGTCCACGCCCCGGTCCGCGGCGCCCTGGAGCGCGGCCAGCGCACCCGGGAACACCGCGCCGGACGCGGCGCCGACGGCCGCGTACTGCGACCGCAGCAGGCCCGACGCCTTCAGCGACCACGGCATCAGTTCGGCGTCCAACAGGAGCCAGTCCGTGTCGAGTTCGGACCACAGGCCTGCCTCGCCGATCGCCGTCCGCAGCCGGTCGAGGATCGCCTCCGTCACCGACGCGTCGTCGAAGAACGGGCGGCCGGTGCGGGTGTAGAGCGAGCCCGTCGGGCCGTCCACGCCGAAGCGCTTGCGGGCCGCTTCCGCGTCCCGGCAGACCAGGGCCACCGCCCGCGAGCCCATGTGCTTCTCCTCGCACACGACCCGCTCGACCCCGTCCGCGGCGTACTGTGCGAACGCCTCCACCGGGTGCTCCAGGTAGCCCTCGACCCGCGAGGTCGCCGTCGGTGCCATGGTCGGCGGCAGGTACGGCAGCAGCCGCGGGTCCACCGCGAAGCGGCTCATGACCTCCAGGGCCGCCGCCGCGTTCTCCTCGCGGACCGCCACCCGGCCCTGATACCGGGTCTCGACCGCCCTGCGGCCGTGCACGTCGGCCAGGTCGAGCGGCCGGCCGTCGTGCCCACCGGGCGCCTCGGACTTCAGCGGCTTGGTCGGCTCGTACCAGACCCGCTCCGCGGGTACGTCGACGAGCTCGCGCTCCGGCCAGCGCAGCGCGGTGAGCTTGCCGCCGAAGACGGCGCCGGTGTCCAGGCAGATGGTGTTGTTGAGCCAGGTCGCCTCCGGGACCGGGGTGTGGCCGTAGACCACGGCCGCCCGGCCGCGGTAGTCCTCCGCCCACGGGTAGCGCACCGGCAGCCCGAACTCGTCGGTCTCGCCGGTGGTGTCGCCGTACAGCGCGTGCGAGCGGACCCGGCCGGAGGTGCGGCCGTGGTACTTCTCCGGCAGACCGGCGTGGCAGACGACCAGGCGGCCGCCGTCCAGGACGTAGTGGCTGACGAGGCCGTCGATGAACTCCCGTACCTCGGCCCGGAACTCGTCCGGGACGCTCTCCATCTGCTCGATGGTCTCCGCGAGGCCGTGGGTGTGCTGGACCTTGCGGCCCTTGAGGTGACGGCCGTACTTGTTCTCGTGGTTGCCCGGCACGCACAGCGCGTTGCCCGACTTGACCATCGACATCACGCGGCGCAGCACACCGGGGCTGTCCGGGCCGCGGTCGACGAGGTCGCCGACGAAGACCGCGGTACGGCCCTCGGCGTGGACGCCGTCGACGTAGCCCAACTTGCCGAGCAGCGACTCCAGTTCCGACGCGCAGCCGTGGATGTCGCCGACGATGTCGAAGGGGCCGGTGAGGTGGGTCAGGTCGTTGAAGCGCTTCTCGGTGACGACGGTGGCGTTCTCGATGTCCGCCACCCCGCGCAGGACGTGCACCTTGCGGAAGCCCTCGCGCTCCAGGTGCCGTATCGAGCGCCGCAGTTCGCGGATGTGCCGCTTGATGACCCTGATCGGCATGTCGGCCCGGTCGGTGCGGCCCGCGTTGCGCTCGGCGCACACCTCCTCGGGCACGTCGAGGACGATGGCGATGGGCAGGACGTCGTACTGCTTGGCCAGGTCGATCAGCTGGCGCCGGGAGTCCGACTGCACGCTCGTGGCGTCGACGACCGTGCGGCGGCCGGCGGACAGGCGCTTGCCCGCGATGTAGTGCAGGACGTCGAAGGCGTCCTTGGTGGCGCCCTGGTCGTTCTCGTCGTCGGAGACCAGGCCGCGGCAGAAGTCCGAGGAGATCACCTCGGTCGGCTTGAAGTGGCGCCGGGCGAAGGTGGACTTGCCGGAGCCGGAGGCGCCGACGAGGACGACGAGGGAGAGGTCGGTGACGGGGAGAGTCCGTCCCGTGCGCTGGGTCTCGGTCATGCGGCCTTCGCCTCCTTCTCGGTCCTGATGACAAATGCGGCCATCTGTGTGGGCGGTCCGACCTCCGGGTCGTCCGGTCCCACCGGCATGAACTCCACGTCGTAGCCGTGCCGTTCGGCCACCGCCGACGCCCAGGACCGGAACTCCGCACGCGTCCACTCGAAGCGGTGGTCGCCGTGCCGGACGTGTCCGGCCGGGAGCGACTCCCAGCGGACGTTGTACTCGACGTTCGGGGTCGTGACGAGGACGGTGCGCGGGCGGGCCGCGCCGAACACGGCGTACTCCAGGGCGGGCAGCCGCGGCAGGTCGAGGTGCTCGATCACCTCGCTGAGCACGGCGGCGTCGTACCCCTTGAGCCGCTTGTCGGTGTACGCCAACGACCCCTGGAGGAGCTGGACGCGGGAGGCCATCCGCTCCCCCATCCGGTCCAGCTTCAGCCGCCGGGAGGCGATGGTGAGCGCCCGCACCGACACGTCGACGCCGACGATCTCGGTGAACTTCGGGTCCTTGAGCAGCGCCTGCACCAACTGGCCCTGTCCGCACCCGAGATCGAGGACGCGGGCGGCACCCGCGGCGCGCAGCGCCTCCAGGATGGCCTCACGGCGCTGCACGGCGAGCGGGGTCGGCTTCTCCTCGGTCTCGGTCTCCGCCTCGACGGCGTTGTCGATCTCCTCGACCTCGCTGTCGTCGGCCTCGGCGAGCCGCACCAGTTCCAGGCGTTCCATCGCCTCACGCGTCAGCGACCAGCGGCGGGACAGATAGCGGCTGGTGATCAGCTTCTGCTCCGGGTGTGCGGGCAGCCAGCCCTCACCGGCCCTGAGCAGCTTGTCGACCTCGTCGGGGGCCACCCAGTAGTGCTTGGCGTCGTCGAGGACGGGCAGCAGGACGTACAGGTGGCGCAGGGCCTCGGCGACGGTGAGCTGTGTGGACTCCAGTTCGAGGCGGACGTAACGCGAATCGCCCCACTCCGGGAACTCGGTGTCCAGCGCCACCGGCTCGACGGTCACGGTCCAGTCGAGCGGCTCGAAGAGCGCCCGTACGAGAGCCGGGCCGCCGCGGGCCGGGAGTGCGGGCACCTCGATGCGCAACGGCCGCGGCTGCGACGGCAGTTCCGGCCTGGCGTTGCACACCCCGCGCATCGCGCTGGTGAAGACCGCGCTCAGCGCCACCGCGAGCAGCGAAGAGGCCGCGTAGGGACGGTCGTTGACGTACTGTGCGAGCGCCGCGTCCGGGGCGCCGCCGCGCCCCTTGCCCTTGCCGCGCCTGACCAGCGCCACCGCGTCGACCTCCAGCAACAGCGCCGCCGTGCACCGCTGATCGTCCGCCTCGGGATACAGGACGTGCGCCCTGCCGTAGGAGGTGGAGAACGCCTGCGATTTCTCGGGATGCTTGTGCAGCAGGAAGCCGAGGTCGGTGGCGGGGCGCTCGGGAGTGCCGGTGGTACTGATCGTCAGAAACATGCGAGTGGCCTCTCCGGCCGGTGGACGGTACTGGGTGCCGTGCGCGCGAAAGCCCCCGAGACGGTGATCCCGGGGGCTCGGCAGGACGACCTCCTCAGCTTCGCACAGTCGGTCCCACCTGCGCCTTCGATTAACCCGGAGAGGCCGGCCCGGCTACGACAGCTGCGACTGGACGTGCGCGGAGATCAGCTCCAGGTGGTCCAGGTCGTCGAGGTCGAGGACCTGGAGGTAGATCCGGCGGGAGCCCACGGCGGCATAACGGCCGATCTTGTCCACGACCTCGGCGGGGGTACCGGCCAGACCGTTGGTCTTGAGCTCCTCGACCTCACGGCCGATCGCCGCGGCGCGACGGGCGACCTCCTGGTCGTCCTTGCCGACGCAGACGACGAGGGCGTTGGAGAAGGTGATCGCGTCGGCCGCGCGGCCCGCTTCCTGGGCGGCGGCACGGACCCGGCCGAACTGCGTCTCGCTGTCCTCGGGCGAGGCGAACGGCATGTTGAACTCGTCGGCGTAGCGGGCGGCGAGGCGCGGGGTGCGGGTCTTGCCGTGGCCACCGATCAGCACGGGGATCTTGCTCTGGGCGGGCTTGGGGAGCGCGGGCGACCTGGTGAGCTCGTAGTGCTCGCCGTGGAAGTCGAAGGTCTCGCCGGGCTCGGTGGCCCACAGACCGGTGACGATCTCCAGCTGCTCCTCCAGGCGGGGGAACTTCTCCTTCGGGAACGGGATGCCGTACGCCGTGTGCTCCTCCTCGAACCAGCCTGCGCCCAGGCCCAGTTCGACGCGGCCGCCGGACATCTGGTCGACCTGGGCGACCTGGATGGCGAGAACGCCGGGGAGCCGGAAGGTGGCGGCGGTCATGAGGGTGCCGAGGCGGATCCGCTTGGTCTCGCGGGCGAGGCCGGCGAGGGTGATCCAGGCGTCCGTGGGGCCGGGGAGGCCGTCGGCGTCGCCCATCTTCAGATAGTGGTCGGAGCGGAAGAACGCGTCGAAGCCGAGGTCCTCGGTGGCCTTGGCGACGGTGAGGAGGGTGTCGTAGCTCGCGCCCTGCTGGGGCTCGGTGAAGATGCGGAGATCCATACCTCCATCCTGCACGCAGGGGTTCTCCGCGGTCCCATCGGTCCCTGTGGCCCCGATCGTCCCCGGGCGGGTGAAGATCCGGCAACAGTGGGCGCGAGGGGTGACCATGCCAGTGACCAGGCCCTTTGGTGATCGTTGGCTCGGCGGAGCCGGCTCGTCCTCGCCGGTGCGTGATCCGTTACCCGCGTCAGCCCCTTCGCCGGGGCCCCTGGGCCGAGGAGGCCGTCATGTCCGAAGAAACCGTGCCGCTGACTGCGGGGGCTGGGCAGCCGACGGGGTTGCTCCAGCAGATGGAGGAGCTGATGGCGGCGCTGAACGCGGAGCTGAACGCGGAGCTGTCGGTGTTGGGCGCGCATCTTCAGGCCGGGGTTCGTCGACGCGCGGTGACGAGGAGGCCGGCTGAGGCTCCGTTGTCCGGCGGCTGCGGGTCGGCGGGGGTAGATCGCGCAGTTCCCCGCCCCTAAGTGGGTGCAGTCGAAGCATGCCCAGCTGTACCCACCCAGGGGCGCGGGGAACTGCGCGACCGGCCACAACGCGCCCGCAGCCAAGGAACTCACCCCGCCTCCGGCAACTCCTCCCCCCGGTCGGCAAGTCTTCGCAGCATCTGCAGCACCCGGTCCCGCGACTCGTCCGCCGCGTCGATCGCCTCCATGCACTGCCAGTACGTCGTCTCGTCGTCGGCCGCGCAGGCGAGGCCGACCAGGGCTATGCCCACCTCGCCGAGGAGACCGCCGAGGCAGAGGAGGGCCTGGCGGGCATCGCCGAGTTCGGTGAGCTGCGCGGCCCGCAACTCCGCCAGGGCGATGTCGGGACGCTCCAGGACCCCGCAGCCCCGGCCCGCGAGCTCCGTCAACCCCAGGGCCTCGCCCCGGAGTTCGGGTGGCCCGGCGACCGCGAGGCGGCTCCCTATCGCCTGGGCCAGGGCCTGCGCCTGCCACACCTCCGCCATGACCTGGGGCGCCTCGCCGCCCCCGGCCAGGGCACGCCTGCTCGTCACGATGAGCCGCACCGCGTCCATCGGCTGCCCCCGTCTGTCGCCCGAACTCCCTTGTTCACTACCCAGAGTGAGGTCGCTCGGAACGAAAAGCCAGAGGTAGACGGAAATCTGTGGACAACAAATCGATTTCGGACCACCCTTTCATCACTGAGAGTGAAAGAGGACTGAACCCTTCCTCATGGCGCGGGAAACCTCCGTTCGTTCCGGTCGATCTTCGCGTCCAGCGCGGCCAGCGGATCGACGCCCAGCACCTCGCACAGCTGGAGCAGATACGCGAGCACGTCGGCGATCTCGTCCGTGACGCGGTGCGCCGTGCCGGGGTCGTCCATGACCCGGGTCGACTCCTCGGGCGTCAACCACTGGAAGATCTCGACCAGTTCGGCGGCCTCCACACTGAGCGCGGCTACGAGGTTCTTGGGGGTGTGGTACGGCTGCCAGTCGCGCGCCGCCGCGAAGTCGGCCAGCCTGCGCTGCAGTTTCGCCACGTCGAGAGGTTCTGTCACGGCTCCAGGTGTACCACCGTGACCCCTTCCACCCCGGCGGCCCACGAGGCGTCGCTCACCGCGCCGACGAGCCGGATGTGCCCGCGCTCGCACATCCGCACGGCCAGTTGCAGCAGTTCGGTCCGCTGCCGCGGGTCCAGGCTCCGGTCGAGGTTGTCGGCGAGCACGGTGAGCGTCTGCATCGCCGCGGGCACCTCACCGGCCGGGTCGACCTCCAGCACTCCGGGCCCGGTGAGCAGCACCAGCGCGAGAGCGAGGTACCGCAACTCGCCGTCGCCCAGCCGTCCGAGCTCCGTCCGGCTGCCGTCCCCGCGGTCGAGCAGGGCCCGGACCCTTCCGGCGGACAGGGGTTCGGCGAGCACGTCGGCGACGGGGCCCGCGCATCCGGCGCGCACCGCGGCGACGAGCCGGGCGTGCCGTCGGCCGCACTCCGCGCGCGTGCGCCACAGGACGTCGGCGAGGTTGTCGCAGCCGCCGAGCAGCCGTCCGGAACCGGTCGGGACGGGCAGGCGCATGCGTCCGGGCCGCGGGTCGCAGCCGAAGACGGAGCGCAGGGCGACGACCATCTGCTCGGCCGCGGCGAGGACGCGCCGCTGTCCGTCCGTCTTGCCGGCCACCCGCAGCGGCAGCAGGGCGGTGCCGAGCTGGTCGTCGGGGAGCGGGGCCCGGGTGACCGGCGCGCTCCCGGCCGTGTGCCAGGCGGCCTGCACCGCCCGGCGGGACGGGTCGCGCAGGGCCGTCTCCAGCAGGACGAGCCCGCCGGACGTCAACCGCTCCCCCACGATGCGCAGTTCGGGCTCGGCCTGGACGGCGACGTCGAGCCGGACCGGCCCCTCGGGCCCGTCGGCCGTGCAGCCGATCCGGAAACCGCGGCGGCGCTGGGCGTCGGGGCGGGCCCGGTCGGGAACACAGGCGGCGGGCCGCGGGAACACCTCAGCGAGGCTCGCACCGCCACCGAGCCGCGCGAGCGCCTCGTACGCCCTGAGCGCGCTCGTCTTGCCGCTGCCGCTGGGGCCGGCGAACAGGGTCAGCGGCCCGAGCGGCAGCCCGGCCCGCCGGTGCACGGCGTACGCGGAGAGCCGCAGCTCGGTGAGGCAGGGCCGGTCGGGGCGGTGCTCACCACCCTGCGTCAGCACCGCGAGCGGAGAAACCGACTGAGCCGGCACAACGGGGGATGTGGGGGACACGCGCATATCCGGACCGTAGGACTCCGCCATCGGGCGAACCGTTCCTCCGCAGCGGCCTTCCCACGAACGAGCGAACCGCCCCGGGACTCAGGCCCCCGGCATCCCCGCGCTCTCCATCAGCCCCGTCACCTCGGTCCCGGCCGGAGTGAGCAGGAACACGTTCCGGTCCACCCGGTGCATTCCGCTGGCCAGCCCGAACACGACACCCGTACTGAAGTCGAGGACCCGCTTGGCGACCTCCGACTCCGCGCTGGTGAGGTCGAGCAGGACGGGGATGCCCGCCATCAGGGTCTCGGCGACCTCGCGGGCGTCCGCGAAGACGTTGATCCGCAGCACGACGAAACGGCGCCGGGCCTCCGTCTCGGCCTCCGGCCTGGACCGGTGGTCGACCGCGGACGGCCACGCGTCCCGCCCGCGCAACGGAACGACCTGGGCGAGCCCCTCCCACTGTTCATCGGTGACGTCGTACCTGTTCACCGGCTCCCCCCGCTCCGACTCGCCTTCATTGCCTGCACCAGCCAATTCTTACGCCAAGTCACCCGTTCGGCCCAACAGCGACACGGTCCGCGACCGGGCCGGCGGACACATCCCGCCAGGACGAAAGGGTTTTACCCGCCTCACACCGGACTCTTGGCCTCCGACCGAGGGCCCCTCACCAGGCCCGATTAGCGTCCGATCTCGTGCTCTTGGCAGATACTCAGCTGTCGGCCCCCGCCCGGCCGACCCAGCCGGCGATGTCCACCACCCCGGAACCGCCCACGCAGTGGCATCGCGTCCTGACGCTGCTCGCGGACGTCAGCCTCTTCATCGGCACGCGCAATGTGTGGACAGCGGCGGCCGTCCACCGTCCGGCCGTGGCCGCGGTCATCTCGGTCTGCTACGCCTCGATCCTCGTCTGCGGCGTGCTGGCCCTGGTCGTGCGCGGTCGGCGGTCCCTCGCGCGCGTGGACCTGTGCGTGCTGGTGACCGGTCTGACACTCGCGCTGTGCGCGTTCGTCCTGATCCACCGCGGCTCCGACGAGTCCGTGCTCACCGCCCAGGCAGCCCGCGACCTGGTCGCCGGGCATGGCATCTACGGCCGTCCCTGGCCCTGGCTCTTCGGCGGCAACGGCATCGCGCTCACCCCGACCGTCACGGGCGGCTACGACTACACGTACGGCTATCCCCCGCTCGCCCCGCTGCTGACCGCGCCCCTGCTGTGGCTCGGCCACGGCGGTCTGCCGGCCATAGCGATGAGCACGGGCGCGCTGCTGGTCGGCACGGTCGTGCTGTGGTGGCTGCTGCCCACGCCGTGGCGCCCGGCGGCGACCATGACGTGCCTGGGCTTCTCGATGATCACCATGTACGGCCGACTCGGTTACCCGGCGATCCTGGCGCTGGCCCTGCTGGTGCCGGTGGTGGTGCGCTGGCCCCGGATCGGCCGGGGCGGGCGGCTGGGTCCTGCCGGGATGGCGCAGGCTGCCTGTCTGGGCGCAGCCTGCGCGGCGCAGCAACTGCCGTGGTTCCTCACGCCGTTCCTGCTCGCGGGGATCTACGCGGTACGCCGCGGGGAACTCGGTGCGCGGGCGGCGGGCCTGGTGGTGCTGCGGCTCGCCGGGGTCGCCACCACCGTATGGCTGCTGATCAACGCGTACTTCGTCGTGAGCCAGCCGGTCGCGTGGCTGAAGGGGATCGCGCTGCCGCTGATCCAGGGCGCGGTACTGCACGGCCAGGGCCTGGTGGACGTGTCCCTGTATCTCACCGACGGCAGCGACCGGCTCGACTGGTACGGGTACGCGAGTCTGCTGCTGCTCGCCGGTCTGCTGGCGCTGTTCGTGCTGTTCGTGCGCCGCCTCGGTCCGGCGGCGACCGTGCTGCCGTGGCTGGCCTTCTGGCTGGCGACGCGTTCGCAGGACGGCTACTACCTGATGATGACCCCGCTGTGGCTGGCGGCGGCGGTCACCGCTCCCGCGGCGGAGTTCGCGGGGGCCTGGCAGCCGTTCACGCGCCGGCTTGCCGGTCCGACCCGGCGTCCGGCGCGGATCGCCGCGGCCGTCGTACTGCTGAGCCCGGCGCTGGCGAGCGCGGCGCTGGCGGCCACCGGCTCACCGCCCCTGCGCATGGAGGTCACCTCCGTGCGCCATGACGTCCGCGCGCTCTCCCGGCTGACCGTGCGCGTCACCAACACCGACGACGACGCGCTCACTCCCCACTTCACGCTCACCCGGAGTCAGGGCATGTACCCGTACTTCTCGGTGCTGCGCGGGCCGGCCACGCTGCCCGCGCACACGACGGCGACGTACGAACTGCGGCCGCCCGGGGGGACGTACGCTCTCCCGAAGCCGGGGCAGCGGATCCGGCTCCGGGTGTTCACGTCCTCGCCGCAGACACTGTCGAGCACCTACATCACGCTGCCGACCGCTTGAAGCGGAGCGTGGCGGTGACCGTGGTCAGGCCGCGGATCATGCCCAGCTGGTTCCAGCCCAGGCCGAAGTGGTCGCGGTCCACCGAGAACTCGGCGTTCAGCGTGACCGCGTCGGCGCTCGCGTCGGAGAGCCGCGCCGTGAAGGACTGGGGGCGGCTGATGCCGTGCGCGGTCAACTGGCCGATCACATGCACCTGGTCGCCGTCCCGCAGCTCGGCGCTGCGCACCGCGAAGGTGATCTCGGGGTGGTTCTCGACGTCGAAGAAGTCGGAGCCCCGCAGGTGTTCGTCCCGCTTGGCGTTCTTGGTGTCGAGGGAGGCGGCGTCGAGGGTCACGGTGCCGACGGCGGATCCGTCCGCCCGCACCTCGCCCTGACCGTCCACGGTGGTGAAGGCGCCCTTGACCGTGACCAGGCCCCACATCGTCTTGTGCTTGAGCGCGACGGTGGTGGCGGTCCGGTCGAGCTGCCAGGTTCCGGTTTCGACGGCGACGGTCATGATTCCTCACTCAGGTGGTCCAAATTTGGATGACCTCACGCTAGCCGATACTCCAAATTTGGACAATGGCTACACTTGAACCCATGGCCGACCCGTCCGAATGTCCCTCCGTGTCCGAAGGGCTCCTGCCGCCCGAGCTCTACGCCTGGATGCTGCTGCTGGCGGCGACGGGAGCCGTGGAACAGGAGCTGCGCTCCGCCGTCAAGGAGGGCCTGGACGTCTCGCACGACGAGTTCCTGGTGCTGTGCCTGCTGGGCGGGCGCCCCGCCGAAGGGGTGCGCATGACGAAGATCGCGGAGCTCCTCGGCCGCCCCAAGACCCGGCTCACCTATCAGATCGCCTGTCTCCAGCACGCCGGTCTGGTGACCCGCAAGTCGGTGTGCGGCGACAAGCGGGGCGTCGAGGTGGCCCTTACAGAGAAGGGCCGGCGCCTGCTGGCGGAGTCCTCCGGGACCCTAGCCGCGACGGTCAAGGAGTCGCTGACCCGGTTCATGGGCGCCGAGCAGCGTGAGGCGCTGCGGGCGCTGCTGCCCGATCTCGCCGTGGAGGCGAGGCCGGAGTAGTCACCGGCGCGGTTGCGGGTACCCGGCCGGTGCCCGCGCCGACGCCGAAGGAGGACTTCATGGCGACCTCCGACCTGCCCGTTCCTGTCGTACGACGGCCTGACGCACCCCCGCCGGACACGGCGGCCCTGGAGCGCGCGCTGCGCGAGCGAGTCGACGGCGAGGTCCGCTTCGACGCCGGCAGCCGGGCCGCCTACTCGACGGACGCCTCCAACTTCCGCCAGATGCCGATCGGCGTGGTCGTGCCCCGTACTCCCGAGGCGGCCGCGGAGGCGGTGGCCGTGGCCCGCGAGCACGACGCTCCGGTGCTGTCCCGGGGCGGCGGCACCAGCCTCGCCGGGCAGTGCACCAACACCGCCGTGGTGATCGACTGGTCGAAGTACTGCCACCGCCTGGAGTCCGTGGACGAGGACGCCCGCACCTGTGTCGTGCAACCCGGGATCGTCCTCGACGAACTCAACCGGCAACTCGCCCCGACCGGACTGCGGTTCGGCCCGGAACCCGCCACCCACGCCAACTGCACCATCGGCGGCATGATCGGCAACAACTCCTGCGGGGCCACCGCGCAGGCGTACGGCAAGGTCGTCGACAACATCGCCGGCCTGGAAGTGCAGTTGTACGACGGCACCCGGTTCTGGTGCGGCCGGACCAGCGACGAGGAGTACGCCGGGATCGAACGGCACGGCGATCTACGGGCCTCCCTGTACCGGCAGTTGCGCGCCCTGCGCGACACCTACGCCGACGAGATCCGCGCCCGCTTCCCCGACATCCCGCGCCGGGTCTCCGGCTACAACCTCGACTCGCTGCTCCCGGAGCACGGCTTCGACGTCGCCGGGCTGCTGGTCGGCAGCGAGTCGACGCTGGTCACGGTGTTGCGTGCCGAGCTGGAACTGGTGCCGGTGGTCAAGGAGCGCACGCTGGTCGTCCTCGGCTTCCCCGACATCGAGACGGCCGCCGACGCGGTCCCGGCGATCCTCCCGTACGAGCCGATCGCTCTGGAGGGCCTTGACGCGCGGCTGATCGGGGACGAACGGATCAAGCGCCTCAACCCGAAGGCCCGCGCCGAACTCCCCGAGGGAAACGCCTTCTTGATGGCGCAGTTCGGCGGCGAGACCCTGCGGGACGCCGACGAGCACGCCCACCGCATGCTCGACGGCCTGCACGAGTCCGAGCACGACCCCGACGTCGCCTTCCTCGACGACCCCGCCCACGAACAGGAGTTGTGGCAGGTCCGCGAGGCCGGACTCGGCGCCACCGCGCACATTCCCGGCCGCCCCGACACCTTCGAGGGCTGGGAGGACTCCGCGGTCCCGCCCGAACGGCTCGGCGACTACCTGCGCCGACTCCGGCGCCTGTACGACGAGTTCGGCTATCTCAGCGACACCGGGCCCAGCCTCTACGGCCACTTCGGGCACGGCTGTGTGCACACCCGGATCCCCTTCGACCTGTACTCCGCCGACGGGGTCGCCACCTACCGGCGGTTCATGGAGCGGGCGGCCGACCTGGTCGTCGAGTTCGGCGGCTCCCTGTCCGGCGAGCACGGCGACGGGCAGAGCCGGGGCGAGCTGCTGCCGAGGATGTTCGGGGAGCGACTCGTCACCGCCTTCGGTCAGTTGAAGGCGATCTTCGACCCGCTCGACCGGATGAACCCCGGGAAGGTCGTGGCGCCGTACGGGCTCGACGAGCACCTGCGCCTCGGCGGCGACTGGGCCCCGTATTCCCCCCGCGACCTGCACTTCCGCTTCCCGCACGACGGCGGGTCCTTCGCCGAGGCCGCCAACCGCTGTGTGGGCGTGGGCAAATGCCGTCAGCACACCACCGAGGGCGGCGCGGTGATGTGCCCGTCCTACCAGGTCACGCAGGAGGAGGAGCACTCCACGCGCGGGCGGGCCCGGCTGCTGTTCGAGATGCTCGACGGGCACGGCGACAGCCCGGTCCGGGACGGCTGGCGGTCCGAGGCGGTCCGGGACGCGCTCGATCTGTGTCTGGCCTGCAAGGGCTGCAAGAAGGACTGTCCGGCGGACGTCGACATGGCCACGTACAAGGCGGAGTTCCTCTCCCACCACTACGAGGGCCGCTGGTGGCGCAGGCCCCGCGCCCATCTGTCCATGGGCTGGCTGCCCGCCGTGGCGCAGGTGGTCGGACGCACCCGACTCGGGCCTGTCGTCAACGCGTTGACCCACACCCCGCCGCTGTCGAGGGCCGCCGTGGCGGTGGCAGGTGTCGAGAACCGCGAAGTCCCGCTGTTCGCCGGGGAGACCCTCCAGCAGTGGTTCGCGCGGCACGAGCCGTACGGCGACGGGGCGCGCGGCAGCGTCCTGCTGTGGCCCGACACCTTCACCAACCACTTCCACCCGCACATCGGACAGGCGGCCGTGACCCTCATGGAGCACGCGGGCTGGCGGGTCATCCTGCCCGAGAAGCCGCTGTGCTGCGGGCTGACCTGGATCTCGACGGGACAACTCGCGACAGCCGAGCGGGTGTTGGGCCGAACCGTCCGCAGGCTCGCCGAGCATGTCCGGGCGGGCGGTCTGGTGGTCGGCCTCGAGCCCAGCTGTACGACCGTGTTCCGCTCGGACGCGCCCGAACTGTTCCCCGGCGACCATGACGTACGGCGGCTGCGCGACCAGACGGTCACGCTCGCCGAACTGCTCACCGAGCACTCTCCCGGCTACGAGCCCCCGCACGTCCCGGAACGCTCCGCGAAGGCCCTCGCCCAGGTGCACTGCCACCAGCACGCGGTCCTGGACTGGCAGGCCGACCAGGAACTCCTGCGGCGCGCCGGGGTCGACGCCGAACAACTCGACTCCGGCTGCTGCGGCCTCGCCGGCAACTTCGGCTTCGAACCCGGCCACCTGGAGGTCAGCGAGGCGTGCGCGGAACGCGTGCTGCTCCCCCGACTGCGTGAGGAGCCCCCGGAGACGGTGGTCCTGGCCGACGGCTTCAGCTGCCGCACCCAGATCCACGAACTCGACAGCGGCGGCCACGAGGCGGTGCACGCGGCGGAACTGCTGGCGAGTGCCCTGCCGGGAACCCCGGGCAGCGCGTACGGCGTGGCACCGGGGGCGCGGCCGACTCCCCCCAGCCGAAAGGCCAGGGCCATGGCTCTGGCCGGAACCGGCTTGGCGGGCCTGGCCGCAGCGGGAACGACAGCCCGGTTCGTGCGAAACAAGCGGTGAGACTGGTTTTTAGGGGCGCGGGGAACTGCGCGACCAGCCACGACGAAGCCGCAGCCGCCGACGGACCTCAGACCACCAGTTCCATCAGCGCTGCCCTGGCCCGCGCCACGCGAGACCGCACCGTCCCCACAGGACACCCACTCACCACAGCTGCCTCCTCGTACGACAACCCCAGCATCTGCGTCAGCACAAACGCCTCCCGCCGCTCATCGGACAACGCCCCCAGCAGATCAACCAGCACTATCCCGTCGTCAAACCCAGGCACACCCCGAGGCTGAGCCCGCTCAACCGCCTCCTGCCAGTCCGAACCGTCATACCGGCGGGGCCGAACCGCGGCGCGCCGGAAGCCGTCGGTCACCGCCCGGCGGGCGATGGCCAGCAACCAGACCCGCGCCGAGGACCGCCCCTCGAACCGGTGCAGACTGCCGAGCGCCCGCAGGAACGTGTCCTGGGCCAGGTCGTCCACGGCCTGGGGGTCGGCGCAGAGGTAGGAGACGTAGCGCAGGACATCTCGGTGCAGCGCGCGGACGAAACGGTCGACGGCGTCGGTGTCGCCCGCGCGGGCGGCGAGTGCCCAGGCGGTGGCGGAGGCGTCGGCGGACTCCCGTCGAGCGCGGAGGTCGGCCGGGGCGGGCGGGGCGGGCGGGGCGGGCGGGGCGGAAGTGATCACCAGGTGTCCTTCTCGGGTCAGCCGTGATCCGGACCGCCGCCTGTGCGCGCGAGGGCGCGGGGTGGTCCGGTGAAGGGATCCGGTCGTACGGCGCCGACGTGGATGTGGAGGTGGACACGTGGGCGTACGGCCGCGGCCCGAGGCGCACAGGGGCGGCTCGGGGCACTGGCTGTCGTCAGGCGACAGCGGTCCCCAGGGGTGGCCCCCGATGGGTGATCGCGTGGCCGAGAAGGAGTGGTCGTGGTCCCCGCTCCGAGCGAACCCGGCGCACCCGCAGCCGCGGGCGGTGCGGGGTGGCGGGCAGAGCGAACAGCAGCCGCAGCGGAGTGACCAGCCGTGCTGCGAAAGCCCGCAGGATGCGGAACGCCGCCCGCTCGCCGTACGCCAGCCAGAGCCCGGTGAGGAGCGCGGCGAGCAGGTGGGCCGCGTACATCCCGAACGGCACGAGGAACGACAGGGCGCCGAAACCCGACGAGGTCCCCATAGGGGCCGCATCAATGGAGTCCATGCCGCTCATGTGCATGGACTCCATGTGCAGTGCGCCCACATCCTGCGCGGCCGCTGTGGGCTGCGTAAGGGTGAACGCCGAGTGGAGGGCCGTCTGGGCAGCGACCACGACGGCCACGATCAGCGGCAGCCCGCGTTCACGGCCGGCCAGACACCAGCCCGCGCACCCGGTCACGACCAGGCTCGCGGCCAGTGTCCGGCCCGGCACCTGGGCGCCGGACATGAGGACGTGGCCCAGGGCGGCGAGCAGCACACAGACGGCCGCGAACACCGCGGCCCGTACTGTGCGTGAACACCACCCTGCTGTCATGGCGCCTCATCCTCCCACCCGGACACCCGTCGTCACCTGTGGGTACGGAAACCCACAGGTTCCGGCTCACCGCGCACGGCGACTCCGTACGACGGCGAAGGCGCCGGCCGCCAGCCCCAGGACGCCCACCACCAGCCCGGCGACGCCGAGACCGCGGGCGGTGGAGTCGCTCGCGGAGGCCGTGGAGGTGGCCGCCGACGTCTTCACGGCGGCGGACGTGCCGGTGCCCGAGGTCAGCTTCAGGACGGGCGCCGGGTTCTCCGGCTCCTCGTCGCCCCGGGCGGCCTCCTCGATCCAGCGGACGACCTTCCCGTCGGAGTAGGTCTGGAGGGTCTTGAAGGGCAACGTGGCGGTGTCGTCGGGCAGTTGACCGAAGGCGACGTCGAAGTCCTCGTACTGGCCGGGGGCGATCCTCCCGCCGGTCCAGGTGATCTCGGAGACCGCGTCGGTGATCGTGCCGTCGTCCGTCTTCACCGGCGTCCTGAGCCTGGTGTCGGTGACCTTGGCGGTCCAGCCGTCGTGCGGGGAGACGAGCACGCCGAGCAGGGGGTGATCGGCGGGCAGGAACAGCTGGACCTTCGTGGTGCTCGCGGTGTCGCTCTCGTCGGGCACGCGGAAGGTCAGGGCGCCGTCGGTGGCGCCCTTGACGTAGCTGTCGGGGTGGACGGTGACGTGCGCGGAGGCGACACCCGCGGCGGTGAGCACGGCGCAGGCGGCGAGGGCGGTGCCGAGGCCGGCGCGGCGCAGGGTGGTGCGTACTGGGGACATGACTGAGGGATCTCCGTACTGACAGAAAAGGGGTGAAGGGGTCAGATCGCGTACGGGATCGTCGTGGGCGGTCCGCGCCGGTGGACCGAGTGGCGGAGAAGGAGGGGGCGGGGTGCGCTCGGGCCGTCGGCGGGCGGCCGCTCGGGGTCCGTGGCGATCGGTTCGCCGTACCCCCGCCACCAGGCCGCAAGGCCCGGGACGAGGGCGACGGCCCGGCGCAGGAGCGACCACAGGGCCGCCTCGCCACGCCGGAGCCACCAGGTCAGCAGCAGGGCGGCCGAGACGTGGGCCGCGGTGGCGTGCGGGGTGAGGGCGTGGACGTGCGTGTGGGTCATGCGCATGCCGTGCATGACCATCACGGTGTGCGGACGCGCCGCCCCGAAGGCCACATGCAGTCCGCCCTGGGAGGTGAGGGTCGCCCCGCCGATGGCCCCGAGTGACCGTTCCCGGCCGCCGAGCAGCCACCCGGCGACGAACACCGGCACGAACCCGGCAGCCTGCGTCCACACCGGCGGCGCCATGCCGGTCGCCAGTGTGTGTCCCCCGGCGGCCAGCAGCACGCACAGCGCGGCGAACACCGCCGCGCGCAGGCTCCGGATGGCAGGGGACGCCCTCATGGCGACCGATACTGCCACGTGGGGCCGAAGCCTCGCCCACCGCTTCGGTCAGTAGATGTCACGCACATAGCGCTTGTCGGTGGCGAGTTGCTTCACATAGGCCGCCGCGCCCGCATCGTCCAGGCCGCCGTGGAGGACCGCGATGTCCCGGAGCGCCTGGTCGACGTCCTTCGCCATGCGGGAGGCGTCGCCGCACACGTAGAAGTGGGCGCCGTCCTGGAGCCAGGACCACAGCAGGGGGCCGTGTTCGCGCATCCGGTCCTGGACGTAGACCTTGGCACGCTGGTCGCGGGAGAACGCGGTGTCCAGGCGGGTGAGGGTGCCGTCCGCCAGGAAGCCGGTCAGCTCGTCCTCGTAGTAGAAGTCGGTCGCCCGGTGCTGTTCGCCGAAGAACAGCCAGTTCGGGCCCCGGTGGCCGAGAGCCCGGCGCTGCTCCAGGAAGCCGACGAAGGGCGCGACACCGGTGCCGGGGCCGACCATGACCATGGGTGTGCCGGAGTCGGTCGGCGGGCGGAAGTGCGGGGAGCGCTGGACATGGACGGGCACCGGGATGTCCGCGGCGGCGTCGGCGAGGAAGGGTGAGCAGACGCCCTGGCGGATCCTGCCGTGCAGGTTCTCGTAACGCACCACGGAGACGGTCAGCGAGACGAGGTGCGGGTCGGTCAGCGGGCTGGACGATATGGAGTACAGGCGCGGTTGGAGGCGTCCGAGGATCTGCGCCCACTCCTGCGGGCCGGCCTTCACGGCGTACTCCGTGATCACGTCCACGGCTTGGCGGCCCCAGCCCCACTTGGCGAGCTCGTCCTTGTTGTCCGGGCGCAGTAGTTTCTTCAACTCCCGTGGATCTCGAGTGCGTTCGGCGACGAACCGGAGCAGGCCGGGGGTGATTTTGGTGATGTCGAGGTGGCGCAGGAACGCCTCGCCGACCGCGACCTCGCCCACGCCGTTCACGTCCATCGCGGCTCCGGCGTCCAGACCGGTGACCGCGAGCCACTCCTCGACCAGGTCGGCCGAGTTGAGCGGCCGGATGCCGAGGGCGTCGCCCGCCTCGTACAGCAGCGGGCTCTCGCTGTCCCGGGTGTCGAAGGTGAACCTGCGGACCTCCTTGCCGGCGCCGGGCAGGCTCAGGAGCCGGTTGCCGGTGAGGCGGGCGAGGACGGGGACGGGTTTCCTCGAACGGGGCGCGGCGGCCGGGAGGGCCGGCTGGACCACGCCGGGAACCGACCGCACCACAGTCGACGGGACCGCGGTCCGCCGGGCCGAGGTCGGCCGGTCCACGACGGGAGCCGACTCCCTCGCGTCCGACGCCGATGTGTCGGACAGTGCCGTCAGAACCTGGTCCAGCCATCCGTGCGCCGCGTCCTCGAAGTCCGGCTCGCAGTCCGTGCGCGGAGCCAGCCGCAGCGCGCCCAGTTCGCCGAGGCGCTGGTCGAGTCGTCGGCCGTGTCCGCAGAAGTCGTCGTACGACGAGTCGCCGAAGGCCAGCACCGCGTACCGCCGGCCCTCCAGGCGGGGGGTGCCGGGGTCGGCCAGGGTCTCCCAGAAGCCGCTGCCGTTGTCGGGGGCGTCACCGTCGCCGAAGGTGCTGGTGATCAGCAACAGGTCGGCGCCGGGCGGCAGTTCGCCGAGGTCGGCCTGGTCCATGCCGACGAGGGACGTGCTGTGGCCGACGGTGGTGAGCCGCTCGGCGGTGGCGGCGGCGAACTCCTCGGCGTTGCCGGTCTGCGAGGCCCACAGGATGACGACCTCACGGCGCAGGAGGCTCACCGAGGAATGTGTGGTCGAGGACTGTGTGGTCGAGGACTGTGTGCCCGTCGTCCGCGAGTACATCCCGGCGAGTGTGCCGTTCACCCACAGAGCGTGCTCGGGGCTGAAGGGCGCGTGGGGCGGCAGCACCGGCACTCCGGGCGCACCGGCGGGAATCCCGGCGAGGAACCCGACCAGGTACTGCCGTTCCTGAGCGGTGAGGACGGGCGGCGGGGCCGGGGCGAGGCCGAAGACGGACGCGGCCGTGGACGTGGAGGGGGCGGGAGCAAGCTCGGCGGCCTCCTGAGCGGCTGCCGGAGCCGGGGCCGCCACAGCCACCGGAGTCCGCAGGGCCACCGGCACGGCCACCTTCGTCAGCGACACCGCGCACACCTTGAACTCCGGCTGGAACGACAGCGGATCCACCGCGTCGTTCGTCACCGCGTTGACGCTCAGGTACTCCCCGAACAGGTCGTTCCAGTGGAATGGCGCGAAGCAGCACCCCGGCCGCACCCGGTCCGTCACCACGGCGGGCAGCACGGCCCGCCCGCGCCGTGAGGCCACCTCGACGGAGTCACCGTCGACCACCCCCAGGGCCGACGCGTCCTCAGGGTGCAGTTCCACGAACGGCCCGGGGTTCAGCTTGTTCAGCTTCGCCACCTTCGCCGTCTTGGTCAGCGTGTGCCACTGATGCTGGAGCCGCCCGGTGTTCAGGACGAAGGGGTAGTCGTCGTCCGGCATCTCGGCGGGCGGGATGTGCGGCCGGGCGTAGAAGACACCCCGTCCGCTCGCGGTGGGAAAGCGGAGCGTCCCGTCCTCCCCCACGTACCGGATCGGGTTCCGGTCCGGCCCCTGCGAGGTCGCCGCGGGCCACTGCACCGGCGTCCGCCGCAGCCGCTCGTACGACACCCCGCGCAGATCCCATCCCGTCTTCGGGTTCCAGGCCTGCTTGATCTCCTCGAAGACATCCTCCGCGCTGTCGTAGGAGAACCCCTTCTCGTACCCCATCTCGCACGCGACGGCCGCGATGATCCGCCAGTCGGCCATCGCCTCGCCGGGCGGGTCGGCCACGGCCTGCGTCAGCGTGAGGTTGCGCTCGCTGTTGACGAAGACGCCGTCGCCCTCCGTCCACAGCGCGCCCGGGAGCACGACGTCGGCGTACGCGTTGGTCTCGGTGTCGGCGAAGACGTCTTGTGTGACGACGAACTCGGCGGCTTCCAGGCCCTCGATGACCGTGCGGCGGCCCGCGACGGAGGCGACCGGGTTGGTGCAGATGATCCAGCAGGCCTTGATCTCGCCGTCGGCCATCTTCTGGAACATCTCGACCGTGCCCTTGCCGACACCGTCGGCGCGCAGGGTGTCCGGGGGCAGCTCCCAGAGGTCCTCCATGAAGGCCCGCTCCTCGTCCACGAGGACGGACCGCTGGCCGGGCAGGCCCGGGCCCATGTAGCCCATCTCGCGGCCGCCCATGGCGTTGGGCTGGCCGGTGAGGGAGAAGGGGCCGCTGCCGGGGCGGCAGATGGCGCCTGTTGCGAGATGGAGGTTGACCAGAGCGTTGGTGTTCCAGGTGCCGTGGGTGGACTGGTTGAGCCCCATGGTCCACAGGCTCATCCACTCACCGGCCTCGCCGATCAGCCGCGCGGCCTCCCGGATGTCCTCCTCGGCGAGCCCCGTCATCCCGGCCACGGCGGCGGGCGCGTAGTCGGCGAGGAACTCCGGCATCGCCTCCCAGCCCTCGGTGTGGGCGGCGATGAAGTCGGGGTCGATGTCGCCGTTCGCGTGCAGCAGGTGCAGCAGGCCGTTGAGGAGCGCGAGGTCGGCGCCCGGCTTGATCTGCAGGAACAGGTCCGCCTTCGCGGCCGTGGCGGTGCGCCGCGGGTCCACGACGATGACCTTGGCGCCCGCCGACTTCACCCGCTCCATCATGCGCAGGAAGAGAATCGGGTGGCAGTCGGCCATGTTGGAGCCGATGACGAAGAACAGGTCGGCGTTCTCGAAGTCCTGGTACGAGCCGGGCGGGCCGTCCGCGCCGAGCGACAGCTTGTAGCCGGTGCCGGCACTGGCCATGCAGAGCCGGGAGTTCGACTCGATCTGGTTGGTGCGCAGAAACCCCTTGGCGAGCTTGTTCGCCAGGTACTGGGCCTCCAGGCTCATCTGCCCGGACACATAGAGCGAGACCGCGTCCGGACCGTGCTCGTCGATGATCTCCCGCAGCCGCCGGGCCGTCTCGGTGATCGCCGCACCGACGACTTCCGGGACCGGCTCCGCGCCCCGCTCGGGTCGCACCAGGGCCGTGGTCAGCCGTCCGGGCGCGGCGAGCAGGTCGGCGGTGGTCGCGCCCTTGGTGCAGAGCTTGCCGAAGTTGGCGGGGTGCTCCTTGTCACCGGACGCCTTCAGGACCGTACGCCGTCCGTCCGGGCCGGTGCCGATGTCGAGGACCAGGCCACAGCCCACACCGCAGTACGAGCAGACCGTCCGCACCACGGGCACGCCTCCTGAGCTCAACCGATTCGATCTCCACCGACGGTACGGAATGCCGATTACACAGATGTCTCTCAAGCCGTTCATCAGGGGTTACACCGCCCGCACACCTCACCGGCGAGTGTTGTGAGCGTCTTCGCGCACCGGAGGGCCCCGATCCGACGCGCCACAGACTTGGAACGGTTCCATTTCTTGAACCATTCGTGTTTGTGGGGGTAGGTTGGTCGCATGACCGCCCCCCAGCCTCCGAACACCGCCGATGAGCTGCGCGGTGCCGGCCTGCGGGTGACGGCCGCGCGCGTCGCACTGCTCGAGACCGTCCGGGCCGGTGACCACCTCGCGGCCGACGCGATCGCCACGGGAGTGCGCGACCGTCTCGGCCACATATCCCTCCAGGCCGTGTACGAGGCCCTGCACTCGCTCACCGCGGCAGGGCTGGTGCGCCGCATCGAGCCGCCCGGCAGCCCCGCACGGTTCGAGGGACGGGTCGGGGACAACCACCATCACCTGGTCTGCCGGTCGTGCGGGGCCGTCGTCGACGTCGACTGTGCCGTCGGCCACGCGCCCTGCCTGACAGCTTCCGACGACCGCGGCTTCTCGATCGACGAGGCCGAGGTCATCTACTGGGGCCTGTGCCCCGACTGCTCCGCCCAAAGACTTCCTTCAGCACCGTGATCCACCCAGTTCGGAAGGACTTCCATGTCTGAGAACCACGACGCAATCGTCACCGACCCCAAGCCCGAGGGCACCGGTGGCTGCCCGGTCGCGCACGGGCGCGCCGCGCACCCCACCCAGGGCGGCGGCAACCGCCAGTGGTGGCCGGAGCGACTGAACCTGAAGATCCTCGCCAAGGACCCCGTCGTGGCGAACCCGCTCGGTGCGGACTTCGACTATGCCGAGGCATTCCAGGCCCTGGACCTGGACGCGGTGAAGCGGGACATCGCCGAGGTGCTCACCACCTCGCAGGACTGGTGGCCGGCCGACTTCGGCAACTACGGCCCGCTGATGGTCCGGATGGCCTGGCACAGCGCCGGCACCTACCGCATCAGCGACGGCCGCGGCGGTGGCGGCCGCGGACAGCAGCGCTTCGCGCCGCTGAACAGCTGGCCGGACAACGGCAACCTGGACAAGGCCCGCCGTCTGCTGTGGCCGGTCAAGAAGAAGTACGGCCAGTCCATCTCCTGGGCCGACCTCATGATCCTCACGGGCAACGTGGCCCTGGAGACGATGGGCTTCGAGACCTTCGGCTTCGCCGGCGGCCGCGCGGACGTCTGGGAGGCCGACGAGGACGTCTACTGGGGCCCCGAGACCACCTGGCTCGACGACCAGCGCTACACCGGAGACCGCGAGCTGGAGAACCCGCTCGGCGCCGTCCAGATGGGTCTCATCTACGTCAACCCGGAGGGCCCCAACGGCAACCCGGACCCGCTGGCCGCGGCCCGCGACATCCGTGAGACCTTCCGCCGCATGGCGATGAACGACGAGGAGACCGTCGCCCTCATCGCCGGTGGTCACACCTTCGGCAAGACCCACGGCGCCGGCCCCGCCGACCACGTCGGCAACGACCCCGAGGCCGCCTCCATGGAGGAGCAGGGCCTGGGCTGGAAGTCCACCTACGGCACCGGCAAGGGCGGCGACGCCATCACCTCCGGTCTCGAGGTCACCTGGACCACCAAGCCCACCCAGTGGACCAACGACTTCTTCGACATCCTCTTCGGCTACGAGTGGGAGCTCACCGAGTCCCCCGCCGGCGCCAAGCAGTGGGTGGCCAAGGACGCCGAGGCGGTCATCCCCGACGCCCACGACCCGCTGAAGAAGCGTCTGCCCACGATGCTCACCACCGACCTCTCGCTGCGCTTCGACCCGATCTACGGCGAGATCTCCAAGCGCTTCCACGAGAACCCGGACCAGTTCGCGGACGCCTTCGCCCGTGCCTGGTACAAGCTGACCCACCGTGACCTGGGCCCGAAGTCCCTGTACCTCGGCCCGGAGGTCCCGGCGGAGACGCTGCTGTGGCAGGACCCGCTGCCGCAGGCCGAGGGCGAGACCATCGACGCCGCCGACATCGCGTCCCTGAAGGCCAAGATCCTGGAGACCGGCCTCACGGTCTCGCAGCTGGTCTCCACCGCGTGGGCCTCGGCGTCCACCTTCCGCGGCAGCGACAAGCGCGGCGGTGCCAACGGCGCCCGCATCCGCCTGGAGCCGCAGCGCGGCTGGGAGGTCAACGACCCCGAGCAGCTCGCCCAGGTGCTGCGCGTCCTGGAGGGTGTCCAGACCGCGTTCAACACCGGTGCCAAGAAGGTCTCCCTGGCCGACCTGATCGTCCTCGCGGGTGCCGCGGCGGTCGAGAAGGCCGCCAAGGACGCCGGCCACGACGTGGAGGTCCCCTTCACGCCGGGCCGCGTGGACGCGACCGAGGAGCACACCGACGTCGAGTCCTTCGCCGCCCTTGAGCCGGTCGCGGACGGCTTCCGCAACTACCTCGGCAAGGGCAACCGCCTGCCGGCCGAGTACCTGCTGCTCGACAAGGCGAACCTGCTCACCCTGAGCGCCCCCGAGATGACCGTCCTCGTCGGTGGTCTGCGGGTCCTCGGCGCCAACCAGGGCGGCACGGCGCACGGCGTCCTCACCGACCGTCCGGGCGTCCTGACCAACGACTTCTTCGTCAACCTGCTCGACCTGGGCACGGCGTGGAAGTCCACCTCCGAGGACCAGAGCGCCTTCGAGGGCCGCGACGCGGAGACGGGCAAGCTGAAGTGGACCGGCACCCGTGCCGACCTCGTCTTCGGCTCCAACTCCGAGCTGCGCGCGCTCGCCGAGGTCTACGCGAGCGACGACGCGAAGGAGAAGTTCGTGAAGGACTTCGTCGACGCGTGGGTCAAGGTCTCGAACCTGGACCGCTTCGACCTGGTCTGAGAATCTGCATGACGCGGGGGCCGGTCCACACGGACCGGCCCCCGTGCCATGTCTAGGCGAGCGTGGCCATGAATTTCCCGAGCCGCGCGATCCCCTCGCGCAGTTCGTCGGCCGAGGCGGCGTAGGACAGCCGGACATGCGTATCGGCGGTACGCACCCCGAAGTCCCGCCCCGGTGTGAGCGCGACCTGCGCCTCCCTGAGCGCCCGCCCGCAGAACTCCCACGAGGTGAGCCCGGTGCCGCTGACGTCGAAGTAGACGTAGAACGCCCCGTCGGGCGGCACGGGCACCGGCAGCCCGATCTGCGCGAGCCCGTCGAGGACGAGGGCCCGCCGCCGCCCGAACTCGGCCCGCCGCTCCTCACACACGGCGAGCGACTCGGACGTGAAGCACGCGAGCGCGGCGTACTGGGCGGGGGTGGAGGCACAGATCATGTAGTTCTGGGCCAGCCGCTCCAGCGCGGGCACGAGCGCCTCGGGCACCACACACCAGCCCAGCCGCCAGCCGGTCATCCCGAAGTACTTCGAGAAACTGTTGATGACCACGGCTTCCCGGTCGTACGACAGCACACTGCGCGGCGGCCGCCCGTGCTCGTCGTGATCGCCCAGGTCGAGGTAGATCTCGTCGACGATCCGCCAGGCGTCCCGCTCCCGGGCGAGCTCGCAGATGGCGGCCAGCTCGTCGGCCGGTACGGAGGTGCCGGTCGGGTTGGAGGGGCTCGCGACCATGATCCCGCGGGTGCGGTCCGTCCAGTGCGACCGTACGGAGGCCGCGTCCAGCTGGTACCGGGACCCGGCGCTGGTGGGCACGAGCGTGACCCGCGCTCCGAAGCTCTCGGCGATCTGCCGGTTGCAGGGGTACGAGGGGTCGGCGATGAGCACCTCGTCCCCGGGATCGACGAGCGCGGCGGCACCCAGCACCAGCGCGGCCGACGCCCCGGCGGTCACGACGACCCGGCCCGGATCGACGTCGACGCCGTGCCGCTCACCGTAGAACCGCGCGATGGCGAGGCGCAGTTCGGGCAGCCCGAGCGCCCCTGTGTACGTCATGGGACTGCTCCCCACGGCCCCCCGCAGCGCGTCCAGCACGGCCGGCGGCGCCCCGAAGTCCGGTTCTCCCAGACTGAGCTTGACGACGTGCTGCCCCTCGGCCTCCAGCGCCGCGGCATGCTTGCCGAACTCCATGGCGTAGAACGGCGCGACGGACTGGGCGCGTTGCGAGATCCTCATGCGGCGAGCCTCCCGGGGGCGTGTGATCGAGGGCTCCAGAAGGGCCACGCGAGGGGGTGGTGTGTCAGCGCCATCGTGCCGCAGGAACCCGAAGCCGGGGTAATCGTGTGCCGCGGGGTCCACCGGGAAGGTGGTTGTTCGGGCTCGATTCGGCCCCGTGACGTTCCCGCTTCACGACCCCTTCGGAGATCCGGCGTGACACTCGGCGGCATAACCGCACCTCCCTCACAGGACACCGCTCCCGACCCGGAGGCGCGCAAGCAGCGTCTGCGCCGTCGCCTGGAGCGATTGATCGGCGTGGCCGCCACCGAGGGCAACGACCTGGTGCCCCTGCGCAACGGCGATCAGATCTTCCCCGCGATGCTCGGGGCGATCCGTTCGGCCCGGCACACCATCGACATGATGACGTTCGTGTACTGGCGGGGGCAGATCGCCCACGACTTCGCCGACGCGCTGGCCGAGCGCGCCCGCGCGGGGGTACGGGTGCGACTGCTGCTCGACGGCTTCGGCGCCAAGGAGATCGAGCGGCGGTTGCTGGATCTCATGAGCGCCGCGGGCGTGCAGGTGGCCTGGTTCCGCAAACCCGCGTGGCTGTCGCCGTTCAAGCAGAATCACCGCTGCCACCGCAAGGCCCTCATCGTCGACGAGGGCACCGCCTTCACCGGCGGCGTCGGTATCGCGGAGGAATGGTGCGGCGACGCGCGCAACCCCGCCGAGTGGCGGGACACGCACGTCCAGGTGCGCGGTCCGGCCGTCGACGGCATCGCGGCCGCGTTCGCGCAGAACTGGGCCGAGTGCCACGACGAACTCTTCGACACCCGGGACCGCTTCACGGATCACCCGCAGGTGGGCTCCTCGGTGGTGCAGGTCGTCCGCGGCTCCGCGAGCATCGGCTGGCAGGACATGCAGACGCTCATCCGGATCATGCTCAGCTCCGCCGAGGAACGCTTCCGGCTGGCCACCGCCTACTTCGCCCCGGACGCCTACTTCATCGACCTCCTGTGCGAGACCGCCCGACGGGGCGTGCGCGTCGAGATCCTGCTGCCCGGCCCCCACACCGACCAGCGCGCCTGCCAACTGGCCGGCCAGCACCACTACACGCGCCTGTTGCGGGCCGGGGTGCACATACGTCAGTACCAGCCGACCATGATGCACGCCAAGATCATCACCGTGGACTCGGTGGCCTCGCTCATCGGATCCACCAACTTCAACCGCCGGTCCATGGACCACGACGAAGAGGTGATGCTCGCCGTCCTGGACGAGGAGTTCACCGCCTGCCTCGACCGGGACTACGAGGCGGACCTCGAGCACAGTGTGGACATCGACCTGCACCGGTGGAGACGGCGGGCCGTGTGGCAACGCGTCGAGGAACGCGCGGTCGGACCGATCCGGCGCTTCCTGTGAAACGCACCGGGCTGCACGGCCACCGTGACACTCCTACGACGCCGTCTTCTCCGCCCCGAACGACAAGAGAGTCCTGCCGTGGATGACGCAGACGGTCGCACGGCCCGATGGTGGGCGGCGTTGCGCCGGACGCCGGTGACCGTCTGGAACGACGACGTCACGGACTGGGCCGCGGCGCTGACCTACTACGCGGTGCTGGCCCTGTTCCCGTCGCTGTTGGTGGTCCTCTCGATTCTCGGCCTGGTCCTGCCCACCGCCGAGCCGGGGGTCATCGACCGCATGGTGCAGGCCACCCCGGCCGCATCCCGTGTCCTGCTGCGCGGCGCCCTGCGGGAGATGGCCGACCAGTCGTCGACGGCCTGGACGCTGATCTTCGCCGGAGGGACGGGTGCCCTGTGGTCGGGGTGCAGCTATCTGAGCGTCTTCCGTCGGGCGCTGTACGCCATGCACGGCATCGACGCGGACCGGCCGGTCTGGCGTACCGCTCCGCGCATCGTCGCCACGGCCCTGGTGCTGCTCGCCCTGCTCCTGGCGTCGACCCTGGCACTGCTGCTCAGCGGCAGCCTCGTCCAGCGTCTGGGCAGTGCGCTGGATCTCGGCACCGGACCGCAGGCCGCCTGGGACACACTGCGGTGGCCGGTCATCGCCGCGGTCGCGGTCGCCCTGGTCCTCGTTCTGTACCGTTCGGGCCCGGCGTGCTCCCGCCCCGTCGGCCGGATGGCGCCCGGTGGCACCTTGGCGGTGGCCCTCCTGCTGGCCGTCTCGCTCGGCTTCGCCCTGTACACCTCGCATGTCGGCACGTACAACCGTCTGTACGGCTCACTCGCGGGCGTCGTGGTCTTCCTGGTCTGGTTGTGGCTGTCCAACCTGGCACTTCTGGTCGGCGCCCAGTTCAACGCCGAGCTGGCCAAGCCCGATCACTGGTGTCACGGGGAATGAGCCGGTACCGGATCGCCCTCTCCGCCGTCAGTGGGTGCTGAGCATGTCGGCGCGCAGACGGGCCAGGAGGCGGGTGATCAGCCGGGAGACGTGCATCTGCAGGATGCCGAGGCGTTCACCGATCCGGGCCTGGGATGGTTCGTCGACGAACCGCCAGTGAGTGATCTGCCGGTCGCGTTCGTCCAATTCGGCGACCATCGGGGCGAGCACGTGGAAGTCCTCGACCAGGGGGACGGCCGCGTCCTCGTCTCCGGTGAAGTCCGCCGGCGCGGCCTCGCCGTCCTCACTTCCGCTGATCTCCGCGCCCAGGTGATCCGTTGGAGGCGAGCTGGGCCTCGACGACCTCTTCCTCCGGAAGACCCGTCAGCTCGGACCGTTCCTCCCGCGGACGCCGGGGCACGTGGACGGCCCGGCCCAGGAAGTGTCACGGAAGAACCGCTTCATCACGCCGACGCAGCAGGGGACGGCGAAGGATCGCGCACACCGCGAAGTGCGGTGACTTTCAGCGCCCGTTTGACTCTCCGTGGCTGCGCACGACCTCCTTCACCTTGGCCACCGCGAAACCCCAGCCCTGCTCGACGGACGGTTTGGCGGGAACGGCGACCTCGTCGGGGTTGGTGAGGACGTCGAGGAGGACCGGGCCCTCGGTGCGGAACGCCCGGCGCACACTGTCCTCGAGTTCGGCGGGATCCGTCACGCGGATGCCGGGGATGCCCATGGCCTGGGCCACGGCGGCGAAGTCGGGATTGTCGAGCACGGTGCCGAACTCCGGCAGCCCGGCCTGTTCCTGTTCCAGTTTCACCATGCCCAGGCGCCGGTTGTCGAAGACGACGAGCTTGACCGGGAGGCGGTACGTCTTCAGGGTCATGAGATCGCCGAGCAACATGCTCAGCCCACCGTCGCCACAGAAGGCCACCACCTGGCGGTCCCGGTCCAGGCACTGGGCGCCCAGGGCGTGCGGCATGGCGTTGGCCATCGATCCGAGGTTGTAGGAGCCGATGAGCCGCCGCTCGCCCCGCATCTCGACGAAACGCGAGAGCCATACCGTGGCCATGCCGGTGTCGGAGGTGAAGACCGCGTCGTCGGCCGCCACTCGGTCCACGACGGCGGCCAGCGCCTCGGGGCGGATGTCGTTCCCGCGGTTGTCCAGGGCGGAACGGACGCGTCCCACGAGCCCTTTGTCGTGCTGCGGGTCCGCGAGCCGGGCCTGGCCGTCGCGCCACCGGTCGAAGCGCTCACGCGCCTTCTCCAGGTGCGAGCGGTCGCGCGCCCCCTCGGTGCCGGCCGACGCGGTGGCGAGATGGCCCAGGAGGTCGCGCACCGTGGCACCGGTGTCGCCCACGAGCCCGACGTCCACCGGGACCCGGCGTCCGATGTGGGTGGCGTCGGTGTCCACTTGGACGACCGTGCGTCCCTCGGGATACCAGTCCCGGTAGGGAAAGTCGGTGCCGAGCAGCAGGAGCGTGTCCGCGTCCTGGAGGGCGGACGCCGCCGCGGGGTTGCCGATCAGCCCCGTCTGCCCCACCTGGAAGGGGTTGGCGTCGCCCTCGAAGCCCGCCTTGGCCTTCAGGGTGAGCACCATCGGCGCGGCCAGCCGGTCGGCGAGGGTGAGGACGTCGTCGCGAGCGGCGCGGGCGCCCTCCCCGACGAGCAGGGTGACGCGTTCGGCACGGTCGAGGAGTTCGGCGGCGCGACGGACGGCGGAGTCGTCGGGCCGGCTGACCGGAGCGTTCAGGGAGAACCGGGCCGGCCGGTCGTCGGTCAGCTCCTGGTCGCCCAGGTCGCCCGGCACGGTGAGGACGGCGACGCCCTTGCGGCCCAGCGCGGTGCGGACGGCCGTCTCCAGCATCTGCGGGAGCTGGCCGGGAGAGGTGACGGTCGCGCGGAAGACGGCCACGTCACTGAAGAGCGCGTCGTTGTCGACCTCCTGGAAGTAGTCGCTGCCGAGTTCGGCGAGCGGCACCTGGCCGGCGATCGCCAGCACCGGGGCGTGCGACTTGGCCGCGTCGTAGAGGCCGTTGAGCAGGTGCACGGAACCCGGTCCGACCGTGCCCATGCACACACCGACGGTCCCGGTGAGCTGCGACTGGGCGCTCGCGGCGAACGCAGCCGCCTCCTCGTGCCGGCACCCCACCCATTCGAGGTTTTCCGTGGTGCGGATGGCGTCCGTGACGGGGTTGAGGGCGTCTCCCACGACGCCGAAGACTTGGCGCACGCCGAGTTCGCTCAGGGCGTCCACGATGACTCGGGCAACGGTACGGGCCACTTGCGTCCTCCAGGTCGCACGGTGAAGCGGTCGGGGTCACACGGTGAAGCGGTCGGGATCGGCGGCCTGCCAGTCGGCCGCCCACGAGGCGGGCGGCTCGGCGAGCAACTGCCCTGGCGCGAGCCACTCGTACAGCTCCGCGTAGGAACGTTCGGTGCAGGGGTCCACGCGCCGGTGGAGCATGTGCGGACGCAGCTCCGCGGGATCGGTGACGCCCATGGACGCCATGATCTGCAGCGCGCCGGCCACGGTCGCCTCCTGGAAGCGCTGTACCCGCGGCGTCTTGTCCCCGACGTCGAGGGCGCGGGCCCGGCGCGGGTCCTGGGTCGTGACACCGGTGGGGCAAGTGTTGGTATGGCACCGCTGGGCCTGTATGCAGCCGACGGCGAACATCATCGCCCTGGCCGCGTTGCCGTAGTCGGCGCCCTGCACCATGCGTTTGACCAGGTCGGTACCGGTGGCGATCTTGCCGCTCGCACCGATCCTCACCCGGTCGCGCAGACCCGCGCCGACGAGGGCGTTGTGCACCGTGAGCAGCCCCTCGGTGAGCGGGGCACCCACGTGGTCCGCGAACTCCAGCGGCGCGGCACCGGTCCCGCCCTCAGCTCCGTCCACGACGATGAAGTCGGGTGCCGTCCCTTCCTCCAGCATGGCCTTGCACACGGCGAGGAACTGTCGGCGCGAGCCCACACAGAGTTTGAAGCCCGCGGGCTTCCCTCCGGACAACTCCCGCATGTGGGCGATGAAACGGACGAGTTCACGCGGGGTCGAGAAGACGCGGTGGTACGGCGGTGAGACGATCGTCTGTCCTTCCTGCACGTCCCGGACCCGGGCGATCTCCGCGTTGACCTTGGCTCCCGGCAGCACTCCCCCGATTCCGGGTTTGGCTCCCTGGGAGAGCTTCAGGGACACGCACTTGACGTGGTCGTGCGCGGCCTTGTCCGCGAACTCGGCCGCGTCGAAGTCGCCTTTCTCGGTGCGGCAGCCGAAGTACCCGGTGCCGATCTCCCAGACGAGGTCGCCCCCCGGACGCAGGTGGTACTCCGACAGGCCGCCCTCACCGGTGTCATGGGCGAAGCCTCCGGCCGCGGCGCCCCCGTTCAGTGCCAGGATCGCGTTGGCCGACAGTGAGCCGAAGCTCATCGCCGACACGTTCAGCAGCGCCATGTCGTAGGGGCGGGCGCAGTCGGGACCACCGATACGCACCCGCGGTGGCGTCTCCGGCACCGCACGAGGCGCCATGGAGGGGACGAGGAACTCGTAACCGGGCTGGTACACGTCCTGCTCGGTGCCGAACGGCTCTTCCGCGTCGGTGCCCTTCGCGCGCTCGTAGACGATGCTGCGCACGTCCCGGTCGAAGGGACGCCCGTCGTAGTTGCGTTCAATGAAGTACTGCTGCAGTTCTGGACGGATCCGCTCCATGAGGTAACGGGCGTGCCCCAGCACCGGATAGTTGCGCAGCACCGAGTGCCGTGGCTGCAGCAGATCCCAGGAACCCAGCAGTGCCAGGAGCGCGAACGGGGTGGCGGCGAACAGCCAGTAGGGAGAGACCCCGATCGAGGCCACGGCCGCCGCGACGGCGGCGAGCCAGGTCAGGACGATGATTCCGACGCGTGTCACTCCTCGCACGTTGCCCGAGGACGGCACTCCATGCGCCTCACCTTCCCAAGAGCCGTCAAAAGCCCGCGCCGTCCTGGGGTGATGCGGAGGAACTCGCGGCTGCCGACCTCACACCTGTTGACCGTGATGGACAGGTCTCCGCACAGGTCGAGCGAACCATCCAGACCGCAATCCGCAGGTCAGGCACCCTTCTCTAAGGGCTCCGGAATCGCCACGCACTCCACGTGCGACGTCATCGGAAAGATGTCCCGACAGGATGGATCTCACATAACACCAGGTCAGGGGTCATTTTCCGCTCCGCTGAAGGCTCCTTCGTGCGCACGGAGCGTCAAACGGGCGTCACGCCCCAGGGCTACGTCCTGGGATCGGTCATTGCTGGGGATTTCAGGACCCTGCCGGTACAGCCAGCCGTTTGGCCTCCACGGCCCGGTGGCCAGACCGCCCGATGAGCGAAGTGGTCAGCTGTCGGGTTGCTTCGAGCGTCACGGGGCGGCGGCCTGGGTGGGACGAGAGCCGGCCTCGATCTGCAGGGCGTACACGGCGTTCGTCACGAGCTCGCGCGCGTATGCGGCGTCCAGTCGGCCAGGGCGGAAGAGGATGCGGTACATGATCGGCGCCACGACACGGTCGATCAGCAGTTCCGTCTCGGGCACCGGCTCCCCCCGCTGCACCGCACGGGCCAACACGGCGTCGATCTGCTCTGCGGCATACGCCGAACACTGACCGGCATTGGTGCCGTCGGGGGCGCCGAGCAGGGCGTCCCGGATGTAGGCACGCCCGGGCGGCGAGGCCATCTCGTCGAGGAACTGCTCCGCCCACGCGTCGAGATCGGCCCGCAGGCTTCCGAGATCGGCCGGATCCCTTTCCGGGCGCAGTCGTTCAACGGCCACGTCGGAAAGGAGTTCCTGCAGGTCGCCCCAACGACGGTAGATCGTGGAGGGGGTCACGCCCGCCCGAGTGGCCACCATCGGGACCGTGAGCGCGTCGCGGCCCACCTCCCCTACGAGTTCACGTACCGCCGCATGGACGGATTCCTGTACGCGTGCGCTGCGCCCGCCGGGGCGGGCCATGGGTTTGGGACTCACGCGATCCACCTTAATGCGAATTTGTTGCTTCTAGGCGTTGGCCGGTGCCGGCGACCCGCAGGGCTGCGTATCCGGGCATCCAAGCAGGGCGGACGCCCTGCGGCGACGCGACCGCATGCCGGTTTGTACATCCGCCTTCCCTCAGGCAGCGAGGGGAGCAAGCCGCCCCGCGCCGGCCACCGACTCCTCGTAGACCCGGCCCACACGGAGCACCGTCGCGTCGTGGAAGGGGCGCGCCATCAGCTGCATACCGATCGGCAGTCCGGCGCGGTCGTGACCGACCGGCAGGGTGAGGGCCGGGACGCCGGTGATGTTGGCGGGGGCACAGAGGCGGACGTAGCTGTCCGACACGGCCTCGGTCGTGCCATCGGCCCACTCGACGGCTTCCTGCCCCGCCTCGGCGGCGGTCATCGGCACCGTCGGCGCGGCGAGGACGTCGATGCCGTCGAACATGCGAGCCCAGGCGTCTCGCATCATGGTGCGGGCCCGCTGGGCGCGGAGGTAGTCGCCCGCAGAGGTGAGTTCGCCGGCCTCCAGCAGGATGCGAACGTCCGCCGCATACAGGTCGGGGGTGGCCCGCAGCGACCGCTCGTGGTACGCGGTGGCCTCGGGAACCATGAGCCCCCACTGAACGGCCTGTATGTAGCGCGCCATCGGGATCTCGACGTCGACGAGCTCCGCCCCCAGCTCCGCCAGCCGCTCGATCGCGCCGCGTACGGACTCCTCGACCTCGGGCGTGACCCGGTCGAAGTAGTGGTTCCGGGGTACGCCGACCTTCAGTCCTCGCAGGTCGCCTCCCGGGAAGCGGTCCGGCATGGGGCCGGACACGCTCGCCGGGTCGCGCGGGTCGTGGCCGGCGGTCGCCGACAGCACCAGCGCGACATCCTGGACGGTGCGGGCGAGAGGGCCCACGTGGTCCAGGGACCAGGACAGCGAGGTCACGCCTGTGCGTGGGACCAGGCCGTAGGTCGGCTTGAGGCCCACCACGCCGTTCAGGGCCGCGGGGACCCGGATGGAACCGCCCGTGTCCGTGCCCATGGCGAACGTCGCCCCGCCGGCGGCGACAGCTACCGCCGAGCCGCCGCTCGACCCGCCCGCGACCCGGCTGTGATCCCAGGCGTTGTTCGTCTGCGGAGTGGTCAGGCCGTAGGCGAACTCGTGCGTGTGCGTCTTACCCAGGAGGACGGCCCCGGCGGCGCCGAGCCGTTCGGCCACCCGACTGTCGCGTTCCGCCACGTGCCCTGTCCGGACGTGCGAACTCGCCGTGGTGGGTATCCCCTCTGCGTCGATCAGATCCTTGAGCGCCATGGGGATCCCGTGCAGCGGCCCGCGCGGTCCGCTTCCGGAGATCTCCCGTTCGGCGCGGACCGCTGCGGCCAGGGCCGCGTCGGCGGCGACTGTGACGTAGGCGCCCAGCCGTCCTTCGACGGCGGCGATACGGGCGAGCACCGATTCGGTGAGTTCGACGGGGGACAGCTCCCGTGCGCGCACCGCACGGGAGGCTTCGGTCAGCGACAGCTCAAACGGTTGCATCGGCGTTCCCCCGTCCGGCTCGGTAGAAGGATGCGGGAGGGGTCTCGCCGAAATCGAGCTCGCGCAACGTACTGATCACGGAGTGGATGTAGTTGGCCGTCATGGCCACCTCTTCATGTCGGCCGTCCCCGAGGGGGAGCCCCGCCCGCAGCGCCCCTCGGGCTGCCTCTTGGGGGGTGAGTTCGCTGGTCATGGCTTCCTTGCGGATCTGTGCGGCGCGACGGGCCGGGGCGGGTACAGGACCTCCGACCACCGTAAACGCGAATTATTTGCTTTAGTCGATCATAGGACCTACGGTGCCTTAAAGCAAACCAATCGCTTTTAGCACGGGAAGGACTCTCATGCAGCGCGTTCCCGCGGGCCTCGCGCCTCCCCGCACCTCCCCATCCGGACGCCTGCCGTTCGCATTGCACACCTCGATCCTCATCGCGCTGCTCGCCGCATCCAGCGCGCCGACCCCGCTGTACCCCCACTACCAGGCTCAGTGGCAGTTGTCGGCCCTCGACATCACGGTGGTCTTCAGCGCCTACGCTCTGGCACTCCTGATCGCACTGCTGACGACCGGAACCCTTTCCGACCATGTCGGACGCCGCCCCGTGCTCCTGGGCGCGCTCGCGGTCCAGGTCGCCTCCATGGCACTGTTCGCGACGGCCCACGGCCTGACCACCCTGATCGGCGCCCGCGCGCTGCAGGGCATCGCGACCGGCGCGGCGACCAGCGCAGCAGGTGCGGCTCTCCTCGACCTCGAAGAGCCCGCCCGGCCGGGGCGCCCCGCTCTGGCCAACAGCATCGCGCCGGTGACAGGCATGGCGGCCGGCGTCCTGGCAGCCACCCTCATGGTGCGCTTCGCCCCCGCTCCGGCGATCACGGTGTACGCGGCCCTGATCGGCGTGTTCGCCGCGCAGGCCATCGCCCTGGTCGCGACGTCCGAGACCGTCCGCCGCCGTCCCGGAGCACTGCGCTCGACGCGGCCCCACCCGGTGCTGCCGTCGGCGGCCGCCCACGCTCTCCTGCTCAACGGCGCCGGCGTCATCGCCGTCTGGGCACTCGGCGGCTTCTACTCGTCCCTGGGGCCGGGCTTCACACGGCTCATCTTCCCCGACGGACCCGAATACGCCGGCGGCCTGGTCTTCTTCACGCTGACGGCCGTCGCCGCCCCGACGGTGTACTTCACACGCAGGATGCGTGCCGACGCCTCCGCTCTTCTTGGGAGCTGCGCGGTGATTCCGGCGGCCGTCTCGACCCTGGGTGCCCTCTATCTCGCCGAACCCGTACTTGTCTTCACCGGGGCGGCACTGGCCGGGTTCGGCTTCGGAGCCGTCTCCCAGGGTGCGCTGCGCGCGGTCGTCGACTCGGTACCGGCCCGGGAGAAGGGCGGCACGCTCGCCTCCTATTACCTACTCAGCTACTTGGCGATGAGTCTGCCCGCCATCGGCGCCGGCGCCCTCACCGCCGGCTTCGGGCTGCGTGCGGCAGCACTGGCCCATGCCGGCTGCGTGGCCGTACTGGCGACCGTCGCAGTCGCGACGCTGACCGCGCCGCTGCGCCCGTCGGCGCCGGACACCGTCCCCGGACGCCCACTCCCGCCCGGCAACGAGCAACTACACATCCGCCTCACCCGACCCATCCGCTCCAGACATCTCCGTCCTCGCGACCCATAACAGATAAGGAAAGTCGCCGTGTTCACCTCATCGCAGACGACCAAGTCCACTACACCCCCCGCCTCTTCCTGGACGGTGGGCAACCACACCGTACGACGCATCGACGAAGTGGTCCTGCCCGCCCAGACCGGTCCGTGGCTGCTGCCCGGGGCAACCACCGGCCTCGTGAGCCGGACTCCCTGGCTGAGCCCCGAATTCGCCGACGAACAGGGCGTCCTGCGCCTGGCGAGTCACAGCTTCGCCGTCGAGGTGGACGGCATGCGGGTGCTGGTGGACACCGGCATCGGAAACGGGAAGCGGCGCTCCAACCCCGCCTGGCACAACCTGAACAGCGACTACGAAGCACGGCTACGGGCAGCGGGCTTCGCGCCGGAGAGCGTTGACGTCGTGGTCCTGACCCACCTCCACGCCGACCATGTGGGGTGGAACACGCGTGCCGAGGGCGACGCCTGGGTGCCCACCTTTCCGAACGCGCGCTATCTCACCTCACGCACCGAGTGGGACTACTGGGCGGGGGTCGACATGGAGGAGGCGCGTCGGCAGATGTTCCGGGACTCGGTCCATCCCGTCCGGGAGGCAGGTCTGTTCGACCTCATCGATGTCGCGGACGAGGGCACGGACGTCGCGCCGGGCATCCGTCTGCTGCCCACCCCCGGCCACACACCGGGGCAGGTAGCGGTGGAACTGAGCAGCCGTGGCGAGACCGCACTGGTCACCGGCGACAGCATCCACCACCCGGTCCAGATGGCGCATCCGGAGCTCTGCAGCTGTGTGGACGTCGCTCCCGAACTCGCGGCCAGGACCCGGAACCAGGTGCTCGGCTCACTGGCCGGTACGTCAACTCTCCTGCTGGGAAGCCACTTCCCGCCGCCGACCGCCGGACACGTGCGACGCGAAGACGGCGGGTACCGACTGGCCCCGGCTCCCTCAGGGGTCACGCCCATCGGCGGCTGAAGCGGATCAAAGCACCCGGGACGGGCCGCGCACCGAGTCGCACCGAGTCCGTGCGGGTGACGTCCTGAGCGTCCGCGACCGGACGGCCCGGGAGCGGATGTGAGACTCCTCCGGCATGCGCTCCGTCATCGCCGATAGTGCCGGAGGAAGTGATGACCGATCACCGGCTTGCGCCTTTTGCGTAAGCCGGCTGTCGGCTGTCCCATGTGGGCGTCAGTCACGCCGACGCGTCGCGAACGAGGGCCACGTGCCGGCCCCACTCGCCCCTCGCCGGCCGAGCAACGCGATCCTGCTTCAGTCTCACGAATCGAGCGTCATTCGAGCGTCAAGAATGATGAATGCGCGTCACCGACATCATTCGTACGAACCCCGCCACACCCTGTAACCGCAGGTCGGGCGAGTTTGAACAAGCAGTGCGTCTGCCCGACCCGCTACACGGAGAAAAACAGGTCGAGCGACCCACCCGGACCACAGAACCGCAGGTCATACACCCTTGTCCGCAGGCTCCAGGATCGCCACGCACTCCATGTGATGCGTCATCGGAAACAGATCGAACACCCGAAGCGTCCGCACCCGGTACCCCCCGTCCCGGAAGTACCCCAGGTCCCGCGCCAGCGCGGCCGGGTCGCAGGCGACGTACGCGATGCGCCGCGCGCCCAGGGACGCCATGTGCTCCACCGTCTTGCGCCCCGCCCCCGCGCGCGGCGGGTCGAGGACGATCAGGTCGACCTCGGTGATGCCGGTGCGCGGCAACACCGCCTCCACCTTGCCCTGCTCGATGCGGACCCGGTCGAAGGCGGCGAGGTTGTGCCGGGCGTCCTCGACCGCGCGCTTGCCGGACTCGATGCCGAGGACCGCGCCCTTGTCGCCGAGGCGGTCGGCCAGTGCGCCCGCGAACAACCCGACGCCGCAGTACAGGTCGAGCGCCATGTCGCCCTTGCGCGGCAGCAGGCCCTGCATGACCGCCTTCACCAGGGTGTCGGCCGCCTGCGGGTGGACCTGCCAGAAGCCGCCGCTGCCCACCCGGTGGGTGCGGCCGTCGGCCCGCTCGCGCACGAAGGCACGGCCGTGGACGCGGTGGATGCCGCCGTCGTGCTCCTCGACGCGCATCACGGAGACGGGCTTGTCGAGTTCGACGAGGGGCAGGCGGGCGCCCGGCTTGGGCTCCAGGATGACCATGCGGTCCTGGGAGCCGGTCGCCGCGATCGCCTCGACCGAGGCCATCCCCGACCAGTCGCGGTCCTCGATGCCCAGCTCGCTCACGCCGGGCGCGGCGATCATGCAGTGCTCGATGGGCTCGACCTCGTGCGAACGGTGGCGGCGCAGACCGGCGTTGCCGTCGGCGTCCACCGCGTACTGCACGCGGGTGCGCCAGGCGGGCACCTCTCCCGCGGGCAGCTTGTCGCCCTCGGCCGGCAGCACCGTGCCGTCCCAGCCGGCCTCCTCGGGGGTGAGACCGGCGAGCCGCTTCAGCTGCTCGGCGACGACCTCCCCCTTGAGGCGCCGCTGCGCGCCCGGCTTCGCGTGCTGCCAGTCGCAGCCGCCGCAGCGGCCGGGTCCGGCGTAGGGGCAGGGCGCCTCGATGCGGTCCTTGGACGCCTCCAGGACCTCGACAGCATCCGCACGCAGGAAACGCGCGCCCTCCTCCCCCTCCGTCACGCGAGCCACGACCCGCTCACCGGGCAGCGTGTGCCGGACGAACAGCACCTGGCCGTCCTCCGTGCGGGCGATACAGTGCCCGCCGTGGGCGACGGGGCCGACCTCGACTTCGAACTCCATCCCCACCAGCGATTTCTTCGGTTCTGCCTGCATGGCGGGGTGACTCCACAACGTCAAGGGAAGAGGCGGGCCGACAGCCCACCAGGACAACAGCCCACCAGTCTACTTCGGCGCCGACGGCTCCTTCGCCCGCTCGGCCGGACCGCGCCGCACGGAACCCGGCGCGCTCCACTCCTGCCGCCTGCGGGCCCGCAGCTTCGCCGCCTCCGAGGACTGGAGCTGGTACGGCACCGAGGTCACCATGACCCCCGGCGTGAACAGCAGCCGGCCCTTGAGCCTGAGCGCGCTCTGGTTGTGCAGCAGATGCTCGTACCAGTGGCCGACCACGTACTCGGGGATGATCACGGACACCGCGTCACGCGGGGACTCCTTCCTGAGCCCCTTCACGTAGTCGATGATCGGCCGCGTGATCTCGCGGTACGGCGAGTCCAGGACCTTCAGCGGTACGTCGATCCCGCGCCGCTCCCACTCGGCGCGCAGTGCCTTGGTCTCGGCCGGGTCGACGTTGACGCTCAGAGCCTCCAACGAGTCCGAGCGCATCAGCTTGGCGTAGGCCAGCGCCCGCAGCGCCGGGCGGTGGATCTTGGAGATCAGGACGACGGAGTGGACGCGGGAAGGGCGCAGGGAGTCGTCGCTCGGGCCCTCGGGTGCGGCGAGCTCCTCGGCGACCCGGTCGTAGTGCTTACGGATCGCCGTCATCGTCGCGTAGAAGATGCACATCCCGAGCAGCGCCACCCAGGCACCGTGGGTGAACTTGGTGACCAGGACGACGACCAGGACGAGCCCGGTGAAGAAGGCACCGAAGGCGTTGATCGCGCGGGAGCGGATCATGTGGCTGCGCTTCGCGGCGTCCTTCTCGGTGGCCAGGTTGCGGTTCCAGTGCCGGACCATGCCGGTCTGGCTGAGCGTGAAGGACACGAACACGCCGACGATGTAGAGCTGGATCAGCCGGGTCGAGTCGGCGCCGTAGATCCACACCAGGAGTCCGGCCGCGCCGGCCAGCAGCACGATGCCGTTGGAGAAGGCGAGGCGGTCGCCGCGGGTGTGCAGCTGGCGCGGGAGGTAGCGGTCCTGGGCGAGGATCGAGCCGAGCAGCGGGAAGCCGTTGTAGGCGGTGTTCGCGGCGAGGAACAGCACCAGTGCGGTGGCCGCGGCCAGCACGATGAACAGGAAGCTGCCTTTGCCGAAGACGGCCTCGGCGACCTGGGAGATCACCGGGTTTTGGACGTAGTCCGAACCGAGGGCGACACCGTTGTGGATGAGGTCGGCGGCCGGGTTCTCGGCCATGCGGACCTTGGTGACCATGGCCAGCGCGATGATCCCGCAGAACATGGTGACGGCCAGCAGGCCCATCATCGCGAGCGTGGTCGCCGCGTTCTTCGACTTGGGCTTGCGGAAGGCCGGCACGCCGTTGGAGATGGCCTCGACACCGGTGAGCGCGGCGCAGCCGGAGGAGAAGGCGCGCAGCAACAGGAAGACAAGGGCGAATCCGGCCAGGCCCTGGTGCTCGGCCTTGATGTGGTACTCCGCCGTCGGTGCCCGCATGGTGTCGCCGAGGACCAGCCCGCGGAACGCACCCCACGCGATCATGATGAAGACGCCCGTGACGAAGACGTACGTCGGAATCGCGAACAGCGAGCCGGACTCCTTCATGCCGCGCAGGTTCATCAGCGTGAGCAGGACGATCACGGCGATCGCGCAGAGGACCTTGTGCTCGACGACGAACGGGATCGCCGAGCCGAGGTTCTCGATGCCGGAGGCGATGGAGACGGCGACCGTGAGGACGTAGTCGACGAGCAGGGCGCTGGCGACCGTGAGGCCGGCCTTGGGGCCGAGGTTGGTGTTGGCCACCTCGTAGTCGCCGCCGCCGCTCGGGTAGGCGTGCACGTTCTGCCGGTAGGAGGCGACCACCGTGAACATCAGCACGACGACCGCCACGGCGATCCAGGGGCTGAAGTGGTACGCCGACACACCCGCGATGGACAGGACCAGCAGCACCTCGCCGGGCGCGTACGCCACAGACGACAGCGGGTCGGAGGCGAACACCGGAAGGGCGATGCGCTTCGGCAGGAGCGTTTCCCCGAGGCGGTCACTGCGCAGTGCGCGCCCGATCAGGATCCGTTTGGGCACGTCGGTCAGTTTGGACACAACAGAGAAGCGTAGGCGTTCGAACGGGCGAACAACCACCCGGCACCCCGCATCTGCTCTCCGGGTGAAATCCGGACCCGCTCCGGCTACGGATTCCGCAGGTGAGCGCGGCGGCATGCCTATATGACAAGACCCCGCCCCTTAACTGCCCCCGGAGGTTCCATGCACACCACCGCAGAGCTCATCGGCGCGGCAGCCGCCCTCGTCGCCCTCGGAATCCTGACTCTCGCGAGCGTCCGCAGCATCAGCCGCCGCTGAGCGACAGGAAGTCACGAGCAACCGTGCACAGGGGTGCCGTCGTCCTACCGCGCGTGTGTAGCTTGGGCGTCGGTCTGAGACCCTGATGTGGCTGAGCAGTACTTATTGACACCGGAAGGACGGTCGTGCACATCGTCATCATGGGCTGCGGGAGAGTGGGTTCCGCTCTCGCCCAGACCCTGGAGCAACAGGGGCACACGGTCGCCGTGATCGACCAGGACCCCACCGCCTTCCGACGACTGGGCTCCGGTTTCGGCGGCCGTCGTGTCACCGGAGTCGGCTTCGACCAGGACACCCTGCGCGAGGCGGGCATCGAGGAGGCCGGCGCCTTCGCCGCGGTCTCCAGCGGCGACAACTCCAACATCATCGCCGCGCGCGTGGCCCGCGAGATGTTCGGCATCGAGAACGTCGCGGCCCGTATCTACGACCCCCGGCGCGCCGAGGTCTACCAGCGCCTGGGCATCCCGACGGTGGCCACGGTCCGCTGGACCGCGGACCAGATGCTGCGCCGGCTGCTGCCGTCCGGCGCGGAGCCGCTGTGGCGCGATCCCACCGGCGGGGTCCAGCTGGCCGAGGTGCACGCCTCGACCGCCTGGGTCGGCCACAAGATCAGCAAGATGCAGGAGGAGACGGGCGTCCGCGTGGCGTTCCTGACCCGCCTCGGCGAGGCGATCCTGCCCACCTCGCAGACGGTGCTGCAGGAGGGCGATCTGGTCCACGTGATGATGCGCACGGACGACATCGAGAAGGTCGAGGCGTCCTTCGCCGAGGGCCCCGAAGAGGAGGGCGGTCACTGATGAGGGTCGCCATTGCCGGTGCCGGCGCGGTCGGTCGCTCGATCGCGGGCGAACTGCTGGAGAACGGCCACGAGGTCCTTCTCATCGACAAGGCGCCGACCGCCATCTCGGTCGAGCGCGTCCCGCAGGCGGAGTGGTTGCTCGCCGACGCCTGCGAGATCACCTCCCTGGACGAGGCCGCGCTCCAGCGCTGCAACGTCGCGATCGCCGCGACCGGCGACGACAAGGTCAACCTCGTCGTCTCCCTGCTGGCGAAGACGGAGTACGGCGTCCCGCGCGTCGTCGCCCGGGTGAACAACCCCAAGAACGAGTGGCTGTTCAACGAGTCCTGGGGCGTGGACGTCGCCGTCTCCACCCCGCGTCTGATGTCCGCCCTGGTCGAGGAGGCGGTGAGCGTCGGCGACCTGGTCCGCCTGCTCCGCTTCAGCCACGGCGACGCGAACCTGGTCGAGCTGACCCTGCCCGAGGAGTCGGCCCTGGCCGGCACGACGGTCGGCGACGTGGAGTGGCCCGAGGACACCTCCCTGGTCACCATCATCCGCGGCACGCGCGTCCTCACCCCGTCCCAGGAGGACTCCCTGGAGGCCGGCGACGAACTCCTGTTCGTGGCCGCCCAGGCCCGCGAGGAACAGCTGGAGGACCTGCTCTCGGTACGCCGGGAAGAAGCCTCCTAGGCGGTACGACGACGGAGGGCGCCCTGCGTGTGCAGGGCGCCCTCCGTCGTCGTAGCGCGATCTAGGCTTCTCGCCGGTGCCGTCCGCCCGCGGCCTCCGTGTCCCCGTGCTCCGCGGCCTGCGCCGCCTTGCGCTCCTCCTCGGCCTTCTCCTCGGCCTCCATCTCCGCGAACACGTCGATGGGCGCCGGCGCCTTCGCGAGGAAGACCCAGGTGAGCCAGACGGCGAGCAGGAACGGCGGGATCTTCAGGGCGACCAGGACCCAGCCGAGCTGCGCGGTGTCGGCCCACCAGTACAGCGGGAACAGGATCGCGCACTTGGCGAGCAGAATGCCGCCCCAGGCGTAACTGGCCTTGGCGTACGCCTTCTTGCGGCCGGGGTTGCGGGTCCGCCAGGAGAGGTTCTCCTTGAAGACCGGGCCGAGGATGAGCCCCATCAGCGGCACGCCGGCGAGCGTGGTGATGACGTACGCCAGGCCCAGGCCCAGCGTGTAGAGCATGCCCGGCAGATAGAAGTTCTTGGCGTTGCCCGTCATCATCGCGAAGACGACACCGAAGGCGACGCCGAAGACACCGCTGAAGGCGTGCTTGACGGTGTCCCGCATGACCAGGCGGACCACGACCAGCAGCAGGGACACCGCGAGCGCGGCGATCGCCGACAGGTGCAGGTCCTTGTTGATCGTGAAGATCGTGACGAAGAGCAGGCCCGGCAGAACCGTCTCGATCATGCCCCGGACGCCGCCGAAGGCCTCGAACAGGGCGGCCTCGGTCACCGCCCGTGCGTCGTCGGCCTCGGTGTCTTCGGTCGGCTTGTCGAGAGACGTCACCGGCTACTCCCGTCCCACGGGTCGGAGTTCGTATTTCGGATTGAACAGCACCCGGCGGCCCCGGCTCATCGAGATCCGGCCCGATGCGATCAGCTTGCGCCCCGGTTCTATCCCGACTATGGAGCGCCTGCCGAGCCACACCACGTCCAGGGCGGCGGAGCCGTCGAACAGCTCGGCCTCCAGGGCCGGGACGCCCGCGCGCGGTCGCAGGGTGACCGTGCGCAAGGTACCAGTAACGGTCACGATCTGGCGGTCGTGACAGTCGCCGATCCGGGTGCAGCCGGCGGTCGCGGTGTCCTCCCGCAGCTCCTCGGACTCCAGATCCTCCTGCGACGAGGACAGCCGGTCGAGCATGCGCCGGAACCGGCCCGCCGGCTTCTCGGAACGAGGAACAGCACTCATATCCGAAAGCGTACCGGGGTACGCCGACAGCGTTGTACCCGCAGCACTAGCGTTCGAACCGGTATCCCATGCCCGGCTCCGTGACGAAGTGCTTCGGATGCGAGGGATCCGCCTCCAGCTTCCGCCGCAGCTGGGCCATGTAGACCCGCAGGTAGTTCGTCTCCGTCCCGTACGACGGCCCCCAGACCTCCTGGAGGAGCTGCTTCTGGCCGACCAGCCGGCCGGTGTTGCGGACCAGCACATCCAGCAGGTGCCACTCGGTGGGGGTGAGACGGACGTCCCTGCCGTGCTTGCGGACCTTCTTGGCGGCCAGGTCGACGGTGAACTCGTCGGTCTCGACCAGGACGTCGTCCTCGCCGCCCCCGGTGGGCTCGGCGCGCCGCACGGCGGCCCGCAGGCGGGCGAGCAGCTCGTCCATGCCGAAGGGCTTGGTGACGTAGTCGTCGGCGCCCGCGTCCAGCGCCTCGACCTTCTCGTCGGAGGAGTGCCGGGCGGACAGCACGAGGATCGGCACCCGGGTCCAGCCGCGCAGCCCCCTGATCACCTCGACGCCGTCCATGTCGGGCAGGCCCAGGTCGAGGACGACCACGTCGGGGTGGCGGGCGGCGGCGAGCCGGAGCGCGGTGGCGCCGTCGTGCGCCGCGTCGACCTCGTACTTGCGCGCCCTGAGGTTGATCACGAGGGCGCGCACGATCTGCGGCTCGTCGTCGATGACCAGCACTCTGGTCATGTGGCCTGCCTTTCGGGTTCTGCCTCTGCGAAGGGGTCTACGAGCAGCTCCGGGTGCGGGTGCGCCGCGCGGAGCGTCAGCACCATGGTGAGGCCGCCCCCGGGCGTGTCCTCGGCGTTGAGGGTGCCGTTCATGGCCTCCGCGAAACCCCGTGCCACCGCGAGCCCGAGCCCTACCCCGGCGCCGCGCGGGGCGTCGCCGTAGCGCTGGAAGGGCGCGAAGATGCGCTCCTTGGCCTCGTCGGGGACGCCGGGTCCGCGATCCACGACCCGTACCTCGACCCGGTCGGCGATGGCGCTGGCGGAGACCCGGACGGGGTCGCCGGGCGGGCTGTACTTGACGGCGTTCTCGACCAGGTTGGCCACCGACCGCTCCAGCAGCCCCGGGTCGACGGCGACCATCGGCAGCGACTCCGGGACGTCCAGCTCGACGCTCCCGTCGGGCACCCCGCCGAGCGCCATCGGCACCACCTCGTCGAGGTCGATCTCGCGGATGATCGCGGTGACCGTGCCGGTCTGCAGGCGGGACATGTCGAGCAGGTTGCCCACCAGGTGGTCCAGCCGGTCCGCACCCTCCTCGATGCCCTCCAGGAGTTCGGCCCGATCCTCCTCGGACCACGCCACGTCGTCGGACCTGAGCGAGGAGACGGCGGCCTTGATCCCGGCGAGCGGGGTCCGCAGATCATGCGAGACGGCCGCCAGGAGCGCCGTACGGATGCGGTTGCCCTCGGCCAGCGTGCGGGCCTGGTCGGCCTCCTCCTGGAGCCTGCGGCGGTCCAGGACGACGGCGGCCTGGGCGGCGAAGGCGGCGAGCACCCGGCGGTCCTCGGCGGGCAGCACCCGGCCGGTGAGCGCGAGCGCCATGTGGTCGCCCACCGGCATGTCGACGTCGGCGTCCTCCGGCCGCTGCACGGGTGGTCCGAGTCCCGCCCGGCCCGCGCAGGTCCACGGCTCGACGTCGCCCGCCCGTTCCAGCAGGGCCGCCGACTCCATGCCGAAGGTCTCCCGGACGCGCTCCAGGAGTTCCTCCAGGCGGGTCTCGCCGCGCAGGACGTTCCCGGCGAGGAAGGACAGGATCTCCGACTCGGCACGCAGCCGGGCGGCCTGGTGGGTGCGGCGGGCGGCGAGATCGACCACGGAGGCCACCGAGATGCCGACGCCCACGAAGATCACGATGGCGACGATGTTCTTCGGGTCGGCGATGGTCCAGCGGTGCAGGGGCGGTGTGTAGAAGTAGTTCAGCAGCAGCGAGCCGACCGCGGCCGAGGCGAGGGCGGGGAAGAGTCCGCCGAGCAGGGCCGCGGCCACGACGACCGCGAGGAACAGCAGCATGTCGTTGGCGAGGCCGAGGTCGACGGTGGTGAGGAGGATCGTCAGGAGCGCCGGGCCGGCCAGTCCGACCAGCCAGCCCCACAGGATCCGGGCCCGCCCCAGCCGCGCGCTGCGTGCGACGGGCAGTCCGCGCCCCTTGGCGACCTCTTCGTGGGTGACGATGTGCACGTCCAGGTCGGGCCCGGACTCGCGGGCCACGGTGGCGCCGACGCCGGGGCCGAAGACGTACTGCCAGGTCTTGCGGCGGGAGGAACCGAGGACGATCTGGGTGGCGTTGACCCCGCGCGCGAAGTCGAGCAGCGCGGCCGGTATGTCGTCGCCGACCACGTGGTGAAAGGTTCCTCCCAGGTCCTCGACGAGGGTCCTCTGGACGGTGAGCTCCTTGGGCGAGGCGGAGGTCAGACCGTCGCTGCGCGCTATGTAGACGGCGAGCACCTCGCCGCCGGCGCCCTTCTCGGCCAGGCGCGCGGCCCGCCTGATCAGCGTCCGCCCCTCCGGTCCCCCGGTCAGCCCGACCACGATCCGCTCCCTGGACCCCCATATCTTCGAGACCCGGTGCTCGCTGCGGTACTGCTTGAGGTACTCGTCGACCCGGTCGGCCACCCACAGCAGTGCGAGCTCCCGCAGGGCGGTGAGGTTGCCGGGCCGGAAGTAGTTCGACAGAGCCGCGTCGACCTTGTCGGGCTGGTAGATGTTGCCGTGCGCCATCCGCCGCCGCAGCGCCTGGGGTGACATGTCGACAAGCTCGATCTGATCGGCCCGCCGTACGACTTCGTCGGGCACGGTCTCCCGCTGCCGCACCCCGGTGATCGCCTCGACGACGTCGCCGAGCGACTCCAGATGCTGGATGTTCACGGTCGAGACCACGTCGATCCCGGCCGCGAGCAGTTCCTCCACGTCCTGCCAGCGTTTGGCGTTGCGTGAGCCCGGGATGTTGGTGTGGGCGAGTTCGTCCACCAGGGCGACGGCGGGAGCCCGCCGCAGGACGGCATCGACGTCCATCTCGGTGAAGACCGAGTCCCGGTACTCGACCTCCCTGCGCGGGATCTCCTCCAGCCCGTGCAGCATCACCTCGGTACGCGGCCGCCCGTGGTGCTCCACGAAGCCCACGACGCAGTCGGTGCCCCGCTCGATCCTGCGGTGCGCCTCGGACAGCATCGCGTACGTCTTGCCGACGCCCGGTGCCGCACCGAGGTAGATCCGAAGCCTGCCGCGTCCCATGAGCCCATTGTCTTCCGGTCAATGCTGCATACGCAGCGTCGACCTTACGGCCGGCGATCCCGGCGAAGGGGGCCGGAAGCGGTGTGGGGGCGCTCTTTGACGCAACTCTGACGCGGGGTCCGCCGGCATCGTGACGGGAACCGAGGGGGGCCGCGGAGGCGGGCTCGGCGGCCATGGGCCTGGTGTGCGGGCGAGGAACAGGGACGGGCAACCGGGTGCATGCCGCCGTATCAGGCGAGGTTCTCGGCGGGCCTGAGCGTCATGAGGCGACCGGGAGCGCACCCCGCTCGCATCCGTCCGCCCTCCCGGCCGGCCGGCCCAGAAGCGCGGACCGACGGCGCCCCTCAGTGCGCCACGATCTCCCCGTCGCCCAGCTCCAGCACCCGGTCCGCCAGGTCCAGCAGGGTCGCGTCATGGGTGGCCACCAGGGCGGTGACGTTCTCACTGCGTACGACGGCCCGCAGCAGTTCCATGACGGCGTGACCGGTCTCCGCGTCCAGTTGCCCGGTCGGCTCGTCGGCGACGAGGAGGGCGGGGTTGTTGGCGAGGGCGCGGGCGATGGCGACACGCTGCTGCTGGCCGCCGGAGAGCTCACCTGGCCGCTGCTTCGCATGGTCCGCGAGGCCGACCAGGGACAGCAGCAACTCGACGCGCTCCTCACGCGCGCGTGCGTCCATCCGGCGCAGCCGCATCGGCACGCCGACGTTCTCGGCGGCGGTCAGGATCGGGATGAGCCCGAAGGACTGGAACACGAAGCCGATACGGTCCCGGCGCAGGGCCAGCAGCCCGTCCTCGTCCAACCCGGCGAGGTCCACCCCGTCGAGCACGACCCGCCCCCGGTCGGGCCGGTCGAGTCCGCCGACGACGTTGAGGAGCGTGGTCTTCCCTGAGCCCGAGCGCCCCTTGAGGGCGACGAGTTCACTGCGCGGCACCTCGAAGGAGACCCCGCGCAGCGCGTGCACTGCGGCGGCCCCCTCGCCGAACGACCTGTGGATGTCCTCGACCCGCACCATGGTCTCGGTGACCACCTGAGTCATGCGTCCTCCCCCGTGAAACCGTGCATCCCGCAGACCCGGGAAACCGGGCGCCAGTATCACCGCCCGGCGCCCGGCCTTCAACGGTTTCAGCTCGGGTTGTCTCCGTGGGTGAGCGTCTCCCAGGCAACGAAGAGGTTGTTGCTGCCCGCCGGACGGTTGCGCTCGGTCAGCGTCTGAGTGTTGGTCATGCCCATGCCAAGCCTGTTGTGCAACGCGTTGTACCCGACCTCCGTGACCGGCCCGAGCCCGAGCTTCAGCGACCCGCCGCACAGCCAGCTCGGCACGGCCGTCCCCAGTTCGTACTTCGACTGGAACCCCAGCGCCTGCCGCAGCCGCTCGCCCACGTCGGTGCCGTAGAGGTCCTGCCCCTGGATCCGGCTGGTCTCGGCGACGTGCGAGATCGCGGAGACGCCGTACCCGGTGTGCGTGAAATCCCGGCAGGTCTCCTGGGTGAGCCCGGTGACGAAGGTGGACTGCCCCTGCCAGTAACCGACGATCTTGTCCCGGGTGTTGAGGTTCTGACTCGGCACGGTCCTCGGCAGATCGCCGTCGGAGGCGAGGTACACGTACGCCGCGGTACGGGTGCGGAACTTCGCCATGGCCTTGTCGTACGACACCTTGTCCTCCAGGAAGACGGAGATGCCGACGGCCGCCTCCATCATCGACAGCTCCCAGTTGCCGTTGGAGTTGGAGCCGTTGATGACCTCGGGCAGATAGACGTTCCGCAGCATGGTCGCGAAGCGCCCGGAGTTCGGCCAGCTCCCGGTGTACGCGTACTTGATGATCTCGGCGGCCCTGGGCCACGAGGAGCCGGCCCAGCCGGTCTGCAGGGGCGCGTTGCTGTTGGTGTGGTCCGTGATCACCGCCGACCAGGCGTCCATGAGCTGGATGGCCTTCCTGGCGTACCGCTCGTCCCGGGTGATGTACCAGGCGAGGGCGTCGGTGTAGGCGGCGATCGCGTCCTCGCGCTCGTCGGTGCAGCCGTAGTTGGGGTTCGAGTAGGACCCGCACTCGACGACCGCGCGCGGTTTGGGCGTGCGGTTCAGATCGGCGTACTTGCTCGCCAGCATCTGGTCGAAGGCGCTCTTCCAGGGCTGGGCACCCGCGTTCACCTTGCCGCGGGCGAAGTCCAACTGCCCCTGGGAGACGGTGACTCCGGGGTGGACGAAGGTGGCGGGGGCGGCCTCGGCGGGCCAGGTGAGGGCGCCGGCGACGAGGGCGACGGCGGCGGTGAGGAGTGCGGTTCTGCGCATGCGTGTGGGGGCCTTTCGTTCTCGTATGTGAACGGAAAGCGCCTTTATGAACAGAGGCGTTGAGCGGAGAAGGTAGGTACAGACCAATCGGCCGTCAAGGGTCCGCGCACGACAAAGGGCCGCACCCCGGAAGGGGTACGGCCCTCGACGTCGTACGACTACCGGACCTCGGTGATCTCCGGTCCGCGCTGGAGCTGGCCCATGCCGCCGGAGAAGCGGGAGCCCTCGTCCTGCTGCTGGACACCCTCGGGGACCATCTGGGCGTCGTTCGGCAGCTTGAGGACGATCGGGTCGCGGGGCGCCATCGGGCCCTCGCCGCGGACCACGACCGTGTCCCGGAAGATCTGCTCCAGGAGCCCGGCCGCCTGCGGCTGCACCGCGCCCTGTCCCGAGATCACACCGCGCAGGAACCAGCGCGGACCGTCCACACCCACGAACCGCACGACCTGGAAGCCGCCCGTGCCGTCCGGCAGCTGCACCGGTACCTGGGCGCGCAGCTCCCAGCCCAGCGGACCCTCGACCTCGTCGACGATGCCGCCCTGCTGGGTGATGCCGGAGCCGATCTCCTCGCGCACCTCGCCCCAGATGCCCTCGCGCTTGGGAGCGGCGAAGGCCTGGAGCTGGATGGCGCTGTCACGCAGGACGACGGTGGCCGCGACGATCGCGTCGCCCGCGACCTCGACCCGCAGCTCCATGCCGTCGACACCCGGGACGAACAGACCACCCAGGTCCACCCGGCCCTCGGCGGGGTCGCGGACCTCGGTGTCGTCCCAGGGCCCGTCGGGACGCGGCTCCGGCTCCAGCCGTACGCGCTCGCGCTCTACGTCGTCCGCCTCAGTGCCGACGCTGTCGACGACCTGCTCGGCCTCGCCGGCCGCGTCCTCGGCGGCACCCTTCTTGTTGCGACGTCCGAACACGTCACTGTCCTTCCCGGTCGGATACGACCGATGCGTATCGATTCCCACCCGTTGTGCCGCCCACGGCGGCCTCAGCGCTTGTATCGCCCCCGTCGCCCACGGCGGCGTGACCGCCGGTGGACCCGAAGCCCCCCTCGGCCCGCGCCGACTCGGGAAGCTCCGCGACCTCCTGGAAGCGGACCCTCTCGACCTGCTGGACGACGAGTTGGGCGATCCGGTCGAAACGCTCGAACCGCACCGACTCGTGCGGGTCGAGATTCACCACGATCACCTTGATCTCCCCACGGTACCCGGCATCAACCGTCCCTGGGGCATTCACGAGAGCGACACCGCAGCGGGCGGCGAGACCGGATCGTGGGTGCACGAAGGCCGCGTACCCCTCCGGCAGCGCCACAGACACCCCCGTGGGCAGCACGGCCCGCTCCCCGGGCTTGAGTTCGCGGCTCTCGGTGGTCCGCAGATCGGCCCCCGCGTCACCGGGGTGCGCGTACGACGGAAGCGGTACGTCGGGGTCGACGCGCCGGATCAGCACGCTCAGGGGGGCACGGCTCACGGGTTCACCTCGAAGGCACGGGCACGGCGGACCTGGTCCGGGTCGTCCATGGCGGCCCGGATCTCCTCCGGACGACCGTTGTCGATGAAGTGGTCGACCTTGACCTCGACGAACAGGGCGTCGGCGCGGACCGCGACGGGCCCCCGCGGGCCGCCGATCCGGCCGGTGGCGGTCGAGTAGATCTTCCGCCCGGCGACCGCGGTCACCTCGGCCTCCAGATACAGCACGGTGCCGACGGGCACCGGCCGTACGAAGTCGGTCTCCAGGCGTCCGGTCACGGCGATCGTGCGCAGCAGCCAGTTGAGCGAGCCCAGGGTCTCGTCGAGGGCGGTCGCGAGCACACCGCCGTGCGCGAGTCCGGGAGCGCCCTGATGTGCGGGGCGCACGGTGAACTCGGCGGTGACCGAGACCCCCTCGCCGGCCCGCGCCTCCAGGTGCAGCCCGTGGGGCTGCTCGCCGCCACAGCCGAAACACTGGCCGTAGTGCGCACCGAGCGGCTCACCGGGCGCGGGAGCGTCCGGGTGGCGCACAGGTCGCGCCGCGTCGGCGGGAGGCTTCAGAGCCGGGGAAGTACCACTCACAGGCGCAGACCTTACCCGCCCGCCCGTCTCCCACCGCCACCCTGCCTGACAGCGCTTCGCGCCGACTCCCCCTGACATCGGCTCTGTCAGGACACCGTGCCAAGCTTGGTTTCATGCAGCCCTCCGCCGTCCCGTACGACGAACGCCTCACCGCCCCCCGCTCCTGGTGGCTGATCTCCTTCCTGGTCGGGGTCGCCTTCGCACTGATCCTGCTCCCCTTCGGGACACTTCCGCTGCTCGGCGGACTGGTCGGCGGCACCGCCGCGGCGGCGGTCATGGCCAGCTCCTACGGCTCGCTGCGCATCCGGATCGTGGGTGACTCGCTGATCGCGGGTGAGGCCAAGATCCCGGTGTCGGCGCTGGGCGAGACGGAGATCCTGGACCCGGAGGAGGCCCGCGCCTGGCGGACCTACAAGGCCGACACCCGCGCGTTCCTGCTGCTGCGCTCCTACATTCCCGGGGCGCTGAAGGTGGAGGTCGTCGACCCGGACGACCCGACGCCGTATCTGTACCTCTCGACGCGCGAGCCGGAGCGGCTGGCCGAGGCACTGAGGACGGCCCGCACAGCCGCCGCCTAGAACGTGCGTGCAGGGCTTCACCCGACGGTGAGCCCCGAAAGTCACACGGAAGTCTTACCCCTCCAGCTCCAGCGGGTCCGCGGGCGTCTCCAGGGCGGGAAGTTGGGACAGCGCGCCCCATGGCACCTGAAGCTTCCGCAGGTCCTTGCGGACGTGCTCGGCGAGTCTCCTGGTGTCGCGGCGGTTCATGACCGCCCCCACCGCGGCGCCCACCATGAACGGCATCAGGTTCGGCAGGTCACGGATCATCCGCTTCATGATCTGCTGCCGCAACTGCTGTTTCATCGGGCCGTTGAGCGCGCCGCTCACCGTCGACGGCTTCTTCACGTCGATCCCGCGCTCCCCCGACCAGGAGTTCAGGTACGCGGTGCTGCGCTGCTTGAGATTTCCGGGCGGTCGTACGCCGTAGACCTCGTGGAGTTCGGCGATCAGCTTCAGCTCGATCGCGGCCACGCCGGTGATCTCGGCGGCCAGTTCGGTCGGCATCGCCGGCGGCACGGGAAGCATCGCCGCCGCGCCGACCCCCGCTCCGACCGTCGCCGTGGCGCTCGCCGCGCCGGCGACGAGCTTGTCCGCGAGTTCCTCGGGTCCAAGACCGGGGAACTGGCGGCGGAGGGTCGCGAGGTCCCGTACGGGGATACGCGGGGCGTTCTCGATGATGCGGTCGGTCAGGTACGACAGGCCCGCCCTGGCCCTGCTGCCGCCCTTGCGGACCCCTTCCCGGGCCTTGTCCCGGAACGCCGCCACCCTCCCCCGCTCCCGGCTTCGCTCGAGCGGGGGGACCTCCAGTCCGGTGACGGGCGCGGGCGCCCTGGTCGAATCGGCCGGGACCGGGAGGTCAGCCCGGTCGGCCACCGGTTCGAGCGAGGCTCCCGCATCGGAAGAGCCCCGCTCGTCGTCACGCGCGCCGTGGGGGCCGTCGGACGGCCCCTGGTCCGCTCCCTGCCGGAGAGAGCGGCGCTTCCAGGGAGGGGTCGAGCCAGTCATGCCCGACCCGCCCTCAGTCGCAGTCGCGGCAGATCGGCTGGCCGTTCTTCTCCCGGGCCAGCTGGCTGCGGTGGTGCACCAGGAAGCAGCTCATGCAGGTGAACTCGTCCTGCTGCTTGGGCAGCACCCGGACGGCCAGCTCCTCGTTCGAGAGGTCCGCTCCGGGCAGTTCCAGGCCTTCGGCGGCCTCGAACTCGTCGACGTCCACTGCGGAGGTCGACTTGTCGTTCCTACGCGCCTTGAGCTCTTCAAGGCTGTCCGAGTCGACGTCGTCGTCGGTCTTGCGTGGGGTGTCGTAATCCGTTGCCATGTCGCTCTCCCCCTCTGGGTGTCTGCGGTGTCTCCAGCGCACGTAACGCGTGAGAGGCCGGACTTGTGCCCGACCCGAGGCGGAGATTTTGCCTCACATCAAGGTCTGTTACTCAATCGACACCCAACCGGACTCCTCTTGAGTGATCGGGTTGGATGGCAATCGGGACCGTACACGGTCCGAATCCCGCACTTCAAAGGCGTCTCACCGTGTACTTCCCGTGATCAGGACCCCTGAAAACCCGGATTATCCCGGCTTTCCGACAGGGTGCATGATCACCGAGAGTAGATGGCGGGTAATTCTCCCTTGTGATCGATCACACACGGCATGGTCCACCGAATGCCCAGAAAATTCCGCGCAAAGCGAACATCCCCATGCGTCGATCTCAGTGCGGGGGCCATGATCTCAGACCGGCAGGGTGACTCGCATCATCAGCCCACCCCCTTCGCGCGGCTGAGCCGTGATGTGCCCGCCGTGCGCCCGTGCCACGGACCGCACGATGGACAGGCCCAGCCCTACGCCCTTGTCGCTGCCGGTGCGGTCGGCGCCGCGCAGCCGCTTGAAGGGCTCGAAGAGATTGTCGACCTCGTACGCCGGCACGACCGGGCCCGTGTTCGAGACGGTGAGGACCGCGTGGCCGTGCTCCACCGCCGTGGTCACCTCGACCCAGCCGCCCTCCGGCACGTTGTAGCGCACGGCGTTCTGCACGAGGTTCAGGGCGATGCGCTCCAGCAGGACGCCGTTGCCCTGGACGACCGCCGACTTCTGCTCGCCGCGGATCGCCACGCCCTTGGCCTGCGCCTCGCCGTGCACCTGGTCCACCGCCTGCTCGGCGACCTCGGCGAGGTCCACGGGCTTGCGCTCGACGATCTGGTTGTCGCTGCGGGCGAGCAGCAGCAGGCCCTCCACGAGCTGTTCACTGCGCTCGTTGGTGGCCAGCAGTGTCTTGCCGAGTTGCTGGAGCTCCACCGGTGCGCCCGGATCGGACAGGTGCACCTCCAGCAGCGTGCGGTTGATCGCCAGCGGTGTCCGCAGTTCGTGCGAGGCGTTGCCGACGAAGCGCTGCTGGGCCGTGAAGGCCCGCTCCAGGCGCTCCAGCATGTCGTCGAAGGTGTCGGCCAGTTCCTTGAGCTCGTCGTCCGGGCCGTCCAGCTCGATGCGGCGGGAGAGGTCCGAGCCGGCCACCGAGCGCGCGGTGCGCAGGATGCGGCCGAGCGGCGACAGGACGCGTCCCGCCATCGCGTAACCGAAGGCGAAGGCGATGATCGCGAGGCCCAGCAGGGCCAGCAGGGAGCGGCTGAGGAGGTTGTCCAGGGCGTGCTGGCGCTGGTCGTTGACGCAGCTGTCCATGGCCTTGTTCATGACGTCGGGCGAGACGCCCGAAGGCAGGTTGCAGAGGTCGCTGGCGACGCTGCCCGCCGTGATCTTGAAGGGGAGTTCGCTGCCGACGTTCAGCGCCTGGGCGGCGATCAGGTAGATGATCGACAACAGCAGGATGCCCGCGATCAGGAACATGCCGCCGTACAGCAGCGTGAGCCTTATGCGGATGGTCGGGCGCAGCCAGGGCAGCGGCGGCGCCGGCCTCCTGGGGTCCCAGGTGGGCTTCGGGGGCGCCTGGGGAGGCGCGGGAGTCGAGGCCACGGGTATCAGATCCGGTAGCCCGAGCCGGGGACGGTGACGATCACCGGGGGTTCGCCCAGCTTGCGGCGCAGGGTCATGACGGTCACCCGCACGACGTTGGTGAAGGGGTCGGTGTTCTCGTCCCAGGCCTTCTCCAGGAGCTGCTCCGCGGAGACGACGGCGCCCTCGGAGCGCATCAGCACCTCCAGGACGGCGAACTCCTTGGGGGCGAGCTGGACTTCCTTGCCGTCGCGGAACACCTCGCGGCGGTTGGGGTCGAGCTTGATCCCGGCGCGCTCCAGGACCGGCGGCAGCGGCACGCTGGTGCGCCGGCCGAGGGCACGCACGCGTGCCGTCAGCTCACTGAACGCGAAGGGCTTCGGCAGGTAGTCGTCGGCGCCGATCTCCAGGCCCTCGACACGGTCGCTGACGTCACCGGAGGCCGTGAGCATCAGCACGCGCGTGGGCATGCCGAGTTCGACGATCCTGCGGCACACGTCGTCGCCGTGGACCAGCGGGAGGTCACGGTCGAGGACGACCACGTCGTAGTCGTTGACGCCGATGCGTTCCAGGGCGGCCGCACCGTCGTACACGACGTCGACGGCCATGGCCTCCCGGCGCAGTCCGGTGGCCACCGCATCGGCGAGCAGCTGCTCGTCCTCGACGACGAGTACGCGCACGTCGCTTGTCCTTCCTGTGTCCACCCGCGTAGCGCGCTGGGGCACGCGCGGGCAGGGGTCCGGGTGAATGGTGGCCTCCATCCTGCCCTTTTCGGCCATAAGTCGGCTGTAAGACGGGTGAGGGGCAACTGAAAGACGGGTGTGAGAGCGGGAATGCGGGATTTTCTCGCGCGGTTGAGGTTTCCGTCGAAGGGAGCGGGGGGAGGACGGCTTTACACCCCGCGATCACGCTCTGCATGTGCCGTACCACCATGCGGCACGGCACTGTCCGCTTCCGCAGAGCGGGCGTGGGTGTCCGGCACCGTCGCCGCCCGGCCTGGGCAGCGCTGGGCACCTGCAGGAGACGTGATCGCCCCTTCCGAACGGCACACCCCCGTGCCACCGACCCACGACCCAGGACGAGGGGGCGCAGCATGGACGCATTCACCGCAGGACTTCTGCAGCGCATAAGGGCGACCGAGACCGATCTGACGCGGGCTCTCGACGAGGGCGACGACTTCCTCGTCGAGGTGGAGCAGGGCGAGCTCGACGACCTGCGCCGCCTCGCCGCCGAACACGGTGTGGAGGTCAGCGCCTAGCGTCTGATCGGCTTCGCGGCACGACAGCGGGCCCCCGGCGAATCCAGCGCCGGGGGCCCGCTGCGTCCGTCTGCGGGCCTGTTCACGTCGTGTTCGCCCGGAGTCGGCCTGTCAGTCGTGCCAGGCGCCGAAGTCCTCCAGGAGCTGCTGGAGGGGCTCGAAGACTCCCGGGGTGCCGGCGACGGTGAGGGCGGGGTTCGGGCGCTCTCCGGGGCGGCCACCGGTCAGGACGCCCGCCTCTCGGGCGATGAGGTCACCCGCCCCGTAGTCCCAGGCGTTCAGGCCTCGCTCGTAGTAGCCGTCCAGGCGGCCCGCGGCCAGGTCGCACAGGTCGACCGCCGCCGAGCCGCCGCGGCGGATGTCGCGCAGGAGGGGGATCAGCCTCTGGGCCACCTCGGCCTGGTGGGTGCGGACCTCGGTGACGTAGTTGAAGCCCGTCGACACCAGGGCCTGCTCCAAGGGCGGCGCCGGCCGGCACGCCAGCCTGCGCTCGCCCTCCCACGCGCCCGTGGCCCAGGCGCCCTCGCCGCGCACCGCGTGGTACGTCTCGCCGCGCATCGGCACCGCGACAACTCCGACGACGGTCTCGCCGTCCTGCTCGGCCGCGATGGAGACGGACCAAGTAGGCAGCCCGTAAAGGTAGTTCACCGTGCCGTCGAGCGGGTCGATGACCCAGCGGACGCCACTGGTGCCCTCGGTGGCGGCGCCCTCCTCGCCGAGGAAGCCGTCGTCCGGGCGGTGCTCGGAGATCAGGTCCGTGATCAGCTTCTCCGCCGCGATGTCCATCTCGGTCACCACGTCGATGGGACTGGACTTGGTCCTGGCGACGGCGAGGTCGGCCGGCCGCCCGTCGCGCAGCAGGGTGCCGGCGCGTCGGGCGGCCTCCTGGGCCGGCCGAAGCAGTTCCGCGTGCAGGGGGTCGGTCACGGGGCTCCTCACGCGTACGGGCTGTCGACGCCCGCGGCGGCGGGCTTGGGGGCGCGGGCCGGGCAGCAGCCGACCGGGCAGACGTTGTGGTCGGCGCCGAGCGCGCCGAGGGCGCAGGGCGTGACCTTCTGACCGCGCTCCACGGCGGCCCGTTCCAGGACCAGGTCGCGGATCGCGGCGGCGAACCGCGGGTCGTCGCCGACGGTCGCCGAGCGGCGCATCGGCAGGCCCAGCTCCTCGGCCTTGGCCCTGGCCTCCGTGTCGAGGTCGTAGAGGACCTCCATGTGGTCGGACACGAACCCGATGGGCGCGATCACCACGGCCGGGACGCCGGAGGCGTGGCGCTCCTCCAGGTGGTCGCAGATGTCCGGCTCCAGCCACGGGATGTGCGGGGCGCCGGAGCGCGACTGGTACACGAGCTGCCAGGGGTGGTCGACACCGGTGCGCTCACGGACGGCGTCCGCGATCAGCCGGGCGACTTCCAGGTGCTGCGCGACGTACGCGCCGCCTTCGCCGTGGCCCTCGACCGGGCCGGAGGTGTCCGCGGACGCGGTCGGGATCGAGTGGGTCGAGAAGGCGATGTGGGCGCCGTCGCGGACGTCCTCGGGGAGCTCGGCGAGCGACTCGATCACCCCGTCGATCATGGGCTCCAGGAAGCCGGGGTGGTTGAAGTAGTGCCGCAGCTTGTCGATCTTCGGCAGTTCCAGGCCCTCGGTCTCCAGGGCCGCCAATGACTCGGCGAGGTTCTCGCGGTACTGGCGGCAGCCCGAGTAGGAGGCATAGGCACTGGTGGCGAGGACCAGGATGCGGCGGTGGCCGTCCGCGACCATCTCGCGCAGGGTGTCGGTGAGGTACGGCGCCCAGTTGCGGTTGCCCCAGTGGATCGGCAGGTCCAGGCCGTGGTCCGCGAAGTCCTTGCGCAGGGCGTCCAGCAGGGCGCGGTTCTGGTCGTTGATGGGACTGACCCCGCCGAACTGGAAGTAGTGCTGACCGACTTCCTTCAGGCGTTCCTTGGGGATGCCACGCCCGCGCGTCACGTTCTCCAGGAACGGGACCACGTCGTCCGGGCCCTCGGGGCCTCCGAACGAGAGCAGGAGCAGGGCGTCGTAGGGGGTGGCGTCGAGCGCGTCTCGCATGGGTCGATCCTGTCATCCGGTGCTGACAGCCGGGAAACGGCGGGGTGACCACCCGGGTTCCCGGCCGTCCCGCCGGGTGCGTCGGGGTCCCTCACACGTAAGCTGTATGAGGCGTATTCGCGCCTTACCGTCACACGAGCCGCCGCTCACCGGCCGACCGGAGACCCCTGTGCCCAGCCCATACCGCGCCCTGTTCGCCGCTCCCGGCTCCAAGGGTTTCTCCGCCGCGGGCTTCGTCGGCCGGATGCCGCTGTCGATGATGGGCATCGGCGTGGTCACGATGATCTCCCAGCTCACCGGCAGGTACGGCCTCGCGGGCTCGCTGTCGGCCACCATCGCGCTGGCCGCCGCGGCGATCGGCCCGCAGGTCTCCCGGCTGGTGGACCTGCACGGCCAGCGGCGGGTGCTGCGCCCGGCGACGCTGTTCGCGCTGGTGGCGTCCGCCGGGATGCTGCTCGCCGCGCACTTCGGCTGGCCTGACTGGGTGCTGTTCGTGTGCGCGGTCGGCATCGGCTCGGTGCCGAGCCTCGGCGCGATGATCCGCGCGCGGTGGGCGGCCCTGTACCGGGACACCCCGCAGCTGCACACCGCGTACTCCTTCGAGTCGGTGATCGACGAGGTCTGCTTCATCTTCGGGCCGATCATCTCCATCGGGCTGTCCACGGCCTGGTTCCCGGAGGCGGGTCCGCTGCTCGCCGCCTGCTTCCTGGCGGTCGGCGTCTTCTGGCTGACCGCGCAGCGGGCCACCGAGCCGGCCCCGCACCCGCGCGAGCAGGACGGCGGCCGTACGGCACTGCGTGCGCCGGGCCTGCAGGTCCTGGTGGCCACCTTCGTGGCGACCGGGGCGATCTTCGGGGCGGTGGACGTGGTCACCGTCGCCTTCGCCGACGAGCAGGGCCACAAGGCCGCCGCGAGCCTCGTGCTCGCCCTCTACGCGGCGGGGTCCTGCGTCGCGGGCCTCGTGTTCGGGCTTTTGCACTTCAAGGGAAGGCCCGAACCTCGCTGGCTGCTGGGCATATGCGCGATGGCCGTGAGTATGATCCCCCTCCTACTGGTCGGGAACTTGCCGTTTCTGGCCGTGGCGCTGTTCGTAGCGGGCCTGTCCATCGCTCCCACGATGATCACGACGATGTCCCTGATCGAGCAGCACGTACCACGCGCGCAACTGACCGAGGGCATGACCTGGATCAGTACCGGGCTCGCGGTCGGGGTCGCGCTCGGCTCCTCCGTGGCCGGCTGGGTGATCGACGCGGCCGGTGCGCGCGCCGGGTACGGGGTTCCGGCGGTGGCCGGTGCCGTCGCGGTCGCGGTCGGTTTCCTGGGGTACCGCCGGCTCAAGAGGCCGGCTCCACGTCGGGGAGGCAGCGTTGAGCACGGCAGCGAGCGCGAAGAACGGCACGTGGCGTAACTGGGGCGGCAATGTTTCCGCGCGCCCCGCGCGGGAGGTCACGCCCGCCTCGGTCGACGAGCTCGTGGCTGCCGTGCGCAAGGCCGCCGAGGACGGTCTCAAGGTGAAGGCCGTCGGCACCGGGCACTCCTTCACGTCGATCGCCGCGACCGACGGTGTGTTGATCCGCCCTCAACTGTTGACCGGCATCCGCAACATCGACCGGGACGCCATGACCGTCACGGTGGAGGCCGGCACGCCGCTCAAGAGGCTCAACATGGCGCTCGCGCGTGAGGGCCTGTCGCTCACCAACATGGGCGACATCATGGAGCAGACGGTCTCCGGAGCCACCAGTACCGGAACCCACGGAACGGGCCGCGAGTCGGCTTCGATCGCCGCCCAGATCAAGGGCCTTGAGCTGGTCACGGCCGACGGCTCGGTGCTCTCCTGCTCCGAGAAGGAGAACCCCGAGGTCTTCGCGGCCGCCCGCATAGGACTGGGCGCGCTCGGCATCGTCACCGCGATCACCTTCGCCGTCGAGCCGATCTTCCTGCTCACGGCCCGCGAGGAGCCCATGAGCTTCGACAAGGTCACCAGCGCGTTCGACGAACTCTGGGCCGAGAACGAACACTTCGAGTTCTACTGGTTCCCGCACACCGGCAGCACCAACACCAAGCGCAACAACCGCAGCGCCGGCCCGGAGAAGCCGGTGCCGCAGCTCCAGGGCTGGTTCGAGGACGAGTTCCTCTCCAACGGCGTCTTCCAGGTGGCCCAGTGGGTCGGCCGCGCTGCGCCGGGCACGATCCCCTCGATCGCCCGGATCTCCAGCAAGGCGCTGTCCGCGCGGACCTACACGGACATCCCCTACAAGGTCTTCACCTCGCCGCGCCGGGTGCGGTTCGTGGAGATGGAGTACGCCGTCCCGCGCGAGGCGGTCGTCGAGACGCTGCGGGAACTGAGGACGGCGGTCGAGCGTTCCGGGCTGAAGGTCAGCTTCCCCGTGGAGGTGCGCACCGCGCCCGCCGACGACATCACCCTGTCCACCGCCTCGGGCCGCGACAGCGCGTACATCGCCGTCCACATGGTCAGGGGGACGCCGTACCAGGCGTACTTCACGGCCGCGGAGCGGATTTTCACGGCGCACGAGGGGCGCCCGCACTGGGGCAAGGTGCACACGCGCGACGCCGAGTACTTCGACGGCGTCTACCCGCGCTTCGGCGAGTTCACCGCGCTCCGGGACCGCCTCGATCCCGACCGGCGGTTCCAGAACGACTACTTGCGGCGGGTGTTGGGGGCATAACTGGACGGTCACCGGACATACGCACGAAGCCAATAGCTCCGTTTCTGGTGATTCCGTGAACTGCACTACGTCCAAGATCCCCAAAACCGCTCAACGAACGGCCGGACAGCGTTTCTTGAACGAAGTTGAGTGGCGCGCCAATCCACGCACGTGGCCCAAATGGAGTACTGTTGCGAGCCCTGGGTCCGGTCTCCCGCCAGGGCGTCCGTGGCCTTCAAGGGCGGCCGGGAGGGGGATAGTTGCACAGGGTGACGGACTTGGTCACTTAGCGTTGCGAATAGGTAACCGTGCCATAACGGCGATCCAGGGCCCGTGCCCGACACGCCGGGCAACTCGGCAAGGTTGTGGCAGGCTGCACCCGGGCAGGCCACACTCGACTAGCGGAAGCAGCGACGCACGTGACGTCGGCAGGCACCACCCGGGAGGTTCCCATGCCCGAACTGCGTGTCGTGGCCGTCTCCAATGACGGCACACGGCTGGTGCTGAAGGCTGCCGACTCAACGGAGTACACGCTTCCGATCGACGAGCGGCTGCGCGCAGCTGTGCGCGGCGACCGTCCGCGCCTCGGTCAGATCGAGATCGAGGTCGAAAGCCATCTCCGTCCCCGCGACATCCAGGCGCGTATACGCGCGGGTGCCACCGCGGAAGAGGTAGCCCAGCTCGCAGGTATCCCCGTAGACCGAGTACGGCGCTTCGAGGGCCCTGTGCTCGCCGAGCGCGCCTTCATGGCCGAACGGGCCCGCAAGACTCCCGTCCGCCGGCCCGGCGAGAACGCCGGACCGCAGCTCGGTGAGGCCGTGCAGGAGCGGCTGTTGCTGCGCGGTGCCGAGAAGGACACCGTCCAGTGGGACTCGTGGCGTCGTGACGACGGCACGTGGGAGGTCCTGCTGGTCTACTGCGTCGCGGGCGAACCGCACTCGGCGAGCTGGACCTACGACCCGCCCCGGCGGCTCGTCCAGGCCGTCGACGAGGAGGCTCGCTCGCTGATCGGCGAGTCCGAGGACCTCGGCGCGCCGGAGCCCAGCTTTCCGTTCGTGCCGCGTATCGCGCGGCTGCCGCGCGACCGGCCGCTGGACCGCGCCCTGGACCGGCCGAGCCTGCCCCCGGCCGAGCCCGTCGAGGAGGCCGTGGGTGAACGGGACTCGCTGACCAGCCTGTTGGAGGCCGTACCGAGTTTCCGGGGCGACATGGTCGTACCGGAGCGGCCGTCCGAGACGGCGATCGTCGAGGAGCCTGCCGCCCTTGAGGAGGAGCCCGAGGTGGAGGAGCCGCCGGCTCCCGCGGCCTCGGCCGGATCCGCCTACGCGGACGTCCTCATGCCGCGTTCGGTGGCCAGTCATCGTGACCGCCTCATCGGCGCGACCGACCGCCAGGCCGAGGCCGACGGTGTCCGCCCGGGCCGCAGAGCGGCGGTCCCGAGCTGGGACGAGATCGTGTTCGGCACACGGCGGAAGAAGCAGGAGTAGTCAGTCGTATGAGGATCAGGGCCGCGCTCGTCGAGCGCGGCCCTGTCCCGTTGTACGGCTTTCGAGTTACTGCGGGTCCGGGCCCACGGCGACCGGTCGCTCCGGGTCCGAGGACCACTCCGACCAGGAACCGACGTACAGCGCGGCCGGGATGCCCGCGACCGCCAGGGCCAGGACCTCGTGGGCGCCGGAGACGCCGGAGCCGCAGTAGACGCCGACCTCGGTGTCGTCGGTGGCGCCGAGGGCCTTGAAGCGGGCGTTCAGCTCCTCAGCGGGCAGGAAGCGGCCGTCCGGGCCGACGTTGTCCGTGGTGGGCGCGGAGCGGGCGCCCGGGATGTGGCCGCCGACGCGGTCGATCGGCTCCACTTCACCGCGGTACCGCTCCCCCGCGCGCGCGTCCAGCAGCACGCCCGCGCGGGCCAGCGCGGCGGCCGCGTCGGCGTCGAGCAGACCGGCCGCCGCGGGCACCGGCTCGAAGTCGCCCTCGGCGAGGGCCGACCCCGGCAGGGAGGACTGCAGCGGCCCCTGCCAGGACGTCAACCCGCCGTCGAGGACTCGCACGTTCGGGTGACCTGTCCAGCGCAGCAGCCACCACGCGCGAGCGGCCGCCCAGCCCTGTCCGCCGTCGTACACGACCACCGGCCGCGCCGCGGAGACACCCGCCCGGCGCATCGCGGCGCCGAACTCCGCGAGGTCGGGCAGCGGGTGCCGCCCGCCGGTCCCGGCCGGGCCGGCCAACTCCCGGTCCAGGTCGACGTAGACCGCGCCCGGGATGTGCCCGGCCGCGTACTCGGCCCGGCCGTCGAAGGGCTGCTGACCGGCCGCCTTGGCCACGCTCAACTGCCAGCGGACGTCGAGCAGGACGGGCGGGTTCGGGCCCGTCAGGTCGCTCGCGAGTTCGGATGCGGAGATGATGGCGTTCATGGCCACCATCCTCGCGCACGGGGTGGCCGCGTCGTCCGTGTCCAGCTACTCTGCTCCGCCGGACAGGCCCGGTCACGAGGCGTACGGGAACGGGCACATGCTGTACAGCCGATCGACATCCGTAGGCCCTCGCGTGGCAACGGTCAGCAGCCGCGCGACAGGCGCCCTCCCGGCACGGGAGGACGCGCGGCGGCGCGCCCGGAGCGCACGGCGCCGCGGCTGGTGCGAGCATCGGCACGGAGGTCCGGACAGCGGACACGACACGGCCACCGCGAGGGGCCGAGGAGAGAGTGACGATGACCGAGGCAAGGGGGGCGGCCGCCCCGCCCGCTCGGCACACGCCCGGTACGCCGTGCTGGGTGAGTCTGATGGTGCACGGGATGGCGGCGACCCAGGAGTTCTACGGCTCGCTGTTCGGGTGGGAGTTCGTGCCGGGCCCGCGGCAGCTCGGGCCCTATGTCCGGGCCCTGCTGGACGGCCAGGAGGTCGCCGGGATCGGCCAGCTGCCGCCGGACCGCCATCTTCCGGTCGCGTGGACGCCCTACCTCGCCACGGAGGACATCGACCTGACGGCCGAGTCGGTACGGCTGTGCGGCGGCACGGTGGGAGTGGGTCCGCTGGACGCCGGAGACGCCGGTCGACTGGTGATCGGCTCGGACCCGTCCGGCGCGGTCTTCGGCGTGTGGCAGGCGGCGGCGCACCTGGGCACCTCTGTCGCGGGCGTACCGGGCACTCCCGCCTGGCACGAGCTGCTCACCTTCGAGACGGTGGGCGTCGCCAAGTTCTACGAGACGGTGTTCGGTCACGAGGGGGAGCCGGTGGTCTCCGCCGACTTCGACTACGTCACGCTGCACGCCGGGGGCCGCCCCGTGGCCGGCCTCCACGGGGTCGGGCACGCCCTCCCCCGCGACCGGGGGCCGCACTGGATGACGTACTTCGAGGTGGCCGACGCGACCGCCGCCACCCGCCTCCTCACCGACCTGGGCGGCCATGTGCTGCGCCCGCCGCACGACGGCCCGCACGGCCGCGTGGCCACGGTGGCGGATCCGGAGGGGGCGCGGTTCTCGCTGATCGAGAACCCGCACTGAGGCTCTCGGTCAGACGTGCGCCCCGGTCTGCTCGACCGGCAGGACGTCCGGGGAGAGCGCGGCCGCGCGGGCCGTACCCGCGGTCATCCGGCGGCGGTGGTGCCGACGGCACAGGACCTCGTAGCCGACGTCGTCGGCCTGGTTGACGTCGCCGACGACCACCTGGGCACCCTCGACGACCATCTCGCCGTTGACCGTACGGGCGTTGTGCGTGGCCCGGGCGCCGCACCAGCACAGGGCCTCGACCTGGAGGACCTCGACCCGGTCGGCCAGTTCCACCAGGCGCTGGGAGCCGGGGAACAGCTTGGAGCGGAAGTCGGTGGTGATGCCGAAGGCGTAGACGTCGAGGTCCAGGTCGTCGACCACACGGGCGAGTTGGTCGATCTGCTCCGGCACGAGGAACTGCGCCTCGTCCGCGATCACGTAGTCCGCGCGGCCGCCGCGGGAGAGGTGGTCGACGAGGTAGGCGTACAGGTCCTGGCCGTCCTCGACCTCGACCGCGTCCGTGACCAGACCGAGCCGCGAGGACAGCTTGCCCTCTCCGGCCCGGTCGTCCCGGGTGAAGATCATGCCCGTCAGGCCACGCGCCGAACGGTTGTGCTCGATCTGGAGAGCCAGCGTGGACTTCCCGCAGTCCATGGTTCCGGAGAAGAACACCAGCTCGGGCATGGGAGGTCGAGCACCTTTCGGTTCTGTGGGAGAGGGGGCCGGGTCGGCCTCAGGAGCGTACTTCGAGCAGCGGGACCAGTTGCTCGGCGGGGGTCATCGAACCGTGGTTGCCGACCATCGCCGACTCCTTCGGCTCCCGCTCGGACGCGATGAGGAGTACGTCGTCGCGGGCGGCGGCGATCACGTCGCCGAGCCGGTCGTACACCCGCTCGTCGAAGTGGTCCGGCGGCCCGAACCAGCCCGCCGCGATGGCCTCGTCCCGGGAGGCGACCCAGAACTGCTCACCGAGGACCTCACGCCAGCAGGTCAGCACGTCACCCGCGGCGCCGGGCACCGCGTAGACATGACGGGCCCGGCCCTCGCCGCCCAGCAGGGCGACTCCGGCGCGCAGTTCCCAGTCCTCGTCGAAGTCGATGCGGTGCTGCTCGTCGAAGGGGATGTCGACCATGCCGTGGTCGGCGGTGACGTACAGCGCGCTGTTCGGCGGCAGTTGCTCGGCGAGGCGCTGGACCAGGCGGTCGACGTACATCAGCTGGCCGCGCCAGGTGTCGGAGTCGACGCCGAAGCGGTGTCCCGCGCCGTCGACCTCGGCGTAGTACGTGTAGACCAACGAGCGGTCAGCTGCGGCGAGTTCCTCGGCCGCCAGGTCCATGCGGTCCTCGCCGGACAGCCGTCCGTGGAACGTTCCGCCGCTGAGCGCGACCTTGGTCAGCGGGGTGTTCTGGAAGGTGGGTGAGGAGACCTGGGCCGCGTGCACCCCGGCCCGGTCGGCGAGCTGGAAGACGGTGGGATACGGCTGCCAGGCCTGCGGCTTGGTCCACGGCTGCCAGCGCAGCTGGTTCATCAGCTCGCCGGTGGCCGGGTTGCGCACGGTGTAGCCGGGCAGGCCGTGGGCGCCGGGCGGCCGGCCGGTGCCGACGGAGGCGAGGGAGGTCGCGGTGGTCGCCGGGTAGCCGGTGGTCAGGGGGCGGCCGGTGCCGCCGCGCGAGCTGGCCAGCAGGGAGGTCATGAAGGGCGCCTCGTCCGGGTGCGCCTTCAGCTGCTCCCAGCCGAGGCCGTCGATCAGGAACACGCAGTTCCGGTCGGCGGGCGTGAGCTCCTGGATCGCGGCGGTCGTGCCCGGTACGGCCATGCCGGCGGCCAGGGTGGGCAGCAGGTCGGCGAGGGAGCCGGTGCCGTACTCGGGGACGGGCGCGGTGTCGAGGGCCAGGGGTTCCGGGTGGTCCCAGGCGGCGGAGTCAGGAGGGGTGGACGTGGAGCGTCCTCGATCATGGGCGGCGGGGGGAGACGGGTGGGTCATCAGCGGGTGACGTCCGCGGTCGCCTCGGAGATGGCCTGGGCGAAGGCGAGCGCCTGGCGCACGGTGTCCGGGCCGTCCCCCGCCTCACTGACGCGCAGGCTGAGGTCGTCCGCCGTGGAGCTGCCGGTGTAGCCGTGGTCCGCCTCGCAGTTGGGGTCGCCGCAGGCGGCGGGCTCCAGGTCGATGCGGGAGACGGCGCCCCAGCCGATGGTCAGCACGACCTCGCGCGGCAGGGTGCCCGGCTGGTACGACTCCGGGTTGGCGACCACACGGCTGACCACGACCGACGAGATCCGGCCGATCTTCACGGACTCCGTGGACGTCGTGGCGTACGGCGTCGGGGAGGTGGTGTCCGCGTTCTGCTCGTCGGTGTGGCTGACGATGAAGCGGTTGCCGGTGAGGACGAGCACGGTCACGTGCCGTCGCACCTCGTTCTGGTCGAACGTCGTCTCCTGGTGGACCAGGTACGACCGGATGGGCTCGCCGCCCAGCGCGGCCTCCACCGCCTCGGCCACGAGGGCCGGGTAGTAGCCGCTGCGCTCGATCGCCGCACGCAGCCCCTGGGTCGTCGTACTGGTCTTGGCCATGACGTCCATCCTACGGTGGACCACTGACTGCGAGGCACCGCTCGCCCCCGCTCAGTACGCGGGAAGTGTCCGCGGGCCGAGGTCGTCGCGGGCGGGCGGCGGCGCGAGCCGTACGGAGGCGCCGAGGACGCTCAGGCCGCGCGGGGCGACGACCACCGGCTCCAGGGTGACCGCGACGACCTCGGGGTGGTCGTCGACCAGCCGGGACACCCGCAGCAGGAGTTCCTCCAGTGCGGGGGTGTCGACCGGGGTGGAACCGCGCCAGCCGAAGAGAAGTGGTGCGGTCCGGATCGCGCGGACCAGGCTCGTCGCCTCCCGGTCGGTGACCGGAATCAGCCGGTGCGCGGTGTCCCCGAGCAGCTGCGAGGCCGCCCCGGCGAGCCCGAAGGACAGCACGGCACCGGCGGCGGGGTCGATGACGGCCCGGATCACGGTGTCCACCCCGCGCGGCGCCATCCCCTGCACCACGGGCCGCAGTTCGTCGGGTGTGCCGAACAGCTCGGTCAGCTCCGAGTAGGCCCGCCGCAGCTGCTCCTCGTCCGCGAGATCGAGGCGTACGCCGCCGAGGTCGGCGCGGTGGCGCAGGTGCGGGGCGGTGGCCTTGAGGGCGACCGGGTAGCCGAGGGTGGCGGCAGCCTGGACGGCGGCGTCGGCGGTGGCGGCGGGCAGGGCGCGGTGGGCGTGGATGCCGTACGTGGCGAGCAGCTCGCAGGTCTCCTCGGTGCCGAGGGTGAGGCCCTGCCCGCGCGTGAGAAGGCCGTCGATCAGGGCGGCGGCGCGCTTCTGGTCGATGTTGTCGTACTCGGGCACCTTGCCGGACTCGGCGGCCTCCCGGCGCCACTGGGCGTACTGCACGACATCGGCCAGGGCCCGCACCGCGCGCTCGGCGGCGGGGTAGGCGGGGATCAGGCGGTCGCTGTTTCCGGGGGCGGGCGCTTCCGCGGGGCCCGGCGCGGCGCGCAGCCGGTCCAGAGCGCGGAACGGGTGGTCGGCGCGGATCTTCGGCGGGCCCGCGGCGGCCTGGGGCGCGGTGCTGGTCGCCGCTGACAGGGCCTCCGCGAGGCCGCCGAGCTCGACATGGACCACGAGGACCGGCTTCCCGGGGACCTGCTCCGCCGCGGACCTGAGCGCCTCGGCGAGGGCGGCGTCTCCGGCGGATCCCTCGCCGACGGCCGGGATGGCCGTCACGATCACCGCGTCGTACGAGTCGTCGGCCAACGCGCGCGCGAGGGCCGCGTGGAAGTCCTCCGGAGCGGCCGCGGTGGTCAGGTCCAGGGGGCTCGACGGCTGGAGACCCTCGGCCACGCACGCGTCGTAGGTGAGCAGGCCGAGCGACTCGGAATTGCCGAGGATCGCCACCTTGGGTCCGTTGGGCAGCGGCTGGCGGGCCAGCAGGAGGCCGGTGTCCACGAGTTCGGTGATGGTGTCCACGCGGATCACCCCGGCCTGCCGGAGCAGCGCGGACACCGTCGCGTGCGGCAGGCGCGTGGCGCGGACGGCGTGGCCCTGCGGGGCGGTGCCCGAGCCCTGCACGACGACCAGGGGCTTCGCCGCCGCCGTACGCCGGGCGAGGCGGGTGAACTTGCGGGGGTTGCCGATGGACTCCAGGTACATGAGGACGACGTCGGTGTCCGGGTCGTCGTACCAGTACTGAAGGACGTCGTTGCCGGAGACGTCCGCGCGGTTGCCGGAGGAGACGAAGGTGGAGACACCGGTCACGCCGGTGACCCCGGCGCCGCGCCGGTGCAGCCGGGAGAGCAGGGCGATGCCGATGGCACCGGACTGGGCGAACAGACCGATGCGTCCGGGGCGGGGGGTCTCCGGGGCCAGTGAGGCGTTCAGGCGGATGGACGGGGAGGTGTTGATGACCCCGAAGGCGTTCGGGCCGATGATCCGCATGCCGTACGCGCGTGCGTGCCGCACGAGTTGACGCTGGCGCTCGCGTCCTTCGGGGCCGCTCTCGGCGTACCCGGCGGAGAGCACGACGAGCCCCTGCACACCATGGGCACCGCACTCGGCGACGATCTCGGGGACGTGCTCGGCCGGTACGGCGACGACCGCGAGGTCGACGGGGCCGTCGATGTCCCGCACCGAGCGGTGCGCGGGGATCCCGTCGAGCTCCTTCTGCTCCTCGGGGAACGCCTTGTTCACGGCGTACAGGCGGCCGTTGAAGCCGTAGTCCCGGATGTTGCCGAGCACGCTGCGCCCCACACCGCCGGGGCTGCGGCCGACCCCTACGACGGCGACGGAGCCGGGGGTGAGCAGCCGCTGCACGGACCGCGACTCGGCGCGCTGTTCGCGCGCGTACTGCACGGCGAGCGAGCGGTCGGTCGGCTCCAGGTCGAACTCCAGGCGTACGACGCCGTCCTCGAAGCTGCGCTTCTGGGTGTAGCCGGCGTCGGTGAACACCTTGATCATCTTGACGTTGGCGGGCAGCACCTCGGCGGCGAAGCGCCGGATGCCGCGCTCGCGGGCGACGGCCCCGATGTGTTCGAGGAGGGCGGAGGCCACGCCACGTCCCTGGTGGGCGTCCTGCACGAGGAAGGCGACCTCGGCCTCGTCGGCGGGGGCGGAGGCGGGCATGCCGTCGGCGCCGATGCGGTCGTAGCGTACGGTGGCGATGAACTCGCCGCCGATCGTGGCGGCGAGTCCCACCCGGTCCACAAAGTCGTGGTGCGTGAAGCGGTGGACGTCCTTGGCGGACAGGCGTGGGTAGGGCGCGAAGAAGCGGTAGTACTTCGACTCGTCCGAGACCTGCTCGTAGAAGCTGACCAGGCGATCGGCGTCGTCGACGGTGATGGGCCTGATGCGCGCGGTGCCGCCGTCGCGCAGCACCACGTCGGCCTCCCAGTGGGCGGGGTACTCGTGCCGGTCCGACGCGCTCTGCATGGGCCCCAGAGTACGGCTCGCGTGTGACAACGGCGCGAGGCAGTCTGTGGAGAACGCGCGAGAACGCACAGGGACGGAAGTCGGGCCGAGGCCGCGGTCCGACGAGTCCCCCGGGCGGGACTTCGGTCCCCTCCGGAGACACTTCACGTGTGGGAAACTGGTCTAGACAACCCTCAGAACCGAAGGGCAGCATCACATGGCTGAGCGCCGCGTCAACGTCGGCTGGGCCGAGGGCCTCCACGCCCGCCCCGCTTCCATCTTCGTCCGGGCCGCCACGGCCGCAGGTATCCCGGTGACGATCGCCAAGGCCGACGGCAACCCCGTCAACGCGGCCTCCATGCTGGCCGTTCTCGGCCTGGGCGCGCAGGGCGGCGAGGAGATCGTCCTCGCCTCCGACGCCGAGGGCGCGGACGCGGCCCTCGACCGGCTCGCCAAGCTGGTCGCCGAGGGACTCGAGGAGCTTCCCGAGACCGTCTGAACAAAGGTGCCTTGAAAAGCACCGAGGGGCTCGTCCGAATTATCGGGCGGGCCCTTCGCATTTCCCTTTTACGGGCAGCAGAAATAGCGCCCTTCGAATTACTCCCTCTTTGTATACGGCGCCCGTGTTAATGCCGCGCACCCGTCACGTTTACAGGATGTTGCGAGGTCCTCACACGGTCGGCGCGATCCTGTCCGGGGACGAACCGCAGCCGGTGCGCCGCGCCCGAGCGCTCGGTGTGCAGCGCCGTGATCGCCCGTGCGCGCTCGCCGTCCCCGCGCGCCACCGCGTCCACGATCGCGCCGTGCTCGGCCCAGGACTCCACGGGGTCGGCGGGCGCGTCCACGACATACATCCAGGCGATCTTGTGCCGCAGCTGGGTCAGCATCGAGGTCAGCGCGGGGCTGCCGGAGGCCTGGGCGAGCGTCTCGTGGAACCAGCCCCCCAAGGAGCGCAGATCGTCGCTGTTACCCCGCCTGGCCCGCTCCTGGCCCAGCCTGACCAGGCCACGCAGCACCTTCAGATGGGCCTCGGTGCGCCGCTGGGCGGCCCGGGAGGCACCGAGCGGTTCCAGGAGCATGCGCATCTCCAGGAGGTCGGCGCCCTCCTGCTCGGTCGGTTCGGCCACGCACGCGCCCGCGTGCCGCCGCGTCACCACGAAGCCCTCGGCCTCCAGTGTGCGCAGGGCCTCACGGACGGGGACGCGGGAGACTCCGTAGCGGCGGGCGAGCAGTTCCTCGGTGAGCCGGCTCCCGCGCTCGTGGACACCGGCGACGATGTCGTCCCGGATCGCCGTGCATACCGAGTGCGCCGGAATACGCATGTCCGACCTCCGTCTTAATCCCCGCGAAACGTCGCCGATTGACGTGTGTTCAGTGACTCTATTGCAATGAGCGGGAATTTCCGACGGCGGACGGGAATCCGGGGATATTTTTTGGACAACGGGGTGCCGGAAACGACGAAACCCCGGCTCGGGGGAGCCGGGGCCTCGCAGAGATCGTGCGGTGGGTCGTCAGACGTTGACGCCGTGCGAGCGCAGGTAGGCGACCGGGTCGATGTCCGAGCCGTACTCGGGGCTGGTGCGCGCCTCGAAGTGCAGGTGCGGCCCGGTGACGTTGCCGGTCGCGCCGGACAGCCCGATCTGCTGGCCGGGCGTGACCGACTGGCCCACCGAGACGCCGATGGACGACAGGTGGCCGTACTGGGTGTACGTGCCGTCGGCCATCCTGATCACGAGGTTGTTGCCGTACGACCCGCCCCAGCCGGCCTCGACGACGGTGCCGCGCCCGACCGCGTGCACGGAGGTGCCACTGGCGGCGTGGAAGTCGACACCGGTGTGGCTGCCGGACGACCACAGGGAGCCGCCGCTCTTGTAGCCGGTGGAGATGTAGGAGCCGGAGATCGGGGCGACGAAGGCGTTGAGACGCTTGCGCTCGGCCTCACGGGCGGCGCGCTCCTTGGCCTCGCGTATCTCCTTGGCGCGCGCCTCGGCCTTGCGCTTGGCCTCCGCCGCCGCCTTCTTCTGCGCGGCGGCCTGCGCCTGGGCCTCGGCCTGGGCGTCGAGCTGGTCCGCGAGGGAGTCGCCGACGGTGACGACGGGCATGAGACCGGTCTGCTCGACGGAGTTGTCGGCGGCGAGCGCCGGGGCGGCGAGGGTGCCGATGACGCCGGTGGTGGCGAGGGCCGCGACGCCTGCGGCGCGGGCGGTGGTGCGCTTCATGCGGCTGGGACGACGGTGCTTCCCGGTGGCGCAGGTGAACGCCATGTGGTGGGTGGTCCTTTCCTTCCTTCTCGCCTACCGGGTTAGCTGACGGGTTCGGAGCAGGAAGGTCTCCTACGGACCCCCTCGCGGTGCGCGGGCGTCCGATTCACCCCAGGGACTCGTGGTGTGGGTCCCCGGCTCCCCTGGCTCGCGCCATGCGGGGACTCGGCGATGACTGTCCGGTGCCGCGGGCGCGGCGCAGTGCCTGACGGACAGCCCAGAGGACGCTAAGCGGGGCCACTTTCAATCCCCAAACCGATCAGGGCTTTTGTAGCGCATCCCACAGGGCAGACAGGCAACCTCCTGCCCAATTCGGACATCTAAGAGACCCGGGTGTCGAAGGGGCCCTGGTGACACCCGCGTCACCAGGGCCCCTTCGGGACAGGATCCCTCTACTCGGCCGTCACGACCTTGACTTCGCCGATACCGAGGGCCTCGACGGGCTCCTTGATGGCGGCCGCGTCGCCGACCAGGATCGTCACGAGCCGGTCCACCGGGAAGGCGTTCACGACGGCGGCGGTGGCCTCGACGGTGCCGGTCGTGGCGAGCTGCTGGTACAGCGTCGCCTGGTAGTCGTCGGGCAGGTGCTGCTCGACCTGGTCGGCCAGCGTGCTCGCGACGGCCGCCGCGGTCTCGTACTTGAGCGGTGCCACACCGACGAGGTTCTGTACGGCGACGTCCCGTTCGGCGTCGGTGAGGCCGCCCTCGGCGAGCGTGCGCAGCACCTTCCACAGATCGTCCAGCGCGGGACCGGTGTTCGGGGTGTCGACCGAACCGCTGATGGCGAGCATCGCGGCGCCCGAGCCGTCCGGCGCGGACCTGAGGACCTGCCCGAACGACCGTACGCCGTAGGTGTAGCCCTTCTCCTCGCGCAGGACGCGGTCCAGGCGGGAGGTGAGGGTGCCGCCGAGGCAGTACGTGCCGAGCACCTGCGCGGGCCACACGCGTGCGTGCCGGTCGGCGCCGACACGGCCGATCAGGAGCTGCGTCTGGACGGCGCCGGGGCGGTCCACGATGACGACCCGGCTGGTGTCGTCGGCGGTCACCGGCGGTACCGGGCGCGGCTGTGCCGTGGAGCCGGTCCAGGAGCCGAGGGTGTCGGCGAGCAGCGCGTCCAGGTCGATGCCGGTGAGGTCGCCGACGACCACGGCGGTCGCGGTGGCGGGCCGCACATGCTTCTCGTAGAAGGCGCGTACGGCCGCGGAGTCGATGTTCTCGACGGTCTCCTCGGTGCCCTGGCGCGGGCGCGACATGCGCGAGTCCGCCGGGAACAGTTCCCGGGAGAGCTCCTTGGCCGCGCGGCGGGAGGGGTTGGCCAGCTCGTGCGGGATCTCGTCGAGGCGGTTGCGGACCAGCCGTTCGACCTCGCTGTCCGCGAACGCGGGCGCCCTGAGCGCGTCGGCCAGCAGACCGAGCGCCTTTGCCAGGCGGGAGGCGGGCACTTCGAGGCTGAGGCGGACGCCCGGGTGGTCGGCGTGCGCGTCGAGCGTGGCGCCGCAGCGCTCCAGCTCGGCGGCGAACTCCTCGGCGGAGTGCTTGTCGGTGCCCTCGGAGAACGCGCGCGCCATGATCGTGGCGACACCGTCCAGACCGGCCGGCTCGGCGTCCAGGGGCGCGTCCAGGAGCACTTCGACGGCCACGACCTGCTGGCCGGGGCGGTGGCAGCGCAGCAGGGTGAGGCCGTTGTCGAGCGTCCCGCGCTCGGGGGCGGGGAAGGCCCAGACCTTGGGCTCGCCCGCCTGCGGCTGCGGGTGGAATTCCATCGCGGCGAGCTCGGTCACTTGGCCGCCTCCTCGTTGTCGTCGCTGGCTTCTACGGTCGCCGCGGCCTGCGGGTCCTCGGCGGCGTCCTCGGCGCTGTCGGCGATCTCCGCCGGTGCGGTGGGCTCGTAGACGAGCACCGCGCGGTTGTCGGGGCGCAGCTTGGCCTTGGCGACCTCCTGCACCTCCTCGGCGCTCACCTCCAGGACCCGCTGTACGGCGGTCAGGGCGAGCTGCGGGTCGCCGAACAGCACGGCGAAACGGCACAGTTCGTCGGCGCGGCCCGCGACGGTGCCGAGCCGGTCCAGCCACTCGCGCTCCAACTGGGCCTGGGCGCGCTCCATTTCCTCGGCCGTGGGGCCCTCCGCGGCGAACCGCGCGAGCTCCTCGTCGATGGCGGTCTCGATGACCGGCACCTCGACGTCACCGGAGGTCTTCACGTCGAGCCAGCCCAGGGAGGGCGCACCGGCCAGGCGCAGCAGGCCGAAGCCGGCCGCGACAGCCGTACGGTCGCGCCGTACGAGCCGGTTGTAGAGGCGGGAGGACTCGCCGCCACCGAGGACGGTGAGGGCGAGGTCGGCCGCGTCGGCCTCGCGGGTGCCGTCGTGCGGCAGCCGGTAGGCGGCCATCAACGCGCGCGCGGGGACCTCCTCCTCGACGACCTCGCGCAGCTGCTCACCGATGATCTCGGGCAGGGAACCGTCGCGGGGCGCGGGCTTGCCGTCGTGCGAGGGGATGGAGCCGAAGTACTGCTCGATCCAGGCGAGCGTCTGCTCCGGGTCGATGTCGCCGACGACCGACAGGACGGCGTTGTTGGGCGCGTAGTACGTCCGGAAGAACGCGCGCGCGTCCTCCAGCGTTGCCGCGTCCAGATCGGCCATCGAGCCGATCGGGGTGTGGTGGTAGGGGTGGCCCTCCGGGTAGGCGAGCGCGGTCAGCTTCTCGAACGCGGTGCCGTAGGGGACGTTGTCGTAGCGCTGCCTGCGCTCGTTCTTGACGACGTCGCGCTGGTTCTCCATCGACTCGTCGTCGAGGGCGGCCAGCAGCGAGCCCATGCGGTCGGCCTCCAGCCAGAGAGCGAGCTCCAGCTGGTGGGTCGGCATGGTCTCGAAGTAGTTGGTGCGCTCGAAGCTGGTGGTGCCGTTGAGCGAGCCGCCCGCACCCTGGACGAGCTCGAAGTGCCCGTTGCCGTGCACCTGCTTCGAGCCCTGGAACATCAAGTGCTCGAAAAGGTGAGCAAGGCCGGTACGTCCCTTGACCTCGTGGCGCGAGCCGACGTCGTACCAGAGGCACACCGCCGCAACCGGGGTCAGGTGGTCCTCGGAGAGCACCACGCGCAGGCCGTTGGCCAGGCGGTGCTCGGTCGCTGTCAGGCCCCCGGTGCCTGCCTGGTCTGTGGCCGTGTGACCCATGGGCATGTACGTCCCTTCGATCGCGGTCGCGGTCGTCGAAACCGCGGTTTTCCTGCCGGTCCTGCCACTGTATGCAAGCGTGCGGACCCTCGGCGAAGTTCCCGGGGCGCGTACGCCCACAGCGGATCGCGTAGCCTGCGGGCAACCGCGAGCGGGGCGCTGTGCGGTCGCCGGGCCGGGTGGCCCGGTGGCCGCCGGGCAGGGCGGCTCAGCCGGGCCCTGGCCCGGACTGTCAGTGCCGCGGTCCACAATGGTCCGCGTCAGATCCCGTTCACGCTTCAGCAAGAGTGAGCCAAAGGGCCGACGTGAGCGACCCGTAGGCGAGCGACCAGAAAAGAGGAGCCGGCAGCGATGGCCCGCCGCAGCACGAAGACCCCGCCGCCCGACGACTCGTACGAGGAGCGGATCCTCGACATCGACGTCGTGGACGAGATGAAGGGCTCGTACCTCGAGTACGCGTACTCGGTCATCTACTCCCGCGCGCTCCCCGACGCCCGCGACGGTCTCAAGCCGGTGCACCGGCGCATCGTCTACCAGATGAACGAGATGGGCCTGCGCCCCGACCGCGGCTATGTGAAGTGCGCCCGCGTGGTCGGCGAGGTCATGGGCAAGCTGCACCCGCACGGCGACGCGTCGATCTACGACGCCCTCGTGCGCATGGCCCAGCCCTTCTCGATGAGCGTGCCGCTGGTCGACGGCCACGGCAACTTCGGCTCGCTGGGCAACGACGACCCGCCGGCCGCCATGCGGTACACCGAGTGCCGCGCGGCCGAGGCCGCGAGCCTGATGACGGAGTCCATCGACGAGGACACGGTCGACTTCGCACCGAACTACGACGGCCAGGAGCAGGAGCCGGGCGCACTGCCCGCCGCCTTCCCCAACCTCCTGGTGAACGGCGCCTCGGGCATCGCGGTCGGCATGGCCACCAACATGGCGCCGCACAACCTCACCGAGGTCATCGCGGCCGCCCGCCACCTGATCCGCTACCCGAACGCGGATCTGGACGCCCTGATGAAGCACATCCCGGGCCCCGACCTGCCCACCGGCGGCCGGATCGTCGGTCTCTCCGGCATCCGGGACGCCTACGAGACGGGCCGCGGCACCTTCAAGATCCGCGCGACGGTGTCGGTGGAGACGGTGACGGCCCGCCGCAAGGGCCTCGTCGTCACCGAGCTGCCCTTCACGGTCGGCCCGGAGAAGGTGATCGCCAAGATCAAGGACCTGGTCGGCTCGAAGAAGCTCCAGGGCATCGCCGACGTCAAGGACCTCACCGACCGCGCGCACGGCCTGCGCCTGGTCATCGAGATCAAGAACGGCTTCGTGCCGGAGGCGGTCCTGGAGCAGCTCTACAAGCTGACGCCGATGGAGGAGTCCTTCGGCGTCAACAACGTGGCGCTGGTGGACGGACAGCCGCTCACGCTGGGCCTCAAGGAACTCCTGGAGGTCTACCTCGACCACCGCTTCGAAGTGGTGCGCCGCCGGAGCGAGTTCCGGCGCACCAAGCGGCGCGACCGGTTGCACCTGGTCGAGGGCCTGCTCACCGCCCTGGTCGACATCGACGAGGTCATCCGCATCATCCGCTCCAGCGACAACTCCGCACAGGCGAAGGAGCGCCTGATCGAGCGCTTCTCGCTGAGCGACATCCAGACGCAGTACATCCTGGACACGCCCCTGCGGCGCCTGACCAGGTTCGACCGCAACGAGCTGGAGTCGGAGCAGGACCGGCTCAACGCGGAGATCGCGGAGCTGACCCGGATCCTGGAGTCGGACGCCGAGCTGCGCAAGCTGGTCTCCGCCGAACTGGCCGCGGTCGCCAAGAAGTACGGCACCGAGCGGCGCACGGTCCTGCTGGAGGCCGGAGCGACGGCCCCGGTGGCCGCCGTGCCCCTCCAGGTGGCGGACGACCCGTGCCGGGTGCTGCTGTCCTCGACGGGGCTGCTGGCCCGTACGGCGAACGGCGAGCCGTTCCCGGAGGAGGCCGGCGGCAAGCGGAACAAGCACGACGTGATCGTCTCCGCGGTGCCGGCCACCGCCCGGGGCGAGATCGGCGCGGTGACCTCCTCGGGCCGCCTGCTGCGGATCAACGTCATCGACCTGCCGCAGCTCCCGGAGTCGGCCGCGAACCTCGCGGGCGGCGCCCCGCTGACGGAGTTCCTCTCCCTGGAGGACGACGAGACGCTGATCTGCCTCACCACGCTGGACGAGTCCTCGCCCGGTCTGGCGCTCGGCACCGAACAGGGCGTCGTCAAGCGCGTGGTCCCCGACTATCCGTCCAACAAGGACGAGTTGGAGGTCATCACGCTCAAGGAGGGTGACCGGATCGTCGGCGCGGTGGAACTGCGCACCGGCGAGGAGGACCTGGTCTTCATCACCGACGACGCCCAGCTCCTGCGCTACCAGGCGGCCCAGGTCCGTCCGCAGGGCCGTCCGGCGGGCGGTATGACGGGCATCAAGCTCACCGAGGGCGCGAAGGTCATCTCCTTCACCGCGGTGGACCCGGCGGTGGACGCGGTCGTCTTCACGGTCGCGGGCTCGCGCGGCACGCTCGACGACTCGGTCCAGACGACGGCCAAGCTGACCCCGTTCGACCAGTACCCGCGCAAGGGCCGCGCCACGGGCGGGGTCCGCTGCCAGCGGTTCCTGAAGGGCGAGGACTGCCTGTCCCTGGCCTGGGCGGGGGCCGTCCCGGCCCGCGCCGCACAGAAGAACGGCACCCCGGTCGACCTCCCGGAGATCGACCCGCGCCGTGACGGCTCGGGCGTGTCGCTGGCGAAGACGGTGTCGGTGGTGGCGGGGCCGGTCTAGGCCCTCAGGCCGGTACTTCGGGGCCCTCTTCGGTCCCCTGTACGTAACGCAGGACGCCCCACATGCCGGCCTCGTCGGCGGCGTGCGGGGCGTCTGTCGTGTCCGCCCTGCACGCCTCCAGTTCCTTGCCGAGGGCGGGCGTGTCGATGCCGGAGCCGATGAGGACGAGCTGGGTGAGGCGGGGGTCGCCGGCCGGCCAGGGTTCCGGGTAGAACCGCAGGAACCGCCCCACGGCGTGTACGGCGTAACGGTTGCGGACGTCGTACGGCCCGAAGTCGACGTATCCCTTGATCCTGTACAGGCCCTCGGGCCGGCTGTCGAGGAAGGCCATGAGCCGGCGGGGGTCGAGGGGCGTGTGGGAGGTGAAGGAGAGGCTGTCGTAGGCGGAGTGGAGATGCGCCGCGTGGCCGTGGTCGTCGTTGTGGTGGTGGTCGTGCAGGTCGTCGAAGGAGAGCTGTCCGATGCGCTCCTCGGCGGGGCGGCAGTCGAAGAGGAACTCGGGGTCGACGCGGCCGTAGGTGGCGGGAACGACGGCGGCGCCGTCGACGAGGGATCGGACGACCGCCAGAAGGCGCTCGGCGTCTTGAGGGGCGGCCGCCCGGTCGAGCTTGTTGACCACGACGAGGTCGGCGAGGGCGAGATGCCGGTCCAGCTCGGGGTGCTTGGCGCGGGTGTCGTCGAACTCGGCGGCGTCGACGACCTCGACGAGACCGCCGTAGACGATGTCCGGCTGCTCGCTGGCGAGCACCATGCGGACGAGTTCCTGCGGCTCGGCGAGCCCGCTGGCCTCGATGACGATGACGTCGATGCCGGCATCGGGGTGGGCGAGCTTGGCGAGGTACCCGTCGAGCTCGCTGACGTCGACGGCGCAGCACAGGCAGCCGTTCCCGAGGGAGACGGTGGAGTCGCCGAGCGCGCCGGCGACGGCCATGGCGTCGATCTCGATGGCACCGAAGTCGTTGACGACGGCTCCGATACGACTGCCGCCGCTGCGGTGGAGGAGATGATTGAGGAGCGTGGTCTTGCCGGAACCCAGGAATCCGGCGAGCACGACGACCGGGATCTGCCGGGGGCTCCCGCTCGGCTGACTCAACGTACGACCTCTTTCGCGCTGCTGCGTGCACCGGATCGCGGTCCCGGCGCACGTACGAGGTGTGAATGCCGGACCAGGATACGAGCCGGAACAATCCCCTCGAAGTGAACGATTGTTAGCAGCACTTGCGGGGCAGACGTTGGGCAAGGCGCCGGTTCGTGCGACCCTCACTTCCCTCCGTGCGCCCTCTCCGCCTCCCCCCGCCGATCAGAGCCGCTCGGCACTCTGGGAGACGGCAAGCGCCGCCCACCGCTCGCCGGTCCCCATCGACCCGCACCCCGACGACCGGCGGACGGCCGTTTGAATCTGGGGTTGACATGGCCACACAGAAGTCTGGGATGCCGGGGCTCGATTCCGTGCTCGCGGCGGGGGTCGCGTTCACCGCCGGAGTCCTCACCACGCTGACCGCACGAAGGCGACGCCGCGAGGGACCGCGACGCCGGCCCGAAGAAGCACGTCGCAGCGGCGATCCCCGCGCCGGCCTGGTGGACTACCAGAGGCTGCAGCTCGGCCTCCTGGAGCGCGCCATAGATGATCCCGAACTGGCCGAGGTGCTGAGCACCTTCGAGGTGGAGTCGCCCACCCATCTCCGGCAGCATCTTTTCGCGAACGCCCTCTACTCCAACGCGCTGTTCGGCTACCGCATCGGCGTCGCGACCCTGGAGGAGTTGCACGGCCACTTGCGGGTGCTCTGCCGGAGCGCGCTCTTCCGCAGGTACTGGGAGTCCACGCGCCCGCACCGGGCAAGCCTCAAGGACGACTCCGAGGAGGGACGGATCGGCCGGATGGTGGACAACCTCATTCGCGATCTGGACGAGGCCGACACGGAGGAGTGGTGGGTGGTGGGTGAACCTCCGGTTGAATGAGACCAGTTGGGGCAAGGAGAAACGCCTGGCGAGCAGATCCGTTTGGCGTAGACCGTCTCGACAGGTGGACACCGGGTGTGACGTCAGGGGGTCACGGTGGGACTAACCTGTCCCCCGCCCAACACCCACATCGTGAGAACGGGGACCCCCTTGAGAATCGTGCGTCGCATTGGTGCCTCTCCCAGGGAACGCGGGAGCATGAGCGGCGACACCTGTCCCGACATCTTCGAGCTCAGTGACGGCAACTTCGCCGTGATCGGGACCGAGGCCACCGCGGCGCTCGACGGTCAGCTCCCTCCCGATGCGGCACGCGCCGACTACGAGCGGATCGTCGTGGTGAGCCGGGAGACCCTGGTACGCGCCAAGGTCGACATCCCCGACGCCTGATGCCCGCCCCGGGCACTTGAGCCACCCTCACTCGTGCCCCGTGGGACATCGCCCCGCCGCACCCATCGACGAGCGGCCCCGGGTCCAGTCCGAGCAGATCGACCACCCCGCCACTGCTCACGTCCTCCTGTGAGCCCGGCGCCAGAACGGCACCGGGCCTCATCATGCCTGGGCCATCACCGGCACCGCCACCGGCGCCTCCGCCCCCACATACCGCGCCACCGGCCGAATGATCTTCGAGTCCGCCGCCTGTTCAAGGATGTTGGCGCTCCACCCCACCACCCGCGCCGCCGCGAACGTAGGCGTGAACATCTCCCGGGGCAGACCGCACAGTTCCATGACCACGCCCGCGTAGAACTCGACGTTGGTGTGGAGTTCCCGCCCCGGCTTCAGTTCGGCCAGGATCGCCTCGACCCGGCGTTCCACCTCGACGGCGAAGTCCACTCGGGGCCCGCCGAACGGCTGCGCCACCTCCCGGAGCATCCGGGAACGCGGGTCCTCCGTGCGGTAGACCGCATGCCCGAAGCCCATGATGCGCTCACCGGCGAGGACACGCTCACGGATCCAGGGGTCGATACGTTCGGGCGTGCCGATGGCGTCCAGGGTGTCCAACGCGCGGCTGGGCGCGCCACCATGCAGCGGCCCGGAAAGGGCGCCCACCGCCCCCACGAGACACGCCACCACATCCGCCCCCGTCGACGCGATGACCCGGGCGGTAAAGGTTGATGCATTGAATCCGTGATCAATGGTTGAGATCAAGTACTGTTCGACCGCCCGGGCCCGCTGCGGCTCCGGCTCCGAACCCGTCAACATGTAGAGGTAGTTCGCCGCGTACGAGAGATCCTCACGCGGCTCCACCGGATCGAGCCCCTTGCCCAGCCTGTGCAACGCGGTGAGCAGCGTCGGCACCGCCGCTGCCGCCACGAGCGTGTCCCCTCGGCGCTCGTCCGGGTCGATGTCGTAAACCGGCCGGAACCCCTTCGCCGCACCGAGCAGCGACAGGGCCGTGCGCATGCCGGCGAGAGGACCGGACCGTCCACTCGCCGCCGCGATCGCCGGCAGTGCCGCCCGCACTTCGTCGGGCAGCCGCCGCAACGCCGCGGTCTCGGCGCGGAAGGCCACGGTCTGTCCGGGGTCCGGCAGTGCGCCGTGGACCAGCAGATGCCAGACGTCCTCGAAGCCGCGGGTCTGCGCGAGCTCGACGGCCGAGTACTGGCGGTAGTGATAGAAGCCCTCGCTCCCCCGAACGTCCCCGACCTCGGTGTCGGTGACGACGACTCCGGCGAGTCCTCGCGGTACGTCGACGAGTGTGGTTGCGGACCTGTTGACCGTCATGATTCCTCCCTGGACTTGATTCGACTGTCCATGGTTGACTCATTCGCTGTCAATATTGATTGAATCAATGCACATCAATCAACCCACCCGGCTGCGGATACGGTGACCTCTTATGCGCGATCAAGACCCTCTCCCCGGGCCCGCCGAACACCGGCTCAGCACCAAGGAAGCCGCCGAACTGCTGGGCGTGAAGCCCGAGACCGTCTACGCCTACGTGAGCCGCGGCCAGCTCAGCAGCCGACGCGTCCCCGGCGGCCGGGGCAGCACCTTCGACGCCAAGGAGGTGGAGGCCCTCTCCCGGCGCAACCGCCGGGAGAGCAGCGGGAGTCCGGGCTCCGGCGGCGACCTGTCCGTACGGACCCGCATCACGCTCATCGACCGCGACCGCTACTACTTCCGGGGCGTCGACGCGACCGAACTCGCCGCGCGCCACTCCTACGAAGAGATCGCGGAGTGGCTCTGGACCGGCCACATGCAGCCCGGCATCACCTTCACCGCACCCGACGCCACGGTCGAGACGGCCCGCCGCGCGGTGGACGCACTGCCCGAACACACCGGCCCCACCGACCGGCTGCGCGTCGCCGCGATCGCCGCCGCGGCGGTCGACCCACTGCGTTTCGACCTGTCCGAGGAGGCCGTGCTCGGCACCGCGCGGGCCCTCATCCCGACTCTCGTCGCCGCCCTCCCGCCGGTGGCGCGCGACCGCCGCCGCGACGACGGCCCGCTGGCTCACCGGCTGTGGACGCGCCTCAGCGGCCGCAAGCCCGACGAGGCGTCTCTGCGCGCGCTGGACAGCGCACTCGGCCTGCTCGTCGACCACGACCTCGCCGCCTCGACCCTCGCGGTACGCGTCGCCGCATCGGCCCACGCGCACGCGTACGCGGCCGTCTCCGCCGGACTCGGCGTCCTGGAGGGCCCCTTGCACGGTGCGGCCAGCGGGCTCGCCCACAGGCTGCTGCTCGACGTGCTCGACCGTGGCGACGCGGCCCCCGTGATCGCGGAGGAACTGCGGGCCGGCCGCCGCATCCCGGGCCTCGGTCACCGGCTCTACCCCGGCGAGGACCCTCGCGCGCGTGCCCTGTTCGCGCTCCTGGAGGAGATCCCGCGCGCCGAGCCCGCCCTCCTCGCGGCCCGCGACATCGTGGCCACCACCGCCCGCCACGCCCCCCTGCACGCCAACGTGGACCTGGCCCTCGCCGTACTCACCGCCTCCTCCGGGATGCCGGCCACGGCCGGCGAGACGATCTTCGCCGTCGCCCGTACGGCGGGCTGGATCGCCCACGCGCTGGAGGAGTACGGGGAACGCCCGCTGCGCATGCGCCCGAGCGGCACTTATGTGGGCCCGAAGCCTCCGCAACCGCTGCCGTAGCACGGACACGGACACGGCCGGAAGCCGCCGCGCGGCAAGTCAGGTTAGGCTCACCTCTGTGAGTACCTGCTCAACGGTCTCGCACGACCTCGACGAGCCCGTTTCCGGAACCGCGGCCACCGCGCGGACCTGGCTGTTGCTGGAGCAGCCCGGCCCCTGGGGCGCCAAGGCGCTCACGTCGAGCCACCTGGACCCCGCGCTGGGCCGCGCCCTGGAGGCCGCAGCGAAGGACACGGGCGTGCGCATCGCACTCATCCGCCGCCCCGGACGGCACGCCGACAGCGGAACACCCACCACCCGGCAGGTGTACGCCGCCCACACCGTGCCCGGCAACGTCTGGCTGCACAGTGCGACGACCCGCGATCCGCGGGACCTGCTCGACCTGGACCTCGCCGCACTCGGCAGGGGCGACCACAGCAGCTTCGACACGGCGCTCGGCGGACACCCCCACGCCGGAGATCCGCTCGCGCTCGTCTGCACCAACGGCAAGCGTGACCGCTGCTGTGCGCTCCTCGGCCGCCCGCTCGCCGCGGAACTGGCCGCCTCGGGCGTCGAGGGCGCCTGGGAGGTCACCCATCTGGGTGGTCACCGGTTCTCGCCGACGCTGCTCGTCCTGCCGTACGGCTACGCCTACGGCCGCGCGGAGGCCCATGCCGTCAAGGAAGTCCTCCACAGCGTCCGGGAGGGCCGGATCGTGGTCGAGGGGTGTCGCGGCAACTCCGCCTGGGAGCGTCCCGGCCAGGCGGCCGAGCTGGCCGTGCGCACGGCGGTGCGCGAATACGCGGCCGATGCCCTGACCGTCGTCCGCACGGACGGCACGGCCCCGCACTGGGAGGTGACCGTCGCGCACGCCGACGGCCGTCACTGGCGCGTCCTGGTGGCCCAGACCGCGTCCCTGCCACCCCGTCCGGAGAGCTGCGGAGCGTCGGTGCTCGGCTCACCCGCGCGGATGGACGTGGTGGCGGTGCGCGAGCTGAGGACATCGACAGCGCTGGCGTGCTGACCGGACCGGCGGACCCGTCAACGTATTGATCAAGAGATCCATCCCACACCCCTACGGCGGATCCGGCGCCTCCCCGTACCGTCATGGGTATGAGCCGCACTCCCCCCGCCCGCCGCCTGCGCCTCGGACTGCCCCGCCGCGTGTTCTCGCAGGTGCTTCTGATGCAGTTGGCGATCGCCGCGGGAGTCGCGGTACTCGCGACCGGTCTGTTCCTCGCGCCTCTGAGCAACCAGCTGGACGACCAGGCGATGCGCCGGGCGCTGGCCATCGCCCAGACCACAGCCGCGGAGTCGCGGATCGCCGAGCAGGTCACGGACACGCCCCCACTGCCCAACGGGCCCGTCCAGCGGGAGGCCGAGCGGATCCGCAGGGCGACCGGGGCCGAGTACGTCGTGGTGATGGACTGGCGAGGCGTCCGCTGGTCGCACCCCACCCGCAGCGAGGTGGGCAGGATCGTCTCGACCGACCCGGGCCAGGCCCTGGCCGGCAAGGAGATCATGCAGATCGACAGCGGCACCCTGGGCCGCACCGCCCGCGGCAAGGTGCCGCTCTACGACAGCCGGCACCACATCGTCGGGGCCGTCTCCGTCGGCATCGCCTACGACAGCGTGCGCGCCCGGCTGATCCACGCGATCCCGGGACTGTTCGCCTACGCCGGCGGGGCGCTCGCCGTCGGCGCGCTGGCAGCCTGGCTGATCTCCCGGAGAGTCCAGCGGCAGACCCGTGACCTGGCCTTCTCCGACATTTCCGCCCTCCTCGCCGAACGCGAGGCCATGCTGCACGGCATCCGGGAAGGTGTCGTCGCCCTGGACCGTGCCGGCCGCATCCGTCTGCTCAATGACGAGGCCGGGCGTCTGCTGGGCATCGGCGACGAGGCCGTCGGCCGTTCCCCCGACCAGGCGCTCGGAGACGGCCGTACGGCGGACGTCCTGGCCGGAAGGGTGACAGGGACCGATCTGGTCACCGTCCGCGGCCAGCGGGTGCTGGTCGCCAACCGCATGCCCACCGACGACGGCGGTGCCGTCGCCACCCTGCGCGACCGCACCGAGCTGGAGCAGCTCGGCCGGGAGCTCGACTCGACCCACGGTCTCATCGACGCCCTGCGCGCCCAGGACCACGAGCACGCAAACCGTATGCACACGCTCCTGGGGCTGCTGGAGCTGGAGATGTACGACGATGCCGTGGAGTTCGTCGGAGAGGTCGTCGGCGACCACCGGGCCACCGCGGAGCAGGTGACCGAGAAGATCGAGGACCCGTTGCTCGCCGCGCTGCTGGTGGGCAAGGCGACCGTCGCCGCCGAGCGCGGGGTCGCCCTGTGGGTCTCCGACCGGACCCTGCTGCCGGACCGGCTGGTCGATCCGAGCGGCCTGGTCACGATCGTCGGCAACCTCGTGGACAACGCCCTGGACGCCGTCGCCGGCGCACCGCACGCACGCGTGGAGGTCGAGCTGCGCGCGGAGGGCCGTACCGCCGTCCTCAGGGTGCGGGACACCGGGCCCGGAATCCCTGTGGAACAGCGGGAACTGGTCTTCACCGAGGGCTGGTCGACCAAGGAGCCCCCCGCGCACCGGGGGCGGGGCCTCGGGCTCTCCCTCGTCCGCAAGCTCGCCGAACGTCAGGGAGGCAGTGTGGCGGTCGGCGAGGCGGGCGGTGGAGGCGCGGAGTTCACCGTCGTACTGCCGGACGCACTCGCCGAGCCGCAACCGGCTCTCACCGCATCGACCACCCAGCAGACCGCCACCGAGGAGGAGTCGTGATGATCGAGGTCCTGGTCGTGGACGACGACACCCGCGTGGCGCGCGTCAACGCCGCCTACGTCGAAAAGGTGCCCGGCTTCCACGTGGCCGGCGAGGCGCACAGCGCCGCGGACGCGTTGCGGCAGCTGGAGACCCTCCCCCACGTCGACCTGGTCCTGATGGATCACTACCTGCCCGACGAGACGGGCCTGGCGGTCGTCCAGGAGATGCGCAGGCGCGGCCACCAGAGCGACGTGATCATGGTGACGGCGGCGCGGGACGTGACGACCGTGCAGGCGGCGATGCGTCATGGCGCGCTGCAGTACCTGGTCAAGCCGTTCGCCTTCGCGGGCCTCAGGGCCAGGCTGGAGGCGTACGCCGAACTGCGGCGCACCCTGGACGGCGGCGGCGAGGCGGAACAGGCGGAGGTCGACCGCATCTTCGGCGCTCTCTCCTCGCCTGCGGAGCCCGATCTGCCCAAGGGGCACTCCCCCACCACGGTGGAGCTCGTCCGCAGGTCTCTGATGAACGCCGAAGGGCCCCTGTCGGCGCAGGAGATCGCCGATCGGACAGGGGTGAGCCGGCAGACCGCCCAGCGCTATCTGAAGCTCCTGGAGCGCACGGGGCGGGCCAGACTCACCCTCAAGTACGGCGACGCGGGCCGCCCGGAACACCGTTACGTGTGGGCGACCCGCGCGTGAGGAGACTCAGCCGGCGTTCTGCGCGGCCTTCTCGACGAACTCCGTCGTGTACGTCTTGTCGAGGTCGACGTCGGCGTTCTGGATGTTGGGGTTGAACGCCTTGAGTACTTTCTCGACGGTCTCGGGACCGTCCTCGGGCATCACACCGTCCTTGGTGAACATCGGCAGCGTGTTCTTGATGGCCACCGCGTACAGGAGCTTGTTGCCCTGCGAGTAGTCGGCGGGCATCTTGTCGGCGATCTGGGTCGCGCTGTGGGTGGACATCCACTTGAGCGTCTTGACGAATGCATTGGCCAACTTCTGGACGGTGTCCTTGTGACCGTTGACCCAGTCCGTCTGCATGTACAGGCTTGACGACGGATACGGTCCGCCGAGTGCCTCGTCCGACCCCTGGGGCGTGCGCATGTCCAGGAGGACCTTGCCGGCCTTCTTGTCCAGGATCGTCGCGACGGTCGGGTCGGTGGTCATGCCGCCGTCGATCGAACCCTGCTGGAGTGCCGAGATGAAGGTCGGCCCCGCACCCACGGCCACCGGGGTGAAGTCGCTGACCTTCACGCCGTTCTTGACGGCGAGGTACTTGGTCAGGAAGTCGGTCGAGGAGCCGAGGCCCGTGACGCCGAGCTTCTTGCCCTTGAAGTCCTTGGGTGAGGTGATGTCGCCCGCCGCCTTGTTCGAGACGATCTCCACCTCGCCGGGCGCGTGCGAGAACTGCACGACCGACTCCACGTCCTTGCCCTTCACCTGCAGGTCGAGGGTGTGGTCGTAGAAGCCGACGGCTCCTTGGACCTGGCCGGAGACGAGCGCGGTCTCGGCCTGGACACCGGCGGGCTCGCTCAGCAGTTCCACGTCGAGTCCCTCGGAGTCGAAGTAGCCGAGCCGCTGGGTCAGCATCGCGGGCAGGTAGATGACCTTGTCCAGGCCGCCGACCATGATCTTGACCTTGGTCCCCTTGCCGTCGCCCTTGCTTCCGGAGTCGGCCGATGCCGTACTGGCGGCGTCGTTGGCACAGGCGGTGAGCGAGCAGAGGGCGAGCAGGCCGGCGGCGGCCAGGGAGGTGTATCTGGCGGTCTTGCGCATGGGGTTCACGTCCTTGTGAGGGGCGATGCGGGGAGGGGTGCATTGGGAGGGGCGGCTGCCGTGAGAGGGCTGGAGCCGGCGAAGAGGGGTTGCTGTGAGAGGACCGGAGCCGGCGAGGGGGACTGCCCGTGGACGGCCTCAGCTGTCGGAACTCGTCGCCTTCCAGCGGAAGATGCGGCGCTCGGCGAAGGTGAGCAGCCCTTCGGCGAGGAGCGCGACGACGGCGAGGATGACCATCGCGGCGTACACGCCGGCCGCGTTGAAGGTGCCCTGCGACTGCGCGACGAGCAGGCCGATGCCCTTGGTCGCGCCGATGTACTCGCCGACGATCGCTCCGATGAGGGCGAAGCCGAAGCTGACGTGCAGGCTGGTGAAGATCCACGAGGTCGCGGAGGGGATGACGACCTGAAGCGTCACCCTGCGGTCGCTCGCGCCGAGGATGCGGGCGTTGGCGACCAGGTTGCGGTCCACCTCGCGGGCGCCCTGGAAGGCGTTGAAGAAGACCGGAAAGAAGACCAGCACGACGGCCGAGGCCACCTTGGAGGCAGGTCCGAGTCCGAACCAGATCACGAAGATGGGTGCAAGGACAATCCTCGGTATCGAGTTGAGCACCTTGATGTATGGACCAAGCACGTCGGCAAGCAAGGTGATCCGCCCGAGTGCGATACCGAAGACGACACCGGCCACCACGCCGACGACCCAGCCCAGCAGCGCCTCGTACAGCGTGTACCAGATCTGCTCGCCCAACGAACCGAGTGCGGTCCCGTGCGTCACCCAGGTCCAGATCTGGTCCCAGATCTTCGACGGCATGGAGAAGTTGAAGGGATCGATGACCTCGGCCCGCGAGAGCACTTCCCACAGGCCCAGGACGGCCACCAGAAGGAGCACGCGCGACGCGGCGACGACGATCCGGCGTCTGCGGGCGGCACGCGCGCGTGAGTGCGCGCGGTCCGTCTTGTTGCCGGGCTCGTCCATGGGCGGCGCGATCTGAGCTTCGGGCAGGACATCAGGCGACATGAGCGGCGCCCCTCTCGCGTGTGATGCGGACCTCTTCGCCGAGGGACTGCCAGATCTCGCGGTAGATCTCGATGAACCGCGGCTCCAGGCGTACCGACTCGACCTTGCGCGGCCGCGGCAGGTCGATCTCGAAGACCTGCTTGACGGTGGCGGGCCCGGCCGTCATCACGACGACCTTGTCGGCCAGCGCGATGGACTCCTCCAGGTCGTGGGTGACGAAGACGACGGAGGCGCCCGTGCCCTCCCACAGTTCGAGGAGTTCGTCGGACATCAGGGCCCGGGTCTGCACGTCGAGCGCGGAGAACGGCTCGTCCATGAGCAGGATCTCGGGGTCGTTGACGAAGGTCGCGGCGAGCGCGACCCGCTTGCGCTGGCCTCCGGAGAGCTGATGGGGGTAGCGGTCCTCGAAGGCCGTGAGCCCGACCCGGGCCAGCCACTCCCGTGCCTTGAGCCTGGCCTCCGCCTTGGGCACACCGCGGAAGCGGGGGCCGGCCATGACATTGGACAGGACCGTGCGCCAGGGGAAGGTCGCGTCCTGTTGGAAGACGAAACCGACCTTGTCCCCGACTCCCCGGACCGGCTCCCCGACGACCAGGACCTCGCCTTCGGAGGGCTCTTCCAACCCGCTGACCAGCGTCAACGTCGTCGACTTGCCGCAACCCGTGGGGCCGACGACGGCCACGAACTCCCCACGCCCCACCGTGAGATCAAGTCCGCTGACAGCCGTGTGCAGACCCCCCGACGGGGTCCGGAATGTCTTGCTCGCGCCCCGCAGCTCGATGGCGGGGCTGGTGTCTGCGCTCATGGCCGGGGACGGTAGATGTGGCCTGCGCCACGGCATCAGTCTTCTGGGCACATGCCGTTCTTTTGCTTGCAACGGCCTGTTGTGCTCGTTTTGCGCGCGCTACAACAGCGAAGCCGAACACGGGCGTGACGCCCGCCAGGCCTTGAGGGAAAGAGGCCCGATGATTGACGTCCTGGTCGTGGACGACGACTTCCGTGTCGCCGAGATCAACGCCAAGTACGTGGGAAAGGTTCCGGGATTCCGGGTGGCCGCCCGCGCCCACAACGCTGCCCAGGCGCTGGCCAGCGTGCAGCGCGGGACCATCGACCTGGTCCTGCTCGACCACTACCTGCCCGACCAGACGGGCCTCGAACTCGTGCACCGCATGCGCGAACAGGGCCACGGCACCGACGTCATCATGATCACGGCAGCCGGGGACGTGACGACCGTCCAGACCGCGATGCGCCTGGGCGCCCTCCACTACCTGGTCAAGCCCTTCACCTTCGCGGCCCTGCGCACCCGCCTGGACTCCTACGCCGCCCTGCGCCGCACCGTCGACCGGGTCGGCGGCCGCGGCATCGCCGGTCAGGAACAGGTCGACCGGATCTTCAGCGCCCTGCGCACCACCCCGGCGCCGGCCTCCCCCGGCCTGCCCAGCGGCCACTCGGAGCCGACGACGGACCTCATCTGCCACGTGCTGCACCACGCCGACCACCCACTGTCCGCCCACGAGGTGGCCGCCGAGACGGGCCTGAGCCGCTCCACCGCCCAGCGCTACCTCCGCCATCTGGAACAGGCCGGCCGCCTCCGCCTGTCCCTCAGATACGGCGACACGGGCCGGCCGGAGCACCGGTACGCGTGGGTGGCGCCATAGCCGTACGCGGCGAAATGCCTCGGCGGCAGCTGTCGTACGACGAAGGCGGACGCTGTACGACGACGAGGCGCCGCCGGGTCCAAGACGCCGCACCTACACGGCCCCAGCCCCGGTCAGCGACCGCACCTCGGTCTCCGCGTGCTTGGCCTCGTCGGCGACCTCCGCCGAGGTGACCGTGCCGAGCCAGCCCGCGACGAAGCCCAGCGGGATGGAGACCAGACCGGGGTTCTGCAGCGGGAAGTACTGGAAGTCGACGCCCGGGAAGAGGGACTCGGGGCTGCCGGACACCACGGGCGACAGCAGCACCAGGGCCATGGCCGGGATCAGTCCGCCGTAGACGGACCAGACGGCGCCCCGGGTGGTGAACCCGCGCCAGAACAGCGAGTAGAGCAGCACCGGCAGATTCGCCGACGCGGCGACAGCGAAGGCCAGTCCCACCAGGAAGGCGACGTTGAGGTCGCGGGCCAGCAGGCCGAGGGCGATCGCGATCACGCCGATCCCGACAGCCGCGGTCCGGGCCACCGCCACCTCACTGCGCGGCTTGGCCCGTCGGCGCCGCAGTGATGCGTACAGGTCATGGGCGACGGAGGCAGAGGAGGCGAGGGTGATGCCGGCGACCACGGCCAGAATCGTGGCGAAGGCGACAGCGGCGACGATCGCGAACAGAACCGTTCCTCCCGTGGAGTCGGCGCCGCCGCCCAGGTCGAGGGCGAGGAGGGGAACCGCTGTGTTCCCTGCGGCGTTCGATCCACGGACCGCCTCGGGCCCCACGATCGCCGCGGCACCGAACCCGAGGACGATCGTCATCAGGTAGAAGCCGCCGATGAGCCCGATCGACCAGACCACCGAACGCCGTGCGGCGCGTGCCGTGGGCACGGTGTAGAAGCGGGACAGGATGTGCGGCAGCCCTGCCGTGCCGAGCACGAGGGCGAGTCCCAGACTGATGAAGTCGAGGCGAGCGGTCCAGTCCCCGCCGTACTTGAGCCCGGGTGCCAGGAACGACTTGCCGTGGCCGCTGCGCTCAGCCGCCGTGAGCAGCAACTGGTCGACGTCGCCGTGGAACCGCACCAGCACGAGCACGGTCAGCGCAACGGTCCCACCGAGCAGCAGGACCGCCTTGACGATCTGGATCCAGGTGGTCGCCCGCATCCCTCCCAGGGACACATAGATCACCATGAGCGCCCCGACGGCGATGACGGTCCAGGACTGGGCCGCCTCGCTGGTGCCGCCGAGGAGCAGCGCGACCAGGCTGCCCGCCCCCACCATCTGGGCCACCAGATACAGAACGGACACCGTGACCGAGCTGGTTCCCGCCGCGATCCGCACCGGCCGCTCGCTCATCCGCGCGGCGACCACGTCGGCGAGCGTGAACCGCCCGCAGTTGCGCACCAGTTCGGCTACCAGGAACAGCACCACCAGCCAGGCCACGAGGAAGCCCACCGAGTAGAGCATCCCGTCGTACCCGAAGAGCGCGATGAGCCCGGAGATACCGAGGAAGGACGCGGCCGACATGTAGTCGCCCGCGATGGCAAAACCATTCTCCATCGGCGAGAACAGCCGCCCGCCCGCGTAGAACTCCTCCGCCGAACCGTGCCGGTGGCGGCTCACCCACGTCGTGATCCCCAGCGTGACCGCGACGAACGCGCTGAACAGCAACAGCGCCAGGGTCTGGTGGTCTCCCGTCACGACGACGCACCGCCCCGGGCCGTGCGCGTCAGTTCCTGGGTGTCCCACCGCAGTTCGAGTGCGGCCCGGTCCCGGCGCAGCCTCGCGTGCCGGGCGTAGGCCCAGGTCAGCAGGAAGGTGGTGAGGAACTGCCCGAGTCCCGCGAGCATCGCCACGTTCACCGCGCCGGCCACCGGCCGTGCCATCAGTCCCGGCGCGGTCGTCGCCGTCACGACGTAGGCCACGTACCAGGCGAAGAAGCCGATGCCCGCCGGCACCACGAACCTCCGGTACCTGCTGCGCACCTCCTGGAAGGCGGCGCTGCGCTGCACCTCGAGGTAGACCTCGGCCGCCGCGGCGGCCCGGTCCTCGCGGTCGGCGCGTGCCGTCGCGACCGGGGCCACGGATGTCCCGTCACCGGGTGTCTCGCCCCAGCCGGAGGCGAGCTCGTCGTACCAGGGGTCGTCGTACCGCACCCCGGTGGACGCCTCGGCGCGGGCCACATCGGGGCCGTCGTGGTTCTCGGCCGAACTCTCGGCATCACCCCCGCTTCCGAGGGGGCGAGCGTTGCTTGACTGCATGCCCAAGGATGGACAGAACGGGAAGATCCGCGACACTTCTTCCCTGTGCTCTTCACCCCATCAGGTGACTCCTCCCATCGGTGGCCGTACAAGTCCCTTCGCGTAGGCGTAACGCACCGCCTGCGCCCGGTCCTTGATGCCGGTCTTGGCGAAGAGGTTGTTGATGTGGGTCTTCACCGTGGCGGTGGAGACATGCAGTTCGCGGGCGATCTCCTGATTGGTCAGCCCTTCGGCGATCAACGCGAGCACTTCGACCTCCCGGCCGGTGAGCCCGTCGGGCGCCTCCGCGGGCACCGGCTGCGGCGGCTCGGGGTCCGACAGCCGCTCCAGCAGTCGCCGTTGGATGCTCGGCGACAGTCCGGCGTCCCCGGAGAGCACGCTCTGCACGGCCCGCACGATCTCGTCACCTCCCGCGTCCTTGGTGAGATAACCGCGGGCCCCCGCCTTGAGCGCGGGAAACAGCGACTCGTCGTCAGCGAACGTCGTCAGCACCACGACCTGCGTCCCCGGGTACTGGGCCCGGATCCGCCGGGTCGCCTCCACTCCGTCGCAGCGGGGCATGCGCAGGTCCATCAACACCACGTCCGGGGCGAGTTCGGCGACGAGTTGCACCGCCTCCTCCCCGTCCCCGGCCGCGCCCACGACCTCGACACCGGGCAGCAGACCGAGCAGCATCACGATGCCCTCGCGCACCACGGTCTGGTCGTCCGCGACCACCACCCGCGCGGGCTTCGTCTCCGCCCCCTCCGTCATACCGGCACCTTCAACGTCACCACGAACCCCTCGTCGTCCGGCCCGGCGTCCAGCGAACCGCCCAGCAGTTCGGCGCGCTCCCGCATCCCCAGCAGACCGTACCCCCCTCCGGTGGTGGTGAGTTCACCCGGCGAACCGCCCGAGTCCCGCACGACCAGCGTCACCTGTTCCTCGCCGTACTCCAGCCGCATCCGGATCCTGGCCCCCGGCGCATGCTTGCGGACATTCGTCAGAGCCTCCTGCGCGACCCTGCGCACGGCCTGCGACGCCTCGGCCGGCAGCGGCCTGCGCTCACCCGAAATGGTGGTCTCGGCGCCGTCGGCCGTCCCTACGAGCCGGCGCAGGAACTCCTCCAGCGGAGTCATCTCCCCACGCAGAGCCGACAACGCCTGCCGGGTCTCGGCGAGACCGTCGCGGGCCATGCCCCTGGCCGCCACCACCCTCTCGAGGATCTGGTCCCGGTCAGCACCTCCATCGATCAGCAACCGGGCCGCCTCCAGGTGCACGAGCTGGGCCGAGAGACTGTGCGCCAGCACGTCATGGATCTCCCGAGCGATACGGGCCCGCTCCGCGAGCGCCGCCGACTCCGCCTCGGCCGCCCGCGCGGCCCGCTCCTGGTTGAGCAGCCGTTGCGCGTTGCCGCGGGCCTCGGCGTCCAGCCGCAGGACGTAGCCGGCCAGAGCGAGCCCCGCTGTCGTCACCAGGGTGGTCAGCCACACGTCGTCGTTGACGGCGGCGTAGAGGGCGAGAGCGACCACGGCCACGGGCAGGGCGGCGATTATGGGCAGCCGTTCCAGAGCGGTGATGGCGCAGCCGCACCACAGGACGAGGGCGACGACCCCGAAGTCGGCGGCCCGGGCGGCGACCGCGATCGTCAGGAGGACACCGAAGAGCGTCAGGGAGGGCCAGAGCCGGTGCGCGAGCGTGGTGCGGAAGAGTGCCCAGGCGACGACGGCCGACAGGAGGATCCCGGCCACTGCTCCGAGCACGCCCCAGCCCTGAACATGGCTGCTGTTGAAAGCGCTCCAGAGGAGCATGGCGAGCACCAGCGACCGCGTGACCCAGCCGAGCAGACGCCGAGGACGTGTGGTCGCCTCACGCCCGAGCGCCTCCCGGGAGGGCCAGCGGGTCCAGGCGTTGTCCGTCACACACGTTCCTTCCCCGTGGACCGGACCATGGGCTCACCGTACGCCGGGGCGGGCGCGGCGGCGGGGCGCAGGGAGTGCGCTCGCCGGACGAGGAACCCGGAGCGTACGAGCAGGGTGACCGCCAGGGCGAGCAGCAGCGCGGAGGAGTTCTGGTGGACACCGATCGCCGCGCCGAGTGCGAAGAGGCCGATACGCAGTGTGATGCCGACGGCCCAGACAGCCCCGCTCGCCTTGGTGCTCCTGCTCCACACCGCGCCGTCCGGCTCGGTCCATATCCGGCTCGTCCAGGCCCAGCCGGCCCCGATGACGAGGCCGGTGAGCAGTTCGGCGGTGAGCAGGGTGACCGATGCGAGGCGGTGATGGGCGTCCACCAGCCCCGGCTCGCGAAGTGCCACGACGGCCAGAACGGCGGGCAGCAGCCACCAGCGCCGGCCGGGGGCGATCCGGCTCGGCCGGAATTGCCGGGCGATCACCACGACCACCGCGAGCACGATCAGCAACGCGTCGACGAGCCCGGACATCACAGCCTCCGTGAGCGAGGAAGGGCCTGCCGGCAGCGGACGCCGCCGACACCTTCGAAGCTACGGAAATCCGCAGGTCGGGAGATCGGAGCCAAGGTGGATCACGGGTGGATTCTCAGGCGGGCGGATCCTCCACCCACGGGTGGAGACCGCCGCGCCCGAGCCTGTCGGGCCCACCGCCGTGGGCCGGCGATGAGCCAAGAGTGCCACCTCGACCCATCGCGAAAGCCGCAGGCTGTCCGGGTGGGAAACCAGCCTGTCGAACATGAAGCCGGGGCCGGTCGGAGAACCGGCCCCGCTCGGCGCCACGCGTCGATACGAGAACCGGCCCCGCCTCAGCACTACGCGTCGATGCGTGACCGGTCCAGCGTCGCCGCCGAGCCCGAGATGAACTCCTTCCGCGGCGCCACGTCGTTGCCCATCAGCAGATCGAAGACCTGCTCGGCGGCCTCCAGATCGGCGAGGTTGATCCGCCGCAGCGTCCGGTGCCGCGGGTCCATCGTCGTCTCGGCCAGCTGGTCGGCGTCCATCTCGCCGAGACCCTTGTACCGCTGGATGGAGTCCTTGTACCGGACCCCCTTGCTCTGGAACTCCAGCAGCTTCTCGCGCAGCTCACGGTCCGAGTAGGTGTAGACGTACTTGTCCTGCCCCTTCTTCGGCTGGACGAGCTCGATGCGGTGCAACGGCGGCACCGCGGCGAAGACCCGGCCCGCCTCGACCATGGGCCGCATGTAGCGCTGGAACAGGGTCAGCAGCAGACACCGGATGTGAGAGCCGTCGACATCGGCGTCGGTCATCATGATGATCTTGCCGTAGCGGGCCGCGTCGATGTCGAAGGTCCGACCGGACCCCGCTCCTATGACCTGGATGATCGCCCCGCACTCGACATTCTTGAGCATGTCGGTGACGGACGACTTCTGGACGTTGAGGATCTTGCCGCGGATGGGCAGCAGCGCCTGGAACTCGGAGTTCCGGGCGAGCTTCGCGGTACCCAGCGCGGAGTCGCCCTCGACGATGAACAGTTCGCTGCGGTCGACGTCGTCGCTGCGGCAGTCGGCGAGCTTGGCGGGCAGCGAGGAGGACTCCAGAGCCGTCTTGCGGCGCTGTGCGTCCTTGTGCTGTCGGGCCGCGATACGCGTGCGTGCGGCGGCGACCGCCTTCTCCATGACGACCCGGGCCTGGGCCGCGGCATCGCGCTTCGTGGACGTCAGGAACGCCTTGAGTTCCTTGGAGATCACGGTGTTCACGATGCGGCGGGCCGCGGAGGTGCCGAGCACCTCCTTGGTCTGGCCCTCGAACTGCGGCTCGGCAAGGCGCACCGTGACGACTGCGGTCAGGCCCTCGAGAGCGTCGTCCTTGACGATGTCGTCCTCGGCGACACGCAACAGCTTCTTGGCGCGCAGCACCTCGTTCATCGTCTTGGCGACGGCCTGCTCGAAGCCGGCGACATGGGTGCCGCCCTTGGGCGTGGCGATGATGTTGACGAACGACCTCAGGGTCGTGTCGTAGCCGGTCCCCCAGCGCATCGCGACGTCCACGCCGAGTTCGCGGGTGACCTCGGTGGGCGTCATCTGGCCGTGCTCGTCGAGGACCGGGACGGTCTCCTTGAAGGAGCCCTGGCCGGAGAAGCGGAGGACGTCGTTGACCGGCTTGTCGGTGGCCAGGTACTCGCAGAACTCGCTGATGCCGCCGTCGAAGCGGAAGGACTCCTCGCCCTTGCTGCCGCCTTCACCCAGGCCGTACTCGTCACGGACGACGATGGTCAGGCCGGGCACCAGGAACGCGGTCTGGCGAGCGCGCTGGTGGAGGTGCTCCAGGGAGAGCTTGGCGTCCTTGAGGAAGATCTGGCGGTCGGCCCAGTACCGCACGCGCGTGCCGGTCCGGTTCTTGGGGATCCTCTTGGTCTTGCGCAGGCCGCTCGCGGCCTCGAACTTGGCGTCGGGGCCGTTCGCGGCGAAGGCACCCGGCACGCCGCGCCGGAAGCTGATCGCGTGGGTGTTGCCGGCGCGGTCCACCTCGACGTCCAGCCGCGCGGACAGGGCGTTCACCACGGAGGCGCCCACGCCGTGCAGGCCACCGGAGGCGGCGTACGAGCCACCGCCGAACTTGCCGCCGGCGTGCAGCTTGGTCATGACGACCTCGACGCCGGACAGACCGGTCTTGGGCTCGACATCGACCGGGATGCCCCGGCCGTTGTCCCGGACCTCCACAGAGGCGTCGTCGTGGAGGATCACCTCGATGTGGTCGCAGTACCCGCCCAGGGCCTCGTCGACCGAGTTGTCGATGATCTCCCAAAGGCAGTGCATCAAGCCACGGCTGTCGGTCGATCCGATGTACATACCCGGGCGCTTGCGTACGGCCTCGAGCCCCTCGAGGACGAGGAGGTGCCGCGCGGTGTAGTTGGAACCGTCCCGGTCTGCTCCTGCCAGCAGAGCTGTGGACGGCACGGACGTTTCGGCGGTCACGCGGTTCGCTCCTCGCTGAATTTCAACTGGGGCCCTTGTGGGTAAGGGCGCGGCTTCGGTCGCCGCCAAGAGGGTACCGAGGCCTGGTAGAGCCGTTGTAACGCCACCCTCGTGCGGAAACACAGAGTAGTCCAGAGTCGTATACCTGTTCGATCCCTCGATGGGGTGAAGTACATATCACGTTCCCTTACAGGCATGAACCATTTAGGCTCCGGGCACGTCCTCATGAACAACCGGCAACCCAGCCGGCAGGACCGACCCTGACCGATCGCGCGAAACCGTAAGACACACAGACACGCAATACGGCACATTCGCCGCCAAACCGGCAGCAGCCAGCCGTCCGGAAAATTTCTCTCTGGGAGAAGCCCCGAGCGGGAACGTTTTGGGGCTGGTTGGATGTTGACCCTGGTACGACAGCTCGTCGAGCTAGAGAAGAGGCGACGTGACTACTGTTCTGACCCCCGCGAGCCCGCTGACGGCCGCTGACCGCTGCGACCGCTGCGGCGCCCAGGCGTACGTGCGCGTCGTACTGCTCAGCGGCGGAGAGCTGCTCTTCTGCGCCCACCACGGGCGCAAGTTCGAGCCGGAACTCAAGAAGATCGCCGCTGAGATACAGGACGAGACGGAGCGGCTCACGGCCGTTCCCGCCGCAGAAGAAGAGCGCTGACACTTCGCGTCCACGACGAGCCAGCTCCGGCACAGGCCGGCACAAGGGCGGCTGCCCCTTTTCCCAGGGGCAGCCGCCTTTGCTCATGCTCCGCCGAGGGCCTTCAGCGCCCCCGAGGCTCTGTCACGCGGTCCCGTGGCGCCCGTCCGACGCGTTGCGACCGCCCCAGTTCAGCGTGCGCATGACGTCGGACACACGGGCATAGACACCAGGTCGGCCCGCTCGCCCACAGCCGCTCCCCCAGGACACCAGTCCGATCAGCTTCCCCCCGGCGACCAGCGGCCCACCGCTGTCCCCCTGACAGGCGTCACGACCACCCCCGTCCTCCCCGGCGCACAGCATGGTGTCGGCGCGGTAGGTGCCCTCGGCGCCGCCCGGATAAGCCTCCTCGCAGCCCGCGTCGGCCAGTACGTGCACGCGTGACGCCCGCAGACTGCGCGCGTAGTCGCCGCCGCCCGTGACGTCACCCCAGCCGTACACCGTAGCGCTGGTTCCCGGCGCGTACGCCGCGTCACCGTCGGCCGCCATGGCGATGACCGCGCTCTGCGGAAGCGGCTCGGCGAGGGTGAGGACGGCGAAGTCCCCGGCGTTGCTCTGCGGGTCGTAGCCGGGATTCACCCAGGCTTCACGCAAGGCGATCTCCTTGCCCTCATCCGAGAGCAGATCCGTCCGCCCCGTGATGACACGGAAGTCACTCACCTGCTCGGGCGGTGCCCCCAGGACGTCTTCACCCATGCAGTGGGCCGCGGTGAGCACCGTGGTCGGACCGACGGCGACACCGCCGCAGAACTGCCCGGCACGCATACCTCCGAACTGGTCACGGCTGGACAGGGCCACGGTCCAGGGCGCCGTGGACACGTCGACCGGGAATCCCCCGACGACGACGCTGTCGGCGGCCACGGGGGCGGGCGACGCCAGCGGTATGGCCGCCGCCACGGCCGCCAGAATCAGCGGCCGGGCCAGCGCCCGGGCAATGGGGTGACGCATGCATGCTCCTCACTCCGGGGTGGTGATCGGAAACCCAGAGTCATGCAAGGTGCCTGGACGCGCAGCACGAAGGCCCGGTCCCCGAAAAGGGACCGGGCCTTCGGCGTCGTACGACTACGACCTAGTCGAGGTAGTCGCGCAGCACCTGCGAACGCGACGGGTGACGCAGCTTCGACATGGTCTTCGACTCGATCTGGCGGATGCGCTCGCGCGTGACGCCGTAGACCTTGCCGATCTCGTCGAGGGTCTTCGGCTGACCGTCGGTGAGACCGAAGCGCATCGAGACGACGCCCGCCTCGCGCTCGGACAGGGTGTCGAGGACGGAGTGCAACTGCTCCTGCAGGAGTGTGAAGCTGACCGCGTCGGCCGGGACGACGGCCTCGGAGTCCTCGATGAGGTCTCCGAACTCGCTGTCGCCGTCCTCGCCCAGCGGGGTGTGCAGCGAGATCGGCTCACGGCCGTACTTCTGGACCTCAATGACCTTCTCCGGGGTCATGTCGAGCTCCTTGGCCAGCTCCTCCGGGGTGGGCTCGCGGCCCAGGTCCTGGAGCATCTGGCGCTGCACGCGCGCGAGCTTGTTGATGACCTCGACCATGTGCACCGGGATACGGATGGTGCGGGCCTGGTCGGCCATCGCGCGGGTGATCGCCTGACGGATCCACCAGGTGGCGTACGTGGAGAACTTGTAGCCCTTGGTGTAGTCGAACTTCTCGACCGCGCGGATCAGACCGAGGTTGCCTTCCTGGATGAGGTCCAGGAAGAGCATGCCGCGCCCGGTGTAGCGCTTGGCCAGGGAGACCACCAGACGGAGGTTGGCCTCCAGGAGGTGGTTCTTGGCGCGGCGTCCGTCCTCGGCGATGATCTCCAGCTCGCGCTTGAGCTTCGGGGCGAGCTTGTCGGCGTTGGCCAGCTTGTCCTCGGCGAACAGACCGGCCTCGATGCGCTTGGCGAGCTCGACCTCCTGCTCGGCGTTGAGCAGCGGGACCTTGCCGATCTGCTTGAGGTAGTCCTTGACCGGGTCGGCGGTGGCTCCGGCCACGGCGACCTGCTGGGCAGGCGCGTCGTCCTCGTCGTCGTCGGAGAGGACGAAGCCCTTGTTCTCGGCCCCCTCCTCTTCCTCCTCGCCAGGCTTGATCTCCTCGAGGACCTCGTCCTCGACGGCCTCGGCGTCGTCCTTCTTGGCAGTCGTCTTCTTGGCCGCCGCCGTCTTCTTGGTGGCGACGGTCTTCTTCGCAGCCGCCTTCTTGGTGGCGACCGCCTTCTTCGCGGCGGGCTTCGCGGGCGCCTCGCCCTCGACTGCGGGCTCAGCGGCGGGAGCCGCCGGGGTGGCGGTGGCGGTGGCCTTCTTCGTGGTCACCGTCTTGGCCGCGACCGTCTTGGTGGCGGTGCGCTTGGCCGGACTCTTCGCTGCGACGCTCTTTCGGGTGCGCTTGGGCTCCGCGGCACTGACCATCAGCGTCACACCCTCTTCCTCGAGGATCTGGTTGAGGCTGCGCAGTACGTTCTTCCACTGAGTGGCCGGAATCTGGTCAGCTTCGAAGGCCCGACGCACGTCATCGCCGGCGATCTGCCCCTCGGCCTTTCCCCGCTCAATGAGAGCCATGACAGAGACGGACTCGGCGATCTCCGGCGGGAGCGTACGGGATGTGCTGGCCGACACGAACAACCTCTCGGAACGTTGGAAAACGGCTTCCGGCCCCGTCCACAGCGGACAGGAGCCGACCACCGGCCTGGGAGTGGCCGACGGCGCGGGCGGGGGGCCGGGAAGATGCACAGCGCCTTAAACGGCGTCCGTATTCCCTCCGCGGCTGTCACCTCTTAGGTCATCGCGCTGCTCCCGCGAGCGTTACGCCCAATCTGCGTGGCCCGAGTCACACCCCGTAAACAAATAAAACGGTCAGACGCGGACAGAAGCGGTCAGTCATCCGTCCGGGTCGGCGGAGCCCCAGGGCGCCGTCACCATGCCGCACCGTGGGACCCCGCAGGATCCCTGGAGATTCTGCGGGGTCCGACGGAGGCGGTTCAACGGCCGAGCGATGCCACAGGAGGGGAAGCACATCCTCGACCGCGCCGCCCGCGGTGCACGGTCAGTGCTCGCGCGGCGCCGGCACCACACGCTCGACCTCGGGATGGACGGCGAGCAGTTGACGCATGGCTGCTTCGGCCTTTGCGGCATCGCCGGCGGCGAGGGCGTCGGCGATCCGGCCGTGGTGCGCCAAGGACGAATCGTTCGGGCGGTCACAGCCGGTGACCGGGCCACCGGAGACCTGGAGGGCTGCGGAGACGATCCCGGAAAGGTGCTCCAGCATGCGGTTGCCCGCGAGCTGGATGAGCAGGGAGTGGAACTCGGCGTCGGCACGGGAGAAGGTGAGCGCGTCACCCTGGCTCATGGCGTGCCCCATGATCTCGACCATGTCACCGAGGCGCTGCTGGACGTCCTCCCGGCCGTGTCCCGCGGCCAGGCGCGCGGCGAGCGGCTCGATCGTCCAGCGCAGCTCACTCAGCTCGCGGCGCTGATCGTCGCGCTGCGGTCCGAAAGCTCGCCATTCGATGATGTCCGGGTCCAGCAGGTTCCAGTCACTGACGGGACGCACGCGCGTGCCGACGTTCGGGCGGGCACTGACCAGGCCCTTTGCCTCCAGGACGCGGAGTGACTCACGGACGACGGTACGGGAGACCTCGAAACGCTGGCCGATCTCCTCCGGGACCAGCGGCCGGTCGGCTCCCAGGTCGCCGGAGACGATCATCTGGCCGAGCTGCTGGACGAGTTGGCCGTGCAGGCCACGCCCGCGGCTGCCCCCGGCCCGGCGGCCCACGCGGCCCAGCTCCGGGTCCGAGCCGTCCCAGACAGAGGCTCCGACACGGCCTGCGGCCGGCAAGTCGGCGTAGGGGTAGCGGTCGAGATCGCCCGGGCCGGCCAGACCGGAGTCGGTGGAGCGGGCGGCGGTCATCATGGTGTGCGCAAGGGTACTCACGGATCCTTTGTCGGCGCCGCCTCCAACTCCCTTGAGGTCTTTGGTGAAAAGCACACGAAAGGGTGATCGCTCACCCCGTCGCAATTGACGCCTTATCGGAAAGAAATGCGCTTTCGTCGGGAAGTTGTGCGCAGTCGGGACCAGAAGCGTGCGGACAGCCTCATCGGACCCTGCTGCGCAGGGTCGTGAGCAGATATGCGCACAGCAGGGCCGTCAGCGACAACGTCAGTGCTCCGCCCACGGGTTGGGCGATCACACGCACCGCTCCGACGAGATAGCGCTCGCCGCCGAAGGGCCATTGCAGCAGGAAGACCTCGCGCAGCCTCGCGGGAAGACCTGCCGCCGCACGCATGGAGGCCCCCTCCAGGGCTCGCTGTACGAGGGGAACGACAAGAACGGGCACAGCCACCACCGCGGCGAGCCCGGCCGTGGTGGACCGGAAGATGCCGGCGGCCAGGACACCGGCCCAGGCGCACCCGACCACGAGTCCGAACCAACTCGCGCCCAGTGACAACCAGTCCGCGGGAACCTCCGTGAGTTCCCGTCCGTAGACGAGATAGAGCACTTCGGCGTCGCAGCCCACCGTGAGAAGGGCCAGCACCAGCGCGGTGACGGCGGCGACAGCGAGTTTCGCGGTGAGCAGCCCCAGCCGGCGTGGGACGGTGCCGCGATCCGCGGCCAGGGCGGGGTGGCGGAACTCGTCGCCGAACGCGAGTGCGCCGAGCAGTCCGGCCCCGAGCGCGGCCGGGGGCAGCGGCAGCTCCCTCGGCCACGCGGCCAGCAGACGCGCCTGCGGGGTGTGCCCGACTCGTGCCAGGAGTACGGCGGCGAGGGCGGACGTGACGAGTACGGCGGCACCGGTGAGGAACCCGGTGCCGATCCCCGCAGCGCGGCGCAGTTCGTAGCGCAGGGGGCGCAAGGGGCTGGGCGCGGACCTGACGGAGATGGGGGGCGGGAGGGGGGGCAGGGAGGCGGGGGCCCTGGAGACGGTGTCGGCGCTCGGAGCGGCGTCACCGCCTCCCTCGACCGGGCCGCCGTGAGCGTCTGGACTGGCGTGTGCCGCCTGATCGCCATGCGCTCTCGGGTCGGCTGGGACCACCCGGTCGTCGCGCATGTGAGAACCGCTCTGCGATGCCGGGTGGCCGTGCGTTTGGCCTCCTCGTGTTGCCGCCACGGCCACCCCGACAGCCTCATCTCCGAGGAGCGCGCCGGACTGCGGCCCCGTGACGCCCGCCCGCGCATCCTGCGCCGCTTCTGCGGACGCCCCGGGAAACGGGCCGGCACCGGGTCCCATGTCCCCGATCTCGTCGGCGAGTTGGTGGACCAGGATGCCGTGCCGGAAGGCCGCCTCGCCGACGTCGGCACATCTACTGCCGTACACGGACAGACGGTTGCCGCCTTCCCGGACGACCTCGACGGAGCGGTGAGCCGTACGGGCCTCCTTGGCGAGCAGGGCGGCGAGGCGGGCGGCATGGGGAGTACGAACGGCGACACGGGGGCGGAGTCTGGTGCGGGCGAACTCCGTGGCCGCCTGGTCGGCGACGAGTCTGCCCTGCTCGAGTGTGATGACGTGATCTGCGACGCGTGCGGCCTCTTTGGGCTCGGACGTGGTGAACAGGACTGTGCCGCCCTGGGCGGCGTGCGCGCCCAGCATGCCGTGCAGCCAGTGGCTCTCACGAGTGGAGAGTCCGTCGGCGGGATCGTCCAGTACGAGGGTGTGCGGGTCCGGCAACAGGGCGCACGCCAGGCCCAGGCGGCGGTCCATACCGCGTGACAGGGTGCCGAGCCGCTCGTCGCGGAGGCTGACCAAGCCCACCGCTTCGAGTACTTCGTCGGCGCGCCGGACCGGGACGCCGGTCGCGGCGCACAGCATGCGCAGATGGCCGCGGACCGTGCGCGCGGGATGGCCAGGCACCTCGCCCAGAAGTACGCCGACCTCGCGTGAGGGGTGCGCGATGCGATGCAGCGGGCGGCCCTTGAAGTAGGTGAGGCCACGGCCCTGTTGGAGCTCGAGCATCAGTCTGAGCGCCGTCGTCTTACCCGCGCCCGTCGCTCCGAGAAGCGCGGTGACGCGGCCCGCGCGGGCTTCGAAGGACACGTCGTCGACCGCGGGCGGGAGGCCCTTGCGGGAATTGCTGGTCAGTCCGAAGGCCTGGATCACCCGTAGCAAGATAGCGCGTTATGTCCGGTTTTTGCGGCTGTCACACTTCGGGGCGCAGCATCGGGGGGTTGAGAAGGGTGGCGCCGCCGGCCCGGAAGAGCTGGGCGGGGCGGCCGCCCTGTCGCGTGGTCGTGCCGCCGGTGGGGACCAGGAAGCCTGGTGTGCCGGTCACCTTGCGGTGGAAGTTGCGCGGGTCCAGTGCCACGCCCCACACCGCCTCGTAGACCCGGCGCAGCTCGCCGACGGTGAACTCGGGCGGGCAGAACGCCGTGGCCAGCGACGAGTACTCGATCTTCGAGCGGGCGCGCTCCACTCCGTCCGAAAGGATCTGGGCATGGTCGAAGGCGAGCGGCGCGATCGGTTCCCCGTCTCGACCGTAGCCGCCCTGCTGCAACAGCTCTTCGACGGGCGCCCAGCGCGCGTTGCTGGCGTCGCCGCCTGCCCGGGGGGCGGGCAGATCGGGGGCGAGGGCGAGGTGGGCGACGCTCACCACGCGCATCCGGGGATCACGCTTGGGGTCGCCGTAGGTCGCGAGCTGTTCCAGGTGTGCTCCGTTGTCCTGGACGGGGACGGCCGGGTCGTGGGCGCGCAGCCCGGTCTCCTCGGCCAGCTCGCGGGCAGCGGCCTGCGCCAGATCCTCATCGGCCCGTACGAAACCGCCGGGAAGCGCCCAGCGTCCCTGGAACGGCGGCTCGCCCCTGCGTACCGCGAGCGCGCACAGGGCGTGACGACGCACGGTCAGTACGACCAGGTCCACGGTGACGGCGAAGGGTGGAAAGGCTGACGGGTCGTAGGGCATGCGGCGATCATAGTCGTCTGCCTGACGATAAACACTCCCTTCGGCGGTCGCATCGGCGGCTGATCCACTGCCACCTGAACAGGTCCCGTCCTCCCTTGCCTGTGTCTGCCGCAACGGATGTCGTGCGAGGTCACGCCCCCAGTTGCAGCCCTTCGGCGGCCTCCTCGACCATGGCGAGCCCGAGCCTGCTGACCCGTACCGAGAACGGGGCCCCCGCGATCCTCAGGCCGGTCAGACCGATCTCACCCAGCGGCGCACTGCGCAAGGGACGCAGTGTGACCGTCCCCGCCGGGACGTCGGGGCGGATTCCGGCCAGGGTGGTCAGCAACAGGACTCCGGCGGCCGCTGAAGTCGCCGCCGGACGACAGGCCGCCGGGTGAGGAAGGGGAGCGCTCCCGTCGGTGCGTTGCTCACCCGCGTACATCTCAGGGAGCCTGTGACCGAAGGCCTCAGCCGCGGCCAGCAGACCCCGCAGGAGCGAGCCGGCCTCCTTCTCGTACCCGGCGGCGGCCAGGCCCGCGACGGCGATCGCGCTCTCGTGAACTCTCACGGCACCGGTGCGATGGCCGAACGGGTTGTAACCCGCCTCCTTCGTGCCCAGTCCGCGCAGCCCCCACCCCGAATCCATGGCCGGGCTGCCGAGGAGCCGGGCGAGCTGCTCGGTCTGCACCCTGTCGAGCAGGCCGGGTGCCTGTTCACCCCCGCCGAGCAGTCCGGTGTCCAGGAGGTGGACAGCCGCGGCGCCAAGGTACGGCAGGAGGCGCCCGTCGGGAGCCCGCGCGGCCGTCGGCCGGCCACCGCTGCGGTCTTCGACCCAGAAGTCCTCACGGAAGGCTCTGCGCAGTTCGCGGGCCCACTGCCGCAGCGCCGCCCCGCCCGGTCTGTCGAACGCGTCCAACAGGTCGGCGCCGAGGACGGCTGCGCGATGCGCATGTGCCTGTGTCTCGCAGCGGACGGGGCCGCCGGGCTGTGGGTCGCACAGATAGGGCTCCTCCCCCACGGCCGACCGCAGCCAGCCCAGACACCGCTCGGCTGTCGGGAGCAGCTCTTCCGTCTCCGGTCGCGAGAGTCCCCACCGGAAGGCCTCCGCGAGGAGGGCGGGGAAGAGCAGGGTTGCCGCGGTGCCCGTACAACCGGCTGCAAGGTGAGCGCCCGCGTCCCGGCGCGGCCCGGGAATCATGCCGGACTGCGCTGTCTGCCCGCGGAGCTGGGTGCGCGCGAGGGTGCGGAGCGTCCCCGCCGCGAGGCGGGTGCCCAGTGGCAGCGTCATACGGGCCCCGACGAGCGCGTCGGCCGGGGCCAGGCCGCAGCGCCAGGGGGCTCCGGCCGCGAGGTGGGTGTCGGTGGGGTGTGCCGGGTCTCGCAGCAGCAAGGACTGGAGGTCGTCGATGCTTGTGTGCAGGAGCGGCTGGATTGCGGGGTGGTCTCCCGTGGCGCGGGCGCAAGCCAGGGGGCTGGTCGCCGCCCGCCCCACAGCTCGCACGGGGCCCGCGCCCTCCAGACGCACGCACAGTTCCAGACCGGCCGTGCCTCCTGGCGGCAGGTCGAACTCCCAGCGCAACAGGCCTGCCGATGCGAGTGCGTCGGTGGGCGGTGGGTCGGCCGTGACCGACGCCCCGCCGGCCGCGCAGGACCAGCGCAGGCCGGAGTCGTGGACGATTGCGGGCAGTTCGGGGCCCGCTCGGCCCGACGCGATCGCGCCCAAGTCCGCCAGGTCCGTACCGAGCGCCACCTCCACCGGCAGTCGCAGTGGGCGGGCGGCGGCGCTGTGCAGCATGATGCGTTCCGTCCCGTCCGCGTGGCGGGTCCGCTCCACGACGACGTCAGGGTCCGGGCCTCCGCCCGGGGAAACCCGCGCTGTGGCCACGAAACGGGCGCGATCCGCCGCGGTCGTCCGTGCCTGGACCGCGAGTGGCTCACGGCCGGCGATCCGGATCTGACACCGGGAGAGCACGCGTCGGCCCGCGCGGTAGAAGCCTTCCAGCCCTTGGCCGGTCAACTGGCCTTGATCCGTGGAGATGGCGAGGCCGGGAAGCGCCAGGGAGATGATGACCGAGTGCGCCGGGGGGAGAGCAGCTGGGCCTCGGGGGCCCGAGGAAGCGTTTTGCAGTGGCCTGGACGGCATGGGTGAAGGCGGGCGACCAGGACGATTCGCCGTTGAAGGTGGAGTCCGGCCCTGCCTCATCGGTGTGGACGAGCGGGGGACGGAGCCCGCCGACGGAGACGACTCACGATCCCACGACGGAGACGACTCACGGTCCGAGGACAGCGAGGAAGGGGCGTCCTTCCCGTCCTGTTCCGGAGTTGGGTTCGTGCGGTGTTCCGCCGCCGTCGAGATGTGGTGGGTGCCGCTCGGGAACCTCGGCTCAGGCATGCCGGTGTCCGTGGCTCGCGGCGGACCGGCGCTTCCTTTCCATGCCGTCGTCGGCGCGCCGAGGGTGGGGCGGCCGTCGCCGGTGGAGGACGGAGTCGGCTGATGCAAGGTGCGCTTCCTCTGCGCTCTGTGCGGCTCGGGTGTGTTCGGCGCCCGGTGCGGGGGCTCCTGAAGGGCATGGGCGATGCGGCGGTACGGTCCGGTAGGGGTTCCGCCACTCAGGTGAACGGGACGGGCCTGTTCGGGGTCACGCCCGCGGGCCCGGAAGCCGACCGAATGGCGGCGGCCCGCATCCGCCACCCGACGGCACAGGTGGGACCATCCGCCCGCGACTCGCCTCCAGTGGCCACTCATCCCTCCTCCTCGGTGGCACCGCCCCCGGGCCGGGTGCTTTCGGTTCGGCGCGCGTCGCTCTTGCCCGTGGAGCGGCGGACGGCACCGGGACGGGTACCGCGGGCCGGCCGGGAGCGTGGGCGGGATTCCTCGGCACCGGGCTGTCGTCCCTCCGCGGCCTGCGGACGGGCATCGGCGCGAGCGCCGGGACGCACCCGCTTGCGTCGGCGCGAGGCCGTGGGCGGTGGCGTCGGCAGCAGCGTCCGGTCGGCGCCGGAGGGGCACGGTGGCAGCGCGCCTTCGGCCCGGGACGGGCACGCAGCCACCGCGTCCTTGGCATTGCCGGGCGGTTCCATGGTTCCGTCGGAACTGGGCGAGGACACCGCCTGACTCCCTCCAGGACCCGCCGTGTCCGGCCCCATCAGATGCTCGGCCGTCTCCCCGTCGGCGGGCTGAGCGGCCTCCGAGCGCCCGTGTGCCTCACGCCCCACGCGTTCCGCGCGCAGGCAGCGGCGGATGGATTCCGGGTCGAGTCCCTCGTTGCATGCCTGGTGCAGGAGCCGGGCGAAGAGATAGCTGGGATCCGCGCCCAGGGCCATGGCCAGCGCCTCCCTGGCCTCGATCTCGTCGCCGGTGGACCAGGCGACCCATCCGGCGAGGGTGAGCGGTGCCGCCGCGTGCTCGCCATAGGGTCCGACGCACCGGCGGGCCAACGCACGCCACAGACGCAGGGCCGGTCCGGCCTCCTCGGCCTCCATCCACTCGGCCGCGCGGTCCCTGGTCGTGCGGTCCTGCAGACCGAGGATCAGGACCGCGGCGTCGTCGTGCCCCAGCAGTTCGTCGTCACGCAGGTCTGCCTGGAGCGAACCCAGCACGGGGGCTGCCTCGGCGAAGCGTGTCATCGTGCGCCTGGCCAGCCGCAGCGTCTCCTCGGCCACGTCCACCCGGCTCGCCTGGTCGAGCATCCTGGGAACCAGGGCCATGCCGGCGGTGTCCAGAGCGACTTCCTGTTCCAGCGCGGCCGCGGTCTCCCAGGGCTGCAGCCTGGCCCGCAGCTCGCGCAGTGTGCCGCGCACCTGCAGTCCCGCGTATGTGGCCGCGGCGGCGAGCACCGAGGTGCCGGGCAGCCCCATCGGGCGTCCCTCCACGGGGCAGCATTCCTCGCTCGGACAGCAGTACGACCAGTAGCGGCCGTCGGAGATGCACAACGCCTCGATCACAGGAACGTCGAGCCGGCCGCACTCCGTGCGCAGCAGCCCGGCGAGCGGGGCGAGCCGCGCCGTGATCTGCCTGCCCGTCTCACCGGGCCCCGGTTCCTGGCAGAGGTAGGCCACCATCTGCTCGGGGCGGCCGCCCCTGCGCTCGCTGCCGGTGATCAGTCCGTGCGCCAGCTGCCGGGCCACGGCCGGCCAGTCGTCCTTGTTCGCGGGAATGCCCAGCCGGGCCCGCCCTCCGAACCGGCCGCGGCCGCCCCGGTCGTGCAGGGCGACAAGGACAATGCTGTCCTCGGGCCGGTACCCGAGCAGGTAGGGCACGGCATCGGCCAGTTCGCCCGGCGTCCGCAGGGTGACTTGGTGTTCGGCGCCATGTGCGTCGAATCCGACCCGGTCGCCGATCCCCGGACTTTCGTTGTCCCGCCCGTCACCCTTCCGTCCGTCGTTGCCGTTCCGTCCGTCGTCGCCCTTTCGTCCGTCGTCGCCGTTCCGTCCGCGGTTGTTGCTGTTTGCGGCGGGTCCCGTCGTTTCGCTGTGATTCGTCATGTGCAGACGATCTCGCGGATCTTGATATTCCGGTTGGGCCTGTGGATAAGTCCGATCAGGGCCACGACAAGCACCGTCCCGTCGTCCACAGCCGGGCCGCCGCCCAGTCCCGTTGTCGGAGGCGTCCTGTTGTATGGGGGCATGACGCACACGAGCAAGACGGAGTTGCGCGAGGCTGCCGACAGGATCCTCGTCCGGCTCGTCGGGGACGGCACCGGATCGGCGCGGCTGCGCGAGGACCAGTGGCGGGCGATCGAGGCGCTGGTCGCCGACAAGCGCCGGGCCCTGGTCGTACAGCGCACGGGCTGGGGCAAATCCGCGGTGTATTTCGTGGCGACCGCCCTGCTGCGCGAGCGCGGCGCCGGGCCGACCGTGATCGTCTCTCCGCTGCTCGCGCTCATGCGCAACCAGGTCGAGGCCGCCGCGCGTGCCGGCATCCACGCCCGGACCATCAACTCCTCCAACCCGGAGGAGTGGGAGACCATCCGCGCCGAGGTCGCCGCGGGCACCGTCGACGTGCTGCTCGTGAGCCCCGAACGGCTCAACAACCCGGACTTCCGCGACAACGTCCTGCCCGAACTGTCTGCCGCCACCGGTCTTCTCGTCGTCGACGAGGCGCACTGCATCTCCGACTGGGGCCACGACTTCCGTCCCGACTACCGTCGGTTGCGCACCATGCTGACCGACCTCCCACGCGGGGTGCCGGTGCTGGCCACCACCGCCACGGCCAATGCCCGCGTCACCGCGGACGTGGCGGAGCAGCTGGGTACCGGCACCGACTCGGACGCACTGGTCCTGCGCGGCCCGCTCGACCGCGAGAGCCTGAGCCTCGGTGTGCTCCGACTGCCCGACGCGGCCCACCGGCTGGCCTGGCTCGCCGATCATCTGGACGACCTGCCGGGCTCCGGCATCATCTACACGCTGACGGTGGCCGCCGCCGAGGAGATCACCGCCTTCCTGCGGCAGTGCGGACACACCGTCACCTCGTACACGGGAAAGACGGAGAACGCCGAACGCCAGCAGGCCGAGGAAGCCCTCCTCGCGAACAAGGTCAAGGCGCTGGTGGCCACCTCCGCGCTCGGCATGGGGTTCGACAAGCCCGACCTCGGCTTCGTCGTCCATGTCGGCTCGCCCTCCTCCCCCATCGCCTACTACCAGCAGGTCGGGCGGGCCGGACGCGGTGTCGAGCACGCCGAGGTGCTGCTGCTGCCCGGCCGTGAGGACGAGGCGATCTGGTCCTACTTCGCCTCCGTCGCGTTCCCGCCCGAAGAAGCCGTACGACGCACTCTGGACGCCCTCGCGGGGGCGGACCGGCCGCTGTCGCTGCCCGCGCTCGAACCGCTGGTGGAGCTGAACCGCACCCGCTTGGAGATCATGCTCAAGGTGCTGGACGTGGACGGCGCGGTCCACCGGGTCAAGGGTGGCTGGATCGCCACCGGAGTGCCGTGGTCGTACGACACCGAGCGCTATGCCTGGGTCGCCAAGCAGCGCGCCACCGAACAGCAGGCCATGCGCGACTACGCCACCACTACGGGCTGCCGTATGGAGTTCCTGAGGCGACAGTTGGACGACGAGCAAGCTGCTCCCTGCGGCCGTTGCGACAACTGCGCCGGACCCCGTTTCACCGCCGACATCTCGCCTGCCGCCCTGGACACGGCGGGCGGCTCGCTCTCCCGCGCCGGTGTCGTCGTGGAGCCGCGCCGCATGTGGCCCACGGGCCTCCCCGCCATCGGCGTCGACCTGAAGGGCCGTATTCCGCCCGGCGAACAGGCTTTGCCGGGCCGGGCTCTCGGGCGGATGTCGGACATCGGCTGGGGCAACCGCCTGCGTCCGCTGCTCGCACCTCAGACTCCGGACGCTCCCGCCCCCGACGACGTGGCGAACGCCGTCGTAACCGTGTTGGCCGACTGGGCCAAGTCGCCCGACGGCTGGGCCTCCGGAGCCCCGGACGCACCTGCCCGCCCTGTCGGGGTGGTCACCGTTCCCTCGCGCAGCCGGCCCCAGTTGGTCCACTCGCTGGGGAGCCGGATCTCCGCCGTCGGCCGCCTCCCGTTCCTGGGGTCTTTGGCGTACACGGACCACTCCGACGATCTTTCCCTGCCACGTTCCAACAGCGCTCAGCGACTGCGGGCCCTGCATGGGGCACTCGTCGTGCCTCCGCCCCTGCGGGAGGCGCTGCAGGCAGCCGCTGGGCCCGTTTTGCTCGTCGACGACATGACCGAGACCGGCTGGACCCTCGCGGTCGCCGCCCGGCTGCTGTTGCGGTCGGGTGCCCAGGGGGTCTTGCCTCTGGTGCTGGCGGTACGCGGCTGAGCAGGCGCCGGAGGCGACGACGCTCTACGCGCGCGTACGAACGAGGCCCCAAACCGCCGGGCTCGGAGGTCCCGGGCGTCGCCCGGTAAAACACTGGGTAGGGATATAAGCCACGAAGCATCTGATTCGGGTCGGCGAGCCCAATTGCTCGTTGCCGCAACCAAGTTCGACAGGAAGAATTGAGGTCCGCTCCCCGCACGGCCTCGTCCGTTGACCGGTAGGGCTCTGCTGCGGTGCGCGCTCCCCCGAATCCGACCCCGCCCGCCGTATGGGCGCGTAGCCGAAGGGAGGACCGTGACCTTCGGATTCGCTCCGTCCTCCGCGGCGTCCACGTCGTCAACCGACCTGTCCGCCGCATCCGCCAACCCTCTGGCCCGTCTGCTCGAACCCGCCGAGTGGGCCGAGGCCGGCATCCCGCTGCTGCGCAACCCGCGCGAGGTCGTGAGCGGGCTGCACTCGCGGCACCGTCCCAAACCGGCGACCGCGATCGTGGCCGTCCTCGACCCGGACGAACGGCTGCGGGCGAGCGCCTCGTTCACGCGCCGCCCGGCACCGGCCGATGGCTGGATGTTCCGGAACACGCTGCTGGCCCAGCTGCGCCGGGTGATCCCGCACGATCTGCGGCGCCGCACTCCCGTGCGCACCGCCGTGCTGCTCTACTGCCGTGAGGGCGACGCACGTTGGACGGAGGAGGACGGGGCCTGGATGTGGGGTCTGCGTGACGCCTGCACCCTGCACGGGCTGCGCTGCGGGGCGTACATCACGCTGACGCGTGACGGGTGGCAGGTGCTCGGCGAGGGACGCGGCGGACGCCGACCGAACGCGGACTCCGCACCGGAGCCCTTCGCCACGTCTGAGTCACCGCCGCTGCTGCCGCGCACCGGCGGAGCCGCCTCGGAGGTCCTGCGCCGCGTGGCGGCTCGCTGAAGCCGAGTCCGTCCCGAGGACCCTTCTTCGGCCGTACGTCCGTGACGTACGGCCTACGAAGTGGTAGCGCGTCGGGCGCGCATGTTCCTTGCCCCGGCATGGTGCGAAGTGCGAGCCGGACGTCCGGCTCGGAGGTGGATATGCCGAAGGACTCGCCGTGCAGGTGCCGCGCGGGCGGCACCTGTCCACACCCCCGGGATGTCTTCCGAAACCGAGTCAGACGCCGACGCCCAGTACCGAGTTGATCTGCTGCGGGTCGCCGCAGACGATCAGCAGGGCACCGGCCCGGGCGTGTGCCAGCGGCAGGCCTTCGGCGACAGCCGCGACAGAACCGCCGTTGACGGCGACCACGACCACCGGACGGGACGCGACACGCGAGGCCGCGGTGGCGTCCGCGTAGAACACGTCGTCACCGGCGTCGTGCTGGGCCCAGTAGGCGGCTTCACCGAAGGACAGCTCATGGGCGGCCCACGGATGCTGTTCGCCGGTGGTGATCACCAGCACTTCACCGGGGGGACGGCCCGACTCCAGCAGGAGGTCTACGGCTTCCTCGGCAGCGTCGAGCGCACCGGCGGCCGAGGCCGGGATGAGCTGGATCTGCGGGGCCGCCGAGACCGGAGTCGGGGCGGAGGCAGGGGCTGTGGGGCCCGGCACTGCGGGCTTGGCCACGGCCACGTCATGCGGCGTCCGCTGCACCGGCGGCGCGGGCCGCAGCGGGCCGGGACGACCGGGACGCGGCGGAGCCACGGGGCGTGGACCGGGTACGGGACGGGGGGTCGGCGCGGTGCGGCCGCTGGCCGGAGTGGCGCGGGGACCCTGGGCACTCTCGTGAATCTGAGGCTCCTCGGGAATGAGAGGCATGGGCTGATGTTTATCAAACGTTGGTGCGGCTCGCGTCAGCGGGTGGCACATCAGTGCGAGCGGAATCGTCAGAAATCGAACCCGAGCTGGCCCTCGATCTCCGGAACGCTTCCGTCCGCCCAGCTGCGGGCCTTCTTGAGGTGCCGCCACTGAGGCAGCGCATCAAGATACGCCCACGACAACCGGTGGTACGGGGTGGGGCCCCGAACCTCCAGCGCGGCCTTGTGCACGGGCGACGGATACCCGGCGTTGGCCGCGAAACCGAAGTCTGCATGGTCGACACCCAGTTCGGCCATCATTTTGTCGCGCTGAACCTTTGCGATCACCGAGGCCGCAGCGACCGCCACACAGGATTGGTCGCCCTTGATCACGGTCCGGACGTTCCAGGGCGTTCCGAGATAGTCGTGCTTCCCGTCGAGGATCACCGCGTCCGGACGGACCGGGAGTGCCTCCAGGGCGCGCACGGCGGCGATCCGCAGGGCGGCCGTCATTCCGAGGGCGTCGATCTCTTCGTGACTCGCGTGCCCCAGGGCGTACGACGTCACCCACGTCCGCAGTTCCTCTGCGAGTTCGGTACGGCGTTTGACGCTGAGCAGCTTGGAGTCGGTGAGGCCTTGGGGCGGTCGGCGCAGTCCGGTGACCGCCGCGCAGACGGTGACAGGGCCGGCCCAGGCACCTCGCCCCACCTCGTCGACACCGGCGATGATCTTCGCTCCGGTCGTGGCACGAAGAGAGCGCTCGACAGTGTGAGTAGGCGGTTCGTACGGCATGGCGCCCTTAGCGTACGCCGCTCGGATCGCCCTGCGACACCCCGGTTTCTCCGGACGGCGTCGAGACGTCCACGAAGAGCACTCACGGTCCGCTCGACCGCAGCAGCGGCAGCACGAACTGGTCGATCATCTCTTCGATATCCCGGTCACCCCATTCGCTGCCGCGCATCTTGGAGCGATACATCATCATGGCTGGGATGGCGTCGAAGACATAGTCGTTCGCCGCGTCTGGGCGCACCTCACCTCGCTCTATTCCACGGGTGATGATCTCGCGAAGCAGCTCGACACTCGGCTCCACGACCCCGTGAAAGATCACGGCATGGAAGCGCTCCGCCTGAGCCTGGTCGCATTCGTGAATGACAGAACGCAGTGCGAAGCCGGGGCGCGAGAACATCGCCTCGCGCGCCTGACGGCACAGTTGGAGCAGATCTTCGCGCACACCTCCAAGATCGGGGGCCTCCTCGAAACGCGGCAGTCCGGCCCGAAGTGCGTCCGCGACGAGGTCCTCCTTGGACGGCCAGCGGCGATAGACGGCGGCCTTGCCGGTCTGGGCCCTTGCGGCGACGCCCTCCATCGTGAGGCCGTTCCAGCCGACCGTGCCGAGCTGCTCCAGCGCGGCGTCGAGGATCGCACGCTCCAGCACGGCGCCGCGCCTACGGAGGGAGGCCGTCCGAGCGGGGGCGGCCGTCCAGCGCGAGGTAACCATCTGTGTGTCTCCAGCGAACGGGGAAGCGGGGGGGATTGCGGGGAGGGGTGGGGCACCGCGCGGCAACTCAGGGGGATACGCCGCGCGCCAACAAACTTAAGTGAACGCTTGCGTTCACTACTGGGGACTCACTACCGTTGACGCAACAGTGAACGCGACCGTTCACTAAAGCGCTTGTGGGGGACCCATAGTGACAACCTCTCAATTGATCAAGGATCAGAAACCAGGTGTGGCCCGCCGGGAAGGGCGACCTGGCATCGCGCTCGCCGTCATCGCCGCCTGCCAACTCATGGTGGTACTCGACGCGACGATTGTGAACATCGCGCTGCCGCACATTCAAGACGCTCTCAAGTTCAGCACCACCGACCTCACATGGGTCGTCAGCGCCTACACGCTCACCTTCGGCGGCCTGCTGCTTCTGGGTGGCCGTGCGGGTGACATCCTCGGGCGTCGCCGGGTCTTCATGGCCGGCATTCTGCTGTTCACCTTCGCCTCTCTGCTCGGCGGTCTCGCCCAGGAGCCCTGGCAGCTGCTGGCCGCCCGTGTCCTGCAAGGAGTGGGGGGCGCGATCGCGTCGCCGACGTCGCTGGCACTGATCACCACCACGTTTCCCGAGGGTCCCGAGCGGAACCGGGCCTTCGGTGTCTTCGCCGCCGTCTCCGCGGGCGGCGGTGCCATAGGCCTGCTGGCCGGAGGCATGCTCACCGAGTGGCTCGACTGGCGATGGGTGCTCTTCGTCAACGTGCCGATCGGCGTGCTGATCGCCATCCTCACCCCGCTGTACATCAGCGAGTCCGAACGGCACGGCGGCCGCTTCGACGTCGCGGGCGCGCTGACCTCCACGGGAGGCATGGCCCTGCTGGTCTACGGCTTCATCCGCGCCGCCGACGAGGGCTGGCGGGACAGCCTGACCATCGGGTCCTTCGGCGTCGCCGTGGTGCTCCTGCTCGCCTTCGCGTTCATCGAGTCGCGCGCCAAGGAGCCGATCACCCCCTTGCGGATGTTCGCCGACCGCAACCGCTCGGGCACGTACGTGATCATGCTGAGTCTCGCTGCCGCGATGTTCGGCATGTTCTTCTACATCGTGCTCTTCGTCCAGAACGTCCTGGACTACACCCCGATCGAGGCCGGTCTCGCCTTCCTGCCCGTGACCGTCGTCATCGCGCTGGGCGCGGGCCTGTCGCAGCGGTTCCTGCCGGTGCTCGGCCCCAAGCCGTTCATGCTCGCCGGATCGGCGCTCGCGGTGACCGGGCTCGCCTGGCAGGCCCTGATCAGCTCCGACAGCTCCTACGTCGGCGGAGTTCTCGGCCCCATGCTGATCTTCGGCTTCGGCATGGGCCTGAACTTCGTGACGCTGACGATCACCGCGGTCTCCGGCGTCGCCCAGCACGAGGCCGGCGCGGCCTCCGGGCTGCTCAACACCACGCAGCAGGTAGGCGGTTCGCTCGGCTTGTCCATCCTGACGACGGTGTTCGGGTCGGCCAGCAAGGACGAGGCGGAGAAGCAGCTGCCGCATTTCATGGCTGACGGTTCGGCGGAGCAGAAGGCGGAGTTCGCCAAGACGCACCAACTGCCCGCCCCGTGGGGACACGAGGTGCTCGCTCAGGGCATCTCCTCGGGCTTCGTCGCGGCTGCCTCGATGGCCGTACTCGCCCTGGTCAGCGCCTGGTTGGTGATCAAGGTCCGCAAGAGCGACCTGGAGGCGCTCGCCGGCACGGCGGGCCCGGGTCTCGGCTGATGGAGCCGGGCTCACGATGAGCCGCGGAGGACCGGACCGGGTCCGGAGGATCGACGGCGAGGACGACGGTCCGGTCATCCGCACCAGAAGAACCGCGCGCACCAGGGCGAACAGCGGCAACCAGCCCATGACCGCACCACGCCCCTCTCAGTGCCTTCTGCGTGCCCCGGCCCATCCGTCGCACGGCAACTGTCACGACAACGAGCACCCGATTACGCAGAGTTCCCAACAGGCACGGAGAGTTTCGACATTGTGATCAGGGGGCCGCCCCCGGGGCTTCTACTCCGACACCTGCAACCACTCCGGAAACGCCTCGGTGCGTTCCACCCACTTGGCGGGCGGAGCTCCGACCTTCCCGCCGGCGATCACACCGCCGACGATGGCGCAGGTCGTGTCGACGTCGCCGCCGACCTGCGCGGTTGTCCAGAACGCCTCTTCGTAGTCGCCCAGCGACCGGGCGGCGGACCAGATCGCGAACGGCACGGTGTCGTGGGCCGTCGTGCGGCGCCCGCAGCCCAGCACGGCCGCGACGGTGGAGGCGTCGCCGTAGTCGAGCATGTCGCGGGCTCGCCGCAGTCCCGCGGCCACGGCACTCTTCGGGACGAGTGCGATGACGCCGTCCAGAAGCGCACCGGGACTGGGCGGACCGTCGGGGGCGGCGGCCAGCGCGGCGGCCGCGGCGACGGCCATGGCGCCGACGACGGCCTCACGGTGCTGATGCGTGGGATACGCCGAGATCTCCGCCTGGTGGGTCGCCTGCTCCGGGTCGTCCGCGTAGAAGGCCCCGAGGGGCGGGATGCGCATCGCGGCACCATTGCCCCAGGAACCCTGCCCGTTGAAGAGGGCCGCGGCGAGCTCACGCCAGTCACCGCCCTCGCGGACCAGCCGCAGCAGCCGGTTGACCGCGGGGCCGTAGCCCCGGTCGAAATCGTGGTGTTCGGCGAAGGAGTGGGCCAGGGCGTCCTGGTCGATGCGGTGGTGGCCGGCCAGGACGGCCACCACGGAGCAGGCCATCTCGGTGTCGTCCGTCCACTGCCAGTGGCCGGGCGGCAACTCGCGGTTCTTCAGCAGGGGGTAGTTCACCGGCACGAAGAACTGAGAGCCCAGCGCGTCTCCCACGGCAAGGCCGCGCAGACTGGCCAGGGCGCGGCTCAGCCGCCCGTCGGATGAGGAGTCAGCGGTCATCGGTCTGCCACTCTAATCAGTGATCCCGTACGGTTCCGGCTCTCGCCAGCGCTGGAAGGGCCGGTCAAGGGCGTACTTGCCGTCGTCCCCGAGAACGAGCATCCGCATCTCCGCGTTCCCCGGATTCGACAGCGACTCGAATTCGGCGACCGTCCAGTGGAACCAGCGCATGCAGAACAGCCGCATGGCCAGGCCGTGCGTCACGATCAGGACGTTCGGCGGATGGTCGGGCGCCTCGAAGCTGCGGAACAGGCTCTCCAGGAAGCCGCCGACCCGGTCGTACACGTCGGCCCCGGACTCGCCCTGGGCGAAGCGGTAGAAGAAGTGCCCGTAGGCGTCGCGGTACGCCTTCTGGAGACGTACGTCGTCGCGGTCCTGCCAGTTCCCCCAGTCCTGCTCCCGGAGCCGGGGTTCCTCGCGCACCCGTATGAGCTCGGGGTCCAGGTGGAAGGCGCGAAGGGTCTGGTGTGTACGGCGGTACGGAGAGACGTACACACTGACCTGTTCGCGGCCCAGCACCTCCCGCAGCCGTTTTCCGGTCTCCTCCGCCTGCCGCCAGCCCCGTTCCGTCAGGGCCAGGGCATGGTCGGGCTCGCGTTCGTACACGGTGTCATCAACATTGCCCGTTGACTCCCCGTGCCGGACAAGGACGATTCGCCGTGGTCGTGCCATGCCAAGACCCTAGATCGGGTGGGGCCGTATCCAGCACTCGTACGGGCTCCATACGGCGTAGGTCACACATTTCCCGCACCATCGGCCACCCAGAGGCGCACGCATGGTGAGTACGGATTTCAAACCGTCCACGCCGGTTCAAGGTCCAGGATGTCGCCCGTGAGCGCGGCGACATCGGCCTCGGTCTGGGCTCTCAGGGCGAGCCGCTCCACACGTTCGGTGCGGTACTTGCCGTGCTCGGCGGCCGACCGCCACATCGAGAGCACGAGGAACTCGTTCCCAGGGGCCTCGCCGAACAGGCCGCGAATCATGCCGGGCGAGCCGGCCATGGCCGGATTCCAGACTTTCTCCTGCATGAGAGTGAAGTGCTCCGCGCGCTCCTCATGGACGCGGCAGTGCGCGAACCGCACCAGGTCGGCGTCGGTGAAGCGAGGCTCGAAGCCCGTCTTCACATCGAAGCGGTAGTCGAACAGCTTGACCTGGATGTCCTTGAACGTGCCTGACTGGGCCGCCGCGAGCCGGTCGTGGGAACGCGCCATGAAGGAGTCGTAGAAGGAACGGCTCTCCCAGAAGGAGAAGATGTGCGCCACACCCTGCCGCCCCCGGCTCCAGCCTCCGCCCTGTCCCCGAAACCCCGGCTCTCCCAGAAGCCCCGCCCACTTTCGCTGCCCCCGCTCGAAGCCGCGGCGGTCCACCACGGTGCAGCGAATCCACTTGACCAGCACCGCGCCATGGTAAGGCCACGGAGCGTGGCGCCGGTCACGCTCGGCGGCGAAGGTGACCCACGAGTGACAGACTCGCGTGGCAGGATGGACAACCGGTCCTGCCTGACCGGCAGTTCGGGCCGTGGACACAGGGGGAAGGGGAGATCCGGTGAGCGGCATCAACAAGGGGATCCGCAAGGTCGAGGTCGCGCTCAAGTGGGATCCGAGTCCGGCGGGGCAGCCGCCCACCGACCTGGACATCGTCGCAGCGACCTACGTGGCGGGCGATCCGTACGGCGATCCCGCCTATGTCGTGCACTTCGACAGCCGTTCCCCCGACGGCACCATCTATCTCAACCGGGACAGCAAGGACGGCAAGGGCTTCGGCTGGGACGAGGTCATGACCCTCGAACTCGACCGACTGGACGCCCGGTACACGCGCGTGGTCGTCGGCACCGTCATCCAGCAGCGCTCCGCGCACCGCACCTTCGTCGGTGTGATCAACCCGGCCCTGCGCATACGGGAGGGCTACACGGTCCTGACCGAGGACGACTTCGGCGGCGTCCTCGGCGCCACGGCCGCGAGGATCGCGGAGTTCGTACGCCAGGAAGACGGTTCCTGGGACTTCCACCCGGGGATCAGCGGCTTCGAGGACGACCCAGCGACGTTCACCCGGACCATGGGCCGGGCGTGACCTGTCAGCCGGCGGTCCAGCCCGGGACCGTCGGCAGCACCGTTTCGGCGATGCGGAACAACGCGAGGTCGTCGGGCGGGACGTCGTCCTGACGCCATATGGAGACCTCGTAGAAGCCGCCGCCGTCCTTGGTGTCCTTGGCGACCAGCAGGCTCCGGGCGATCCCGCCGGGGCCGGTGTCGACCTTGCCCCCGCCGAGGTTGAACGTGAGGGCGATGGTCCGGTCCGAGTAGAGGACCGCCGGATGCCCGCCTATGGTCCTTTTCTGCGCCGAACCCCCCAGGAAACCGGCCATCTCGGCCACCGGGATGTCGTCGTCGGACGTCGAGAGGTTCACGGTGTAGGTGGACAGCTGGACCTCCGCCTCGGGCGTGACCGTCTTGGTGCCGTCGGCCCAATTGCCCACGCTCTCGTTGCCGCTGGCGTTCATCGCGTACTCGGTCGGCGTGCCGAGCAGTGTCGGCAGGTCCGCACGGTTCAGCGCCGTGCACAACTGCCCGCCTGATACGGGCTTCGACGGCCGGGCGCCGTCCGATGTGTGGCACTCGGCCGGCTCGGGGTCGCTGGACTTCTGCTGAAAGGTCCCTGACAACGCGAGAGCAGCGAGCCCCCCGACCACCACCAGTGCAGCTATGGCCTGGCCCCACTCGTTCGGGCCCTTCTCAGGCTGCCCGACGCTCTCCGAGGCATCGGCAATCTGCTGCTCTGTCATGTTCCCCGTGTCCCCACCCTGCCGTTCGCGCCCGTCGTGCGCTGGGGGAGCCTAACGTGTGATCGTCTCGTGGAGAAACGGAAAAAGCCGAAGGCGGTGCAGTCGATGTCCGGCTGCACCGCCCTGGATGGTCTAACTCAGATCAGCTGCAACCGCTGGTCGAGCCGCAACCCTCGCAGATGTAGCAGGAACCGGCCCGCTGCATCTTCGTACCGCAGGAGAAGCACAGCGGGGCGTCCGCCTGGATGCCCAGCTGCATCTCCACCAACTCGGCGCTCGTGTGGGCCTGCTGCGGGGCAGGCTTGACCGCCTCGACCTCGGCCTTCGGCGTGGCGACCGCCTTCAGCTCCTGGGTGCGCGGCGCCGACTGGGCCAGCCCCTCGACGTCGACCTCCTCCTCGGTCGGCTCGTAGGAGCCGGTCTCGAGGTGGCGCTGACGCTCCTCGGCGGAGTGGATGCCGAGCGCGGACCGCGTCTCGAAGGGCAGGAAGTCGAGCGCAAGGCGGCGGAAGATGTAGTCGACGATCGACTGCGCCATCCGCACGTCCGGGTCGTCCGTCATGCCGGCCGGCTCGAAGCGCATGTTGGTGAACTTCGAGACGTACGTCTCCAGCGGCACGCCGTACTGGAGGCCCACCGAGACGGCGATGGAGAAGGCGTCCATCATGCCCGCGAGGGTGGAGCCCTGCTTGGACATCTTCAGGAAGACCTCACCGAGACCGTCGTCCGGGTAGGAGTTGGCGGTCATGTAGCCCTCGGCGCCGCCGACCGTGAAGGACGTCGTGATGCCGGGACGGCCCTTGGGAAGGCGCTTGCGGACCGGGCGGTACTCGATGACCTTCTCGACCGTCTCGCGGATGGTCGCCTCGGCCTTCTCCGTGACCGCGTCGGCCGCGGACTTCTCCTTCTCCTTGGTCTTGGCGGAGAGGGGCTGGCCGACCTTGCAGTTGTCACGGTAGATGGCGAGCGCCTTGACGCCCATCTTCCAGGCCTCGAAGTAGACCTCCTCGACGTCCTCGACGGTCGCCGACTCCGGCAGGTTGACCGTCTTGGAGAGCGCACCGGAGATCCAGGGCTGGATCGCGGCCATCATGCGGACATGGCCCATCGCGGAGATGGAGCGCTCGCCCATGGCGCAGTCGAACACCTCGTAGTGCTCGTGCTTGAGGCCGGGGGCGTCGATCACGTTGCCGTTCTCGGCGATGTGGGCGACGATCGCCTCGATCTGCTCCTCCTGGTAGCCCAGGCGGCGCAGGGCCTGCGGGACGGTGCCGTTGACGATCTGCATCGAGCCGCCGCCGACCAGCTTCTTGAACTTGACCAGGGCGAGGTCGGGCTCCAGGCCGGTGGTGTCGCAGGACATCGCCAGACCGATGGTGCCGGTCGGGGCGATGACGGACGCCTGGGCGTTACGGAAACCGTTCTTCTCGCCGAGGCGCAGCACGTCCTGCCAGGCCTCCGTGGCGGCGGCCCAGATCGGCGTGTCGAGGTCGTCCATGCGGACGGCCTTGCCGTTCTCGTCGGAGTGCTGCTTCATGACCCGCAGGTGCGGCTGCGCGTTGCGGGCATAACCGTCGTACGGGCCGACGACCGCGGCGAGTTCGGCGGAACGCTTGTACGAGGTACCGGTCATCAGGGAGGTGATGGAACCGGCGAGGGCGCGGCCGCCGTCGGAGTCGTAGGCGTGGCCGGTCGCCATCAGCAGGGCGCCGAGGTTGGCGTAGCCGATGCCGAGCTGGCGGAACGCGCGTGTGTTCTCGCCGATCTTCTGCGTCGGGAAGTCCGCGAAGCAGATGGAGATGTCCATCGCGGTGATGACGAGCTCGACGACCTTGGCGAAGCGCTCGACCTCGAAGGACTGGTTGCCCTTGCCGTCGTCCTTCAGGAACTTCATCAGGTTCAGCGAGGCGAGGTTGCAGGACGTGTTGTCCAGGTGCATGTACTCGCTGCAGGGGTTCGAGCCGTTGATACGGCCGGACTCCGGGCAGGTGTGCCAGCGGTTGATGGTGTCGTCGTACTGGATGCCCGGGTCGGCGCACGCCCAGGCGGCCTCGGCCATCTTGCGGAACAGGGTCTTGGCCTCGACCTCTTCGATGACCTCACCGGTCATACGGGACGTCAGACCGAACTTGCCGCCCGTCTCGACGGCCTTCATGAACGTGTCGTTCACGCGGACCGAGTTGTTGGCGTTCTGGTACTGGACGGACGTGATGTCGTCGCCGCCCAGGTCCATGTCGAAGCCCGCGTCACGCAGGGCGCGGATCTTCTCCTCTTCCTTCACCTTGGTCTCGATGAAGTCCTCGATGTCAGGGTGGTCGACGTCGAGGATGACCATCTTGGCGGCGCGACGCGTGGCGCCACCCGACTTGATCGTTCCGGCGGAGGCGTCGGCACCGCGCATGAAGGAGACGGGACCCGAGGCGTTGCCGCCCGAGGACAGCAGTTCCTTGGAGGAGCGGATGCGGGAGAGGTTCAGGCCGGCACCGGAGCCGCCCTTGAAGATCATGCCCTCTTCCTTGTACCAGTCGAGGATCGACTCCATGGAGTCGTCGACGGACAGGATGAAGCAGGCGGAGACCTGCTGCGGCTGGGGCGTGCCGACGTTGAACCACACAGGGCTGTTGAAGCTGAAGATCTGGTGCAGGAGGGCGTACGCCAGCTCGTGCTCGAAGATCTCCGCGTCTGCGGGCGACGCGAAGTACTTGTAGTCCTCGCCGGCCTTCCGGTACGTCTTCACGATGCGGTCGATGAGCTGCCTGAGGCTCACCTCGCGCTGGGGGGTGCCGACGGCACCGCGGAAGTACTTGCTGGTGACGATGTTGACCGCGTTCACCGACCAGAAGTCGGGGAACTCGACGCCACGCTGCTCGAAGTTGACCGAGCCGTCGCGCCAGTTGGTCATGACGACGTCACGAAGCGCCCATTCCACCTCGTCGTACGGGTGCACGCCGGGGGTGGTGTGGATGCGCTCGATGTGCAGGCCCTTGTTCGCAGCCGCCTTGGTGCCCTTGGCGCGGGAACTCCGTGCCGGACCGCTCGCCGTCTCTGTCATGCCGCCTCCCTGTACGGGCGTAAACGCCCTGAAGTGCCCCGTTGTTCCCGTGGCACGATGTTCTGTCTGGTATTGCGGGCACCCACTTGCTACCGCCCGCAACAGGTCCTGGTTCGCCGCCGTCCGGCCGATCCGGGGTGCTGGCCCGGTCCGGCCCGCCGATCAGTCGGCGGCGCGGGCGGGCTCGGGGACTTGAGCAGTCCCTCCGGGCCCGCGATCGTCTTCCTGGCTCCCCACGACGGCCTCGTCGCCGCCCACAGCCTCTCCACGGTCCTCGTCGTCCGCGGCGGGGGGTCCCGTGTCTTCCCTCAGTTCCGCGATCGCGGCATCGAAGTCCTCGAGCGAGTCGAACGCCCGGTAGACGGAGGCGAATCGCAGATATGCGACGAGATCGAGCTCCTGCAACGGGCCGAGTATGGCCAGCCCCACGTCATGGGTGGTCAACTCGGCGCTTCCGGTGGCCCGCACCGCCTCCTCGACCCGTTGGCCGAGCTGGGCGAGCGCGTCCTCGGTGACAGGCCGCCCCTGGCATGCCTTGCGCACACCGTTGATGACCTTGGTACGACTGAAAGGCTCGGTCACTCCGGACCGCTTGACCACCATCAGCGAGCACGTCTCCACTGTCGTGAAACGACGGGAGCAGTCCGGACACTGGCGGCGCCTGCGGATCGACGTGCCGTCATCGGTCGTACGACTGTCGACGACGCGGCTGTCGGGGTGCCTGCAGAAGGGGCAGTGCATGAACTCCCAACCCTCCTCACAGCAGACTCAATAGCCTCGCTGAGCCCCATGGCCCCTCGAAGCAGCCCCCAGCATAGGCGATCGCGGCGGGCGCGGAGACCCGGGGGACCACAACTTCTGGGCTGCTGTAGCAATCCAAGCACTACATGTAGGGATTGGCACGGCATACACGCCGCACACGCATGTCGCGCCCGTATTGGCATGTGCCATACGACCGTCCCGACGCCCGGCGAACACGAACGCACAGCCGTATCGCTGCGGCGCATGCGGAGATACCGTGAGCGCCACAAGGAGGGGACGTGGGATTCCCGCACAGATGGGAGCCGGTACCCGGCCGACGGGACACTGGATGGCAGACTGGGGCAACAACCCGCGAGGTAGCCGTCCGGCGGTGAAGAGTACAGCAATGGGCCCTTTTGTTCGGCAGGCGGCGCGTTAGCCATACACCCAGACACATGATCGCGTCAGGCGCTCCGCGATTTTTCACTCGAACGTGTGTTTGGCGCAACCTTTCGAAAGCAACTACCGTTGTCCAGCAGGGAGACCATCGAGAGGGGCCGACGTGACCACGACCGCAGACAGTGCCACCATCACTGCCCAGGACCGTTCCCAGGGCCGACTCGAGCCGGTGCATGCGATGAACGAAGCCGTGAATCCCGAGGGACAGAAGCGCTCCCTGCCGGGGCGGCCTCCAGGCATCCGTGCAGACAGCTCGGGACTCACCGACCGGCAGCGACGGGTGATCGAGGTCATCAGGGACTCTGTGCAGCGGCGCGGCTACCCGCCGTCCATGCGGGAGATCGGCCAGGCGGTCGGCCTGTCCAGCACCTCGTCCGTCGCACATCAGTTGATGGCACTGGAGCGCAAGGGCTTCCTGCGCCGTGACCCGCACCGCCCGCGTGCGTACGAGGTGCGCGGCTCGGACCAGGGGGCCTCGGTACAGCCCACGGACACCGCGGGCAAGCCGGCCGCGTCGTACGTCCCGCTGGTGGGCCGGATCGCCGCCGGTGGCCCGATCCTCGCCGAGGAATCCGTCGAGGACGTGTTCCCCCTCCCCCGTCAGCTCGTCGGCGACGGTGAGCTGTTCGTCCTGAAGGTCGTCGGCGACTCGATGATCGAGGCCGCGATCTGTGACGGCGACTGGGTCACCGTGCGCCGCCAGCCCGTCGCCGAGAACGGCGACATCGTGGCCGCGATGCTCGACGGCGAGGCTACCGTCAAGCGCTTCAAGCGCGAGGACGGCCATGTCTGGCTCCTCCCCCACAACTCCGCGTACGAGCCGATCCCGGGCGACGACGCGACCATCCTCGGCAAGGTAGTTGCGGTTCTGCGGCGCGTCTGAGCACCGCGGCCGGCCTCGCCGACCCGACCGGGCCCCGGAACCTCTGCGCCGGTTCCGGGGCCCTGCGCTGTCCGGCGCCGGTGACGGATCGCTGCGCATCGCGCATGTTGGTCTGACCCGGCGCCGGGTCAGACCAACATGCTCACCCGAGCTCCGCCTGGGCTTTCTCAGCTTCGGCGGCGAGCTCCGCCGCTTCCGTGGCCTTCGCCGCGGCGTCGATCGCCGCCAGAGACTTCCGCACCTGATTACGGTCCGTGGTGTACCAGAAGTCGGGCAGTGACGCCTTGAGATAGCTGCCGTACCGCGCCGTGGCCAGCCGCTGGTCCAGTACGGCGACCACGCCACGGTCTCCCGAGGCCCGCACGAGGCGGCCGGCGCCCTGGGCCATGAGCAGGGCGGCGTGCGTGGCCGCGACCGCCATGAAGCCGTTGCCGCCCGCGTCCTCCACCGCCTTCTGGCGGGCGCTCATCAAGGGGTCGTCGGGGCGCGGGAACGGAATCTTGTCCATGACGACCAGCTGGCAGCTGGGGCCGGGCACGTCGACGCCCTGCCAGAGCGACAGCGTGCCGAAGAGGCAGGTCTTCGGGTCTGCCGCGAAGTTCTTGATCAGTTCGCCGAGGGTCTCCTCGCCCTGGAGGAGAATCGGGAACTCAGGGATACGGGATCGCAGTTCCTCGGCGGCCAGCTGGGCCGCTCTCATGGAGGAGAAGAGCCCCAGGGTACGGCCGCCGGCCGCCTGGATGAGCTCCGTCAATTCGTCGAGCATGTCCACCCGGTCACCGTCGCGCGCGGGGCGCGAGAGGTGCTTGGCGACGTAGAGGATGCCCTGCCGGGGGTAGTCGAAGGGCGAACCGACGTCGAGGCCCTTCCACTTCGGCAGGTCCTCGCCCTCGGTTCCTTCCGGAGCGAGCCCCAGGGACGCTCCTACGCCGTTGAAGTCGCCGCCCAGCTTCAGGGTCGCCGAGGTCAGGACCACGGAGCGGTCCGCGAACAGCTTCTCCCTCAGCAGGCCGGACACCGACATGGGGGCCACGCGCAGGGACGCGCCGAAGCGATCGTGGCGCTCGTACCAGACGACATCCCACTCCGAGCCGTTCGTGATCCGCTCTGCCACGTCATGGACCGACTCCACGTAGGCAAGCGCTTGTTTGCGCACCGCGTCCTCGTCCTGGACCGACTTGTCGCGCGTCGCTCCGATCGCGGAGATGACCGTACGAGCGGCGTCGCGCAGGGCCATCAGCGCGTAGCCGAGGTCCTCCGGGATCTCCTCCAACCGGCCGGGCAAGGCAAGCTCCATCAGGCGCTCGAAGCCCTCGGCTGCGGTCTGGAGCTGGTCGGCCGCCTTTTCGTTGACGAGCTTCGCGGCTCGGCGCACCGCACGGTTGACCTGGCCGGGGGTTAGCTCACCGGTGGCGACGCCGGTGACCCGGGAGACCAGCTCGTGCGCCTCGTCGACGATGAGCACTTCGTGCTGCGGGAGGACGGGAGCGCCTTCGATGGCGTCGATCGCGAGCAGCGCGTGGTTGGTGACGACGACCTCGGCGAGCTTGGCGCGCTCGCGGGCCATCTCGGCGAAGCACTCGGCGCCGTAGGCGCACTTCGTCGCGCCCAGGCACTCCCGAGAGGACACGGAGATCTGCGCCCAGGCGCGGTCGGAGACACCCGGCGTGAGGTCGTCGCGGTCACCGGTCTCGGTGTCCTGCGACCAGTCCCGCAACCGCAGCAGATCCTGGCCCAGCTTGCTGGTGGGTGCGGCGGCCTCGAACTGGTCGAAGAGGCCCTCTTCCTCGTCCTGCGGGACGCCTTCGTGGAGGCGGTGCAGACACAGATAGTTCGACCGGCCCTTGAGCATCGCGAACTCCGGGCGGCGGCGCAGCAGCGGGTGCAGTGCCTCGACCGTGCGCGGCAGGTCGCGCTCGACGAGCTGTCTCTGCAAGGCCAGGGTGGCCGTCGCGACGACGACCCGCTCCCCGTGCGCGAGCGCGGGCACGAGATAACCCAGCGACTTTCCGGTACCGGTGCCGGCCTGCACCAGCAGGTGGGAACCGTCGTCGATCGCGCCCGCGACGGATTCGGCCATGGTCACCTGGCCGGGGCGCTCCGTGCCGCCGACGGCAGTGACGGCAGCATGCAGGAGTTCGGGGAGTGAGGGCTTCGTCATAGCGCGACCACCCTACGGCCCGGCACTGACAAAGGGGTGATCAAGGCGGGGACGAGGGGCGGGATCAAGGCCGGGAGCTCCTCGGAGATGTAGCGGTTGGAGGCCGGGTCGGCTCGACTCGGCTCGACTTCGGCCGGGTCTGGCCCGGTCGGGGACCGGCTTCGCTCCGACGACGGCCGGAATTGGCCGAGGCGTCGGGGGGCGGTGGAGCGGAACTCGCGTGATTCCAAGCCATCGAAAAAAGTCTTGCGGCGGGTGGGAACCGACTCGGCACGAGCGGTGTACCAGAAGTGATTGCGAGATGACGCACTGCTACAGCAAACCTCGCAGGGACCGGTCTCGGATCATGAGGGCCGCCCGCTTGGCGGGCAGGTCCACCTCGGCGGAGAAGCGGAATCCTGCGCTCAGAAAGGCGGTGACGGACGGGATGTTGCGAAGGTCGGGTTCCGCGATGACGCGGGCACAGGCGGGTCGCTTGTCGAGGGCGAGATCGGCGACGGCTCTGAGAAGTGTGCTGCCGAGACCTCGCCCCCGATCGGCGACAGCGCCGATGAGGAGATGGATACCGGTGTCATGCGGTCTGGCCGGATAGTGGCGGGCCAGCGGATCCAGGTCCGCCCGGTAAATCTCCCAGTAGCTCATCGGGGTGCCCTCCAGCACCCCCAGGCAGGGAACGCTGCGTCCGTCGTCGGCCAGCTGGGACCGCAGGTGGTCCTCCGTCACCTTCTGGGGCCCGGCCAGCTCCCAGAACGCGGCCACCGCGGGGTCGTTCATCCAGCGGCAGACGAGGGGGAGGTCCCGCTCGACGCGTACGGGCACGAGCTGGAACACGCCCGCCGGAGTCGTGATCGGTCCCCAGTCGGCGACGCCGTCGAGCAGGTCGTAGCGGGCCTGGGACAGTGAGGCGGGCGGTTCTGTGCTGTCGTCCCTGCTCCGTTGCCCATGCCCGGCTCCGGCATCGGTGGCGTCTGCGTCGGGCCGCTCCGTCTCGAAGAGTGCGAGGAGTTCGTCCGGCAGGCGCAGGTCCAGGGTGTCCTCGTGGTCGGTGCTCCGGTCGGCGCCACGGACGGTGCCGTCCTCACCCGGGGCGGGACAGGCTCCAGTGCCGACGTCGGGCACGGGGGCGGAAACGGCGTCGGCAGTCGCGTCGGCGGGAGACACGCAGGCGCTCCTCTCAGGAGAAGGGGTGGGTCATGTTCCTCAGGAGTGAAGGGGGTTGGCGATGGTGACGTAGACGGACTGGGTGTCGACCGGGCCGACGAGTTCGTCCAGGCCGTGCACGCGGGTCAGCAGGTTGGCCTTGCAGCGCAGGACAGGTGAGTCGAGCAGGCACCCGGGCAGCGTGGAGCGCAGTCGGGTGGGTCCGGAGGCCACGCCGGCGAGGAACCGGCGGAAGGCGGCGAGCAGCAACCGTTCGTCGGCCAGGCGCTGGGAGCCGAACGCACCGATGAGTCCGAGGACGTTGTTGATCGCGAGGTAGTAGGCGAAACGCTCGTCAGTGACTTGGTCGGAGACGAAGGTGTCACTGTGGGCGCCGATGCCGGGCAGCCGGCCATCCAGTTCCGCCCGCCGGGACTCACGGAAGTAGTAGCCCTGGTTGTCGCGGTAACGGCCGCCGGCGGGCCAGCCGTCTTCGTCCAGCAGGACCAGAGTGTTCTGCTGGTGTGCCTCCAGCGCGATTCCTGCCTCGCCGTCGAGCCACAGCACCGGGCGGACGACGTGTTCCAGGTAGCGCAGGAACCACTCGGCGGCGACGGCGCCTCGGGGGCGCCCGGTGCGGGCAGCGAGCCGGTTGACGATCACGGCCAGCCGGGACCGCCAGCCCGGGCGGTCCGTCTCCAGGCGGTCCGTCACCGGGCAGTCCACCTCCGGGCGGTTGCACCTGTCCGGGACGTCCCTGTCCGGACGGTCCTCGGTGGTGCCGGCTCGGGCGTGAGGGCGTGGTGAGACTAGTCCGGCGATACAGGAGACGTCGTGCGAGGTGCTGAACGGGTTGTGCCGGATCACCACGTCGATTCCGGGGACAGGATCGCCGTCGGGCCCGTCGATGGCCAGCCATGCCGGGTCACGCACGATGTCGAACGCCGGGTGGGCCGCCTGCCACTCCCTGGACAGACCGCTGCGCAGAAGCCGGTGCACCTCGACACCACGGTGGAGTTCCTTGCGGAGGTTCTCGCGGCGGGAGTTGGTGATGCGCAGGCCCAGGGAGAGCTTGAGCATGGCGGATGCGCCGGAGCGATGAACGGTGCGTACGGAGGAGGTGGGGTACCAAGGGGAGCCGTGGGCGCCCAGGTCCTGGAGCAGTCCGGTATCGAAGAGGGGGGCAGTCTGGGGGCGGTTCCGGACCTCGCGGAGTTGCCAGGGGTGCAGCGGCAGGGCTGTGCGTCCGTCGGGCAGCGGCAGGTCGGGGCCGGCCAGGCGCTGCGTGAGCTGGGCGGCGGCGACGGGACGGCCGCGTTCGGTCCAGGCCGAGTCGGTGGCGAGGAGGGAGGGATCGACGGCGAGCCAGTGCAGGGGGAAGGAGCCGCGCAATTCGGGTGAGTACAAGGCTGCTTCGGCTTCGGAGAGACCTTCGCGGCTCTTGGGGGCCGGGTGCAGAGGATGGCCGAGGACGAGCGACTGTTCGGCGGTGAGGAAGAGGTCGGGGCCGTCGTCGGGGTCCTTGCGGCGCTCGCGGACGAAGGTGGCGGTGCGGCGGACGGAGTCGGCCACACGGGCCACGAGTTCGGCACCGCCTGCGCAAGCGGGGATTTTTGCGGCCGGCGACTCACGGGTGAGCAGTGCCGCGACGGTGACCGCGTCGACCGGCGGGGCTTGTTCGGGGGCGTCGGCGAGACGGGGGAGGCCGAAGCGGTGCCAGCCCGTCGGGGACCAGTAGTGGACGGGGACGAGGAGGGATGTCCCACTCGCGGTGAGGGGGATGCGGAGGGTGCCGCCCGCGGGCGCGGGCAGATCGGTCTCGCGGACCCAGCAACGCAGCAGATTCTCCACGGTCGCGGCTTCGGCCGCAGTGTGTGGGTCGGGATGGCTGAGGGGGTCGGTGGCAGCACCGCGCAAGCGTTCCCGTTCGGGCGGACCGCTCTGCGAAGGGGTGCGGGCGGGGCGGGAGCGGCGCTGCGGGGAGGGCGATGTGTCGGAGTGGTTGCGCGGGTGCGTGGGGATGGGGTCGTGGGGGGTGGGGGTGGTGTTCACGTTCCGTGTTCCTAGGGGGTGGTGCTGCCTCGGAGAGGCTGCTGTCTCGTGGGTGGTGGATCGAAGTTGTTGTGCCGGTACCGGTGCCTGTGCCGGTGCCTGTGCCGGGGCGGGTTGGTGGAGTCGCGTGGAGGTGAGTGGTGTTCGCAAGGGAACCGGTGAGCAATCGACGTGATCGCCAGGGCTGTTCGGAGTTGCCGGTGAGCAGGACACGGCTCGGCCTGAGGCGTGAGGGGTGGCGGCGGCTGCGGGGCGGGGCCGGACCCCGGCTTCTGTCCTCGCCCCGATTCCGCCCCGGGTCTCGGCCTCGGCTCCAGCTCCGGCCACAACCCGGTTCCGGCCCTCGACCCCGACCCCAGCTCCAATTCCGGCTCCGGCTCCGAGTGCCAAAGTCCCAGCGGCTTCGGAACGGGCGGTCACTCCGGCCGAGGGCGGGGCTGCGACCCCAGGCCCTTGTGCCACTCCAACCGAAACACCGGCTCCTGCCGCTCCATCCGCGTCAGCCAACACACCAGGTGCTGCCGTCCAACCACCGCCACCCGACCCGCCGGCTTCTGCCGCTCCATCGGCTCCCACTGTCACCTCGGCAGCTACCCAGCTCCCTCGCCCCCGCTCCCGCCCCGCCGTCGATGCTGTTGCTGGTGCCTCCCGCCACCGGGGCCATGGCTGCGGGCGACCGCTGCCACGGCGTCGGCGAGTCTGTCGAGGACGGCGGTCACCTGTTCGTCGGTGATCGTCAGGGGCGGGAGCAGGCGGACGACGCTCGCGTGACGGCCACCGAGCTCGACGATCAGGCCGCGCCGGAGGCACTCCCGCTGGACGGCGGTGGCGAGTTCCGGGGAGGCAGGGCGAGGAGACGGGACGGCACCAGGCGTCACCGCGGCGCTCGCACCACCAGCATTACTTGGCCCATCCGTGCACAACCCAGCGGACCTATCAGCGTCGTTGGCCCCACCGGCCCTCCCCTCCCCCGCCCTCTCACCCTCCGCCTCCACCATCTCAACCCCGATCATCAACCCCCGCCCTCGCACATCACCGATCACGGGAAACTCCCGGGCCAGCGACCGAAGTTGGTTCAGCATCCGTGCCCCCAGGGTTGCCGCGCGCGCTGTGAGGTCGTTCTCGCGGACGTAGGCCATGGTGGCCGTGCCCGCGGCCATGGCGAGTTGGTTGCCGCGGAAGGTGCCGGCGTGCGCGCCGGGTTCCCAGACGTCGAGGTCGTCGCGGTAGACGATGACGGCGAGAGGCAGGCTGCCGCCGATGGCCTTGGAGAGGACCATCACGTCGGGGGTGATGCCGCTGTGCTCCACGGCCCAGAAGGCGCCGGTGCGGCCGACCCCCGTCTGGACCTCGTCGGCGATGAGCGGGATCGAGCGGTCGGCCGTGATCTGGCGCATGCGCCGCATCCACTCGTCCGGGGCCGGAAGGACCCCGCCCTCGCCCTGGACGGGTTCGAGGATCATCCCGGCGGGCAGCGGCACCCCGGATTTGGGGTCGTCGAGGATGGATTGTGTCCAGCGGGCGGCGAGTTCGGCGCCGTGCGGACCACCGACCCCGAAGGGGCAGCGGTAGTCCTGTGGATAGGGCAGCCGGGCGACCCGTACGTCGAGTGCGTCACCGGACGCTTCGAGCGCGCCGGAGGTCATGCCGTGGTAGGCCCCGGCGAAGGCGAGCATGCCGTTGCGGCCGGTCGCGGCGCGTACGAGCTTGAAGGCGGCCTCCACCGCGTCGGTGCCGGCCGGGCCGCAGAACTGCACGCGTGCGTGGTCGGCGAGCCCGGGAGGGAGGGTGCGGAACAGTTCGGTGGTGAAGGCGTCCTTGACGGGGGTCGCGAGGTCGAGGACGTGAAGGGGGGCGCCCGAGTCGAGGACCTTGCGGATGGCGTCCAGGACGACGGGGTGGTTGTGTCCGAGGGCCAGAGTGCCTGCGCCCGAGAGGCAGTCGAGGTAGCGGCGGCCGTCGGCGCCCTCGATGGTCAGGCCACGTGCGCGTACAGGGACGATCGGAAGGGCGCGCGCGTAGGTGCGCGCCGCCGACTCGCGGGCCGACTGGCGTCGCAGGATTCCCTCGTGCGCGGAGCGGGCCGCCGACGGTTCCTCGACGGCGGGGTGCCCCGCCATGACCTCGCCGGGTGCGGTCTCGGTCACGGCCATGGTTCTCCCGTCGTCGCGCTGTGCAGGGGCAAGCGGTTCCTTCGCGGACTCGCCCGCTCCGAAATACGGAGCCCCGGGATCCTTCGCTCGACATCTCGGCACATCGATGCCCCGACTGTCGGGAAAACTCCGGGGGTTGGGGCGCGGGGACCGAACCGTCCGCCGGCAGCAGGCCCCCATCGCTACCAACCCCGGACCGTTCGGCGGGTTACGGGTTGTCTGAAGATCTTTGGCATGACGGAACTGTTGCGGTTCCGGCGTAAGTCCCCCATAGCGGGCGCATAGTGAGTGAATCCGTTCCAGGGCGCGGTGCCGAAAGGTGAACTCGCGGGGCGTCTGCGGGAAGTACCCGGATGCGGCGCCGAGCGTCCACACCAGGGGGAGGCAGAGCATGCGATCCGAACCGCTGTCGTTGACGGCTCGCGGCGAAGGCGGAGAGGGCCCGCGCCGCAGAACCTCCCCGGTGCTGGCCGCCATGGCCCTCGCCGCGGTGCTGGCGCTGACCGCCGGTGGCTGCGGCTCGGGCGACCCGGACGCGAACGCGCAGGCCTCCACCTCCACCACGCCGGGGGGAGACGGCAAGATCACGATCCCGGACGACATCAGGGACCGGCTCAAGGAGCATGGGATCGATGTCGACAAGTGGAGGAACGGCGCCTGGAAGGACTGGGACAGGGACGACTGGCTTCGCGAGGCCCAGGACTACGTCAACCCCATCATCGAGGGCCTGTGGGACCCGGAGCGTATGCGGGAGGCCGAGGATCCTGACCGGGGTGTCCAGGAGAGCGACCTCTCGGGTGACCAGGGTGTGACCGACCCGGAGCCGGCGCCGGTGGACGCGAAGGCCGTATCGCCTACGTACCACGACAACGTTCCCGGGGCGGGCAAGGTGTTCTTCGACTCCCCAGATGGCACGATGGTCTGTTCGGCGACGGTCGTGGCGGACCCGGCCCGCCCGGGTAGGTCCGACTTGGTGTGGACGGCGGGGCATTGTGTGCACGCGGGCAGGAGTGGCGGTTGGTACCGCAACATCGCGTTCGTGCCGTCGTACAACGACCAGGCCCTCAAGGCAGAGGAGTTGGCGGGTGCGACCGAGGACGAACTCGCTCCGTACGGCGTCTGGTGGGCCGACTGGGCGGGGACCTCGGACCAGTGGATCGCGCGAGGCGGTCCGACCGGCGGGGACGGTGCCCCGTACGACTTCGCCGTCATCCATGTGACGCCGGAGGAGGGCGGCACCGGCAAGTCTCTGGAGGAGACGATCGGTTCGGCCGTGCCGGTGAACTTCGCTGCGCCGGCGGCGCCGCGGGTGGGGAGCATCACGGCCGCCGGGTATCCGGCGGCGGCGCCGTTCGACGGGGAGGCGCTGTACCAGTGCCAGGACAGGCCCGGACGGCTGTCGATCAACGCCTCGGATCCGACGATGTACCGGATCGGCTGCACCATGACCGGTGGTTCGTCCGGCGGCGGCTGGGTCGCGACCGGTGCGGACGGCGAGCCGGCACTGGTGTCCAACACCTCGATCGGTCCGGTGAGCGCGGGCTGGCTGGCCGGGCCCCGCCTGGGTGAGGTGGCCGAGGGCGTGTACGACTCGGTCAGTCGGAAGTTCGCGGGGCAGTGACGGCTTCGGCGAGCTGAAGCACACGGGCCGATCGCGACCGCCGGTGGCCTGGACGCGCGCGAGGCCCGCCCCTCGCGAAAGGGACGGGCCTCAAGCCTGCTGGGCTACGGCGTTCAGGCCACCGAAACCGGCACGGGCACCGGCACCGGCACGTACGGCGTCAGATCCGCGGCCAGCTCCTCGTGCACCCGGACCTTGAGCAGGGTGCCCTCCGCCGTGTGCTCCTCGGAGATCACCTCGCCCTCGTCATGGGCGCGGGCGACCAGCTTGCCGTGGGTGTACGGCACGAGGGCCTCGATCTCGACGGACGGCCTGGGCAGTTCGTTGTCGATCAGCGCGAGCAGCTCGGTGATGCCCTGGCCGGTACGGGCCGAGACCGCGATGGAGCGCTTCTCGATCCGCATCAGCCGCTGGAGCGTCAGCGGGTCGGCCGCGTCGGCCTTGTTGATCACGACGATCTCGGGCACGCCGGTGGCGCCGACGTCCCTGATCACCTCGCGTACGGCGGCCAGCTGCTCCTCCGGGTTCGGGTGCGAGCCGTCCACCACGTGCAGGATGAGGTCGGACTCGCCGACCTCCTCCATGGTGGAGCGGAACGCCTCGACCAGGTGGTGCGGCAGGTGCCGTACAAAACCGACGGTGTCGGCCAGCGTGTACAGGCGGCCGCTCGGAGTCTCCGCCCGGCGGACGGTGGGGTCCAGGGTCGCGAACAGGGCGTTCTCGACCAGGACGCCCGCCCCCGTGAGGCGGTTGAGCAGGGACGACTTGCCGGCGTTGGTGTAGCCCGCGATGGCGACCGAGGGCACCTTGTGGCGCTTGCGTTCCTGGCGCTTGATCTCGCGGCCGGTCTTCATGTCCGCGATCTCCCGGCGCATCTTCGCCATCTTCTCGCGGATCCGACGCCGGTCCGTCTCGATCTTGGTCTCACCGGGACCACGGGTGGCGAGGCCGCCGCCCTTGCCGCCGCCCATCTGACGGGACAGCGACTGACCCCAGCCGCGCAGCCTCGGCAGCATGTACTGCATCTGCGCGAGCGCGACCTGCGCCTTGCCCTCACGGGACTTGGCGTGCTGGGCGAAGATGTCGAGGATCAGGGCCGTACGGTCGATGACCTTGACCTTGACGACGTCTTCGAGGGCGATGAGCTGGCCGGGGCTGAGCTCACCGTCGCAGATGACGGTGTCCGCGCCTGACTCGACGACGATGTCACGCAGCTCCAGGGCCTTGCCGGAACCGATGAAGGTGGCCGCGTCGGGCTTGTCGCGACGCTGGATCACGCCGTCGAGCACGAGTGCGCCCGCGGTCTCCGCGAGGGCGGCGAGCTCCGCGAGGGAGTTGTCCGCATCCTGCACGGTCCCCGTGGTCCAGACGCCGACGAGGACGACCCGCTCCAGCCGGAGCTGGCGGTACTCGACCTCGGTGACGTCCTCGAGTTCGGTGGAGAGGCCGGCGACGCGGCGCAGGGCCGCGCGCTCGGAGCGGTCGAACTGCTCGCCGTCCCGCTCTCCGTCGATCTCGTGGCTCCAGGCGACGTCCTCTTCCATCAGGGCATCGGCCCGAAGACCTTCGGCGTAGGTGTGCGCGAAGCGCTGCGTGTCCTGGGAAGAAGATGAAGAGGAGGTCATTGGATCCTTACGTCGATGGAGATTCAGATTCGGCGGTCATGTCTCTCAACGCACGAGAACCCCGGGAGATTCCCGTGTCCCGCGCCGCGCCGACCTGAAGATGGTCGCACGGCACGGGGCGTCTCGTCACTGCCTTATTTCACCCGTGCGGCGGCGGGTGCCACGGCCTTCCAGTCCGGGTGGCCGGGCATCGGCGGGGTCTTCTCGCCGTAGAGCCAGCCCTGGAGGAAGCCGCCGAGGTCGCGTCCGGAGATCTCGGAGGCGAGGTGCACGAAGTCGGCGGTCGACGCCGTGCCGTCCCGGTGTTCCTGCACCCAGGCCCGTTCCAGGCTCTCGAAGGAGCTGCGGCCGATCTCCTGGCGCAGGGCGTACAGGACCAGGGCGGCGCCGTCGTAGACGTTCGCCCGGAAGATGCCGATCTTCTGGCCGGGCTTGGGTGGCTTCGGCGCGGCGGGCGGGCCGCCGGCAGCCCGCCAGCGGTCCGAGGCGCCGTACGCGGCCTTCATGCGGGCCTTCAGGGTGTGGCCGGCCTTCTCCTCCGCGTACTGGGCCTCGTACCAGGTGGCGTGTCCCTCGTTCAGCCACAGGTCGGACCAGGTGCGGGGGCTGACGCTGTCGCCGAACCACTGGTGGGAGAGCTCATGGACCATGATCGACTCGACGTACCACTTGGGGTAAGAGGGCTCGGTGAAGAGATCCTTCTCGAAGAGCGAGAGGGTTTGAGTTTCCAACTCGAAGCCGGTGTCGGCGCTGGCCATGAGGATGCCGTACGTCTCGAAGGGGTACGGCCCGACCTTCTTCTCCATCCAGGCGAGCTGGGCGGGGGTCTTCTTGAGCCAGGGTTCGAGCTCGGCGCGGTCCTTTGCGGGCACGACGTCCCGGACGGGCAGTCCGTGCGGTCCGGTGCGGTGCAGCACGGTGGACCGGCCGATGGACACCTGCGCGAGCTCGGTCGCCATGGGGTGCTGGGTGCGGTACGTCCAGGTGGTCGCCCGGCCGACGCGGTCCACCTCCGTCGGCAGTCCGTTCGCGACGGCCGTGTAGCCGTCGGGTGCGGTGACGCGGATGGTGAACATCGCCTTGTCGGAGGGGTGGTCGTTGCACGGGAACACCAGGTGGGCGACGTCGGCCTGATTGGCCATGGCGAGCCCGTCCGCGGTGCGTACCCAGCCGCCGTCCCGGTCCGCGGCGGAGACAGGGTCGCTCGTGTGCCGGACGGTGATCCGCATCCAGCTGCCACCGGGCAGCGGTTCGTCGGGGGTGACGACGAGGTCCTCGCCTGCGCCGGTGAAGGCCGCGGGCCGTCCGTCGACCTCCACCGACCGGACCTCGCCGTGCGCGAAGTCGAGGTTGATGCGGTCGAGTTCGGTCGTCGTCCAGGCGTCGATCGTGGTGACGGCCGTGAGCGGCTTGCTGTTGCTGCCGGGATAGGTGAAGGAGAGGTCGTACGACGCCACGTCGTAGCCGGGGTTGCCGAGGTGCGGGAAGAGGCGGTCACCCACGCCGAGCGGAGTGGCCGGGGCGCTCGCGGCGAGCAGACAGACGGAGACGGCGGAGGCGAGCAGCGCGGCAGCCTTGCTCCGTCGGGCGTTTCCGGTACGGCGCCGGAGGGCGTCGGGTCCGGGCCGGTGAGCGTGGTGTGGGTGGGCGAGGGCGGGAGCGGCGTGAGTGCGGAGGGTGAGCGGCATGCACCACCGCTACCAGCGCGCGCGTGCGCCACGGCGACGACTCGCGACCGGCCCACTCGAACGGGGTCCTGCGATCCCGATGAGGAGACGCGTGCGGTCCTGCGACACGCCACGCGCGCGTGGCATGGGCATGCGGTCATGGCATACGGCTCATTCAAGTTCGCGTAGGAACGCCACGCGCGTGTGAGGCCGTGTCAAATCAACGATCCTCACCCGCACGCAAAGCCCACGGCCGTATCCCCACACGCGCTGCGAGGTCCTGCGGACTCCGCACCCGGGTCGACACGGTCCCGTGGGGTCGACACCATCCGGCCGCTGCTCCCTGAGCCACCGGCCCGCTGGCCGCAGCCCCTGACGCCTCACCCCCGGGTGGGACGAGCCTCTGAGGCGTCGATTCCGGGTGGGACGAGCCTCTGAGGCGTCGATTCCGGCCTGCGCGGCAGGCTGAGGCACCGATCCCGGCCGACCCGGCCCCCGGGCACTGATCCCGATGGGCGCGGGTCTCCGAGGCTCCTGCGTCAGGCCCCGGGCGGCGTCTGTGCCCTGCTCACGTCGTACACGCCGGGCACGTTCCGCATCGCCCTCATCAGGGCGGGCAGCAAGGCCGCGTCCGGCAGCTGGACCGTGTACGTGTGGCGAACGCGCTGCTGGCTGGGGGGCTCGACGGTCGCGGAGACGATCTCGGCGCCCTCGCCGGCCATGGCTTCGGTGAGGTCGGCGAGGAGGTGCGGGCGCCCGAAGGACTCCGCGAACAGCGTGACCCGGCACTCGGCGGTGTCGCCCCAGCGCACGCCGACCTCCCTGCGCCCCTTCATGCGGGCCACCGCGGCGCACTCGACCCGGTGCACGGTGACCACTCCTCCGCGCACGGCGAAGCCGGTGATCTCGTCGGGCGGTACGGGCGTGCAGCAGCCGGCCAGCCGTACGGTCGCGCCGGGCTCGTCGACGAGGGCGACAGCGGCGCCAGGGCGGGCGGCGGCCTGATCGTCGGAGATCTCCGCCTCGGCGGTGTTCCGGCCCGCGCTGTCGGGCGTGTCGGCGGCCGACGGCTCTGCGACGGAGGCCCGGAACGAGTTCGCGTCCCTCCGCGCGGTCTGCGAGTCCCCGGGCATCAGGCCCGCCGTCCCGCCTTCCGGCCTGCCCCGCTCCTCGGCCTCGTCCGGCGCCTCGTGCGAGGGATGCGTGGCGATCCACCGCTGGATGGCGATCCGCGCCGCGGGGGTGTGTGCGTGCTCCAGCCACTCCTTGGAGGGTTCGGCGGCCGGGTCCTGTCCCATGAGGAGCTGGACGGTGTCGCCGTCCTTCAGGACGGTGCTCAGGGTCGCCAGACGGCCGTTGACGCGCGCACCCAGGCACGCGTGCGCGTCCTCGCCGTACTGCGCGTATGCGGCGTCCACACAGGTCGCGCCCTCGGGCAGACCCAGGGTGCCGCCGTCGGGCCGGAAGACGGTGATCTCGCGGTCCTGGGCGAGGTCCTCGCGCAGGGTGGACCAGAAGGTGTCCGCGTCCGGCGCGGCCGCCTGCCAGTCGAGGAGGCGGGAGAGCCAGCCGGGCCGGGTGGGGTCCACCCGCTCCTCGTCGGCGCCCCCGCTCTGCTCCTCTGAGAGGTCCGAAGGGGACGCGTACGGATTGCCGAGCGCGACCACGCCGGCCTCGGCGACCTTGTGCATCTGGTGGGTGCGGATGAGGACCTCGACGACCTGGCCGTCGCCGCGGGCCACAGCGGTGTGCAGCGACTGGTACAGGTTGAACTTCGGTACGGCGATGAAGTCCTTGAACTCCGAGACGACCGGCGTCATACAGGTGTGCAGCTCGCCCAGGACGGCGTAGCAGTCCGCGTCCTCGCCGACCAGGACCAGCAGGCGGCCGAAGTCCGCGCCGCGCAGTCGACCGCGCTTGCGGGCCGTCCGGTGCACGGAGACGAAGTGCCGTGGCCGGATGACGACTTCGGCCGGGATGCCGGCCTCGCGCAGCACCCCCCGCACCTCGTCGGCGATCTCGGCGAGCGGGTCGTCCGCGCGGGAGGCGTTGTCGACGATCAACTCGCGCGTGTGCTTGTACTCCTCGGGGTGGAGGATCGCGAAGACCAGGTCTTCCAGTTCGGTCTTGAGGGCCTGGACGCCGAGGCGTTCGGCGAGCGGGATGAGGACGTCGCGGGTGACCTTGGCGATGCGGGCCTGTTTCTCGGGGCGCATCACGCCGAGGGTGCGCATGTTGTGCAGCCGGTCGGCGAGTTTGATCGACATCACGCGGACGTCGTTGCCGGTGGCGACGAGCATCTTGCGGAAGGTCTCGGGCTCGGCTGCGGACCCGTAGTCGACCTTCTCCAGCTTGGTCACGCCGTCGACGAGGAAGCGGACCTCCTCGCCGAACTCCTCGCCGACCTGATCGAGCGTGACCTCGGTGTCCTCGACGGTGTCGTGGAGCAGGGAGGCAGTCAAGGTCGTGGTCTCGGCGCCGAGTTCGGCGAGGATCAGGGTCACTGCGAGCGGGTGTGTGATGTACGGCTCACCGCTCTTGCGCATCTGGCCGCGGTGCGAGGACTCGGCCAGGACCCAGGCGCGGCGCAGGGGTTCCAGGTCGGCGTCGGGGTGATGGGCGCGGTGGGCCTCGGCGACGTGGCCGATGGCGTCGGGCAGCCGGTCGCGGGCGGCGGGGCCGAGCAGCGCGGCGCGGCCGAGACGGCGCAGGTCGATCCGCGCCCGCCAACGGGCGGCCGGGCCTGCTACCGGACCTGGGGTCGCGGGGTTCGTCGCCTCCGCACTCATGGGCACCTCCGGCTGCGTGGACCGGCGGACGGGGTGCCCCATGGCGGACACGGCTCAGGGGATGGCATCTGTCCCCCGTCCGGGCCGGTGCTTGATGCTACCGAGCCCATCACGCCCGACTGACCGCCTCTCGGCGAGCGTGAAACGGATCACCCATTCGAGCGAAGGTTTGTAGGTTTACGATTTCGCGCCACCTGACCTGCGACTGGCTGTGGTTCTGCATCGCACAAGGGGTCGGAGGTTGCGGTTCCATGCCTTCGGATCCCTGATTGTTGCGATTCATATGGTCACCGAATCGCGCTTTCAAGCCAGTCGGCGTCGATCTCACCCTCCGCGACGATCACCGCCGGGCCGGTCATCTCGATCTCGCCGTCGGGCCGTTCGGTGATCACCAGGGTGCCGCCGGGCACGTCGACGGTGTACGTCGCGGGGCTGCCGGTGGCCGCCGGGTCGGTGCCGTCCCTGCGGGCCGTGGCCACGGCGACGGCGCACGCGCCCGTGCCGCAGGACCGCGTCTCGCCCGCCCCGCGCTCGTGCACGCGCATGGCCACGTGGCGGGGGCCGCGGTCGACCACGAACTCGACATTGACCCCGCTCGGGTAGGCGGCGGCCGGGCTGAAGGGCGGCGGGGAGTAGAGATCGCCGGCGTGCGCGAGGTCGTCCACGAAGGCGACGGCGTGCGGGTTGCCCATGTTCACGTTCCGGGCGGGCCAGCTGCGGTCGCCGACGCTCACCGTGACGTCCCCCTCGGGCAGCTGCGCCTTGCCCATGCCCACGGTGACGTCGCCGTCCTTCGCGATGTGCACGGTCTTCACGCCCCCGCGCGTGGCCACCGCCAGGTCGCCCTCGGTGACGTGACCGGCGTGCTGGAGGTAGCGGGCGAAGACGCGTACGCCGTTGCCGCACATCTCCGCGATGGAGCCGTCGCCGTTGCGGTAGTCCATGAACCACTCGGCCTCCCCGGCCATGTGCGTGGCCTCGGGGTGCGCGGCGGACCGTACGACGTGGAGCAGACCGTCACCGCCGATGCCGGCCCGGCGGTCGCACAGGGCGGCGACTGCGGCGGGGGGCAGGTCGAGGGCGTTCTCGGGGTCCGGGACGATCACGAAGTCGTTCTCGGTGCCGTGGCCCTTGAGGAAGGCGATCCTGGTGCTCATTCTTCGATCGTAAGGGAGGCGGGGTTTTCGGCTGCGGGCCCGGTGAGGACTTGCCGCGCAGTTCCCCGCACCCCTGGAGGGCGCTTCAGCGCAGCCTGGCCACGCGCCAGACCGCCAGGACCACCACCACGGCCACCAGCAGCACGTATCCGATCACGATCCGCCAGTCCGCCCGCCGACCGGAGCCCCGCTGCGGCAGGCCCGGCCACGTGTAACCAACGCGGCGCGCGGCCATCATGCCCCAGCCGGCCGCGCAGGAGCAGATCAGCAGGCCCAGCATCGCGATCACCGCTCCGCTGTCGCCGAAGTCGAAGGCCAGCGGGAAGGCGAACATCAGGGAGCCCACCGCGGCCAGCGAGACGATCGGGGCGAGCTGCCAGATCCGCAGGCGGCGCTGCGGGCGCAGCTCGACCTCGACCTCTTCCCCGCCCGGGAACATCTCCTCGGGCTCGGGGCCGTCGGCGGTCACACCGCCCTGGGTGTCGTCGGGCCCGTCGGGGCTCAGACGCTCTGCGTCCTGCTCCGGTTCACCGCTCTCCACGGTGAGGGGCTCGGTGCCTTGTGCGGTGTCGCGAGGGCCGGCCTCCATCGCCACGCGCCCTCCCAACTCGGACTCCACTTGGTCGATCGAAGCTCGATGATGGCACGGCGCCGGAGGCCGGGATGACGGCCGGAGCGTCCCGATGCCATGACGTGATCAGGCTGTGACCGGTCGTTCGACCAACGTCAGTGCGAGCTGCGGAAGTTCTGTGAGATGCGCCGCAGCCCCACTCAACCAGTGCACCCGCGGATCGCGCCTGAACCATGAATCCTGACGGCGCGCGAAGCGTTTCGTGGCACGGATGGTCTCGGCCCGCGCGTCCTCCATCGTGCACTCCCCCGAAAGCGCCGCGAGCACCTGCTGGTACCCGAGCGCGCGCGAGGCTGTGCGCCCCTCGCGCAACCCTCGCGCCTCCAGCTCCCGCACCTCGTCCACGAGGCCCGCCTCCCACATCCGGTCGACCCGGCGCGCGATGCGTTCGTCGAGCTCGGGCCGGGCGACGTCGACGCCGATCTGGACGGTGTCGTAGACGGAGTCGTGGCCGGGAAGGTTGGCGGTGAAGGGTTTGCCGGTGATCTCGATCACTTCGAGAGCCCGGACGATACGGCGGCCGTTGCTGGGCAGGATCGCCTGCGCGGCCCCGGGGTCAGCGGCGGAGAGCCGGGCGTGCAGCGCGCCGGAGCCGCGCAGGGCGAGCTCCTCCTCCAGCCGGGCCCTGACCTCGGGGTCGGTACCGGGGAACTCCAGGTTGTCGACGGCCCCGCGGACGTACAGTCCGGAACCGCCGACGAGGATCGGCCAGCGGCCCTCGGCGAGCAGTGCGTCGATCCTGGCGCGGGCCAGCCGCTGGTACTCGGCGACGGACGCGGTGACGGTCACGTCCCAGATGTCCAGGAGGTGGTGCGGGACGCCGTCGCGTTCCGTGGGCGTCAGCTTGGCGGTACCGATGTCCATCCCTCGGTAGAGCTGCATGGAGTCGGCGTTGACGACCTCGCCTCCCAGTCGCTGGGCGAGGAAGACGCCCAGATCGGACTTTCCGGCCGCAGTGGGTCCGACGACGGCGATGACGCGGGGGGCGGGGGGTGCGCTGCTCACCGCCCCAGTCTCGCAAACCTCGGGGCACCACCTCGAACGAGTTACGTGACGGCCCGGCCCCGGCATCGTTGCCAGTTGCGTGGTTTCCGCTGCCCTGTCCCTGAAGGCGGCGCTCCGGATGGCGCAAACGGGCGCACCGGATGACGCGGGATTCCCCCCGCACGAGTAACGTATGGAGTGGATATGGGCGTTTTCGCACGACTTCTTCGCAGGTCGAAGGCCACGGAGGAGGCGTCAACCGCCGAGACGCAGGCGGACATCCCGACGGCCGAGTCCGCGGCGGAGGAGGCGGCAGAAGCGAAGGGATCCACCGACGCCGAGGCCGGGACCGAGACCAGGGGTGAGACGCCGGTCGAGGTGACCGCGACCGCCGCGGCCGAGGACACGGACGGGTCGACGGCGACGGAGACCGTCGAGGAGGCTGCCGCCGAAGGCGTCGAGATCCCCAAGCAGCAGTCCGCCGAAGAGGCGGCCGACCATGAGGCCGGCGAAGGCGCCCGCAAGTAACTGCCCCGCGTGGGAAGGTGAACGATGGGTCTCCTGGACAATTTGAAGGCCAAGCTCAGCCCGGCCAAGGACAAGGTCTCCGGCCTCGCGCAGCAGCACGGGGACAAGGTCCAGCACGGTCTCGACAAGGCCGCGAAGGTCGTGGACGAGAAGACCAAGGGCAAGTACAGCGGCAAGATCCAGTCGGGCACGGGCAAGGCCAAGGACGCCATGGACCGACTCGCGCACAACGACGGCACGGGGGGACCGGGGGGCGGCAGCGCGCCGCCGGCCTCACCGCCGCCGGCTTCCTGAACGGCAGCACGGCACACCGGCGGACGGCCACGGGGCAGGACCCCCGGGGCCGTCCGCCGTTTGCCGGGCCCCGCCAGGACTCCGCCGCCGACCCCACGCCCTGCGCGTCTCCTCCACGGCTGTCAGGACCAGGTCGCGACCAGGTACCCCACGCCGTACGGCGCGTCCTCGTACAGCAGCGACCCACCGAGGTTCGCGCCCTCGGCGGCGCCCGCGAGAATCTGCCAGCAGGCCCGGCCGGAGGCCTTCAGTTCGTACGCCAGCTCCGCGTCCAGCGCTCGCAGGGCCGCCACGTCGGCCGCGCCCAGTGCTCGCGCGACCTCCGCGTCGAAGGGGGCCGCGCGCTCGTCGAGGTAGCCGGGTGCCTTCAGCGTGCGGCAGGCGCTGGCGTCGCCCATCACCAGCAGTGCCACCCGCTCGGCCCGGGCGGCGATGTCCCTTCCGGTCTGGATACACCGCTCGGGCTCCAGAGGTTCCCCCACGCCGAGTCCCTCGATCGGGGCATCCGACCAGCCGGTCCGCTCCAGCAGCCAGGCGGCGACGGCAAGGGAGGCAGGGAGCGGACGCTGCGGGGCGGGCTCCCGCTCCGGTCCGAGCCGTACGTCCACATCGACGCCGAAGCCGCGGAACGACCCCCGGGCGCCCTGCGGATGCGGGCCGCGTCCGCTCCGATCGGCGGGCCCCACGACGACGAGGCGGTCGGGCCGGGCCGCCGCGAGCACACCCAGCGCGTCCGTGCAGACGGCGCGGGCCCCGTCGAGCTCGGGCGCGGCCCCTGCGGCGACCGGCGGCACGAGAACGGGCGGACAAGGGCAGACAGCGGCTGCTACAAGCATGATCGGCAGCCTACTTCCAGGCCCACGGCCAGGACTCGGGATGCGTGCTCCACGCCAGTTCGCCCAGCCGGTACGTCACGCGAAACGTGGCCATCATGCCCTCGATGTTCGCGTAGTAGGCGTCCCCGTCACCGATCCGGTAGACGTGCCGACGCCTCTGGCGCAGAGCGATGCCCGGACGATGGGTGCAAGCGATCTCGTACAGGCGGGCGCGGGCCTCCTCCCGGGTGCCCTCGAAGTGCGCCACCTCGTCGACCTCGTGATGGTCCCCGTTACTGCGGTCGACCAAGACCACCCAGCGCCCCATGCCCCGCCCCTCCTGCGTGACCGGCAGCGTGTGCGCTCAGTGCGCCGCGCAGCCGCCCGTGACCACCGGCAGCGGCTCGGGAACCCCGATCTTCGGCAGGCCCAGCATGACACCCGCGGACGTGGCGGCCTCGGCCGCGTTCCGCTTCTCCCACGCGTCCCCCGCGCGCGTGCGGCGCACGTCGAGGACGGCACCCTCGGCGAGGAGGTGGTGCGGGGCGGCGTAGGTGACCTCGACCGTGACCACGTCGCCCGGACGGACCTCCTGGTCCGGCTTGGTGAAGTGGACCAGGCGGTTGTCGGGGGCGCGGCCGGAGAGGCGGTGGGTGGCGCCGTCCTTGCGGCCCTCGCCCTCGGCGACCATCAGCTCCAGGGTGCGGCCGACCTGCTTCTTGTTCTCCTCCCAGGAGATCTCCTCCTGGAGGGCGACGAGACGCTCGTAGCGCGCCTGCACGACCTCCTTGGGGATCTGCCCGCCCATGGTCGCCGCGGGGGTTCCCGGACGCTTGGAGTACTGGAAGGTGAACGCGTTCGTGAAGCGGGCCTCGCGGACCACGTGCATGGTCTGCTCGAAGTCCTCCTCGGTCTCGCCGGGGAAGCCCACGATGATGTCGGTCGAGATCGCGGCGTCCGGCATGGCGGCGCGGACCTTCTCGATGATCCCGAGGTAGCGGTCCTGGCGGTAGGAGCGGCGCATCGCCTTGAGGACCGTGTCCGAGCCGGACTGCAGGGGCATGTGCAGCTGCGGCATGACGTTCGGGGTCTCCGCCATCGCCGCGATCACGTCGTCGGTGAAGTCGCGGGGGTGGGGAGACGTGAACCGGACGCGCTCCAGGCCGTCGATGGAGCCGCACGCGCGCAGCAGCTTGCTGAAGGCCTCACGGTCACCGATGTCGGAGCCGTACGCGTTGACGTTCTGGCCGAGCAGGGTGATCTCGGAGACGCCCTCGCCGACCAGCGCCTCGATCTCGGCGAGGATGTCGCCGGTGCGGCGGTCCTTCTCCTTGCCGCGCAGCGCCGGGACGATGCAGAAGGTGCAGGTGTTGTTGCAGCCGACGGAGATCGACACCCAGGCGGCGTAGGCGCTCTCGCGCCGGGTCGGCAGCGTGGACGGGAACGCCTCCAGCGACTCGGCGATCTCGACCTGCGCCTCCTCCTGCACGCGCGCGCGTTCCAGCAGGACGGGCAGCTTGCCGATGTTGTGCGTGCCGAAGACGACGTCCACCCAGGGCGCCTTCTGCACGATGGTGTCCCGATCCTTCTGCGCGAGACAGCCGCCGACCGCGATCTGCATACCGGGCCGCGAGGCCTTCCGCGGCGCGAGGCGGCCGAGGTTGCCGTAGAGCCGGTTGTCGGCGTTCTCGCGCACCGCGCAGGTGTTGAAGACGACGACGTCCGCGTCGCCGTCGGAACCCTCGGGGGCGGCCACGTATCCGGCCTCCTCCAGCAGCCCTGACAATCGCTCGGAGTCATGGACGTTCATCTGGCACCCATAGGTGCGCACTTCGTACGTTTTCGGAGATGAAACGTCCACTGCCGGGCTCCGGTCGCTGCTGATGGTCATGGCTCAAGGGTAGGCGCTTGCGGAGGATGCGAGGCCCGGCCGCATACGGCCCCCACGGGAAGGCTGTGAGCCCGGGCGCCGGTTCCCGGCCGGGCACGAACGTCGTGGTGCGGGAGAGCAGCGCCATGCTGCCGGTCGGCCGGTCGGGGTGGACGGGCCGGTGCGCGGGGGTGAGGTCGGTGTGAGTCCGTCGCCGGGGACCACCTCCAGGTCGGTGACGGCGAGTCCGCGCCGTGCAGCCGAGCACCGAGGATCCGGCCGCCGTGATCTCGTCGAGCAAACCGGAGTCCGTGATCAGGCAGCCGCCCCGGCCGTCTTGTGCACGGGATGACCGAGTCCGTCGCCGGGGACCACCTCCAGGTCGGTGACGGCGAAGTCCGCGCCGGGCAGCAGGCCGCGGGGCCGTGCGGCGGCCGGGCCGGGGGTGATCAGTGCCCCTCATGTCATCAGGCAGTCGCCGAAGAGGGCCACGGTCAGCCGGGCGCCCTCGGGCCTCCGTGAGCGCGCGGGGCGCCGATGGCGCCGTGGAGCGGGAGCGCGGCTGGTCGAAGAGGGTCGGGGCAAGGAGGCTGACGCCGTTCCGGCTGACCCGTCCGGGCGCCCCGGCCGCGTCGAACTCCCCCTCGAACGGGGGCAACGCGCGCGCGTGCTGCCGTCGACGGCCACCGGTGAGGTGATCTGGGCGCGGGCCTGGTCGGCCAGGGCGGAGACATAGCGCTCGGACCAGTCAGGGTCCTCTTCCTCTTCCTCTTCCTCTCCGAGGAGATTCAACGCCGTCTCCGTGAGCGCGATGTCGTACCGGCGCCCGGATCGCAGCCCCTGGCGTCGACGCGGCGGCCCTCCACCATGACGGTCGGTGTCGGCGCCGCCTTGCGGGAGGCGGCGAGGCCGGAGACGTGCTGCCCCAGGGCCCGTACCGGGCGCCCTCGACGCAGCGCGCGAAGGACGCCTCGGCGATGCCGGCCCCCTTGCCCGAGGCGATCAGCCGGGCCCCACTGAGCCGGGGCCCTGTTCAGCGGGCTGCCTGGCAAACGGAACGGTGGCGAACGGAACGGTGGCCAGCAGGGCGGTGGCCAACAGGACGGTGGGCGACCGCTCGCATCTCCCGGGCGTCGAGGTGGGCGACCGGTCGGTAGCTCGGCGCCGCCGCTGAGCGTGCCCCCGCCGCCGCAGCAACCGCAGCGCGTTCTCATGGATCACAACAGAACCGCACCGATGACGTGAATCACGTGCGGGGCAGAACCAGGGACTTTGCATGACCATACGCGGTGATGCATAATCTTCCTATGTCCAAGGTCCTCACGTCCCTCCCCGCCGGCGAACGCGTCGGCATCGCCTTCTCCGGCGGTCTCGACACCTCCGTCGCGGTCGCGTGGATGCGTGACAAGGGCGCCATCCCCTGCACGTACACCGCGCACATCGGCCAGTACGACGAGCCCGACATCGACTCGGTGCCCGACCGCGCGAAGACCTACGGTGCCGAGATCGCGCGCCTGGTCGACTGCCGGGCCGCGCTGGTCGAGGAGGGACTGGCCGCGCTCACCTGCGGGGCGTTCCACATCCGCTCGGGCGGGCGGGCGTACTTCAACACCACGCCGCTGGGCCGTGCCGTCACCGGCACGCTGCTGGTGCGGGCGATGCTGGAGGACAACGTCCAGATCTGGGGCGACGGTTCGACCTTCAAGGGCAACGACATCGAGCGGTTCTACCGCTACGGCCTGCTCGCCAACCCCAACCTGCGGATCTACAAGCCCTGGCTGGACGCGGACTTCGTGACCGAGCTCGGCGGCCGCAAGGAGATGTCGGAGTGGCTGGTCGCGCACCAGCTGCCGTACCGGGACTCGACGGAGAAGGCGTACTCCACCGACGCCAACATCTGGGGCGCCACGCACGAGGCCAAGACCCTGGAGCACCTCAACACCGGCATCGAGACCGTCGAGCCGATCATGGGCGTCAAGTTCTGGGACCCGTCGGTCGAGATCGCGCCCGAGGACGTGACGATCGGCTTCGACCAGGGCCGCCCGGTGACCATCAACGGCAAGGAGTTCGGCTCCGCCGTCGACCTGGTCATGGAGGCCAACGCCATCGGCGGCCGGCACGGCCTGGGCATGTCCGACCAGATCGAGAACCGGATCATCGAGGCGAAGAGCCGCGGCATCTACGAGGCCCCCGGCATGGCCCTGCTGCACGCCGCCTACGAGCGTCTCGTCAACGCGATCCACAACGAGGACACCGTCGCCCAGTACCACAACGAGGGCCGGCGCCTGGGCCGTCTCATGTACGAGGGCCGCTGGCTGGACCCGCAGGCCCTGATGATCCGCGAGTCGCTCCAGCGCTGGGTCGGCGCGGCCGTCACCGGCGAGGTCACCCTCCGTCTGCGGCGCGGCGAGGACTACTCGATCCTCGACACCACGGGCCCGGCGTTCTCGTACCACCCGGACAAGCTGTCGATGGAGCGCACCGAGGACTCGGCCTTCGGCCCGGTGGACCGGATCGGCCAGCTCACCATGCGCAACCTGGACATCGCGGACTCGCGCGCCAAGCTGGAGCAGTACGCCGGCCTCGGTCTGATCGGCACCGGCAGCCCCACGATCGGCGCCTCCCAGGCCGCCGCGACCGGGCTGATCGGCACCATGCCGGAACTCCCCGAGGGCGGCGCCGAGGCGATCGCCTCCCGCGGCGAGGTCTCGGAGGACGAGGCCCTGCTGGACCGGGCGGCGATGGAGTTCGGCACGGACTGACACACGTCCTGAGAGTGAGCGAGGCCGGTGCGACCCCGCACCGGCCTCCTCTCATGCCCGCCCCATCTCCTCAGACCCGCCCCTCCCGCGACCGCATCAACGGCTGGATCCGCGTCCCGAACGTCTCGATCCCGTCGAGGAAGTCGTCGAACACCAGCATGATTCCCTTGGTCCCCTCGACCCCGGCGATCTCGTCGAGCATGCGCGCGACCTCCTCGTACGACCCGACGAGCGTGCCCATGTTGAAGTTCACGGCGCCCTCAGGCAGCACGATGGTGCGGGCCGTGGAGGAGTCGTCGGCGGTGGTGTCCGTGGCCGACTCCCCCGCCATGTAGGCCAGCGCCGCGTGGTCGGCGCCCGCGTGGTAGTCGTGCCACTTCGCGCGGGCGGCCTCGTCGGTCTCGTCGGCGATGACCATGAACAGGGACAGTGCACCGACGTCCCGGCCGGTCTCCCGCGCCGCGTCCACCAGCGTGGCCGCGCTGTCCGCGAAGGCGAGCGGGGTGTTCACGCCGCTGCCCAGGATGAAGTTGTAGTCGGCGTGCCCGGCGGCGAACCGCATACCCGTGCCGCTCTGCCCGGCGGCCACGATGTCGATGTGCCCGCCCGTCGGCCGCGGCGAGAGCACGCAGTCGTCCATCTCGTAGAACTCGCCCTTGAAGTTGCTGACTCCCTCGCTCCACAGCTCCTTCATCACCGTCACGTACTCGACGGCCCGCGCGTACCGGTTGCCGAAGTGCTCGTCGCCGGGCCACACGCCCATCTGCGTGTACTCGCCGGGCGCCCAGCCGGTGACGATGTTGACGCCGAACCGTCCCGGAGCGATGGAGTCGACGGTGACCGCCATGCGCGCGACGATCGCCGGCGGCAGGGCGAGGATCGGCGTGGAGGCGTACAGCCTGATGCGCTCGGTGACCGCGGCAAGCCCCGCCATCAGCGTGAACGACTCCAGGCAGTGGTCCCAGAACTCGGTGTCACCGCCGAAACCCTTGAGTTTGATCATCGAGAGGGCGAAGTCGAACCCGTGCTTCTCGGCCTTCTGCACGACCGCCTTGTTGAGCTCGAAGGTCGGCATGTACTGCGGGGAACTCTTCGAGATGAGCCAGCCGTTGTTGCCGATGGGGATGAAGACACCGATGTCCATGCCGCTCCTCATGATCGGAGACTGCCCGGTCCGACGGCACGGTACACGGCCGGCGTTTCGGCAACTTCCCGTGAAGCAAAGTGAGTTGAGGTAAGGGAATGCCGAGAAACAGCTCGTCGGAAACGGTGAAGCAGGTTTCGATCGGAAACAGGAACGATAAGTTCCCTCCATGAACGCGCGGCTCGCTCTCCTCGGCACGGTCACCCCTGGTGCGACGGAGAGCGAGGTCTTCCGGCTGGCGCTCGGGCACGCGGTCGGTGAGCTGAGCGCGCTCGGCGCGACCATGCACCTGCGCGGCCCGATGTCCGCCCTGCGCCTGGTCTCGTCCGCCGGTCTGCCGCCTGCCCTCACCCGCTCCTGGGAGATCGTCGACCAGGAGGGCCCTCTGGCCCCGGCTCGCGCGCTCCAGCAGGGCAAGGGCGTCTGGGTACCGCTGCCCCAGGACGCGGCCGAGGAGGTCCCGTGGCCCGGCACCGGCCTCGCCGCCCTGCCCGTGTTCAGCGGCCGGCGCAGCATCGGCGCGCTGACCGTCCTGGCCGGCGAGCAGGGCGAACCCACCCCGGAGCACTGGGACTTCCTGCGGGGCGTCGTCGCCTGGACCGAGGACCGCATGGCCCAGGCCCCGCCGCCGTCCGGCCCCCCGCAGGCGGAGCTGAACCGTGAGCGGCTGCGGCACGCCCTGAAGGAGGTCCGGGTCGGCTCCTGGGACTGGGCCATCCACAGCGGCGAGCTGACCTGGGACGAGGCCGCCCTGGAGCTGTACGGCACCCGTCCCGCCGACTTCAGCGGCCGGGTCGAGGACTGGATGCGGATCGTCCATCCCGACGACCTGGCGCCCACCCTGGCTGCGGTCGAGAGGGCGATCACCGGCCACGGCGCCTTCGAGGCCGAGTACCGCGTACGGCGCCTGGACGGCACCTGGGGCTGGACACGGGCCCGCGGCCGGGCGACCTACGACGAGCGGGGCGAGCCCCTCCGGTTGATCGGGGTGGGCTGGGAGAGCAACGAGTCGCGCACCGCGCGGGACGCCCTCAGCAGGGCCCTGCGGCACATGAGCGACGGCTTCCTCGCGGTGGACGACGAGTGGCGGATCACCTTCGCCAACCTGGAGGCGGAACGCTTCCTCGGCTTCTCCGAGGAGGAGTTGTTCGGACGCCTGCTGTGGGACCTGCCGGCCACCCGGCAGGTGCCGGGGCTGAAGGAGAGCTGTCTGGAGGCAGGGGCCGAGGAGAGGTCCACCGGGTTCGACGTCTACATCGCGGACTGCCGGCGGCGGCTGCATGTGCGGCTGGTGCCGGGGCCCGACGGCCGCACCCTCTACTTCCAGGACGTCACGGAGAAGCGCCGGCTGGCACAGGAGCGGCAGGCGGCGGAGCGGGCCGCGGCCGAGCGGGCGGTGCGGATCGCCGAGCTGACCACGGAACTCGCCAAGGCGACGACCTCCCGGGACGTGGTCGACGCGGTCGCCCGCCGGGTGCTGCCGCCGTTCGCCGCCTCCGGGCTGATGGTCCAGGTCAGCGAGGGCGACCGGCTCCACCACGTCGGTGCGGTCGGCTATCCCCGGGACTTCGTGGCCCTCCTCGACAGCCGCCCGCGGGCATCGACCGGCGACCCCGCCTGGGACACGATCGCGTCCGGCCTCCCGCTGTTCATGTCGTCACCGCAGGAGTACGCCACCCGCTACCCCGAACTGGCCGACTTCCCCGCTCGCGGCGAGAAGAAGTCCTGGGCGTTCCTGCCGCTGACGGCGTCCGGGCACACCTTCGGCGTCTGCGCGGTCTCCTTCGACCGGCCCCGGGTCCTCGACGACGAGGAACGCGCCCTGCTCACCACGATCACCGCCCTGGTCGCCCAGTCCCTGGAACGGGCGCGGCTCTACGACGCCGAGCACACCCGGTCCCGGGAACTCCAGCGCAGCCTGCTCCCCCAGGCGCTGCCCGACCTGCCCGCGTGCACGGCGGCCGCCCGCTATCTGCCGGCCGGGCCGGGCGCGGACGTGGGCGGCGACTGGTACGACCTCATCCCGCTGTCCGGCGGACGGGTCGCACTGGTCGTCGGCGACGTGATGGGCCACGGCCTGCCGGAGGCGGCCACCATGGGCCGGCTGCGCACCGCAGTGCACACCCTGGCCGACCTGGAGCTGCCGCCCGACGAGATCCTCGGCCACCTCAACGACATCGTCGGCGGCATGAGCGAGGCGTCGTACGCCACCTGTCTGTACGCGCTCTACGATCCGACGACCGGGGTCTGCTCCATCGCCCGGGCCGGCCATCCACCGCCCGCCCTGGTACGGCCCAACGGAACCGTGCACTTCCCCGAACCGGACGCAGATCCCCCGCTGGGCGCGGCCAAGCCGCCGTTCGAAACGGCCGAACTGGAGGTGCCCGAGGGCAGTCTGCTGGTGCTGTACACCGACGGGCTGGTCGAATCGGCGAAGCGGGAGATCGACGAGGGCATGGCCGAGCTGGCGCGGCTGCTGGGCGCCGCCCACGCCGACGGGACCGCCGCCGACCTTGAACGTCTGTGCGACAGGCTGACGGCCGGTCTGCTGCCGGCGGACCAACAGGCGGCCGACGACGCGGCGTTCCTGGTGGCCCGCCTGCACGCGCTGCCGGCCGACCGGATGGCCGTCTGGTCCCTGCCCGAGGACCCGAAGGCGGCGAGCCAGGCCCGCGGCCACGTCCGTGCACAGCTCGCGGCCTGGGACCTGGACGACCTGTCCCCCACCACGGAACTCCTGGTCAGCGAGCTGGTGGGCAACGTGGTCCGGCACGCCCGCGGACCCGTCCGGCTGCGTCTGCTGCACACCACCGAGCTGATCTGCGAGGTCTACGACGGCAGCCAGACCATGCCCCGTATCCGCCACGCCACGGAGACCGACGAGGGCGGCCGGGGCCTCCAGCTCATCTCGGCGCTCTCCAGCCGCTGGGGCGCCCGCTACACACCCACGGGCAAGTGCATCTGGACCGAACAGTCCCTGCGGGGCCCGGCCGAGCCGTCGGACGTGCTGTTCCTGAACCCCGCGGACTTCGACGACGACTGGGAGGCGCTTCTGTGACGAGGCGGACCACGCGCTTCCGTCACGATGCGCCTCTGTGACGACGCGGACGACGCGCTTCTGTCCCGATGCGCTTCTGTGACGACGCGCGCCCGTTCGGCCCAGCTCCACGGGCCGGATGCCGGGCGCGTCCCTAGGGTCGCGGTGACGGCTGTTCAGGCCCCGCCCGAAAGGCACGACCCATGGCAATACGCATCGCGCTCACCGCCGCAGCACTGTCCGTCCTGGCCACCGCCGGACCGCTGACCGGCATCGCACACGCCCAAGACGACCTGGACTGCGCCGACTTCGCCTTCCAGGAGGACGCGCAGGCGGAGTTCGACCTCGACCGCAGCGACCCCAACCGGCTCGACGAGGACCGGGGGCGGGACGACGGCATCGCCTGTGAGGTGCTGCCGCGAAGGGACACCGCCGCCGTGAGTGTCGCCACGCCGCTCATCACGCCCCTCGTTACGCCCCTTCCCACGCTCGGTGTCCAGGGCGGGTCCGGAGGCAGTGTGGGCCCGGCCGGCTTCGAGCGGGCGATCGGGGTGGCACTGGCCCTTGGCGGGGTCGGCCTCGCGGGCGCCTATGTGGTGCGGCGGCGTCGCAGCACGCGCCCGCACGCCCGCCTCAAGGATCGATGAGCCCCGCCCGTATCGCGTACCGGGTCAGCTCCAGGCGGTCCCGCATCCCCAGCTTCGCCAGCAGGTTCGCGCGGTGCCGCTCCACCGTCTTCGCGCTGATGAACAACAACTCGCCGATCTCCCTCGTGGTGTGTCCCTCGGCGACGAGCTTGAGGATCTCCTCCTCGCGTTCGGTGACGGCCCGCGCGGGCAGGTCGTCACCGCGGTGCAGCCGGTCGAGGTAGGAGCGGACGAGGGCCCGCTCGGCGCCGGGGTAGACGAAGGACTCGTCGCGTACGGCGGCCCGGCACGCCTCGACGAGATCGCGGTCGGCGACGGACTTGAGAACGTATCCGCTGGCCCCGGCCTTGAGCGCCTCGAAGAAGTACTGCTCGTTGTCGTACATCGTCAGGATCAGGATCCGCAGGTCCGGCAGCCGCCGGGACAGCTCACGTGCCGCCTGGAGCCCGGTCATCCGCGGCATGGCGATGTCCAGTACGGCGAGATCGACCTCACGCGCGCGTGCCAGCTCGACCGCCTCCGCCCCGTCGCCCGCCTCGGCCACGACCGTGAGGTCCGGCTCCCCCTCCAGGATCAGCCGTACCCCCCGCCGTACGAGAGTGTGGTCGTCGGCGAGCAGCACCCGGGTCGGCGCCGCCATCAGCGCACCCCTGCCGCGACCGGTATCCGCAACCGCACGTCCGTCCCCCGCCCGGGCCCCGGCTCCACCGAGAACACCGCCCCGACCAGCAGCGCCCGCTCCCGCATCCCCTGGATCCCGGCCCCCTCGGGTGCCCCGCCCAGCCCCTTGCCGTTGTCCCGCACGAGGAGTTCGACTCCCCCCGCCACCGACTGGAGCCTGACTTCGGCGCGGTCGGCGACGGAGTGCCGCGCGGTGTTGGTCAGACCCTCCTGGGCCACCCGGTAGACCACCAGTTCCGACTCCTCGGTCAGCCGGGGCAGATCGCCGCCGACGTGATGGCGCACGGTCAGCCCGTGCGTGGTGAACTCGGCCGCGAGAGACCGCAGGGCACTCGGCAGCCCCAGCTCCTCCAGCACCCCGGGCCGCAGCCGCCGCGCGATCCGACGGATCTCGTCGAGCCCGGCCCGGGTCGCCTCCTGTGCCTGCCCCACTTCCTCCCGCAACTCCACCGGCGCCCGGTCGGCGACCCGCTTCAGCTGGAGCAGAACCGCGGTCAACGTCTGCCCGACCTCGTCGTGCAGCTCACGCGCGATGCGATGCCGCTCCCGCTCCTGGGCGGAGAGCGCGTGGGCGGCGCCGGTCGCCCGTTCGGCCTCCAGCCGGTCGAGCATGGTGTTGTACGTCGTGATCAGCGCGGCCGTCTCGGAAGGACCGGAGACGGGGGCCCGCACCCCGGGGCGCAGCAGATCGGCGACGGCCATGGCGCTCCCGAGTCGCTGCAGCGGGGTGAGCCCGACGCGCAGCACCACCGCATTGGCGGCCAGCAACAGGGCGAGCCCTCCGAGGACGACCACGGCCTCCCCCTGCCGGACGGGCGTCGACACGGTGACCGGCCCCAGCAGCAGCGCGGCGGCGACGACGAGGCCCGCGGCATTGAGCGAGAAGATCCGCCAGAACAGCGACACGGTCCGGCCTCCGCTCCTCTCCCCTTCGCACGACTCCCCCTCGCACGACTCCGCTGCGCACGACGTCTCCGCAGCCAGCGTCGCCGGGCCCGGCCGCTCGCGTATATCCGTCACGTCACCCATATCGCCACCGTACGGGGGCCTGGCAGCATGCGAACCCGGCACCCGTGATCACACGCACCACAAGGGGAAGAAACGTGTCTGCTCCACGCCTGAGGGCAACGCCGCTGCCGGGGATCGGGGTCCAGTACGACCTCCTGACCCGCGAGGACCGCCATCTCTCCGTGGTGGCGCACCGCGACGGTGCCCGCACGGTGAGCCTGTACCGGGCCGACGACCCCGACTCCTGCGCCCAGTCGCTGCGCCTGACGGGTTCCGAGGCGGGCGCCCTGATCGACGCGCTGAAGCCCTCCCACCACAGCCCGAGCCTCCTCTACACCTCCGACCTGGGCCTGGTGGCCGAGCGCATCGAGGTGGCCGCCGGCTCCCGCTGGAACGGCCGGGTCCTGGGCGACACGAAGATGCGCACGGACACCGGCGCGTCCGTCGTGGCGGCCCTGCGCCGGGCCGAGGCGATCCCGTCGCCCGCACCGGACTTCCGTCTGGCGGGCGGCGACATCCTCATCGTCGTGGGCACCCGCGAGGGCGTGGACGCCGCGGCGGCGATCCTCGGGCGGGAGTGAGCGCGTGCACTCCGCGGTCCTGCTGATCGAGTTCGGCTCGATCATCCTCGGCCTGGGACTCCTCGGCCGTTTCGCCGCCCGTTTCCGCCTCTCCCCCATCCCGCTCTACCTGCTGGCCGGCCTGGCCTTCGGCGAGGGCGGCCTGCTCCCGCTGGGCGCCAGCGAGGAGTTCGTGTCGATAGGCGCCGAGATAGGCGTCATCCTGCTCCTCCTGATGCTCGGCCTGGAGTACACGGCCGGGGACCTGGTCACCAACCTCAAGGCCCACTACCCCTCCGGCCTGGTCGACGGCGCCCTCAACGCCCTCCCGGGAGCGGCGGCGGCGCTGCTGCTGGGCTGGGGCCCGGTGGCGGCGGTGGTCCTGGCGGGCGTCACCTGGATCTCCTCCTCGGGCGTCATCGCCAAGGTCCTCGGCGACCTGGGCAGAGTGGGCAACAGGGAAACCCCGGTGATCCTCAGCGTCCTGGTCCTGGAGGACCTGGCGATGGCGGTGTACCTGCCCATCGTCACCGCGCTGGTGGCGGGCGCGGGCCTGCTGGCCGGAAGCCTGACCCTGGCGATCGCTCTGGGGGCGGCGGGCCTGGTCCTCTTCGTGGCGGTCCGCTACGGCCGCCTGATCTCCCGCTTCGTCTCGAGCGACGACCCGGAGAAGCTTCTCCTGGTGGTCCTGGGCCTGACGATCCTGGTGGCAGGAGTGGCGCAGCAACTTCAGGTCTCCGCAGCCGTAGGCGCGTTCCTCGTCGGCATAGCCCTCTCAGGAGAGGTGGCGGAGGGCGCCCACACCCTCCTGAGTCCCCTGCGGGACCTCTTCGCCGCGGTCTTCTTCGTCTTCTTCGGCCTCCACACGGACCCGGCGAGCATCCCACCGGTCCTGCTGCCGGCCCTCGCCCTGGCCCTGATCACGGCAGCCACGAAGATCGCCACCGGCTACTGGGCGGCCCGCCGAGCCGGAATCTCCGCCAAGGGCCGCTGGCGCACGGGCGGCGCGCTGGTGGCCCGCGGCGAGTTCTCGATCGTCATCGCGGGCCTGGCGGTCTCGGCCGGCATAGAACCCTCCCTCGGCCCCCTGGCCACGGCCTACGTCCTCATCCTGGTCATCCTCGGCCCCCTCACGGCCCGCTACACGGAACCACTGGCCACGAGACTGACGGCCCGCCGCGAGTCCGCGAAGACGCCGGGGAGCGCTTCGCGGGTGCCGGTCGGTGGGGACGGCGCCTGAGGGGGTGCCGGGGATGTCGTGGGGCGGGTGCGGGCCCGTCGTACCTGATCGCGCAGTTCCCCGCGCCCCTGGGTCGGTCACGTGTACGCGCGTGGGCGGGTGCGGGCCCGTCGTGGCTGTCGGCGATGCGCTGCAAGGTGGTGTGGGTTGATCGCGCAGTTCTCCGCGCCCCTGGGTCGGTCACGTGTACGCGCGTGCAGACGCAACACACCCGCACGCGCTGCACAAGCCCCCACCGGGGCCGCGGCTGCGCCGCAGGCTTTCAGGGGCGCGGGGAACTGCGCGACCAGCCCCACCGGGGCTGCAGCTGCGCCGCAGGCATTCAGGGGCGCGGGGAACTGCGCGGCCAGCCCCCACCGGCCCGCAGGCACCCCACAACCGAACCCGCCCCACCGCCGGAGGCAACTGGCCAGCCCGCCACACGCCCTGGCAGGATCACCGCATGCCCAAGCCGTTCCCCCGCCTCAGCCGCCGCCAGGCGCTCCAGAGCGCGGCCGCCGCCCTCGTGGCCCTCGGCCTGCTCCTGTGGTGGCTGCTCCCGCTGGGTGAGAGCCCCCCGACCGGCACGATCACCTTCAGCACGGGCACCAAGGCAGGCGTCTACCAGAAGTACGGCGAGCTCCTCCGCAACGAGATCCACAAGGACATGCCGGACCTGAAGGTGAAGCTGGAGACCAGCGCGGGCTCCCAGGAGAACGTCAGACTCGTGGCGATCGGAAAGTCCGACTTCGCCATCGCCGCGGCCGACGCCGTGGAGACCTACCAGCAGAACGGCGACCCGGGCGCCGACCGCCTCCGCGGCGTGGCCCGCCTCTACGACGACTACGTACAGCTCGTCGTCCCCGCCGACTCGGAGATCCGCACCGTGGCCGACCTGAAGGGCAAGCGCGTCTCCATCGGCGTCGCCAACTCCGGCGTACGACTGATAGCGGACCGCGTGCTCAACGCCGCCGGCATCGACCCGGACAAGGACATCCAGCCGAGGGCCGAGGGCATCGACACCGGCCCCAAGCTCCTCGGCCACGGACTGGACGCGTTCTTCTGGTCCGGCGGTCTGCCCACCGACGGTCTGAAGCAGCTGGCCGAACGCTCCGCGTTCCGTTTCGTCCCGATCGAACCCTCCCTCGTGGCGAAGCTGCACGCCGAGGGCGAGCCCACCCGCTACTACCGCGCCACCAACATGCCGGCGTCGGCGTACCCGTCCGTCCAGAACGGCAGGACCGTCCCGACCATGGCCGTCTCCAACCTGCTGATCACCCGCAAGGACATGGACGTCAAGCTCACCGAGTGGCTCACCCGGACCGTGATCAAGAGCAGGGACGGCATCGGCCACGACGTCCACTCGGCCCAGCTGGTGGACGTACGCACGGCGATCTACACCGACCCGGTCCCCCTCCACGAGGGTGCCCGCCGCTACTACCGCTCGGTCAAGCCGTAGGACGGCTGCGGGGCACGGACACGGTCACCACCAGGCCGTGCGGCTCGTGGTGGCCGTACGAGATCGCGCCGCCCCCCGCGGCCAGCAGTGCCCGCGAGATGGACAGTCCGAGACCGGACCCCTTGATGTTCTGATGCCGCCCGCTGCGCCAGAACCGGTCGCCGACACGCGCGAGTTCCTCGTCGGTGAGCCCGGGTCCGCGGTCGGCGACGACGACCGTCGAGGTGTCCCCGTCCGCGGCGACCGTGACCTCGACCGTCTCGTCCTCCGGCGTGAACTTGAGCGCGTTGTCGATGACCGCGTCGAGGGCGCTGGAGAGGGTCACGGGGTCGGCCCAGGCGGTGGTGGGCGGGCAACTCCCCACCAACCGCACTCCCTTGGACTCGGCGGTGGGTGTCCAGGCGGCGACCCGCTCGGCGGTGAGTTCGCCGATGTCGGTGACTTTCAGATCCGCCTCGGTGTGCTCGGCGAGCGCGAGGTCGAGGAGGTCGTCGAGGACCTGGGCCAGCCGTTTGCCCTCCGCCTGCACGGAGGCGATCTCGGGGTTGCCCTCGGGGAGTTCGAAGGCGAGCAGTTCGATACGCAGCAGCAGTGCGGCGAGCGGATTCCTCAACTGGTGCGAGGCGTCGGCGACGAAGGCCCGCTGCTGCTCCAACACGTCCTCGACGTTGTCCGCCATCTCGTTGAACGAGCGGGCCAGGCGCCTGAGTTCGGGCGGCCCCCCGGCGACCGCGACCCGGGACTTCAGGGCTCCGCTCGCGATCGAGTGGGTGGTGGCGTCGAGGACCCGCACAGGTCTCAGCACCCACCCGGTCAGCCGTAGCGCGGCGCCCACGGCCAGCAGCATGGCGGCGAGTTCGCCCGCGAAGATGACGAGCCAGTCCTGCAGGATCCGCGAACGCATGGGTCCGGTGGGCGAGTCGGTGACGACGACCGCGACGACGTCGCCGTCCCGGATCACCGGAGAGGCGACGACCAGCCGGCCCCGCTGCCAGGGCCACACCTGCTTGGGGTCCTGGCTGCGGCGGCTGAGCAGGGCCTCACCGAACGCGTCACGCACCTCGCCCTCCCGGGGGAGGAACCACCCGCGGGGCGCCGTGGCCATGGGTACGTCGCCGTCGTAGAAGACACCGACGCGGATGCCGTAGACCTTGTAGTAGCTGGCGAGTTCACTCTCCAGGGTCTCCAAGCGCTCGTCGGAGGCGTCGGTGACGAACTGGGCGAGCGCGGCGAAGTGCGCGGTGTCGTCGATCCGGTCGACGACGACCTTCTGCTGCTGCGCGGAGGCCACACCGATGGCGAGCGGCACCCCCAGGGCCAGCAGCACGGCGGCCATGAGGACGATGAGCAGCGGAAGAAGACGGGTACGCACGGGCCCCGCCTACGCCCCGGCCCGAAGCCGCGAGCCCCGGCACACGCGAGTACTCCCGTGCGACACGACGGCCACACGGCTCACCCGAGTACGCCCGTGCGACACCACGACCACACGGCACACACAGAAGCTGCGCTTCGGGTTCCCGCCCGCGCCCGGCCTCAGCCGTACCGCCCCCCGGCACGTCCGACCGCGGTCACCCGGACCACCCCGGCCCCTCGCGGCGAGCTGCCCCCGGCCACCGCCGCACACGCGGGCATCCTTGCCGCCCCGCTCACCCGCGTCCACAGCCACCGTCCCTCGCCCGACCCGAATCCCTCCCCCTGAGCCTCGCACAGCTTCTCGCCCCGCCTTCACCCAGAACCCCACAGCAGCCGCTGAGCCCCACGCCCCAAGGCGCCACCCCGCGCCCGGCGCGGGCCCTCTCACACCCCCGGCGCCACCAACCGGTACCCGACCCCCCGCACCGTCTCGATCAGCGCGGGCATCCGCAGCTTCGCGCGCAGGGACGCCACATGGACCTCCAGCGTGCGTCCGGTGCCCTCCCAACTGGTGCGCCAGACCTCGCTGATGATCTGCTCCCGCCGGAAGACCACACCGGGCCGCTGGGCGAGCAGCGCGAGGAGGTCGAACTCCTTGCGGGTGAGCTGAACGACCGTGCCGTCCACGGTGACCTTGCGGGTCGGCAGCTCGATGCGTACGGCACCGAGGACCAGCGCGGTGTCCCCGCCGCCGGACGCGTCCTCGTGGACGGTGCGCCGGCTGACGGCATGGATGCGGGCGAGGAGCTCCCCCGTGTCGTACGGCTTGACCACGTAGTCGTCGGCGCCGAGGTTCAGCCCGTGGATGCGGGAGCGGACGTCGGAGCGCGCGGTGACCATGATCACCGGGGTGCTGGTGCGCTTGCGGATCTTGCCGCACACCTCGTACCCGTCCTGGTCCGGCAGACCGAGGTCGAGGAGGACGACCCCGAAGCCGTCGACCTCCGGGACGAGCGCCTGGAGTGCCTCCTCGCCGCTGCGGGCGTGCGTGACGGCGAAACCGTGCCGGGCGAGCACCGCGGACAGCGCGGCGGCCACGTGGTTGTCGTCCTCGACGAGGAGAAGTCTCACCCCGGCCCCCTTTGATCCATCGGACGTACTATCCGAATATGCAATGAACAGGTACAACTGTGCGTACACACGTGCGCGTGCGCACCGTGCAGTCATGCTGATGGATGAGGACAGCGTCAAGAGGGTTCCGGTTGCGCCGGGGTTCCGTTACCCGGCCGATATGCCCACAGGTCGCAAGTGCTACGACACGTGTCCGATTGCTATCGGATCGTGATGCTCAGATTCCCCTCAAGACTGATGACGCTGGTCGCATGGGGTCACTACTGTCCTCCGAAACCGAGGAGGACGGAGCCAGAGAGCGATGACCGAAGTATCGGTGGCCAAGGAAGACGTGGCCGCGACCGACGAACTGGTCGTCCTGAAGAGCGTCAACAAGCATTTCGGCGCGTTGCACGTACTCCAGGACATCGACTTGACGATCGCCCGCGGCGAGGTCGTCGTGGTCATCGGGCCCTCCGGGTCCGGGAAGTCCACCCTGTGCCGCACCATCAACCGCCTGGAGACGATCGACACGGGTTCGATCGTCATCGACGGCAAGCCGCTGCCGCAGGAGGGCAAGGAACTGGCCCGGCTGCGCGCCGACGTCGGCATGGTCTTCCAGTCCTTCAACCTCTTCGCGCACAAGACCGTGCTCGAGAACGTGATGCTGGGCCAGATCAAGGTGCGCAAGGCCGACAAGAAGAAGGCCGAGGAGAAGGCGCGCGCCCTGCTCGACCGGGTCGGCGTCGCCACGCAGGCGGACAAGTACCCCGCCCAGCTGTCCGGCGGTCAGCAGCAGCGTGTCGCCATCGCCCGGGCCCTGGCGATGGACCCCAAGGTCATGCTCTTCGACGAGCCCACGTCGGCGCTCGACCCCGAGATGATCAACGAGGTGCTGGAGGTCATGCAGCAGCTCGCCCGCGACGGCATGACAATGATCGTCGTCACGCACGAGATGGGTTTCGCACGATCGGCTGCAAACCGCGTGGTGTTCATGGCGGACGGACGGATCGTCGAGGAGGCTGCGCCCGACCAGTTCTTCAGCAATCCGCGCAGCGACCGCGCCAAGGACTTCCTGTCGAAGATCCTGCACCACTGACGTGCCACCCGGATCGACCACCGACGGCTCTCATCTCTTCACCACCCAAAGGATGTTCACCATGAAGCTCCGCAAGGTCACCGCCGCCTCGGCCGCCGTTATCGCCCTCGCGCTGTCCGCGACCGCCTGCGGCGGCGACAGCAAGGACGAAGGCTCCGGCTCGGGTTCCGGCGGCGGTGGCAACATCAAGATCGGTATCAAGTTCGACCAGCCCGGCCTCGGTCTGAAGAAGCCCGACGGGTCCTTCTCCGGATTCGACGTGGACGTGGCGACGTACGTGGCCAAGCAGCTCGGCTACGACGCGAACCAGATCGACTGGGTCGAGACCAAGAGTGCCGACCGTGAGAACGCGCTCGCCCGCAACGACGTGAAGTTCATCGCGGCCACCTACTCGATCAACGACGAGCGCAAGAAGAAGGTCGACTTCGCCGGCCCGTACCTGCTGGCCCACCAGGACCTGCTGGTCAAGAAGGACTCCAAGATCAGCGAGGCCACGGACCTCAACGGCGAGAAGCTGTGTTCCGTGACCGGCTCCACCTCGGCGCAGAACGTCCACGACGACTTCGCCCCGAAGGCGCAGCTGCGTGAGTACTCCGGTTACTCGGAGTGCATCGCCGGCCTCCAGAGCGGCGCCGTCGACGCGCTGACCACGGACGACTCGATCCTCGCGGGCTTCGCTGCCCAGGACAAGTACAAGGGCCAGTTCAAGCTCGCCGGTCTCAAGCTGAGCAACGAGAACTACGGCATCGGTGTGAAGAAGGGCGACACCGCCACCGTCAACAAGATCAACAAGGCCCTGGAGAAGATGGTCAGCGACGGCTCCTGGCAGAAGGCGGTCGACAAGAACTTCGGCCCGGCCGGCTACAAGAACGAGCCCGCTCCGAAGATCGGCGTCATCGTCAAGTAACTCAGGAATCCACCGGCGCGGCGTCGCGACCGCGGTTCGGCCGCGCCCCGGAAGGGGCGCGGGGAACCGCGCGACGCGCCACAGCGAGCCTGCGGCCGACCACCGGCAGACGCTGACCGCCCAGCGGAGCGTCTGCGTGCAGGGATCCACCGGGGCGCCACCGCCCGCCGCGATCAGGGCGGCGGCGCGTCGCGCCCCCTCATACCTCCGCCACACACCCGGAAGCGCGGGAGATCGTGTTCGACTTTATTTCAGACTATGACGACCCGAGTCTGTGGGGCGCCTTCTGGATGACGGTGAAGCTGACCTTCTTCTCCGGCATCGGCGCCCTCGTCTGGGGCACCCTGCTGGCCGCGATGCGGGTCAGCCCCGTCCCGCTGATGCGCGGCTTCGGCACGGCCTACGTCAACATCGTCCGCAACATCCCCCTGACGGTCATCATCGTCTTCACCTCCCTCGGCCTCGCCGACATCTTCCGCATCACGCTGGGTGCGGGCGACGACGTGAAGGTCATGAGCTTCCGGCTGGCCATCCTCGGTTTCATCGTCTACACCGCCGCCTTCGTCTGCGAGGCGATCCGCTCCGGCATCAACACCGTGCCGCTCGGCCAGGCCGAGGCGGCCCGCGCGATCGGGCTGAACTTCAGCCAGACCCTGCGCCTCATCGTGCTGCCGCAGGCCTTCCGCTCGGTCATCGGCCCGCTGGCCAACGTCCTGATCGCGCTGACGAAGAACACCACGGTGGCGGCCGCGATCGGTGTGGGCGAGGCCGCGTACCTCATGAAGGAAATGATCGAGAACGAGGCTCAGACGCTGCTCATCGGCGCGGTCTTCGCCTTCGGTTTCGTGGTACTGACCCTGCCCACCGGCCTCTTCCTGGGCTGGTTGAGCAAGCGACTGGCGGTGAAGCGATGAGCTCGGTCCTCTACGACACTCCGGGACCCCGCGCCAAACGGCGCAACGTCCTGCTGTCGATCGTCTTCACCCTCCTGCTCGCCCTCCTGCTGTGGTGGGTGTGGCGGATGATGGACGACAAGAACCAGCTGGAGTGGAGCCTCTGGGAGCCCTTCACCACCGGCGAGGCCTGGACGACCTACCTCCTGCCCGGCCTCGCCAACACCCTCAAGGCCGCGGCGATCTCGATGGTGATCGCCCTTCCGCTGGGTGCGGTCTTCGGTATCGCCCGCATGTCCGACCACGCCTGGGTGCGGGGCGTGGCCGGCACGGTGGTCGAGTTCTTCCGGGCCATCCCGGTCCTGCTGCTGATGCTGTTCGCCAATGAGCTCTACGTCCGTTCCTCCCTGAACATCAGCAGCGAGGAACGCCCCCTGTACGCCGTCGTCACCGGCCTGGTGCTCTACAACGCGTCGGTGCTCGCCGAGATCGTGCGGGCCGGCATTCTCTCGCTGCCCAGGGGGCAGACGGAGGCGGCCTACGCGGTCGGTCTGCGCAAGGGCCAGACGATGACCAGCATCCTGCTGCCGCAGGCGGTCACCGCGATGCTGCCGGCCATCGTCAGCCAGCTGGTCGTCATCGTGAAGGACACCGCGCTGGGCGGCGTGATGCTCGGCTTCACCGAGCTGCTCAACGGCCGCCAGACCCTGGCGGCCAACTACGCCAACGTCATCCCCAGCTTCATCGTCGTCGCGATCGTCTACATCATCCTGAACTTCATCCTCACCAGCTTCGCGAGCTGGCTGGAGAAGAGGCTGCGGCGCAGCAAGAAGAGCACGGGGGCGGTGCTGGGCGAGGACACGGTGGAGGTCAACCCGGCGGCGGTGGGCGGCGCCTTCGGGACCGGCGAGAACACCGGCGGCGGATTCTGACGGTCGGTCAAGTGGGGTGAGCCGTCCGCCCGGACGACACGGAGGGCAGTGGCATGATCGCCACTGCCCTCCGTCACTTGACGCAAGCACCGGCAATGGGTTGCATACGTTCTGTGATCGTGCACCCTGCTCCAACCTCCTGTTCCCCTACGTTTCCCGGGACTCCGCCGCGGGCAGGGGGCGCCGCGCCGTGGACCCGGTGATCATCGTCGGAGCGGGGCCCGTCGGGCTCACGCTCGCCCTGGCGCTGGCGCGTCAGGAGGTTCCTTCCGTGGTTCTCGACGAGGGACCGGGCAAGGAGGAACCCCGCCTGGCCCGCACCGCCGTACTGCACGAGGACACCGCGGCCCTCATGTCCCGGCTGGCCGGAATGCCGGTCACCGAACTGGGTGTGCACTGGGCCGGATGGCGGTCGATGCGCCGCAAGCAGGTGATGCGCGAGGTCGACTTCGAGGAGGCTGAGGACGCCCCCCTGCACCTCGCCCAACACGTCCTGACCGGCGCCCTGCGCGCCGCCCTCGCCGAGGAACGGCTGGTCAAGCTCGCCTCGGACAGCCGTCTCGACACCATCGAACAGGAGCCCTCGGGCGTCACCGCCCATACCCGCGGCCCCAAGGGCACGTGGTGGCGCGGGAGTTATCTGGTCGGCTGCGACGGCCCGCGCTCCACCGTCCGCAAGCTGGAGGACATCCGCTTCCCGGGCCGGACGGCCGTGGAACGCCACGCGGTCGCCGCCCTGCGCACCGAACTCCCCTGGGAGGACCGGGCGTTGCTGCACCGGATGCCGCCGTGGCGGACGTCCGGACCCTCCGCCGGGGAGATCACCGCCCGCCCTCTCCCCGAGGGTGTGTGGCGCCTTGACTGGCTGCTGCCGCCGGGCAAGGACCTGGTCACGCCCGAGCTCCTGGTGACCCGCGTCCGGGAGACCCTCGCGGGCTGGACGGGCGGTTCGACACCGCCGTACGAACTCCTCGACACTGGCGTCCACACCGTGCACCACCGGCTGGCCCGCCGCTGGCGCGCAGGGCGGGTCTTTCTCGCCGGGGACGCGGCGCACTGCCTCGGGGCGCTCGGCACACAGGGGCTCGACGAGGGCCTCAGGGACGCCGACAACCTCGCCTGGAAACTGGCCCTGGCCTGGCACCACGGCCCGCACGAGGCGCTGCTCGACAGCTACCAGGCCGAGCGGCGCGCGGTCGTCGCCGGGCGGCTGCGCGCCGCCGACCAGGCGCTGCCGCTGCTGCGCGGCGGCGGGGGGCTGCGCTCGGTGGTCCCCGGCTCGGCCCGCGGCCACGACGCCTTGCTCACCGACGGTCATCTGGGACGCGGCCCGCTCGGCGCGCCGGGGGGGTACGCCGACTCGCCCCTCGCGCCTCGCCACCTCGAAGGAGAGGTACCCGTCGACACGCTCCCGGGGGAGTCGGTCACGGATGTGCGGGTCACCGCCGAGGACGGCTCGTTCGTACGACTGCGCGAGCGGCTCGGCCGCGGCGCGCTGCTCGTCGTCCTGGTCGCGCCGGGCACCGGGGTGTGGGAGCGCAAGCACTGGGTGACCGCCGGAATCATGCCCCGCCTGGCCGCGGCGGTGACCGCGCTGCCGCACTCCGCCGAGCTCCTGGTCGCCGAGGAGTACCCGGGCGCGGCCCCGCACACGGTCCTGCTCGTACGCCCCGACGGTCACCTGGTCACGGCGTTGAGCGGGGTTCGCCCGGCCGACCTGTACTCGGCAGCCGAGACGGCGCTCGGCGGGCCTCCCGCGAAGGCCGAGGCGAACGCGGGAGCCGGCTCGCATTGACGTGCTCACTGTCACTGTGCGTCCGCATAGTGACAGTGAGTTGAAACGGCCGTCGGCCTCATGGTGTACTCCGAGCGTGACCGACACCTGTGTGCGCCTGTGGCGGAGGGTCCATATGGACCTCGTCCGCTATGCGGGCTGCGTGTGTCGCCCGTCCTGCTGAATTCGCCTCTTCCCTTCCCCGCGTGCCGCTCCTGTGCGACGGCGCGCTCTCGCGAACTCTTCTCAGGACGGTACCCGTGTCTGTCTCCCCCGCCTTCCCCTCGGTCTCCTCCGTCGCGCCGCCCACCCAGGCCGAACTCCTCGACTTCGTACGGCGCACCGCCGCCGACACCGAGCTGATCGACTCGCTCCCGCTCGACCCCGAGGGCCGCACCTGGGTGCGCCTGGAGGGGCCCGGCGGCAGCGAGGCCTGGCTGATCGGCTGGCCGCCCGGCACCGGCACCGGCTGGCACGACCACGCCGAGTCGGTGGGCGCCTTCATCACCGCGGCCGGTGAACTCAAGGAGAACTCCCTCGCCGCCCGGCTGCCCGCCGACGGCTGGAAGACCCTCGAACTCTCCGACGACGTGGACCGCGAGCGCCGGCTGCCGACCGGCAAGGGACGTTCCTTCGGACAGCACCACGTCCACGAGGTCCTCAACGAGTCCACCGAGGTCCACGCGATCTCCGTGCACGCCTATTACCCGCCCCTCCCCCAGATCCGCCGCTACAGCCGCACGGGCCAGATCCTCCGGCTGGAGCACGTGGAGCGGCCGGAGGACTGGCAGTGAGCGCCCCGCCTCCCGGTCGTAGTTTCAGAACCCCTCGTCGCCGAGGAACTCCGTCTCCTCCCCCTCCGCCTCCAGCGCCTGCCGGACCACCCGCAGGGCCATCCCCTCGGAGTAGCCCTTGCGGGCGAGCATGCCCGCGAGGCGGCGCAGTCTCTTGTCACGGTCGAGGCCACGAGTCGCGCGCAGCTTGCGGTCGACGAGCTCGCGGGCCGTCGACTCCTCCTGCTCGGAGTCGAGCTGCGAGACGGCCACGTCGATCAGCGTGGAGTCGACGCCCTTGGTGCGCAGCTCCTGGGCGAGCGCTCGCCGGGCGAGTCCCCGGCCGTGGTGCCGGGACTCCACCCAGGCGTCCGCGAACGCGCTGTCGTTGATCAGCCCGACCTCCTCGAACCGCGACAGCACCTCCTCGGCGGCGTCGTCCGGGATCTCCCGCTTGCGCAGGGCGTCGGCGAGTTGCTTGCGCGTGCGCGGGGTCCCGGTGAGCAGGCGCAGACAGATCGCCCGCGCCCGCTCCACCGGGTCCGCCGGAGGTTCCCCCGCCTCGGCCCTCGACAAGGAGGGGCCGCCTCCGTCCTCACCGGGCGATTCCCCGAAGCCACGTCGGCGCTGCCGACGCCCACGGGAACCGCCCGCGCCAGGTGCTCCGCCGCCTCGACGCGAGCTCCGGCCGAACGCCCCGGAACCATGTGCCGCCCCGTCAACGGAGTCGTCGCCGCTCGGCCCACCGTCGCCGTACGTCCCACCGTCACTGTGGGAACGGCCGCCGCGGTGGGACGGACCGGCGCCGTGCGCCGAGTCGTCGCCGAACACTCCGTCGCCGTATGACACCGAACGGCCGTGTCCCCCGTCCGCTCCGTGCCCCGTACCGTCCCCGCCCAGCCCGGCAGAACCCCCGTCGCCTCTTCCGCCCCACCCTCGCGGAGCGTCCTCGTCCTCGGCCCAGTCGGTTCGCCGTGTCACAGGATCAGCTCTTGGCGGCCGGAGCCTTGGCCTTCGTCACCTTCGCGGCAGCCGGAGCCGGCACCTTCGCGGCGTCGTCCGCGGCGGCGGAGACCGCTGCGTCCGCACCCGGCTCCGCGGCAGGCTCCACGGGCCGTACCCCGACGCCCAGCTTCTCCTTGATCTTCTTCTCGATCTCGTTGGCCAGGTCGGGGTTGTCCTTCAGGAAGTTGCGCGCGTTCTCCTTGCCCTGGCCGAGCTGGTCGCCCTCGTACGTGTACCAGGCGCCGGCCTTGCGGACGAAGCCGTGCTCCACGCCCATGTCGATCAGACCGCCCTCGCGGCTGATGCCCTGGCCGTAGAGGATGTCGAACTCGGCCTGCTTGAAGGGCGGCGCGACCTTGTTCTTGACGACCTTGACCCGGGTGCGGTTGCCGACCGCGTCCGTGCCGTCCTTCAGGGTCTCGATGCGGCGGATGTCCATGCGCACCGAGGCGTAGAACTTCAGCGCCCGGCCACCGGTCGTGGTCTCGGGGGACCCGAACATCACGCCGATCTTCTCGCGGAGCTGGTTGATGAAGATCGCGGTGGTCTTGGACTGGTTGAGAGCGCTGGTGATCTTCCGCAGGGCCTGGCTCATCAGGCGGGCCTGCAGACCGACGTGGCTGTCGCCCATCTCGCCCTCGATCTCCGCACGCGGCACGAGCGCGGCGACGGAGTCGATGACGATGAGGTCGAGAGCGCCGGAGCGGACCAGCATGTCCACGATCTCCAGAGCCTGCTCGCCGTTGTCCGGCTGGGACAGGATCAGGTTGTCGATGTCGACGCCGAGCTTCTTCGCGTACTCGGGGTCCAGGGCGTGCTCCGCGTCGATGAAGGCGACCTGGCCACCGGCCTTCTGCGCGTTCGCCACCGCGTGCAGCGTGAGGGTCGTCTTGCCGGAGGACTCCGGTCCGTACACCTCCACCACTCGGCCGCGCGGGATGCCACCGACGCCGAGCGCGACGTCGAGTGCGGTCGACCCGGTGGGGATGACCTCGATGGGCTCGTTCGGCCGCTCGCCCATGCGCATGACCGCGCCCTTGCCGAACTGCCGTTCAATCTGTGCGAGCGCGGCGTCCAACGCCTTCTCGCGGTCGGTTCCTGCCATGGGTTCCACCCGATTTGCTTGAGTCGATCGCTTCACGTCAAAGACGCTAACGCCTGCCACTGACAATGGGCCCCGATGCCCGCCCGGCCTGTGGATAACTCCGGGACTTCTCCATGCAAACCCCGCCGAAACGCCCGTTGTCAGCTTCGCCGGAGCTTCCATATGAATGGATGTTCGATTTTCGTGTCAAGCGCACCACGCGGCACCCGGGACACTCCCTGCGGCAGGCTCCGGCGGCTTCCTCCGACCCCTTCGCCTACTTCCCGCGGTGTACTTCAGGTGCCTTCGACGGTACGACGACCGGACGGCCCGTACTCGCGAGTCTTGTGGCATGGAGACCACGCCGAGCACCCGAGAGACGACCTCGACCACCCACCGGCGTGACAGCCGGACGTCGCGTCACCCCGCCGTGATCGCGACCCTGTCCGCGCTGCTCCTGCTGGCCGCGTCCATAGCGGGCCAGATCGCCACCGGCGCGGACTATCCCACCGTGCCGCCGGGTCTCGTCATCCCGCTCGTGGCGGCGGGCCTGCTGACCTGGCGCACGAACGGCTGGACGACCGCACTCGCCCTCGGCGTCGGCCTGTTCATCGGTGTGGGCGCGATCCTGACCCCGAACACCGGCGACCATCTCTCCTCGGGGGACACCGCGCTCATCGCCTCGACGGTCGCCGAACTCGTCGCCCTCTCCGCCCTGGTGATCGCCGGAGCCGTGGCCACCCTGGCCCGGAGGGGAGCACGGCACTGATGGATCCGGCCCTCACGAAAGCGCCCGCGGAGCCGACACGGACGTCGGCGCCACGGACCCGCGACGCACGCCGCGTGGAGCGTCTCTGCCACTCCGCCGGTCTCCTCCTGGTCCTCTCCGGGCTCGCGCACCTGGTGGTGTTCGCCGTGGACGGCGGCCCCTGGGACGGACCGGTCTCCTGGCGCAAGCCGGTCACGTTCGGGGTGTCCTTCGGAGTGACCCTGATCGCGGTCACCTGGGTCACGTCGTATCTGCGCGTCGGCCCCCGGCTGCGCACCCTGCTGCTCGCGGTGTTCGCGGCCGACTGTGCGGTGGAGGTCGTCGGCATCACCCTCCAGGCGTGGCGCGGGGTGCCCTCGCACCTCGACATGGAGACGCCCTTCGACACGGCGGTGTCCATGACGCTCGCGGTGGGCGGCGGCGTCCTGGTGGTGCTGCTGACGGTGTTCGCGGCCGCCTCCTTCCGCCACCGGCCCTCGGGTCCGGCAGGGATGGACCTCGCGGTGCGGTCGGGGTTCGCGATCCTGCTCGTCGCACTCGCCTCGGGCGCCGCGATGATCGCGCGCGGTGTCGTCCTCACCCGCACCGGCCACCAGGAGGCGGCCTACCACTCGACCGCCCCGCTCAAGCCGCTGCACGGCGTGAGCCTGCACGCGGTCCTGGTCCTGCCCGCACTGGCCTGGCTGCTCTCGCGCACGCCGTGGAGCGAGTCGCTACGGCGACGACTCCTGTACGCGGCGATCGGCTCCTACGTCACGGCCGTCATCGGCGCTGCGGTGTGGGCCGCCGTCACCTACTGAACCCGGCGTCCTCAGGACGAGCCGTCGTCGGTGGAGTCCTGCGTCCCCGGCCGCCGCCGCTCCCACAGGGCACGCACGCGCGTGACCGGCGAAGGTCCCTCGCCCCGCTTCCGGTGCCCGTGCACACGCGGGTCGTCGGTGACGTCGTACCGCTTCACGTACGCCCCCAGGAACGCCTGCAAGGTGGCGACGGCCGGGATGGCGATCAGGGCGCCGACCGCGCCGAGGAGGGCGGTGCCCGCGATGACCGAGCCGAAGGCGACCGCGGGGTGGATGTCGACGGTCTTCGAGGTCAGCTTGGGCTGGAGCACGTAGTTCTCGAACTGCTGGTAGATCACCACGAAGACCAGTACCCACAGCGCGTACCAGGGATCGACCGTGAAGGCGATCAGCATGGGCAGAGCGCCCGCGAGATAGGTGCCGATGGTCGGGATGAACTGCGAGACCAGGCCGACCCACACGGCGAGCACGGGCGCGTACGGCACGTCCAGGGCCTGGAGCAGGACGAAGTGCGCGACTCCGGAGACGAGCGCCATCAGACCGCGCGAGTAGATGTAGCCGCCGGTCTTGTCCACGGCGATCTCCCACGCGCGCAGCACCTCGGCCTGGCGGGCGGGTGGCAGGACGGAGCAGATCGCGCGGCGCAGCCGCGGGCCGTCCGCGGCGAAGTAGAACGAGAACAGCCCGATCGTCAGAAGCTGGAAGAGGCCACCCAGAACCTGGGCGGAGATGTCCAGGACGCCGCTGGCGCTGTTCTGCACGTAGTTGCGCAGCCAGTCGGAGCGCAGCAGCCCCTCCTGGACGTCCAGCCGCTTCAGCTCGGTGTGGAAGTGCCCGTTGATCCAGGCGATGACGGAGTCGAGGTAGTCCGGGAAATCCTCGACGATCTTGATGATCTGGCCCGCGAGCATGGACCCGAGCAGCGTGACGAAGCCGGCGGTCACGATCAGCACACCGAAGAAGACGAAGAAGGCGGCGAGCCCCCTGCGCATGCCCCGCGCGGCCATCTTGCTCACCGCGGGTTCGATGGCCAGAGCCAGGAAGAACGCGATGAGAATGTTGGTCAGCAGGCCTATCAGCTGATGGAAGGCCCAACTGCCGAACTGGAACACGGCGATGAGGGCGAGCGCGAGCACCATGGCACGCGGCAGCCAGCGCGGCATGCGGGCGTTCGGCCCGGCGCCGTCGGCCGGGGGCCGCGTGGGGGGCGTCGCGCCGAGCGGAGATGCGTGCTGGGCTGCCTGCCCGGACTCGTCAGTGGGTGCCACGGAGCAAGTCTCGCCCACCTGACTGACAATGGCTGCCGTCCTGCGATCTTCGTGACCGATCAGTGCCGCTTTCGGGAGATATTCACGCCCGGTCGCAACGTCTCCCCGGAATGTCCACGCCGTCTCAGTGCCGCTCGCCCGGAACGTTCATCACGGTGCACACCACACGCCACACGTCCTTGGCGTCCCAGCCCGCGTCCAGGGCCTCGTGCACCGTGCGCCCACCGAGCTCCGTCATCACATGATCGCGCGCGAAGGTGTCGGCGTACCTCGGACCGAAGTGTTCCGCCATCCGCTGCCAGAAGACCGTCAACCGCATGACTCCAGTATCCCGCCCCTGGGGGTGGCCTGGACCGGGACCGCTTGCCGAGACCGCTTTCCACCCTACGGTCTGACGCATGCCCGAAACAGGAGCTTCCCCACCCCAGACGCCACCGGCGCACTCCCCGCTCTTCCGCGCCGAGCACTTCGTCTGGCTCACCGCGCGTGTGCTGGAACAGCGTCTGTTCGCGTACCACTTCCTGAACGGCGGCCCCGACCCGGTGGAGACGGCCCTGGACGCCTACCGCAACGCGGACGGCGGCTACGGCCACGCCCTGGAGCCCGATCTGCGCGGTCCGGTCAGCCAGCCCCTGCACACCGCTCGCGCCCTGCGGGTGCTGGACGCCGTCGTACGCTGCGGCGGACAGCGCGTGGAGCGCGTGTGCCGCTATCTCACCTCCGTGTCCACCCCGGACGGCGCCCTTCCCGCGGTCACTCCCGCCCAGCGCGGCTACCCGACGGCCCCCTTCCTGCCGGTCGTGGACGCCCCGCCGAGCGACCTGCTCACCACCGGCCCCGTGGTCGGTCTGCTGCACCGCAACGAGGTGTGGCACGCCTGGCTGTTCCGGGCCACGGACTTCTGCTGGCAGGCGGTGGACTCCCTCCGGGTGTCCCATCCGGACGAGATCCAGGCCGCCCTGACCTTCCTGGACTCCGCCCCCGACCGCGGGCGCGCGCAGGCGACCGCCGACCGCCTCGGCCGCCTGGTCCGCGAGCAACGCCTGGCCGCACTGGATCCCTCGAACCTCGGCGCGTTCCCCGTCACCCCCGGCTACGCCCCGGACGAGCACCACTTCCCGCACGACTACGCGAAGACGCCGGGCTCCCTCGCGCGCGCGTGGTTCACGGACGACGAGATGTCCCGTTCGCTGGACTTCCTCGCGGCCGAACAGCAGGAGGACGGCGGCTGGCCGGTCCGCCGACGCCAGTGGGCCCCCACCACCGCTCGCGAAACACGCCCCATGGTGACCATCGAGGCCCTGCAGACCCTGCGCGCGTACGGCCGCGAGGTGGGCTGAGCCGCCACGGCGGGCCGTGAGCCGCGTACGGCGGGAAGGGGACGGGGTGGGGGGTGCCCGCCCGCAGCGGCCGGCGTCCGGTACCGAGCCCCTCTGAAGCAGCCGAGCCGCCGGACCCAGGGCCGGCACCCCCCCCCCCCCCCCCCCGCCACCCCCCCCAACCC